>NZ_FNRY01000001.1:1831299-2441732 GCF_900105715.1 Paramicrobacterium humi | reverse complement strand
GTGCGCGACGCGATGCGGGCGGAGTAGTCGGCGCCGTACAGCGCGGGGCGGGCGTTATCGCTCATGCCGCCGTCGACGCTCACGTACAGCCGGCTGAGCGGCCGCCCGTCGGCGTCGAGAGCGACAGGCTTCGTCGTGCCCACTTCGTACAGCGTCATGCCGGCGGTGCCGATGATGGTGCGCCCGGGCTCGAACGCGACCTCGGGCAGCGGAATCTCCAGCCGGGCGCACTCGTCGCGCACGATGTCCGCGATCGCATCGGCGAGCTGCCGGATCGGAGTCGGGTCGTCGGCGCTCGTGTAGGCGATGCCGAATCCGCCGCCGAGGTTCAGCTCGGGAACGGGTCCGTCACGGAGCAGCGCCTTGTGAACGCCGAGCAGGCGCGCCGCGGACTCGGCGAAGCCGCCCTCGCCGAAGATCTGCGAGCCGATGTGTCCGTGCAGGCCGAGGAACTCGAGGTCGCCGTGCGCGCGGATGCGGGCCACCGCGTCGGGCGCCTGCTCGAGGGTGAGTCCGAACTTCTGGTCCTCGTGCGCCGTCGCGAGGAATTCGTGAGTGTGCGCGTGCACACCGCTGTTGACCCGAAGGCGCACGCGCTGCCGACGGCCGTTGCGCGCTGCCGCGTCGGCGACGCGCTCGATCTCCTGCAGGCTGTCGATGATTATCGTGCCGACGCCGGCGACGACGGCGCGCTCGATCTCGGCGAGGGACTTGTTGTTTCCGTGGAAGCCCACGTTTGCGGCATCCACTCCCGCGGCGAGAACGACCGCGAGCTCGCCGCCCGAGCACACGTCGATGCGGCAGCCGGCCTCGGTCATCCAGCGGGCGATTTCCGTGGAGAGAAACGCCTTGCCGGCGTAGTACACGTGAGCATGCGTTCCGATGCGCGCGAACGCCGACTGCAGGGCCTCTCGCACCTCCACGGCGCGGGACCGGGCGTCATGCTCGTCGATGACGTACAGCGGCGTGCCGAAGTCTCGAGCGAGATCGGATGCCGCGACGCCGCCGACCGCCATCTCGCCGTCTCCGGTGCGCGTCGCCGTGCGCGACCACAGTCCGCCGGCGAGCGCATTGGCGTCATCGGGCTCGTTCAGCCACGGCGGAGCTAGCGGGTTATGCGTCACGGAAGACCATTCGTGCGGGATCGTCGGGGGTGCAAGAGGCAGTCGGAGGAAGTCTACCGAGAACGCACGCCGCAAGCCGCATCGAGAGCGTCAGCCGGCGTCGCACGAGCCGGGAGTGCCGAGCGCCGCGGCGTCGAGCGGAAGCTTCGCGGCCGTGAGCGTGAGGGTCGCCGATCCTGGCTCGACGGCGATGCCGTCGAGATCCACGACGGCGGGCAGCCGGTCGGCGACGCACACCGCGACGGGCTTGTCGAGCACGCGGCCGACGACGTCGTCGAGGTTGAGGCTGCCGAGCGGGCTCGTCACCTTCACGTGCTCGGGCGCGAGCGTCACCGTCGAGTCTTCGGCGCTCGCGCGTGCGGTGACCGTGTAGCCGATCTCGAAGCCGAGTACGCGAGTGGCGTCCTCGTAGGTGACGGTGCTCTCGCCGAGGCTGAGATGCGGGTCCGTGCCCGGCAGCGCGAGCAGTTCGTTCACGGCGTCTTCGTCGAGGGTGACGCGCGCGTCGACGTGCCGCACGGTGCCGCTGACGTCCGTCGGCACTCCTTCGGCACGCACGACCGCGTCGAAGCCGACGCTCTTGTAGCTCGCGTCGTCGGTAGTGATCGTGACCTCCGCGAAGCTGCCCGCGAGCAGCTGGGGCAGGAAGAGGCCTCCCCCGATCGACACGTGGAGGTCGGCGCTCACCCCCTCGGGCAGCTGTGCCTCGATCGCGGACGCTGCGGCGTCTTCCGCCATGCCCCGGAAGATGCCGTCCGCCACCCACGCGGCGCCGGCCAGGACGGCGAGCACGAGCACCGTGACGCCCAGACCGATGCCGAGACGGCGCCCGCCTCGGCTCTTCGGCACGTCCTGGGCTTCGGGCAGCACGTCACATTCTCTCGGGCGCCGACACGCCGAGCAGCCCGAGGCCGTTCGCGATCACCTGGCGGGTCGCGTCATTCACCCACAAGCGGGTACGGTGCACGTCCTCGATCGGGTCGTCGCCCTTCGGGATGATGCGGCAGTTGTCGTACCAGCGGTGGTAGAGCCCGGCGAGCTCCTCGAGGTAGCGAGCGACACGGTGCGGCTCGCGCAGCTCGGCGGACTGCGCGACGATGCGCGGGAACTCCTGCAGCGCGCCGAGAAGCGCCGCCTCGGTCTCGTGCGTGAGGGTCTCTGGGGCGAAGGCGTCGCGGTCGACTCCGGCGTCGCGGGCGTTGCGGGAGACGGAGCACGTGCGAGCGTGCGCGTACTGCACGTAGAACACCGGGTTGTCGTTCGTGCGCTTGCGCAGCAGCTCGGGGTCGAGCGTGAGCGGCGAGTCCGCCGGGTAGCGGCCGAGCGAGTAGCGCAGCGCGTCGGTTCCGAGCCACGCCTGCAGGTCGTTCAGCTCGATGATGTTGCCGGCGCGCTTCGACAGGCGGGCGCCGTTGATGCTCACGAGCTGTCCGATGAGCACTTCGATGTCGCGTTCGGGGTCATCGCCTGCGGCGCCGGCGAGCGCCTTGAGGCGGTGAACATAGCCGTGGTGGTCGGCGCCGAGCAGGTAGATCTTGTGCGTGAAGCCGCGGTCGCCCTTGTTGAGGTAGTAGGCGGCGTCGGCGGCGAAGTAGGTGTAGACGCCGTTGCCGCGACGGATGACGCGGTCTTTGTCGTCGCCGAACTCGGTCGTGCGCACCCAGATCGCGTCGTCCTGCTCGAAGACGTGGCCCTGCTCGCGCAAGCGCTCGACGGCGACGTCGATGTCGCTTCGGCCGTTCTCGTCGGGAGCGTGCAGCTGACGCTCCGAGAACCACACGTCGAAAACGACGTTGAAGCGCGCGAGCGACTCCTTGATCTCGGTCAGCTGCAGCTCGTAGGCGATCTCGCGCGCCGTGTGCACGGCGTCGTCCTCGGCCAGCTCGAGCAGCTTGGGCTCGCGCTCCAGCACCGCGGCGGCGAGGTCGGCGATGTACGCGCCCGGGTAGCCGCCCTCCGGCGTCGGCTCGCCCTTGGCCGCGGCGAGCACCGAGCGGCCGAACGTGTCCATCTGGTTGCCGGCGTCGTTGATGTAGAACTCGCTCGCGACCTCGGCGCCGGATGCCGCGAGAACGCGCCTGATGGAGTCGCCGAGCGCCGCCCAGCGGGTGTGCCCGATGTGCAGCGGCCCCGTCGGGTTCGCCGAGACGAACTCGAGGTTGATGACTTCCCCGGCGAGGGAGTCGTTGCGGCCGTAGGCCTCGCCCGCGTCGACGATGGTCTTCGCGAGCTGCCCCGCGGCAGCGGCATCCAGTCGGATATTGATGAATCCGGGACCGGCGACGTCGACGGACGCGATGCCGTCGACGCTCTGCAGCTGCTCGGCGATCTGGCTCGCGAGCTCGCGCGGGTTGGCGCCCAGGGGCTTCGCGAGCTTCATGGCGATGTTGGAGGCCCAGTCGCCGTGTTCGCGGTTCTTGGGGCGCTCGAGCGTGACCTGGGACTCGGAGATCTCAGCTGAGCTGCCTTCTCGTCGCTGCTCGGCGAGGGGACCGAGGATGTCGAAGAGGACGCGGGAGAGGTCTGCTGGAGTCACGGAGAGCGATTCTACCGTCACGCTCCCATAACGACTTGATCGAAGCGTCCTCGGCGCGCGCGGATGTGTCCGAGGAGGCGCGGTCCCGTTGCTAATGTCGAGGAAACGCCGCACACCCAGGGAGCCGTATGTCATCTTCGCTCGTTCGCAGCCTCGGACTGGTCGCTGTCGTCGCGACGGGGATCGCCCTCGCGGGCTGCGCGCCCGCTGTGGAGGACGAGCCGAGCGCCTCCCCCGGCGTGACGAGCACCGCGACGGGCGAGCCGACCGCGACCGGATCTCCCGCGCCGACGGAGACGCCGGGGACGACTGCTCCGACAACGGACCCGACGACGAAGCCCACGACGAATCCGAACGCGGGCGAGCCCGTGGGTCTCGCGTGCGATCAGCTGATCACGCTGCAGCAGATGTACGACTTCAACTCGAACGTCAGCCTGCTCGGCCCGTTCACGCCGAAGGCGAGCGCGCTGTCGGCGAAGGTCGCGGCGTTCAAGGGGCTCACATGCCGCTCGCAGCAGAACTCGAGCGGCAACGCGCTCGACTTCTCGGTCGCGAAGCTCGACAAGGCGACGCTCGAGCAGCTCGCGAACCAGGCGGTGACGAACTCGAAGTCCGTGCCGACCTATGGCGTCGAGGGATACTTCAACCGCGCGAACGGGATCGGAACGGCGCAGGCGTTCTCGGGCAGCTACTGGATCGTCGCGGAATCCGCGGACTTCATCGAGCCGGGCGATGTCGCACCGCTCATGGAAGCCATGATCGGCAATCTCTCGTAGCTCACGCCAGCGCGAGCGGCATGGTGTGGTCGTCGGTGGGCAGCCGATCGCTCACCGCGTCGACGGCGATCGAGCGCACGCGAAGCTGACCGCGGTGGTGGGTCAGGAACGCGACGTCGGAAGCGTCCCGTCCCGTGGCGATGCGAACGAGCGATGGCCGGGGAGCCAGGCGCGTCGCATCCACGACGCACCAGCGGCCATCGACCCACGCTTCAGCGACGGCGTGGAAGTCCATGGGCGCGAGGCCGGGAGCGTAGACGGCGGCGACGCGCGCGGGCATGTCGCAGGCACGCAGCATTGTCACGACGACGTGCGCGAAGTCGCGGCACACCCCGCGGCCGGTTTCGAGGCTCGTGCGAGCGCTGTCGGTTCCGCGGCTTGATCCGGGAACGTACTCGAGTGCGTCGTGGGTCCAGTCAGCGACCGCGTTCACGAGCGCGTGGCCCTGCAAACCGGCGAACGTCCAGCGTGCTTGGCTGTAGAGGGCGTCGGACTCGGCGTAGCGGCTCGGCCGCAAGTAGCCGAGGAGTTCGACCTCGTCGACGGGCGGGATGGGCCGGGCGCCGGCGACGACTGCTGAATAGTGCACGTCGTACTCGCCGGTCTCCCCCGTGAATCTCAGGATCCGCGTGCCGTGCCGGTCGACGATCTCCCGGGGAAGGTAGACGCGTCCGTCGCTCGCGAACGAGAAGCTCTCGCTTCGGATCGGAGTTCCCGCGGCGACGGCGAGCTGGAACAGCAGATCGCTCTGCCCCGAGAGCGAGAACTGCAGATGTGCGGACACGGTGCGGAGCATGCCTCCATCCTCACACCGGCCGCCTCGGCGGCGCGCGGGGACTTGTCCCCATCGCAGCCGCGGTTCAAGAGCACGACCGCGAGATGCTAGCCTAGATCCGTACACGCCGAGCTGAGTGCTGGGCGGCGTGCATTTGCCTCCGTAGCTCAGGGGATAGAGCGCTGGTTTCCGGTACCAAAGGTCGCAGGTTCGATTCCTGTCGGGGGCACCACACTGCAGCGGAGCCGACGATGACCCAACGCGCCTTCGACGCCCACCTACACATCATCGACCCGGCGTTCCCGCTCGTGGAGAACGACGGCTTTCTGCCCGCACCCTTCACCGTCGACGACTATCGGGAGCGCATCAGCGGCCTGAACATCAGGGGCGGCGCCGTCGTCTCCGGGTCGTTTCAAGCCTTCGATCAGGGCTGCCTCATCGCGGCGCTGCGCGCGCTGGGTCCACGCTACGTCGGTGTCACGCAGATTCCCGCTGAGACCAGTGACGAGCGAGTCCTCGAGCTGGATGCTGCGGGGGTGCGTGCTGTGAGATTCAACGTCGCGCGCGGCGGCTCGGCATCGCTCGCCGATCTCGAGACGCTCGCCCGACGCGTCTACGACCTCGCCGGCTGGCATGCCGAGCTCTACATCGACGCGCGCAGTCTCCCCGAACTGCACGATCTCATCTGCACCCTGCCCGCCGTGAGCATCGACCACCTCGGCCTGCACGAAGACGGACTGCCGCACCTGCTGCGACTCGTCGAGCGGGGCGTCAAGGTCAAGGCCACCGGATTCGGTCGAATCGCGCTCGACGCCGGTGCCGCCATCCGGGCGATCGTCGAAGTGGATCCCGGCGCGCTCATGATCGGCACCGACCTGCCATCGACACGGGCGAGGCGTCCGTTCGCAGACGACGACTGGTGCCTGGTTCGAGAATCGCTGACCGACGAGCAGATTTCGGCGGTCTTCTGGGACAACGCCGTCGCGTTCTATCTGCGCGAGGCCCAACACCGGTGAGCGTGAACCCGTCGATCCGCTCCCGGGTCAAGGGCCTGTCCCGTCTCCGACCGGCGGACTTACCATCCCCACTATGAACGCTCGCATCGACGCAGTCCTCACCGGACTCGACAAGGAAATGGTCACGGTCACGGAAGCCTACAAGGACTTCCACCGACACCCCGAGGTGAGCCTTGAGGAGCATCGGACCGCGGATCTGATCGCGAAGCATCTGAAGAAGACCGGCTATACGGTCAAGCGACTGGGCGGGACGGGCGTCGTGGGCGTGCTCGCGAACGGCGACGGCTCGACGATCCTCTCCCGCGCCGACATCGATGCTCTTCCGGTCACCGAGGAGACCGGGCTCGACTACGCGTCGGAGGTCGACGGCGTCATGCACGCCTGCGGTCATGACGTCCACATCGCCACCCTGCTCGGCGCCGCGACGCTCCTCGCGAACGGCAGAGACGAGTGGTCGGGAACGCACATCGCGCTGTTCCAGCCTGCCGAGGAGGTCGCTGCCGGCTCGCAGGCGATGATCGACGACGGCCTGACCGACGCGGTGCCCAAGCCGGACGCCGTGTTCGCTCAACATGTGATGAGCCTGCCCGCAGGAACGATCTGGACGACGCCGGGGCCCGTGCTCTCCGCGGGCGATTCCATAAAAGTGACGGTTTTCGGCAAGGGCTCCCACGGCTCCATGCCTCAGCTGTCGGTCGACCCGGTCGTTCTCGCGGCGTCGATCGTGCTGAAACTGCAGACGATCGTCTCCCGGGAGACGGCGCCGGGAGAATTCGCGGTCCTCACCGTCGGCGCCTCCACTGCGGGGACGAAGTCGAACATCATTCCCGATCGCGCGGAACTCCTTCTGAACATCCGGACCTACGATGAGCTCCTGCGCAAGCACATCATCTCGGCCATCCAGCGCATCGTCCGTGGGGAGTGCAGCGCCGCCGGCTCCCCCAAGGAACCGGATTTCGAGTTCTATGACCAGTATCCGCTGACCGACAACGACCCGAATGTGACGTCGCACGTCACCGACGCGTTCGAGACGCATTTCCCCGCCGGCGTCGTCGGGAAGGCCGACCGCCAGACGGCGTCAGAGGACTTCTCGCGCATCCCCGACGCGTTCGGAACACCCTACTCGTACTGGCTCTTGGGCGGCATCGACGCGGACGCGTATCGCGCGGCGGAGGAGAAGGGCACGCTGACCCAGGACATCCCGGGAAACCACTCCCCCCTCTTCGCTCCCGTCATCGAACCGACTCTGTCGCTGGGCGTGCAGGCGCACGTCGTCGCCGCCTTGTCGTATCTCGCGAAGCAGGACTGACAGTGAGCGCACGCGAGCCCGCAGCAGCGACGGGCTGGAAGCCGACCGACCCCTGGCTGATCGGCATCGTCCTCGCCGTCATCAACTTCTGGCTCTTCGCGCAAACGCTGCTCAACGTGATACCGGGCATTCAGGACTCGCTCGGGGTCGAGCGGACGATCGGCAACCTGGCCGTCTCGATCACGTCCCTGTTCTCCGGCATCTTCATCGTCGTCGCCGGCGGCCTCGCCGACCGCATGGGCCGAGTGAAGATCATGTACGTCGGCATCTACTTGAGCATCCTCGGCTCGCTGCTCATCGCGCTCACCCCTTCGAACGCCGGCGTGCTCACCGACAGTGCGCTGCTCGGCGGACGCATCGTGCAGGGCCTCTCGGCGGCGTGCATCATGCCGTCGACGATGGCGCTCGTGAAGACCTACTACGATGGCGCCGCTCGTCAGAGGGCGCTCGTTCTGGTCGATCGGCTCCTGGGGCGGCTCGGGCTTCACCGCTCTCTTCGGCGGGTTGATGGCGACGTCGGTTCTCGGCTGGCGCTCCATCTTCTGGATCTCGATAGCGCTCTCGATCGTCGCCCTGTTTCTGCTGCGCGGGACGCCGGAGTCGAAGGCGGCCGGCAGCGGCAGACACGGCCGCTTCGACTGAGGCGGGCTCATCAGCTTCATCATTGCTCTCATCGCGATAAACGTGTACATCTCGCAGGGGCCCCGCATCGGCTGGCTTTCGCTCCCGGGAATCGGCCTCGTCGTCATCGCCGGCCGCGACGCTCGTGTTCTTCTGGTTCGAGACGTCCCGCAGCACCGCGTTCCTCGACCTCGCGATCTTCCGCAACATGACGTTCTCCGGGGCGACGCTGTCGAATTTCCTGCTCAACGGCGCCGCGGGGACCCTCATCGTGTCGCTCGGTCTCGTGCAGATCGCGGCCGGCATGTCATCGCTGCAGTCCGGTCTCCTGACGCTCGGCTATCTTGTCGCCATCCTCGCGACGATCCGCGTCGGAGAGAAGCTCCTTCAGCGCTTCGGTCCGAAGCGGCCGATGATCTGGGGCAGCGCGATCGCCGGCATCGGTCTCGGGTTCTACGCGACTCCGTCGACGGATGCCGCTCTCGCGAACGTTCCCGATGATCAGGCCGGCGCCGCTGCGGGCATCTACAAGATGGCCTCATCGCTCGGCAACGCCATCGGCGTCACGATCTCGGCCGCCCTGTACGTGGCCGCGCAGGCCGTCAACCCTGACCTGATCCGGTCGTGGGGGCTCTTCATCGGCAATCAGGAGAACGTCGCGCTGAGATTCGGCGGCGCCGTCGGCGTGCTGTTCAACCTCTTCATGGTCGTCGTCGCGATCATCGCGATCATGGTCACCGTGCCGCACGAGCGCGCGGAGAAGCGGCCGGAGGTTCCGGCGACGCCGTCGATCGGCAGTTAGCGCGGTTCAGGCGCCGTTCGCGTGCAGCCACGCGATCGGGTCGACGAGCGAACCGTTGACGGTGATCTCGATGTGCAGGTGGTTGGCCGTCGAACGCCCCGTGCTGCCCACGAGGCCGATGACCTGTCCCGCTGAGACGTGCTGACCGACGGCGACCTGCCGGGAACCGTACGTCATGTGGCCGTACGTCGAGCGAATCGTCTTCCCGCCGATCTTGTGCTCGATCACGACGCCGACGCCGTAGCCGCCGTAGCTCTCCTGGGAGACCACGACGACGCCGTCAGCGATAGCGCCGATGGGGGTGCCGCCCGCGATGAGAATGTCGGTGCCGTGGTGCTCGCCGCCGCGCGACATGAAGCCGTCACCGATGGTGCCGCCGGACGGAAGCGGCCAGCGGACCTCACCGGCACCCGCGATGGGCGCGTAGCTGCGGCTTGTGACGCCAGCACTTGAGCGCGCCCGCTTCGCCGCGGCAGCGGCGTCGGCCTTCGCCTTCGCGGCGGCCTTCGCCTTCGCGAGCTCCTCCGACGTCGTCGCCGAGTAGATGTCGCGGACGAGATTCATGGCGGGTTCGACGCCGCTCGCGTCGAGAGTCTGGGCTGATTCGCTCGCGAGGGCATACGAGCTCTGCCCGTCGGCCGCCTCCGGCTGCGCGTACGAGGGCAGCGCCATTGTCGCGAACAGGCCGGGAACCACGAGACCGACGACTGCCGTCGACGCCCATGAGCGAACCGTGCGCTTCGACGAGCGCTGGCTCGGAGCCGAGGCCGAGCGTGCTGCCGGGGAGTCTGAACGCGTCGCTCGCCGACCCTTGGGCTGTGCCGCTCGAAGCGAACGGCGGGTGGCGGGTGCGTTCGGAGTGTCGTCGGAGGCGCCATGCCTCGTCTCGAACGTGTCAGTCACCAGGTTTCCTCCACACGGACCGCCGTGAACTGCGGAGCGACAAACATCGGGAACCCGCTCCGTGCGGCAGCTCGGCAGGTGGGGGTTACCTGCCGACGGTCTCGCGAACTCATCCGAGGATACGGGAATATAACGATTTGTGCACGTCTTATCCACAGTTTTCTGGAATCTCAATCGGGCTCGGTGACGAAGTCGATCAGCTGCTCGACGCGACCGAGCAGCTCCGGTTCGAGATCCGTGTAACGGGACACCCGCGAGAGGATGCGCTTCCAGGCGCGGGCGATGTCGGCCTGGTCGTCGCTCGGCCAGCCGAACGACCGGCAGATCCCGCGCTTCCACTCGATGTTCCGCGGCACGCTCGGCCAGGCCGAGATGCCGAGGCGCTCCGGGAGCACGGCCTGCCAGATGTCGATGAACGGGTGGCCGACGATGAGCACGTTCTGCCCGTGGGGCGACGCCTGCACGCGCTCGGCGATGCGGCTCTCTTTCGAACCGGGAACGAGGTGGTCGACGAGCACGCCGATGCGCGCGGCGCGTGTGGGAGCGGCGTCACGGATGATCGTGTCGAGGTCGTCGATGCCGCCGAGGTATTCGACGACGACGCCCTCGGCCCTCAAGTCGTCTCCCCACACCTTCTCCACGAGCTCGGCGTCATGCCGGCCCTCGACGTAGATGCGGCTCTGCCGCGCGACTCGCGCGCGCTCCTGACCGGACGCGAAGGAGCCGGAGGCCGTGCGCACGCGAGACTGCTCTTGCGGCGAGCGCGGTCGCACAAGCTCGACGGGCTTGCCCTCGACGAGGAAGCCCGGCCCGAGCGGGAAGGCGCGCACCTTCCCGAAGTAGTCCTCGAGCTCGACGATCTGTCCCTCGAGCCGAACGACGGCGCCGCACCAGCCGCTTCCCGCGTCTTCGACGACGAGGTCGCGCACCGCCTCGACCTTCGCCACGACCGGCCGGCCCTTGTTCCTCCAGTCGCCGGCGAGCACATCGGTTCCGTAGCGGTCGTTCATCACCCAGTCACCCTAACCAGACGGGCGCCGCGCGCCGTGCGCGCCACGCGCTCAGGCGAGAACGCCGCGCAGAGCCTCACGCTCGAGGCCGTCGAGCAGCCGCTCGAGCTGGCCCTCCGCCGCGAGCGGAGCTTCGGGATGCCACTGCACGCCCGTGATCGGCAGCACCTCGTGCTCGATGGCTTCGATGTGGCCGTCAGGCGACCAGCCAACGGCGCGCAGGCCGCGGCCGACTCGGTCGACGACCTGATGGTGGCCGGACTGCACGGTCACGTGTTCGCCGAGACGCAGCGCGAGGGTGCTCGACCGGTCGAGCTGCACGGGGTGCTCCACGAGCGCGTACTCGACGGGCAGGTCCGTGATGCGGTGCCCCGACTCCTGCACGTGCTGCAGGAGGGTGCCGCCGAAGGCGACGTTGATGATCTGGTGACCGCGGCAGATGCCGAGAAGCGGGGTTCCGCTGAGCGCTGCCCGGCGCACGAGCGCGAGCTCGGCGGCATCCGCTCCCCGATAATGACGCCCCTCGCCCTCGTAACCGCCCGAGGCGCCGTAGAACTCCGGCGCGATGTCCTCTCCGCCCATGATCGCTATCGCATCCGCCCGCTCGGTCGCGTCGAGCAGCGCGGCCGTGCCGAGCTGCTCGGCGGAGAGGAGCATGGCGTCCCAGCCGAGCGCGGTGGCGTCGTTCACCGTTCGCGTGATCATGCCGCGCGTGTAGGCGTCATACGATCGCGCGTGCGGCCGGGCGTTCGTGACTTCGACGACGGCGAGCGTGAGCGGGCGGTGCGGTTCGGTCACGGGTTCCTCCTCTCGCTCGTTCCAGTTTCCCGCAGCGGCACGCGCGGCGCCATTCGCGCCGTCACACACCGACACAGATTCCGTGCGCTCCCCGGGGCGCTCGCCATAGACTCGTGCTGTCACGACAGAAGGATTCCGGATGCCGAAGCTTCCCCGACTGCCACTCGCCGCGCTCGCCGCCGCCTTCGTCGTGCTGGGGACGCCGCTCGCCGCTGCCGCCGTCGACCCGATGCCGCTCGGCTCCTCCCACGTTCTCGACGAAGCCGACGTGCTGGACTCCGCCGAGGAGGCGAGCGTCGAGGATGCCGCCGCGAACCTGTACGAGCGCACAGGGCATGACCTGTTCGTCGTGTATGTCGACAGCTTCACGAACCCGAGCTCGCCCGAGGACTGGGCCAACACCGTCGCGGAGCAGAACGGGCTCGGCCCGGACGACTACCTGCTCGCGATCGCCGCGACCGACCGCGCCTATTACCTGTCCGCCGACCAGGCCGGTCCCGTCTCGCTCTCGGACATCAGCGCCATCGAGCAGAAGAACATCGAACCACGCCTGCACGACAGCGACTGGGCCGGCGCGGCCGTCGCCGCGGCCGACGGGCTGGGCGGCTCCATCGAAGGGCGGATGAGCGCCGCGACGGGCTGGCTCATCGCGCTCGGCGTCATCGTCGCGATCGGCCTCGTCATCCTCGTCGTCGTGCTCGTGCGGCGGGGCCGCTCGCGGCGGGCGAGAGCGGAGTCGCTCGAGGAGCTCGAGGCGGAGGCGTCGCGGGCGCTTGTGCAGAGCGATGACGCCGTGCGCACCGCCGAGCAGGATCTCGGCTTCGCGCTCGCCCAGTACGGTGAGGACGCGGTGAAGCCGTACAAGGCGGCCGTGGCCGAGGCGAGCACGCAGCTCCGCGAGGCGTTCGGACTGCAGCAGCAGCTTGACGACGCGATCCCCGACACGGACGAGCAGAAGCGGTCGAGCTACGCGCGCATCCTGGAGATCTGCACGGCCGTCGGCACCGCTCTCGACGCGCAAGAAGCATCGTTCGACGAGCTCGACGCCCTCGCCGAGAACCTCTCCCCCGTCCTGCAGAGCGTCGACGCCGACATCGCCGCCCTCGAGCAGCGCCTCCCGGAGGGCAGCCGGCTGCTCGACGAACTGCAGCGCCGTTACGCGGCGACAGCGACAGAGGCGGTCGCCGACAACGTCGCTCAGGCGACGGAGCGCATCCGGTTCGCTCGCGAAGGACTGAGCTCGGCCCGCGCGAACGCCGAGGCGGGGACGAACGGCCAGGCAGCCGTCTTCCTGCGCGACGCGAAGCGGGCGGTGGCGCAGGGCGGCCAGCTGCTCGACGCTGTGGCCCGCCGTCGAGACGAGCTGGCTGCAGCGCAAGCCGAGGTGCAGCGCCTCATCGCCGATCTCGACGCCGACGTCGCTGCGGCGCGCGGCGACGGGTCCGCCGAGCTCGCGGGCGTCGCCGCCGCAGCCGCGCAGACCGTCGAGGATGCGCGCTCCGCGGCGCCCCCGACAGATCCCGTCGAGCTCGCGTCCCGCCTCACCGAGGCGAACACGCGAATGGACGCCGCCCTGAAGCGCGTGCGCGACGCTGCCGAGGCGGAGCGCCGGGCCCGCGCGTCACTCGGCAGTGCGCTATCGATAGCGAGCTCCCACGTCTCTCAGGCCGAGGACTTCATCGCGGCACGCCGCGGAGCGGTCGGCACGACCGCTCGGACCCGCCTCGCCGAAGCGCGGCGGCTGCTCGCCGAGGCGCAATCGCTCAGCCAGGGCGACCCGACGACGGCGCTCGCGAGCGCGCAGCGTGCCGCGGCCCTCGCCCAGCAGTCGCTCGCGAGCGCGCAGAGCGATCTGAGCGGCTTCGACACCGGGTTCGGCGGCGGCTTCGGCGGCCCATACGCGACCGGGCGCTCGAGCGGTGTCGTCGACGGACTGCTCGGCGCCGTCATCGGCGGGCTCCTCGCCTCCGGCGGCTCCTCCCGCGGCTTCGGCGGCGGTTACCGCTCGTCCGGCCGCGGCCCCTCCTTCGGCGGGGGCCGCTCGTTCGGCGGGGGCGGACGCTCCCGGCGCGGCGGCGGACGATTCTGACTCCACACCACAACAACTGAGAGGACGACCCATGGCCAAGCAGACCATCTTCGGGCGCATCGCCCAGCTCGCGCGAGCCAACATCAACGCGATCATCGACGCGGCGGAGGACCCGCAGAAGATGCTCGACCAGATGGTGCGCGACTACACGAACAACATCGCGGAGGCCGAGAGCGCGATCGCCGAGACCATCGGAAATCTTCGGCTGCTCGAGGAAGACCACCGGGAAGACCTCCGCGCGGCCGCCGACTGGGGCAACAAGGCCCTCGCCGCGAGCCGCAAGGCGGACGAGCTGCGCGCGGCGGGCGACGCCCCGGCCGCGGACAAGTTCGACAACCTCGCGAAGGTCGCTCTGGGCCGCCAGATCGACGCCGAGAAGGAGGCGAAGGCGGCCGAACCGCAGATCGCGAACCAGACCGACGTCGTCAACCGGCTCAAGGACGGCCTCAACGGAATGAAGGAGCGCTTGAACCAGCTCAAGAGCAAGCGCAACGAGCTCGTCGCGCGCGCGAAGTCGGCGCAAGCGCAGCTCAAGGTGAACGACGCCCTCAAGAGCATCGACATCATGGATCCGACCAGCGAGGTCAGCCGCTTCGAAGACAAGATCCGTCGCGAGGAGGCGAAAGTGCGCGGGCAGCAGGAGCTCGCGGCCTCGAGCCTCGACGCGCAGTTCGAGCAGCTCGACGACATGGGAGAGCTCACCGAGGTCGAGGCGCGCCTCGCCGCACTCAAGCACGGCAGCACGCCGGCCGTCGAGTCCTGAACCGCTCCGGAAGGGGGCCTGCACGACGCTGCGGCCCCCTTCCCCCTGATCGAATGCGGGAACCGCGCATACTGGAATCATGACGGCATTCATGGTTGTGCCCCAGTGGCAGGGTTCGTCGTCCACACGCGCCATGCAGCTCATTGACGGCGCCGAAGCCATCCGAGGCGACCTGCCGTCCCGATCGACGCGCGTCGTCGACGTTCCGAACGGGGCCGGAGACGCCCTCGGCACGGGAATCCAGCGGTTCAGCTCCATCGTCACGGTGCGGGAACGGCTGCGTGAGGGGCTGCGCACCGAGGCGGAGCCCGTGGTGTGCATCGGCGGAGGCTGCGGCATCGAGATCGCCGCGATCGACCACGCCATGCGGAGCTCGAACGGTGACACGGCCGTCGTCTGGTTCGACGCCCACCCTGACCTGCACACGGCCGAGTCGTCGCCGTCCGGAGCCTTCGACGGCATGGCTCTGCGCGCCGTGCTTGGCGAGGGCCACGAGGTGCTCGCCGCCTCGAACCCCGTGCCGGCAGAGCGAGTGGTGCTCGCCGGCATCCGCTCGGTCGACGACTCCGAGACGCGCTTCATCGAAGAGTCGCCGCTCACGACTCTGCCGGGCGCGGACGTGACGACAGAGTCGCTGCTCGCCGCGCTCGAGGCGACGGGCGCCGGCAGCGTGTACGTGCACATCGATCTCGACGTTCTCGACCCGGCCGACATCGACGGAACGCACTGGGCCGAGCCGTTCGGCATCCCCCTCGCCTCGCTTGTGGAGCTGCTCGCCGCGGTCCGCGGGCGGTTCACGCTCTCCGGCGCGGGAATCACGGGATTCGCGCCGGCGTCGGCCGCCGCGGCGTCCGACGACCTCGCAGCCATCCTGCGGATCCTCGGCGCCCTTACCCGGTGACGCGGACGCGGGTATCGTCGGGGCATGACCGAATACGACCTCATCGTCATCGGCGCCGGCCCCGTCGGGGAGAACGTCGCCGACTATGCAACGAAAGCCGGCCTGAGCACCGTCATCATCGAGCGTGAGCTCGTCGGCGGAGAGTGCTCGTACTGGGCGTGCACGCCGTCGAAGGCGCTGCTTCGCCCGGGCGCCGCTCGCGACGCCGCCCTCGCGGTGCAGGGCGCCGCGCAATCCGTCACGGCGCCGCTGGATGCTGACGCCGTGTTCAAGCGCCGCGACGGCTTCACCGGGCGAGGCGACGACTCCGGTCAGGTCGAGTGGCTCGAGAGCGCCCACATCCCCCTCGTGCGCGGTGAGGGCAGGCTGACCGGCGAACGCCGCGTCGAGGTCACCCGCCCCGACGGCGAGACGCTCACGCTCACCGCGCGGCACGCGGTCGCCGTGTGCACGGGCTCCACCTCGCGCATTCCGGAGATCGAGGGGCTCTCCTCGGTCGGCGCCTGGACCAACAGGGAGGTCACGACAGCGGAGAAGGCACCGGCCTCCCTCGCGATAATCGGCGGCGGCGTCGTCGCCGCCGAGATGGCGACCGCGTACCTCTCACTCGGCTCGACGGTGACCCTCGTGGTGCGGGGAAAGCTGCTGTCGAAGCTCGAGCCGATCGCCGGTGACGCCGTCACAAAGCGCCTCACCGACGACGGCGCGAAGATCGTGCCCGGCGAGGTCGAGCGCGCCGCGCGAACCGACGACGGCGTCGCTCTCACCCTCACCGACGGCAGCGAGGTGCGCGCCGAGAAGGTGCTCGTCGCGACGGGGCGTGCGCCGCGCAGCACGGACCTCGGCCTCGAGACGATCGGCCTCGAGGATGGCGCGTGGATCGAGGTCGACGACACCATGCGCGCGACCGGCGTCGACGGCGGCTGGCTCTATGCGGTGGGCGACGTCAACCACCGCAACCTGCTCACGCACCAGGGCAAGTACCAGGCGCGCGCGGCCGCCGCCGCGATCTCGGCTCGGGCGCGCGGCGACGTGCCGTCGACCGAGCCGTGGTCTTCGGCTGTCGCGACCGCCGACCACGCAGCGACCCCCTCTGTCGTGTTCAGCCAGCCGCAGGTCTGCTCGATCGGGCTGACGAGCGCGAAGGCGCAGGATCGCGGCATCCGCTCGAAGACTCTCGACATCGGTTTCGGCTCGGTCGCGGGCGCGGCCCTGCACGCTGACGGCTACACCGGCACGATGCGCGCCGTCATCGATGTCGAACGCGGCACGCTCGTCGGCGCGACGTTCGTCGGCGACGACACAGCGGAGATGCTGCACGCGGCGACGATCGCCGTCGTCGGGGAAGTTCCGCTTCACCGGCTGTGGCATGCGGTTCCCGCGTTCCCCACGATGAGCGAGATCTGGTTGCGCCTGCTCGAGAAGCTGCACGAGGAGTCCGCGTGAGCGGCATCCTTCTCGACTCCCCGCTGAGCCGGCTCGGCTACCTGTATGCCACGCTCGTGGGCCTGGCCTGGGGAGCGCTCTGGTCGACGGGCCGCATCGAGCGCCGGAACGGCCTGTTCGTGTTCACGGGAATGCCCAACTGGACCTTCGGTCGCGGCGGATCGTGCGTGGGCGCGTGTTACCTCACCCGCACGAACGTGAACGACGAGGTGCTCGAGCACGAGGCGGTGCACAAGCGCCAGTGGCAGCGGTACGGGATGCTGTTTCCCGTGCTGTACGCGCTGTCGGGCTTCGATCCGCTGCGCAATCGCTTCGAGATCGAGGCGGGTCTGGAGAAGGGCGGATACCTGCGCGCGCGTCAGAGCGCGCCGCGGCGCCACTGAGCCACCAGGAGGGCACCGAGGAACACCCCGCCGATGACGCCCGTGACGATGCCGACGGGCAGCTGCTGCGGGAGCGGCGCGAACTGCACGATGCCGTCGGCGAGCACGAGCAGCACGGCTCCCATGAGCGCCGCGGGCAGCGCCGACGAGCGGCCGGTCAAAAAGCGCGCGACGTGCGGCGACATGAGCGCGATGAACGCGACCGGCCCGCACACGGCGACTCCCGCCGCGGCGAGCACGATCGCGACGCCGACCGCGAGCGAGCGCGTGCGGGCGGAGTTCGCGCCGAGCCCGTCGGCGATGTCGTCGCCCATCTCGACGAGGGTGAGTCGCGCCGAGAGAGCCAGCGCCGCCACGCCGAACACGATGACGGCGCTGCCGATGACGAGCACGTCGGCGAGGCTGCGCGCTTCGAGGCTGCCGTTGAGCCACGTTGCGAGCACCGTCGCCTGCTCCCGTCTCGTGCGCGTGAGCGCGAACTGCACGAACGACAGCGCGATCGCCTGCACGCCGATGCCCGCGATGATCAGGCGCCCGGGAGCCCGGAACCCGTTGCCGGTGGCGAGGTAGACGACGACCATCGCGGCGGCGGCGCCGATGACGGCGCCGAGCGGCAGCGGCACGACGCCGGGCCACAGCAGACCGAAGGCGACGGCGCCGGCGGAGGCGCCGGCGGTGAGGCCGATCACGTCGGGGCTGCCGAGCGGGTTGCGCGTCACGCGCTGGAACAGCGACCCGCTCAGACCGAAAGCCGCTCCCGCCCCGATCGCGACGAGCAGGCGAGGGCCGCGCAGGGTCTGCACGACGAAGCCGTCGGCGCCCGAGCCGTCGCCGAAGATCGCCGCGGGGAGGGCGGCCGGCGCCACGCCGAGATCACCGAGCGAGAGGGACAGCACCGACAGCACGGCGAGCGCGAGAACGAGCAGGCCGCCGACCAGCAGCGAACGGCGCGAGAGGCGAAGCGACAGGATGCTGCCGATGCGCAGCGTGAGCGGCATCCGGTTCACCGTCTCTCACCCCGCAGGCGCCGAAGGGCGACGAAGAGCGCGGGCGCGCCGACGAACGCGGTCATGACGCCGACCATGAGCTCGTCCGGGCGAGCGATCACGCGGCCGAGCACGTCCGAGGCGAGCAGGAGCGCGGGCCCGAGCAGGAGGCACAGCGGCAGCAGCAGCCGGTGGTCGGGACCCGAGAGCGCGCGAGCGATGTGCGGCACGGCGAGGCCGACGAAGAGAATGGGGCCGATCCCGGCCGTCGCCGCTCCCGCGAGGAGGGCGACGGCGACGCCCGCGAGAACGCGTGTGACGGCGGGGCTCGAGCCGAGGGACGCGGCGATGTCATCGCCGAGCGCGAGAGCGTTGAGCGCGGGCGCGAGTGCGAGGGCGAGAACGAGCCCGACGCCGACGAACGGCAGGATGAGCCACGCCTGCTCGAGAGACCGGCCGGCGAGAGAGCCGACGACCCAGAACCGGTAGGCGTCGAACACCTCGGGGAAGCTCAAAGTGATCGCCTGGACATAGGCGGAGAAGACGGCCGTGACGACGGCGCCCGCGAGAACGATGCGCGTCGCCGAGCCGCCGCCGCGCGACGTGCCGAGCGCGTACACGGCGACGACCGCGACGGCGGCGCCGAGAAGCGCGAGCCACACGTAGGCTCCCGCTCCCGCTCCGGCGAAGCCGACGGCCGTCACGATGGCCGCCGCGGCGCCCGCGTTGACGCCGAAGAGTCCCGGATCGGCGAGCGGGTTGCGGGTGACGCCCTGCATGACTCCTCCCGCGACCCCGAGCGCCGCACCCACGATGAGCCCGAGCACCGTGCGCGGGACGCGGCTGCCGAGCACGGCGTCGACGTACGCGCTCCCGTTCCCGGCGGCGGAGTCGAGAAGCTGCTGGAGCGAGAGCTCCTTCGAGCCGACGCCGAGGCTCAGCACGACGGTCACGGCGAGGACGACGACGGCGGCCGCGACGCCGAGGGCGAAGCGACCGCGTGCCGTCGGCCCTCGATCAGTCATCGACGTGCGAGACGCCCTCCTCGATCAGCGGGAGGTACTTGTTGAGCGCCCACGGCACGCTCAGCGGCGTGATCGCGCTCGTCGCCATGCCGAGCTGGCGGTCGGAGATGAACTCGACAACGGAGCCGCGCTTCACCGCGGGAATCTGCTTCCAGAGCTCCTGCGCGGCAACGGCGTCCTTCTCCTCCTCGGAGTTGTACCACGTGAACAGCACGTCGACGTCGTCGAGCAGGTCCGCGTTCTCCATGCCGATCGTCGACGTGAACGTCCCCGCGCTCGGCTTCAGGTCGGCGACGGCGGGCGCCTCGGTGAAGCCGAGCTCCGTGAGAACGTCGACGCGCGGGTCGCCGGGCATGTACACGTCGAGGGCACCGGGCTTGCCCGTGTAGACGTACGCGAACGAGAGTCCCTCGAACTCGGGATGCTCCGCCGCGGCGTCCGCGAGCTGGCCGTTGATGCCGTCGATGAGACCTTGCGCCTTGTCGGGCTTTCCGAGGGCCTTCCCGACGATCTGGATCTGCTCGGTCCAGCTCGTCTGCCACGCCGCCTTCGGGTAGGCGACCGTCGGCGCGAGCTTCGAGAGCACGTCGTACTGGTCCTGCGTGAGGCCGGACTGGGGCGCGAGGATCAGGTCGGGGTTCGCCTTCACGATCGCGTCCATGTCGATCTCGGGGTACACGCTGAACGTCTGCGGCAGCGGGTCGCCGCTCTTCTCGATCGCGTCGCGCAGCCACGGCAGCAGGCCGTCCTTGTCGCCGGCCCACGTGTCGGCCTCGATCGCGACGGGAGTGACGCCGAGCGAGACGGCGATGTCGGGGGTGCTCCAGCCGATCGACACGACACGCTTGGGTGCCTCGGGGATCGTCGCGGTTCCCAGCGCGCTCTTGATCGTGACGGGGAACGCCCCGTCCGACGTGGGCGTGCTCTCGGGGGCGTCGGATGCCGCTGAGCAGCCGCTCAGCATGAGCGCCGTTGCCGCGAGCGCGGCGAGCGCCGCCATTGTTCGTTTCATCAGAGTCTCTCCACTGCCTTCTCAATCAGCTCGACGTAGTCGTCGATCACCCACGGAACCGTGAGCGGCGTGATGAGGCTCGCCGCCGTCACGAACTGGTGGTCGTAGATGACGACGTCGGAGCCGCGCTGCACCGCCGGGATCTGCGCGTACAGCGGCTGTGCTTCGATCTGCGCCTGGTTCTCGGCGTTCTCGAACCAGCTGAACACGAGGTCGGTGTCGTCAAGAAGGTCGGCGTTCTCGAGGCTCAGGGTGCTCGAGGCCGTGCCCTCGTCCACCGGCTGCTCGGTGACGAACGCGGCTGTGCGCAGCCCCATGAGCTCGAGGATCGCGGCTCGCGGCTCGCTCGGCTGGAAGACGCCGAGCACGCCGGGGCTCGACGTGTAGACGTACGCGAAGCTCGTGTCGCGCCACTCGGGGTGCGCCTCTGCGACGTCGCCGAGCGTGTCGGTGATGCCGCTGATGAGCGCGTCCGCCTCCTCCGGCTTGCCGAGCGCCGTGCCGATGATCTCGATCTGCTCGTCCCACGGCGTGCTCCACGCCTGCCCGGGATACGCGACGGTCGGGGCGAGCTTCGAGAGCACGTCGAACTGGTCTTGCGTGAGCCCTGACTGCGGCGCGAGGATCAGATCCGGATCGGCGGCGACGACCGCGTCCATGTCGATCTCGGTGCCGCCCGCAATGAGCGCGGGCAGTGCGTCGCCGCGCTCCTCGATGGCTTCCCGCACCCACGGCTGATACCCGTCGGCGTCGCCGCCCCACGCGTCGGCCTCGACGGCGACGGGCGTGATGCCGAGCGCGACGACGGTGTCCGCCGTGCCCTGGCCGAGCGTCAGCACGCGCTCGGGCTGCGCGGCGACAGTCGCGTCACCGAGGCTGCTCCGGATCGTGACGGGAAAGGCCGATGACGCCGATTCGGCGGGCACATCGGATGCCGCAGGGGCGGAGCAGCCGCTGAGGGCGACGGCCGCGGCGAGCGCGAGCGTGCCGGCGAGAATTCGGCGCGGAGAGGGCACAAGGGTCCTTACTGTCGGGGTGGGCGGAAGCGTCAGACCTCTGATTTGCCGAGGCGCCAATAGCCCATGAAGGCGACGGCGCGACGGTCGAGGCCGGTCTCGGAGACGAGGAACCGGCGAAGCGTCTTCACGGCGCCGGCCTCGCCCGCGATCCAGGCGTACATGTCCTCGGGTCCCGGCGCCGATGCCGGATCGGGGACGTCCCAGAGGATCTCGGCGTCGATGTCGATGTCGCCGAGTTCGATCCGGGTGGCAGAGACCTCACGAACGTGCTCGCGCACCCAGCCGCGCACGGCGTCGACGAGGCGCATCCCGTAGTCGGCGTCCGGGACGGCACGCGGCAGCCAGTGCACGTGAACGCCCTCGGGTGCGCGGACCTCGAGCATGTCCGCCGCACTCGGCACCTCGAGGAAGACCCGGCCGACGGCGTCGCTCGGGAGCTGCGCGAGGATCGCGCTGACCGCAGGCACCGCCGTCTCGTCACCGGCGATCAGCAGGTGCCGCGCGGCTCCGGGGTTCCAGGAGATGCCGACACGCGACTCCCCCGCTCGCGCGTCGGGGCCAACGACGACCGCCCGATCACCGGCGCGCGCCGTCGCCGCCCAGGCAGAGGCGGGACCGCCGTCGCCGTGGGAGACGAAGTCGACGTCGAGCTCACGCTGGTCGCAGCGAATCGCGCGGATCGAGTACGTGCGGAAGGGGTTGCGCTGCTCGTCGGGCAGCTGCCGCCACGCGCCATACCAGTCCGGCCCGGACGGGAACGTGTCGAACCCCGTCGCGGCCAGCGGGAGCACGATCTTGATCCGCTGATCGAGCCCCTCTGTGCCGAAGTGATCGAGCTCGTCGCCCGTGAACGTGATGCGCGTGAAGTGCGGGCTGAGCCGGCGGACGCGGCCGACGGTGAGGTCGAAGTTGCAGAACGCGGGACGCACGGGCGTCAGGGTCGCGGCATCCGTCTCATTCTGCACGTCTCTAGTATGGGTTGCCTAACCTTACTAGCGCAAGCCCTTCAGTGGTCGTCGGGATCTGATCCCGTGCGCTCCCCCGTCTCGAGCTCGGCGATCGCCGCGAGATCTTCGAAATCGAGCTCGAAGCCGAAGACGTCGAGGTTCTCGCGGATGCGTGCGGGCGTGACCGACTTGGGGATCACGACGTTGCCGAGCTGAAGGTGCCAGCGGATGACGATCTGGGCGGCGCTCACGCCGTGCTTGGCGGCGAGCCGACCGAGGGTCTCATCACCGAGCACGCGGCCGCGCGCGAGCGGCGACCACGCCTCGGTGACGATGCCGTGCGTCTCCCCGTACGCGCGGTCCTCATGCTGAGGCAGCCACGGATGCGTCTCGATCTGGTTGACCGCGGGAACGCTCTCGCTCTCGGCGGAGAGCCGCTCGAGGTGGTGGGCGTGGAAGTTCGAGACGCCGATCGAGCGCACGCGGCCGTCGGCGGCGAGCCGCTCGAGCGCGTGCCAGGTCTCGACGTAGCGGTCACGGCTCGGCACGGGCCAGTGGATCAGGTACAGGTCGAGGTAATCGAGACCGAGCAGATCGAGGCTGCGGTCGAACGCCGCGAGCGTGCTGTCGTAGCCGTGGTCGTCGTCCCACACCTTTGTCGTGACGAACAGCTCCTCGCGCGGCACGCCGCTGCGGCGAATGCCCTCGCCCACCGCCTTCTCGTTGCGGTACAGCGTCGCCGTGTCCACGTGCCGATAGCCCGCCTCGAGCGCCGTGAGCACGACGTCGGCGGTCTGCTCGGCCGGCACCTTGTACACGCCGAGCCCGATCTGCGGGATCGTGAATCCGGTGCGGAGGGTCAGGGTGGGGACGGACGCGCTCATGCAGCGAGTCTAGCCACGCAGCCCGTACGGGGCGGGGGTGACGACGTGGTCCGCGGGAACCGCGAGCGCGTGCACGAGGTGCTCGTGCACGGCGGAGACTCCGCGGTAGTGACCGCCGAGCCAGATGTGCGGAGTGTCGCTGCCGCACAGCATCTCGTCGGCCCAGGCGCACACGGCTCGCGCCATCGCCTCACCCGCCGCGCAGCCGCGGCCGCTTCCGGGCGCTCCCGTGCGCGTCGAACGGGTCAGCCAGGTGACGGTCATGCGCGAGGGCACGTCGATGTGCGAGATGTCGGCCGCGGAGGCGACCTCGACGAAGACTCGGCCTCGCGCGCAGTACGGAAGCGACTGCAGCGCGGCCTCGAGCTCGCCGATCGACGACTCGTCGGCGGTCAGCAGGTAGACGTGCCCGATACCGCGAGGATCGCGGCGCGCGTGAGACCCGGTGGCGCGGGTTCGAGTCTGAGTCATAGCGCTCTTAGTATAGCCACACCTAACTTTCCCGGGCCTCGACCGGGTAGCGTCCCGCGATGGCGATGCGATTGAACGCGTTTATCGAGACGAGCACCCACAGAAGCGCCGTGTACGCCTCGGGAGCGAAGACCTCGATCGCGCTCTCGTACACGTCATCGGGCAGCTGGCCGTCGTGAATGAGAGTGACGGATTCGGCGAGCGCGAGCGCCGCCTGCTCGCGGGGCGAATACAGCCTCGCCTCCCGCCACGCGGACAGGACGGTGATGCGCTGTTCCGTCTCGCCCGCCGCGATCGCGCGATCGTGGTGGTAGTCGAGGCAGAAGGCGCAGCCGTTTATCTGCGAGGCCCGCAGCTGCACGAGCTCGAGCAGGCGAGGCTCAAGTCCCGCGTCCGCCGCGATCTTCCCGGTCGTGAGCGAAACCTGCTTGAGCGCCTCGTACGCCTCCCGCTGCGTTCTCGACGGGTGAATGCGCGAAGATGGAGTCATGCACCCATCTTGCACCGCACCTGTGGCGGCGGCGTAACACGGGAGAACGGTGCGCGCGACACCGCGATAATGGTTCGAGTCCATCAAACGGCACGGTGAGGAGCTCGGATGAGCGACACAGAGGATGAATTCCGCTTCCTCGTCGAGGAGGCCGAGGAGTTCGGCATTTCCGGCCCCGTGCCCGCCGCGCGCCGCGATGCACTTCCGGACGGCGATGGACGGGATGTGAGCTTCATCCGATACGGCACCGGCGGACCGGCGGTGACGTTCCTGCACGGCGCGGCTCTCAACGCGCATACGTGGGACGCGACGGCCGTGGCGCTCCACGAGCCGGCTCTCGCGATCGACCTTCCCGGGCACGGGCTCTCGCAGTGGCGCGATGACGTCGACTACCGGCCCGACACCGTCGCGGCATCCGTCTTCGATATCCTCGAGCGGCTCGGGGTCGGCCCTCACGTGCTCGTGGGCCAGTCTCTCGGCGGTCTCGCAGCCGCGATGATCGCGGCGAAGCACCCGGGAGCCGTGCGCGGGCTCGTCGTGGTCGACATCACGCCGGGTGTGACCGCGACCGACGCCGCGATGATCGAGAGCTTCCTGTCGGGGCCGAGCGACTTCGGCAGCCGCGACGAGATCGTCGACTACGCACGATCCTTCGGGATCGGCGTCTCCCGCCGCTCCGTCGCGCGAGGCGTGGAGCTGAACACGCGCGTGCGTGACGACGGACGCGTGGTGTTCCGTCACCACCTCGGCAATCTCGGCGAGGACCGGCCACAGCTCGGCCGGGACTACTCGGCGATCTGGAGCGGCCTCGAGTCGCTCACGATCCCCGTGCTGCTCGTGCGCGGAAGCCGCGGCTTTCTCACCGACGAGCTCGTCGACGAGTTCCTGCGCCGCGTTCCCGGCTCCTCCTCCGTTACCCTCGAAGCCGGGCACAACGTTCAGGAAGACGCCCCGGTCGCACTCGCCGAGGCCATCCGCGGCCTCATCAGCACAGCCGGGAGCGATCAGCCCCGGCCGGAAGACGGCTCGCGCGCGTGAGGCGCGTGCGAGCAAGCGAAAGGAAACGCCCCGCCATGAGAACCCGCCTCGTCGCCGTCGGCGTCGCCGCGATCGCGGCACTGCTGCTGAGCGGCTGCACCGGCTCGACCGACAAACAGCAGGGCCCGGACACCGACGCGACAGTCAACGTCGGCCTCGTGCTTGAGCCGACGGATCTCAACATCCGCCGCACCTCGGGCGCCGCGCTGGACCAAGTGCTCATCGACAACGTCTACGAGGGCCTCGTCTCGCGCACGCCGCAGGGCGAGATCGTCGACACGATAGCGAAGAGCCACGCGATCAGCGACGACGGCCTCACGTACACCTTCGAGATCAACGGCGGCGTCACGTTCCACGACGGCAAGACGATGACGGTGGACGACATCGTCTGGTCGCTCACGCAAGTGAAGGACGACCCGGAGCTGCGCGACCACGAGCTGCTCTCGCACGTGACCGAGATCAGCGCCCCTGACGACCACACGGTCACACTCACGCTGTCCGAACCGGACTCGAACCTGCTGTGGAACCTCTCGGGCCGCGCCGGACTCGTTCTCGAGAAGGCCGCGAAGAACGACCTCGCGACGACGGCGAACGGCACAGGACCGTTCACTCTGGACAGCTGGAAGCAGGGCGACTCGATCACCCTCAAGCGCAACACCGAGTACTGGGGCGACAAGGCGAAGGTCGCCGAAGTCGTATTCGTCTACATCAGCGACACGACGGCAGGCGTGAACGCCGCGCTCGCCGGCGACGTCGACGTGCTCACTGCCGTCGATCCGAACCTGCGCAGCCAGTTCGACGGCACGGACTTCACCGTCACCGAGGGCAAGACGACAGACAAGTACACGCTCGCGTTCAACAACACGAAGGCGCCGCTCGACGACGTCCGCGTGCGCAAGGCGCTGCGCCTCGCCGTCGACCACAAGGCGATCATCGACGCGATCGGCGGAGCGGGCGTGCAGATGGGCGGCCCGATCCCGCCGCTCGATCCCGGCTACGAGGACCTCACCTCGGTTCGACCGTTCGAGCCCGACACGGCGAAGAAGCTCCTCGCCGAGGCCGGTCAGGAGAACCTCAAGCTCACGCTCACGGTTCCGAACATCTACGGCACGACGGTGCCCAACCTCCTCGTCTCCGCCTACAAGAAGGTCGGCGTCACCCTCACCGTCGACTCGGTCGAGTTCTCCACCTGGCTCAACGACGTGTACCAGAACCACGACTACGACTTGAGCTTCGTCGACCATCTCGAGCCCCGCGACTTCGGCAACTGGGCGAATCCGGACTACTATTTCGGCTACGACAACAAAGACGTGCAGAAGCTGTACGCGGAGTCGATCGCGGCCGTCGATCCGGCGGCCGCCGACCAGAAGCTCAAGGAGGCGGCACGCATCGTGGCTGAAGATCACGCCGCCGACTGGTTGTACAACGCGCTCACGCTCACAGCCGTCGGGAAGGGCATCAGCGGCTTCCCCACCGACTCCCCCAATGCGCGTCTCGATCTGAGCTCCCTTGCCGTGACCACGTGACACGATTCGTCCTGACTCGCCTGGTCCTGCTCGTCATCGGACTGTTCGTGGCCAGTGCGCTGATCTTCACGACCCTCCGGGTGCTTCCCGGAGACGTCGCCCAGGTCATCGCCGGAACCGACAGCACTCCCGAGCAGGTCCAGGCGATTCGCGTGTCGCTCGGGCTTGACCGCCCGCTTCCCGCGCAGTACGTCGACTGGATCGGCGGCATCCTCCACGGCGACCTCGGCCGGTCCATGCTCACCGGCAGCTCCGTGACCGATCAGCTGCTGCAGAAGGCGCAGGTCACGGTTCCCCTCGCGCTCCTGTCGCTTCTCATCGCGCTCGTCATCAGCATCCCCCTCGGCATCCTGTCGGCGATCAAGCACCGCGGAGCCGCCGGCGCCGCCATGAGCATGAGCTCGCAGGCGATCGCCGCGATCCCCGTCGTGTGGGCGGGCATGATCCTCGTCGCGGTGTTCGCGGTCACGCTGCACTGGTTCCCGCCGCAGGGCTTTCCGCGCGCCGGCTGGGACGAACCGGCGCGGGCGCTGTACGCGCTGCTGCTTCCCGCACTCACGATCGGCGTCGTGGAGGGAGCGGTGCTGTTGCGCTTCATCCGCTCGGCCGCGCTCGAGGCGATGGGGCAGGACTACGTGCGCACGGCCGCCGCGAAGGGGCTCACGCGCACGCGAGCGCTCATCACGCATGGCCTGCCGAACGTGGCCCTCACCGTCGTCTCCGTGCTCGCCCTGCAGATCGCGGGCCTTCTCGTCGGCGCCGTCATCATCGAACAGCTGTTCAACCTGCCCGGAATCGGCCGAATGCTCGTCGCCGACGTCGGCAATCGCGACCTCGAGAAGGTGCAGGGCGAGATCCTGGCCATGACGGGTCTCGTTCTCGTCATCGGCACGGCCGTCGACATCCTCGCGCGCGTCATCGACCCTCGGCAGCGGGAGAGCGCGGCATGAGCACGCCATCCGTCGATCTCGTCCGCCGCCGAGGCTGGGCGCGCAGTCTGCTGTCCCGGCCGACGGGGCTGTTCGGCCTCGTCACGACCGCGGTCCTGCTCGCGTGCGCCATCGTCTCGCTCTTCTGGACCCCGTACGACCCGATCCTCACCGACGTCGCGAACAAGTGGCAGCCGCCGTCCGCCGCGCACCTGCTCGGCACAGACAACATCGGCCGCGACATCTTCAGCGTTCTGCTCGCCGGTTCGCGCGTGACCGTTCAGGTCGCCGTCGGGTCGGCCGTGGTCGCGGCGATCGTGGGCGTCGTGTTCGCGGCGCTCGGCGCGCTGACGACGCGGTGGGTGCGCGAGATCGTCGCCGTGCTCATCGACATCCTCATCGCATTCCCGACGCTGCTCATCGCCATGATGCTCGCGTCGGCGTTCGGCGGCTCGCTCGCCGTCGTCATCGTCGCCGTCGGCATCAGCTTCGGCGTCAACGTCGGCCGCGTGACCCGACCGGAGATCCGGCGCGTGTCACGCTCGGAGTTCGTCACGGCGGGAATCGCCGCCGGTCTCGGCCCGGTCCGCAACCTTGCGCGGCACGTGCTGCCGAACGTCGCCCCCGTGTTCATCGTGCAGCTGTCGTGGTGCATGGCCGTCGCCGTTCTCGCCGAGGCGGGCCTCTCGTACCTCGGCTACGGCGCGCCGGTCTCGACGCCGTCATGGGGCCGAGTGCTCGCGGAGCTGCAGACATACATCGGCATCCACCCGTGGTCCGTGCTGTGGCCGGGCCTCGCCATCACGTTCACGGTTCTCGGCTTCAATCTGCTCGGCGACGGCCTGCGCGACGCGACCGATCCGCGCCTCGGCCGTCCGGAGGTGATCACCGCATGAGTTTCATGGTGAGTGAGCTGACGATATCGATCGGCGGCCGGACTGTCGTCGACGACGTGAGCTTCACGGTGCCCGACGGCGGCCGCTTCGGCATCATCGGCGAGTCCGGCTCGGGCAAGTCCCTCACGGCGCTCGCGATTCTCGGCCTGCTGCCCGAGGGCGCGACCGCAACGGGCAGCATCCGCCTCGACGGCCGCGAGCTGCTCGGCCTGCGCGAACGCGAGCTCGCGCGCGTGCGGGGGGCCAAGATCGGCATGGTCTTCCAAGAGCCGCGCACGGCGCTCAACCCCATCCGCACGATCGGCAGGCAGATCGCCGAGCCGCTGCGCATCCACGAGGGCATCGGCCGCTCCGAGGCGCGCGCGCGGACCGTGGAGATCGCGCGACTCGTCGCGCTCCCCGACCCGGAGACCATCGTCACACGCTACCCGCACCAGCTCTCGGGGGGTCAGCGGCAGCGAGTCGGCATCGCGATCGCCCTCGCCGCGCGGCCGCGCATCCTCATCGCCGACGAGCCCACGACGGCCCTCGACGTCACGATCCAGGCGGAGATCCTCGCTCTGTTCGACCGGATCGTCGACAGTCTCGGCAGCTCGCTCATCTTCATCACGCACGACCTCGCGGTGCTGCAGTCCGTCGTGGACGAGGCGATGGTGCTCGGCGCCGGGCGCGTCGTGGAGTCCGCGCCGATCAGCGACTTGCTTTCCCGCCCCTCCTCCCCCGTCACGAGAAGGCTTGTGGATGCCGCCCGCGCGACGAGCTGGACGAAACCGGAGCAGCCGTGACCGAACCCCTCTTCCGGCTCAGCGGTCTCACGCGGGACTACTCGCTCCCGCGGGAGTCGATGTTCCAGGCTCCGCGCGTGACGCGCGCGCTCGCTCCGACCGACCTTGTGATCGAGGAGGGCTCCTCGCTCGGCGTGATCGGCGAATCGGGCTCGGGCAAGTCGACGCTCGTGCGGCTCATGCTCGCCCTCGACACGGCGACGGCGGGCACCGTCCGCTTCCGCGGCACGCCCGTGCACCCCGGACGGCGCGCCGCGTGGTTCCGGCGGGAGACCGGGATCGTGTTCCAGGACCCGTACGCCTCCCTCGATCCCCGCATGACGGTGGCTCGCATCATCGCCGAGCCTCTTACCGGCCTCGGCATTCCGGGGAATCACCGGGCCCGAGTGCTTCAAGTGCTCTCCCGGGTCGGTCTCGACGCCGACATGGCAGGCCGCTATCCGCACGAGTTCTCGGGCGGTCAGCGGCAGCGCATCGCCCTCGCGCGCGCGATCGTCCACGAGCCGTGCGTGCTCGTCGGCGACGAGCCGGTCAGCGCCCTCGACGTCACCGTGCGGGCGCAGATCCTCGACCTCCTCCGCGACCTCAAGCAGACGATGGGACTCACCGTCGTCCTCGTCTCGCACGACATCGGCATCGTCCGGGACCTGTGCGAGCGCGTCGCCGTCATGCACGACGGACACATCGTCGAAGAGGGGCCGACGGCGCAGGTGCTGACCCAGCCGGCGCACGACTACACGCGACGGTTGCTCGACGCCGTGCCCGTGCTCGAGATTCCCGGCGAGGGCTGACGACCGCTCAGTCGATGCCGGGCGGTCGGCGCAGCTCCCAGCGCACCGAGCGTTCGAGCTGTCGGCCGAGGGACAGCAGCGTCGCCTCGCCGCCGGGCCGGCCGATCAGCTGAACGCCCATCGGCAGGCCCTCCGCCGTCTGCAGCACGGGAAGAGTGATCGCCGGCAGGCCCGCGACGTTCACGAACGAGGTGTAGGGCTCGTACGCGCACTGCTGCGCGAAGTTGCGGTCGGCGTCCTCGGCGTCGAACCAGCCGAGCGGTCGCGGGGTGAGCGCGAGCGTCGGCGTCATCACGGCGTCGAAGCGGGAGAACTGAGCGATCACGCTTCGCTCGAATGCAGTCAGGGCCATGAGGTGCTCGATGAGCTCCCGCGATGGCATGGCGCGACCACGCTCGAGCAGCGCGCGCGTGAGCGGCTCGAGCAGGTCGAGGGCGTCGCCGTCGACGGGAAGACCGGCCGCCGAGGCGTACCAGACACCGCGGAAGTGCCCGGGATAGCTGCCGTCGTGGTCGAGTCGGAACGTCTCGATGCCGTGCCCGCGGCTCGTCAGCAGCCGCGCGGTCTCGAGAACCGTCTGGGCGGCCTCCGGTGCGACGGTGATCTCCACATCGTCGTCCCACGGCGTGTTCTCGAGGATGCCGATCTGGAACCGGCCCTCGCCGCGAACGGCCGCGCCGAGCAGGTCGCCATCGTTGTCATCGGGGGCGCGCAGGGTGTAGTGATGATCGATGCGGCCGTTGCGGCGCCCGATCATGGCGTCGAGCAGGAAGGCCGCGTCCGTCACGGTTCGGGCGATCGAGCCGCCGACGGCGAGCCCCGCGAGCGAGGAGATGCCGCTCGCGGCGGGCACGAGGCCTCGGGACGGCTTGAGGCCGACGAGACCGCATGCCGCTGCGGGAATACGAATGGAGCCTCCGCCGTCGCTTCCCGGCGCGAACGGCAGCAGGCGGGCGGCGACCGCAGCGGCCGCTCCGCCGCTCGACCCGCCCGCTCCGCGGGTGGGATCCCAAGGATTCCGCACGGGACCGGTGGCGACGGGCTCGGTGTAGCCGGCGAGCCCGAATTCGGGCGTCGCCGTCTTCCCGAGGCTCACCGATCCCGCGGCGTCCAGGACGTCGACGAGCTCGTCGGATGCCGCGGCGACCTGACCGGCGAACACGCGGGAGCCGAAGCCGGTCGGCACGCCGGCGCGGTTCACGAGATCCTTGTCGGCGAGCGGGATCCCCCAGAGAGGCGCGGTGCGCGGCACGGACTCGGCGACGAGCCGGGCACGCTCGCGAGCGGCATCCGCCGTCACCGTCGCGAAAGCGCCGTAGCGCGGCCCCAGCCGTTCGACACGGTCGATCGTGTGCTCGACCAGCTGCGTCGGCGTCGTCTCGCCGCGCTGCAGCGCCGTCCACAGTTCAAGGGCGCTCTCGTCGTGAAGCTCGACCATACGGCTAGCCTACGGAGCCGTAACCGCAGTGTCACTCGAGCGAGCGCTGCAGCAGGTGCACGCCGATCCACGAACCGAACTTGAAGCCCACGTTCTCGAGCCGGCCGACGCGCCGGAAGCCGAAGCGCTCGTGCAGTGCGAGCGACGCTTCCGCTCCCGTGTCACTCACGACGGCGACGACCTGCGCGATCCCCGCTGCGCGAGACCGCTCGAGCAGCGCGGTCAGCAGGTCGGTTCCGAGCCCTCGCCCGGTGAGCGCGGGGTCAAGGTAGATCGAGTTCTCGACAGTGTGCCGGTAGGCCCGTTTCGCCTTCCACGGCTCGACGTACGCGTAGCCGGCGACGGTTCCCTCCGGCGTCTCCGCCACGAGGAACGGCCGCTCCGCGTCGCGAGCGGCCGCGAGCTTGCTCTGCCAGTGGGAGCTGTCGGGCACGACCTCGTCGAACGTGATGCAGCTCTCCCGCACGTAGTGGGCGTAGATCTCCGCGATGCGCTCGAGATCGGGCTGGGTCGCCGGGCGGATGACTGCGCGCACGGTGGAGGCTCGGGGCGTGAGGGTGTCGGTCACGTTCAGGATGCTACGCCCCTCGTGTTTCACGAATGTGACGGTTCGAGGCCCCAGTCGACAGCGCTCGCCCCCTGCTGTTCGAGAAGGGCGTTCACGCGCGAGAACGGGCGGGAGCCGAAGAAGCCGCGCGAGGCCGAGAGCGGGCTCGGGTGGGCGCTCGCCACCACGGGGACGCCGGTGAGCATGGGGGTGAGGCTCTGCGCGTCACGGCCCCAGAGAACGGCGACGAGCGGGGCGGCGCGCTCCACGAGCACGCGAATCGCGTGCTCCGTCACAGCCTCCCAGCCCTTGCCACGGTGGGAGGCCGGAGCGCCGGGACGTACCGTGAGGACCCGGTTGAGCAGCATGACGCCGTTGCGCGTCCAGGGCGTGAGATCGCCGTGCGCGGCAGGCGGAATACCGAGGTCCTCGTGAAGCTCCCGGTAGATGTTCTGCAGGCTGCGCGGCAGAGGACGCACGAGCGGGTCCACGGCGAACGACAAGCCGATCGGGTGCCCCGGGGTCGGGTACGGGTCCTGGCCGACGATGAGCACGCGCACGTCGTCGAGGGGCTGCGCGAAGGCCCGCAGCACGTTCGCGCCGCTCGGCAGGTAGTCGTGTCCCTCCCGCCGCTCGGCGCGCAGAAAGTCGCCCATCGCGGCGATGTCGTCGGCGACGGGCTCGAGCGCCCGCGCCCACCCGGGATCCATGGCGCCCGTCGCCGCGAGGTGCGCGAGGCTGCGGTCGGGCATCAGCCCGCCGCCGCCGTCGTGACGACGACCCCGTGCTCGCTGGAGAACACCTGCCACACCGAGCCGGAGCCGACGACGCGCAGTCCCCCGTCGCTCACGACGAGAGCTGTGTCCTCGTCGATGGCGACGCCTCCCTCGACGACACCGGCCTCGGTCGCCGCGACAAGCCGGCCGAGCGTGCCCCACTGGGCGGCGTGCACTTCGACGGTGATGTCGACAAGACCGATTCCGGACGCGACCTCGAGCTCGTCGATTCCCTCTCCGATCATCTCGGGCGCCACGGGAACGTCGCCGATGCGGTAGCCGCCGATGAGCGCCTTCTCCGCGGCGAGCAGCGCTCCCGCCGATACCCCGAAGTACGGGGTTCCGGCCGCGACACGACGTCGGATCTCGCCGACGACAGGTTGCAGGGCACGCAGGTAGTCGGGAGTGGGACCGCCGGCGACGTAGATCCCGTCGGTGTCGACGAGGTCGGCGAGGATCGCCTCCTGGTCGGACCGGTAGGCGCGGATGACCGGCTCGCACGCGCCGGCGTCCGTGAGCGATTCGGCGATCTCGTCGGTGAAGAAGCTGCCGTGCCCCGTGTCGATCGCGACGACAGCGATGCGCGGAACTTCGCGAGTGGTCTGCTGGGAGCGCACGGCGGCCTCGGCCACGAACTCGGCGAGGTCGACATCGCCTCCACCGCACAGGAAGATGCTCACGAGTTCTCCTTCGTCACGGGCGGAAGCGCCGACCAGGGGAACGTGATCCACTTGTCGGTGCGCCGCCACACGTAGTCCGGTTCGAGAACGGTCCGCGGCTTCGAGTACAGCGTGACCGAGCGGACGTCGGCGCCGTGCCCGGTCAGGATGTCGACGACGAGGCGCAGCGTGCGACCGGAGTCCGAGACGTCATCGACGAGCAGAACGCGTTTCCCGCTCAGCGCCGGAGCGTCAAGCGCCGGCGGAAGCAGCACAGGCTCGGGCAGCGTCTTGTCGATGTCGGTGTAGAACTCCACGTTGATGCTTCCGCAGCTCTTCGTGCCGAGCGCGTACGCGACGGCGCCCGCGAGCAGCAGCCCGCCGCGTGCGACAGCGACGACGATGTCGGGCGCGAATCCGCTCGCGTGCACCGTGCGGGCGAGGTCACGGGCGGCTTCGCCGAAGTCGTCCCAGCCGAGCACTTCCCTCTCGTCGCTCATCGCGCGACCTTGAGCGGGCCCTTCGCGACCTTGTGCGGCGCAGCCTGGGCGACCGGTTTGACGGTGACGCTGTCGATGTTCACGTGCGGCGGAAGGTCGAGGGCGTGCGCGATGGTCTCGGCGATGTCCTCGGCCGTGAGCGGCTCGGGGACCTCGGCGTACACGGCATCCGCCTTCGCCTTGTCGCCGCCGAAGCGCACAAGGGAGAACTCCTCCGTATGCACCATCCCTGGTGCTACGTCAATGACGCGGATCGGCTCCCCCGCCAGTTCGAGCCGGAGCACTTCCATCACGGCGCGCTGCGCGAATTTCGCCGCGTTGTAGCCGCCGCCGCCCTCATAGGCGACCTGCCCGGCGATCGAGGTGATGCCGACGATGGATGCCGCCTTCCCGGGCTCGATCGAGCGGCGAAGCACCGGAAGCAGGGCCGAGACTACGCGCTTCGTGCCGAGTACGTTGATGGCGTACATGCGCTCCCAGTCAGCCACCGACGAGTCCTCCACGCTCGCGAGCCCGAACGCGCCTCCCGCGTTGTTGACGACCGCGTCGGCACCTCCCGTCGACGCGACGAACTCGGCGAGCGCGTCCACGTCATCCTGCACCGTCAGGTCGGCCGTGAACACGCGCGCTCCGGTCTGCTCCTCCAGCGCCGCGAGCCGGTCGGCGCGACGCGCGACGCCCACCACGTCCCAGCCGCGGGAGCGGAGCTCCACGACCGTTGCCCAACCGATTCCGGAACTCGCCCCGGTGACCACTGCACGCTTGAATGTCATGCCCCAAGCCTAAGAGCTCTGCCTGCCGCCCGCCGATTTCGAGCCATGTGCAGCGAGCCTCTCGCGCAGCCAGCCGAGAGCGGCGATCCCTTCGTCGAATTGGAATTCCCGGATCGTCGGCATGTTCGGCGGCGCCGGCAGTCGGGCGGCATCGAAGAATCCGCCCGCAAGTCCGGCGAGCGCCGCGTCGATCTGTCGCGGCAGCGCTCCCCGGAAAACCGAATGCGAGGCGACCACATCATCGATGTCACCACGGCCGAGCCGGCGCCGCATGTCGAGCAGGTAGGTGAGCGCGTCGAACCACGCGGCGCCGACGCAGGTGCAGAGCGTGGGCGCCCGGGTCTCGCGTGCGGCTCGCCGTCTTCACGAAGGCGCGCCGGCCCGTCGCGGTGACGACCCGGTCGGCGCTCCCGGGTGAGGAGCCGCCCGGCTGTGAGACCGCGCCCGTGATCGGCGAGCCGAGAGCCTCCTCCACCGCGTGCACAAGCGAGCGAGGCAGAGCGTCCCACGGCATCCGGGCGGATCCGCGACAGGTCATGCTGGGTTCACACCCACAGGCTTGGAACGTCGTACTTCCGCATCCGCTCGTCGGCCGTCACGACGGTCGCGCCCTCGAGCTTCGCCTGAGCGAGAAGGAGCCTGTCGAACGGGTCGCCGTGAATCCAGGGAAGCTTCTCGACGGCCGCGGCGTGTTCCGCGGTCACGGGGCGATGATCGAAGCCCAGGCTGTTGAGCGCACGCGGCCACCGGTCTTCGATCTCCAGTTTTCCGAGAGAGCGCTTGATGGCGATTTCCCACACGCTCGCTGCGCTCACCAGTACGGCGTTTCCCGTGTCCTCTATACGATCGACGATCGCCTGCGGTATGCGCGAACGGTCGCCGAGCAGGAGCCAGAGCACCACATTCGTATCGAGGAGAAGTCGCATCAGGACGCGTAGTCCTCAAGCTCGCGCGGGATCTCGTCGAAGTCGGACGCCAGCCGACCTTGCACGTCCCCCCAGATCTGGCGACGCGCCGCCTGGGGCAGTGCCGACGTCAGCAGGGCGACCCGCACCTGCCCGCGCTTGATCACGACGGTCTCGCCCGCCTCCACCCGGCGGAGCAGCCGAGAGAGGTGCGTCTTGGCTTCCTGAACCGTGACCTCCATAGGGCCGCGAATAGTTGACCAACCCATGTTGGTCAACTACTTCCGGCGCAGCTGTGACGACACTGCGCCGACGCGGCTCCGCACGGCCGACGCACTGCGTTACGTCATGTTTCGGCTTCCCTGTTGACACGACGCGAGCGCGCGTACTCTCGGGGGAACGCATCCCGTCACAGAGACGCCACCCGAACGAAATGGGATTACCATGACCGACACTTCGCCCGACTGGAAGTTCGAAACCCTTCAGATCCACGCCGGCGCCGCTCCCGACCCGGTGACCAAGGCCCGCGCCACACCGATCTACCAGACGACGAGCTACGTGTTCGACAACACCGAGCACGCGAAGAACCTCTTCGCGCTCGCCGAATTCGGCAACATCTACACGCGCATCCAGAACCCCACGCAGGACGTCGTCGAGCAGCGCGTCGCGGCGCTCGAGGGGGGCACCGGAGCCCTCCTGCTCGCGTCCGGCCAGGCGGCATCCACGTTCGCGATCCTGAACATCGCGCAGGCGGGCGACCACATCGTGTCGTCGTCGTCGATCTACGGCGGCACCTACAACCTGCTCAAGTACACCCTCGCGAAGCTCGGCATCGAGACGACGTTCGTGGAGGACCAGGACGACCTCGACGAGTGGCGCCGCGCCGTTCGCCCGAACACGAAGGCCCTCTTCGCCGAGACGATCGGGAACCCGCGCATCAACGTCCTCGACATCGAGGGCGTCGCGGAGATCGCGCACAGCAACGACGTACCGCTCATCGTCGACAACACGATCGCGACACCGTACCTCATCAAGCCCCTCGAGCACGGCGCCGACATCGTCACGCATTCCGCGACGAAGTTCCTCGGCGGCCACGGAACCGTCATCGGCGGCGTCATCGTCGACGGCGGAAAATTCGAGTGGTCGAAGCACGTCGACAAGTTCCCCGGCCTCACCGAGCCCGACCCCTCGTACCACGGGGCGAGCTACACGACGGTTCTCGGCGATTCGATCGCCTACATCATCAAGGCGCGCGTGCAGCTGCTCCGCGACCTCGGCTCCGCTATCGCTCCGGCGAGCGCGTGGCAGCTCATCCAGGGGATCGAGACGCTCTCGCTCCGCGTGGAGCGCCACGTGCAGAACACGCAGGACATCGCGGAATGGCTTGACCAGCACCCCGACATCGCGAGCGTGAACTACGCCGGCCTGCCTTCGAGCCCGTGGTATGCGAACGCGAACAAGTACGCGCCCAAGGGCGTCGGCGCGGTGCTGTCGTTCGAGCTCAAGGGCGGCGTCGACGCCGGTCGCGAGTTCGTGAACAGCCTGCAGCTGTTCTCCCACCTCGCGAACATCGGCGATGTCCGCTCGCTCGTGATTCACCCCGCGTCGACGACGCACTCGCAGCTCACCCCGGAGCAGCAGCTCACGACCGGTGTGACGCCCGGCCTTGTGCGGCTCTCGGTCGGGCTTGAGAACGTGGAGGACCTCAAGGCGGACCTCGAACAGGCCTTCGCCGCGGCCCGACGCGTCGTGGAGGCGGCCCGCTAGTCCAGCGTCTCTCGAGCCGCCGGCGCCCCTCGGGGTGTCCGGCGGCTCGTGCTCTCGGGCGGCGCTCGCGTGTAACAATGCCCGCGTCGCGGGCGCCGACGGCGAGAATTGAACTATGCATTCGCAGCGTTCCGATGACACCGTTCCGTGGAGCTTCGTCACCGCGGCGGAGACGCGAACCGTCATCGGACGACCGCCCGCCACGGGGGCGTGGCGCGACGGTGATCCTGCGGGAGATCGGGTATTCGCTGACCTCGGCGCGTTCAGCTTCGAGGCGGGCGGATTCGTGCCGCATGTGCGCCTCGCCTACGAGACCTGGGGAACCCTCAACGAGGAGCGCGACAACGCCGTTCTCGTGCTGCACGCGCTCACCGGCGACTCGCACGTGCGCGGACCCGCAGGTCGAGGCCACGCCACCGCCGGCTGGTGGGAGGACGTCGTCGGTCCGGGCCTTCCCGTCGACACCGATCGCTACTTCGTCGTCGCCCCCAACATGCTCGGCGGCTGCCAGGGCTCCACCGGACCGGCGAGCTTCGCGCCCGACGGCTACGAATGGGCCACCCGGTTTCCCTACACAACAGTGCGCGACCAGGTTCAGGCTCAGGCGATGCTCGGCGAGCACCTCGGGATCCGGGCATGGGAGGCCGTCATCGGCGGCTCAATGGGCGGAATGCACGCGCTCGAGTGGGGCGTCAGCTACCCCGAGAAGGTGAGACGGCTCGCTGTGCTCGCCGCACCGCCCGAGACGACGGCCGACCAGGTCGCGCAGAACACGGTGCAGATCGAGGCCGTGCGAACGGATCCCTACTTCAACGGCGGACACTACTACGACGCCGCAGACGGCGACGGCCCGCACCGCGGCCTGGCCCTCGCACGGCGCCTGGCAATGATCAACTACCGCAGCCCCCACGAGCTGAACCAGCGCTTCGGCCGCACATGGCAGTCCGAGATCAGCCCTCTCGGCCGCGGCGGGCGCTTCGCGGTCGAGTCCTACATCGACTTCCACGGCAACAAGTTCACCCGGCGCTTCGACGCGAACAGCTACACAGTGCTCGTCGAGGCCATGAACTCGCACGATGTCGGCCGCGACCGCGACGGCCTCTCCGCAGCGCTGTCTCGGGTGACCATGCCCACCCTCGTTCTCGGGATCGACAGTGATCGACTCTTCCCGCTACCCGGGCAGGAGTTCATCGCGGCGCAGGTGCCGGGGAACATCGACGGTGACGCCCCTGCAGTACTGTCATCGCCCTTCGGTCACGATGCGTTCCTGATCGAGCATGAGGCCGTCGGAACTCACCTGCGACGCCTGCTCAGCGCCTGAACAGGCTGCACATAGACTGTCATCGGAGCTCGCCAGGCACGGAAGGGTGACGACGATGACGGTGTGGCGCGAGATCGCCTCGTCGAATCCTGCGCGGCGTCAGCACGAATCCCTCGAGTACTTCGCTCTGCGTCACGCCCGCCTGGTCTCCAGCACGGCGCTCGCGTTCGGGCTCGCCGGAACCATCACCTCGTTCATCGTGGTCTGCATCCCCGGCGCCGTGAATGCGCCATGGCTCACGGAGCTTCTGCTGTTGCACGTACTGCTCGGCGCGGCACTCGTGTGGACGTGGCAGCGTCCCGACCTGCTGCGACAGTCGACGCTCTTCGGCACCGGGCTCGCGACGATTCTCGCGTGCGCGGCAGCCGTGCCCAGCTCGGGAATCAACTACTCCCTTGGCGCGTCGATCTGCATGGTCGCCGGCTGGTCGGTCGGCTCCCTCGCCGTCGCGCTCACCGCGACGCGCGGTGCCCTGCTGTTCCTCGGCGGCGTATTTCTCGCGATAATCGCAGCGGTCGCCGGACTCGGCGCCTGGCTCGGGCTGCAACCTGGCCAACTCATCGGGCTGTTCTCCCTCGTCGTCACCTTGTGGGCACTGTGTGCGATGTTCGGCATCTGGCTGCGGAGCAGCATGTCGCGTGTGAGCCGCCGCATCGTCAGCATCGGTCGCGCCCACACCATCGAGCGGCGTGCCAGTGAGACGGAAGCGCAGCGTCTGCGGGATGCCCGGCTGCTGCACGACACGGCTCTCGCGACGCTCACGCTGCTCGCCCATTCGGGAGTCGGCGTCGATGAGGCGAGCCTTCGGAGCCAGGCCGCGAGCGACCGCGAACTCCTCGAACGGCTGCGGCTCGGCGAGTCCCCGAAGCCGCGCTCCTCGGGAGAGTACAACCTGACGAACACGGCCGAACTGCAGCTCGGCGGCACCCTCGAGAACGTCAAGAACCGGTTCAACGGCACCGACCTCAGCGTGCAGTGGCACGGCTCGGGACAGCTCGGGCTCGAGCCGGAGAAGCTCGACGCGTTCATCTACGCGCTCGTCGAATGCATTGAGAACGTGCGTCGCCACGCCCAGGTCGACGAGGCGCACGTCACGCTGAGCGACGACGGCGCGATGGTGCGCGGAGTGGTCACCGACGCGGGCGTCGGCTTCGATCCCGCCGCTGTCTCCTCGCAGCGGCTCGGTTTCCGGCAGTCGGTCGTCGCACGAGTCGAAGACATCGGCGGAACGGTGCGCGTGTTCTCGGCCCCTGGGGCCGGCACGACAGTCGTCCTCGAGGTGGCGAAATGAGCAAGTCGCACCTCACGGAACGCACTCGCCTCGCCGGCCTGAAGGCGACGTCCCAGGCGGCTCTCGGCACGGCACGCTTCGGAATCGGCCCGGGACTTGCCGGCGCCCTCATCGCGGTTCACTCCTTCGCGCGCTTCCTGCTGCGCATCAACGACTATCCGCTCGCCCCCATCAACAGCATCGCTTGGGTGCTGTTCGCCCTGGTCCTCGTGTACGCCGTGCCGACGATCCGAGCCCGCGGCTACCACGTGTCCACGCTCAAGTACTGGTCCGTCATCGCGTCGCTCTTCGTCGTCGTCATCATCGACGTCGCCGCCGTGTGGGGGCATTCCGCGCAAGGCGTCTACCCGACAGCTGCCGTCGCCGTCGGCGGCGTGCTCGTGGCCGTCGTGAGCGTCCGTGCGGCACGCGACGTGCTCATCTGCTCCGGCGTCCTCGCCATCGCGCTCGCGGCGGCGACGCTGAGCTCCGATCGAGACCGCAGCGCCGCAATCGGAGCCGACATCGTCACTATCGCCCTCGCGACAGTGACCCCGATCATCGCGGCTCTCACGATCGGCACGTATCGTCGGCTCAGCCAGCTCGCCCTCGATCGCGTCATGATCCAGGGCACGGTCACCGCGCCCGTGTACGGTCCGGGCCTTCTCGCCTCAGAACGGCTCGCCTCCCTCGACCACGAGGTAGAGCAGCTGTTCGAAGACGTGGCCTCGGGCCGGGAGCCGCTGCCGCTGAACCAGGACAAGGCGCGTCGCGCGGCAGAACTCGCGACCGAACTGCGCAGCCATCTCATCGCGGGGCGGCAGAACACCTGGCTGTACCACGCGGTCACCGAGTCCGACACTCTCAACGACGTCGTCACGATCGAGGACCCGCACTCGAGCGCCGCTCTGCTGAGAACGGACCAGCGCGACGGGCTGCTCTCGGCCCTCTGGTTCCTCGTTCAGGGCGCCGACGCGGGTGCCCACCAGACGAGCGTGAAGTTCGGCGATCCGTACACCGTCAGGCGCGTCTCGGGGCCGCAGCGACGCGTCCTCGTCGAGATCCACGTGGACGGAATCGTGCGGCACCGCATCGAGCCGCTCGCCTGGACGGCGCTCCGAAACGTGGGGGCTGTCGTGGACACGCAGACGCCGACGGGGACGCGACTCGCCGTGCAGTGTGTCGTTGACGTGCCGCATGACGCGGGTGACCACTAGACTTCCGGTGAGTTGGTGAGGGGAACAACAAATGGCTCAAGCAAAGATTCGGGTGGCGATCGTCGACGATCACCGCATGATCCTGAGCGCTCTGACGGAATGGATTCGTGGAACCGCCGACGACGTCGACATGGTCGCCGCGGTGCCGACGTGGCCGGAGCTGCTCACGCACCCGGGTTTCCCCGTCGACGTCGTGCTGCTCGACCTCGACCTCAAGGACCACATTCCGGTGTCGCTCAAGCTCTCGACGCTGAAGACGACGGGCGTGCAGACGGTGGTCATGAGCACGTACTCCGACCCGGGCGTCGTGCGCGAGGCCCTCGCGGCCGGGGCCGTCGGCTACCTGGTCAAGAGTGAGCCCGCCGCGGCGATGGTCGACGCGATCCGCGCCGCGCGACGCGGCGAGTCGTACATCTCCGAAGAGCTCGACGCCGCGCTGAGCCGTGCGGAGGTCGGCGCGCCGAGGCTCAGCGCGCAGGAGCGACGCGTCATGGCGCTCTACGCGGCGGGCGACCCCGTCAAGTCGGTCGCTTACGAGCTCGGCATCTCCGAGGAGACGGCGAAGTCCTACCTCAAGCGCATCCGAGAGAAGTATCGCTCGCACGGCGTCGACGTCGGCACGAAGGTCGCCTTGCGCAAGCGCGCCATCGAAGACGGCATCATCGTCGACTGAGGCGCCTCACTCAGTGTCGTCGAGCGCCTTCTCGAGTCGGTCGACCTTTCCGCGCAGCTCGCCCTCGTAGCCAGGCCGAATATCCGCCTTCAACACCAGCGAGACGCGTGATCCGAACGGCGCGACGGCTTCCGTGGCGCGGCGGACGACGTCGAAGACCTCGTCCCACTCGCCCTCGATCGTCGTGAACATCGAGCCGGTCTCATTCGGCAGTCCCGAGTTGCGGACGACGCGCACGGCCGCGGCGACTGCGTCGTGAACGGAAGCGTCGGCGCGTCCTGTGCCGCTCGGGGCGACGGAAAAGGCGACAAGCATGGGTGAGGTCCTCCTTCGACGTCCCCAGTCTGCCACCGCGGGGGAACACTGTCACGCGGGCTGAGAGTCGGCTGTCTCCCGCAGGGCTCGAGCAGCGCTACCGCATCGCCACACCCGTGCGAGCGACCACGCCAGCAGCAGGACGTAGCCGAGGTTCCGCACCGTGAGAACGATCACCATGGGCAGGTGCGCGCCCAGCAGCATCCCGTACCAGTACGGATACACGATATGGGTGAGCAGGGCGAGTCCGAGAACCGCGAGTCCCGGCGCGGCGAAGCGCGAGCCCTGCAGCACGAGTCCGAGGATGACGGGGGCGAAAAGCCACACCATGAACTGCGGAGAACCCACCTTGTTGAAGACGATCAGTGCGAGTACGAGCCCGAGCACCAGTTCGGGCAGAAGCCGCACGACGGGCGCTCCCGCTCGAGCGGCGCGCAGCCCGATCAGCACCACGACGACGGTCGCGGCGACGAGAAGCGGCGTGGCGAGCGCGATGACGATGTCGACGTCGGCGCCCGTCACCTGGTACGTGAGAATGCCGCGGTCGTAGTAGATGAACGCGCCCGGCACGTGAAAGGCCGCCTGCCAGAGATACACCGTCGAGATCGGCGCCTCGAGCTGCAGGCCCCTTCCCGTCTGCTCCCCGAGGAAGCTCAGCACGTACCGACCACCGCCGAGAACGAGCGCGATGACGACGACGGCCGCCGACACGACCGCGGCCGCCCCGACGACCGCCCATCGTCGGCGCGAGGCGATGACCAGTCCCGCCAGCATCGCCGCCGGCCACACCTTCATCCAGGTCACGATCGCGAGCAGCGCGCCGGCGAGGCGCGGGCGCCGCAGCGCGAGAAGCCCGCCGACGATCGCAATCGGGACGGTGACGGCATCGATGCGGGCGAGAGCGATCGGGCCGAGCAGCAGGATAGCGACGGTCCACCACCACGCGGCGATACGCCGAGGCCGGCTGCGCCCATTGCCCAGCAGCACAGCGAACGCGATCGCGTCGAGCCCGGTCACGAGCAGCAGCCAGGTCTCCCCGTAGCGCTGCATCCCGAATAGGGCGGATGCCGCCATCGGCGCGATGGCGAGAAGCGGGTACACCCAGGGAAGATCGATGCCGACAACCGGTCCGCCGGCGAACGCCTGATCGAGCCACGGCCCGTACACGAGAGTGACGTCGCCGAGCGGCAGCCCGGGCGCGTGCAGACACAGCCAGGCGACCACGAGGTGAGCGGCGAGAAACGCTGCCCACAGCGCGATCCGGCTTCTCACGCCTCCATCCTAGAAGCGGCGGCGACTCTCACGCGGCCAGCAGGGCGCGGATCGCCGCGGGGACCGCGTCGGCGACGTCGAGCGCGGCGATCGGGCCGCCGCGCGAAGCGAGCGCACCGGCGCGCGCGTGCACGAGCGCGGCAGTCGCGGCGATTCGCGCGGGAACGGCGCCGGGCTCCTGGGCGTGCGAAGCGCACAGCGTTCCGAGAACGCCGCCGAGCACGTCGCCCGTCCCCGCCGTCGCGAGCCAGGCGGGGGCGCCCTCCACCGTTATGCGTTCCCCGTCGGGCGCGGCGATGTGGGTGACGCTGCCCTTCAGCAGCACCGTGGTGCCGAGCGCCTCCGTCGCGAGCTCGGCCCAGCGCGCCGGGTCCCGCCGCACGGCAGCGGCATCCACGCGCACGTCGACGGAGGCGAGCAGCGTCGCGAGTTCCCGGTAGTGCGGCGTCACGATGACGTTCGGCCGCCCACGACCGCGAACGAACTGGAGCGCACCGGCGTCCACAACCGTCGGGAGCCCCGACTCGATCGCCTCGACGATGCTCCGACGCCGTGCCTCCGGGAGCTGCTCCGGATCGACGCCCGACCCGACGAGCCACGCCTGCACGCGCCCGGCAACCGTCACGACCTCGGGTCTGCGCTGCAGCACGAGCTGCGTCGCTCGCTCCTCCCCCAGGTAGCGCACCATGCCGACGCCTGCGCGCATGGCGGCCTCGACGCCGAGCACGGCCGCGCCGGGAAACTGCTCCGAACCGGTGATCGCACCCAGAACGCCGCGCGCGTACTTGTCGTCGTCGGCAACGGGAACCCTGATCCAGCCCCGCGCGTCGGCATCCGTCCACTTCGTCCACAGCGTCATCCCTTCACGATATGTTGAACGAGGCCGAAAGGAGCCATTCGTGTCAGCACTGTTCTCGCCCATCGACGTCGGACCGCTCGTCATCCGCAACCGCGTGTGGCTCTCGCCGATGTGCCAGTACTCGTGCATGGAGCGTGACGGGATGCCGGCAGCGTGGCATCTCATCCACTTGGGCGGGTTCGCGGCCGGCGGTTTCGGTCTCGTCATGACCGAGGCGACTGCCGTCAGCGCGGAAGGCCGCATCTCCGACCGCGACACCGGAATCTGGACGGACGAGCAGGCGAGCGCGTGGGCGCCGATCGTCGAGGCGATCCGCGCGCAAGGCGCGACGGCGGGCATTCAGCTCGCGCACGCGGGCAGAAAGGCCTCGACGTACGCGCCGTGGGGCGCCCCGGCGAAGGGGACCATCCCGGCCGCGGACGGCGGCTGGAGCACCGTCGCGCCATCGGACGTCGCGTTCGAGGGTTATGTCGCGCCCGTCGCCCTCGACGCGGAGGGCATCGACAAGGTCGTTGCCGATTTCGTCGCCGCCGCGGTTCGCGCCTGCACGGTCGGATTCGAAGCGATCGAGATTCACGCGGCACACGGCTACCTGCTCCACCAGTTCCTGTCCCCGCTGTCGAACCGGCGAGACGACGAGTACGGCGGCTCCCTCGAGAACCGTGCCCGCCTTCTGCTGCGCATCGTGCGGGAGGTGCGCGCGGTGATCGGCGCGCGCGCACTGCTCGTGCGCTTGTCGGGGACCGACTGGGCCGAGGAAGGCGAGGACCGCTGGGATGCCGAGGCGTGCGCCCAGGTCGCGCGCGCGGCCACCGAGGCGGGCGCGGACGGCTTCGACATCTCCAGCGGCGGAATCCTCGCCCACCCGAGCATCCCGCTCGGCCCCGGATACCAAGTGCCGTTCGCCGAGACCGTCCGCGCCGCTGTCGACGTGCCGGTCAGCGCGGTCGGGCTCATCACCGACGCGGAGCAGGCCGAGCGCATCGTCGCCGACGGTCGCGCCGACGCCGTCATGCTCGGCAGAGAGGCACTGCGCAATCCGCAGCTCGCGAACGCCTGGTCGGTATCGCTCGCAGCCGGCACTCCCGGTGTTCCCGGCCAGTACGAGCGCGCCTACTGACGCTGCGTGGCGTCCTCCACGGTGCCGACGAGTTCCTCGATGATGTCCTCGAGGAACAGCACTCCGGTCGTGTTTCCGTCGCTGTCGAACGCCTGAGCGAGATGAGCGCCGGAGCGCCGCATGCTCGTGAGCGCGTCCTCAAGGTCCGTGCCGTCGAACAATGACACGAGCTGACGGATGCGCTTTGCCGGGATCGGCTCGTCGTCGTCCTGCTCATCGGCGTCGCGCAGCACGTCCTTGAGGTGGACATAGCCCGTGGGCTGGCCGTCCTCGTCGACGATGACATAGCGTGAGAATCCGCGCTTCGCGATCGCCCGCTGGATCTGCGACGGTGTGGCGTCACGGCCGAGCGTGACGAGGCCGTCGAGCGGAATCGCGACGTCGCGCACCTTCTTGTTCGTGAACTCGAACGCCGCGACGAGCGTGCCCGTCGAGTCCTCGAGCACACCCTCGCGCGTCGATTGCGACACGATCGTCGCGACCTCCTCGAGCGTGAACGTCGACGTCGCCTCGTTCTTCGGCTCGACGCGGAACAGGCGCAGCACCCCGTTCGCCGACCCGTTGAGCGCCCAGATGACGGGCTTGAACACACGACCGAACCACACGAGCGGACGCGCGAGAAGCAGCACCGCACGATCCGGCATCGAGAACGAGATGTTCTTCGGCACCATCTCGCCGAACACGACGTGCAGATAGGACACGAGCACGAGCGTGATGATGAACGCGACGGTGTCGATGATCTCGACGCTCAGCCCCGTGAGCCCGAGCGGCATCGCCAGCAGATGGTGGATCGCCGGCTCCGACACGTTGAGGATGAGCAGCGAGCACACGGTGATGCCGAGCTGCGAGGTCGCGAGCATGAGCGTCGCGTGCTCCATCGCCCACAGGGCGACCTTCGCACTGCCCTTGCCCTTCTCCGCGAGCGGTTCGATCTGCGAGCGCCGCGCGGAGATGACGGCGAACTCGGAGGCGACGAAGAACGCGTTGCCGATCAGCAGGACGACGAGCCAGACGAGGCCGAGCCAGTCACTCATGAGTCGCCTCCTCCGCTGCTCGCGTGAAGCGGATGCGGTCGATGCGCCGTCCGTCGAGTCGCGTGACGCGCAACGTGCCCTCCTCGACGATGACTTCGTCGCCCACCTCGGGAAGCCGGCCGAGTTCGCTCATGACGAAGCCGGCGATCGTCTCGTACGGCCCCTCCTCGGAAATCGACACGCCCGTGCGCTCTCGCAACTCGTCGGGCCGAAGGCCGCCGGGGAAGGTCACACCGGACGCTGTGCGCACGATGCCCGCGCGCGTGCGGTCGTGCTCGTCGGTGACTTCGCCGACGATCTCCTCCACGAGGTCCTCGAGCGTCGCGACGCCGGCCGTGCCGCCGTACTCGTCGACGACGACGGCCATCTGGTATCCGCGTCGACGCAACTGCGAGATCATGGAGTCGAGCCGCATGGTCTCGGGCACCCGGACGATGTCGGATTGCAGCGCCGACACGGGAACCTCCGATCGGCGCTCCTTCGGCACGGCGACGGCGCGCTTCACGTGAACGAGCCCGACGATGTCGTCGATGCCCTCATCGGTCACGGGAAAACGCGAATACCCTGTCGCGCGCGTCAGGTCGATGACCGTCTGGGCGGAGTCCGTGCGGCTCACGGCATCCACGCGCGGGCGCGGCGTCATGACGTCCGACGCCGTCCGCGCCGAGAACTTAAGCGTGCGGTCAAGCAGCGTCGCGGTGTCGCGCTCAAGCGTCCCCGCTCCCGCACTGCGGCGCACGAGGCTCGACAGCTCCTCGGCAGATCGGGCGCCGGAGAGCTCTTCCTTCGGCTCGATGCCCACGGCCCGCAGGATGCCGTTCGCGCTCTCGTTCAGGGCGATCACTGCCGGTTTGAACACTGCGGTGAACACGACCTGGAACGGAACGGCGATCTTCGCCGTCGCGAGAGGCAGCGCGAGTGCGAAGTTCTTCGGCACGAGTTCGCCGATGATCATCGACAAGAGGGTGGCGAGGATCACTGCGACGACGGCGGAGACCGGACGGATGACTTCGGCCGGCACGCCGGCCCCGACGATGGGTCCCGAGATGAGTGACGAGATCGCCGGTTCCAGCAGGTACCCGGTGAGAAGCGTCGTCAGGGTGATCCCCAGCTGCGCGCTCGACAGGTGCGTCGAAGTGATCTTCAACGCGGAGATCGTCATCGACAGACGCGTCTCTCCGCGCTCGCGCCTCGCCTCGAGATCGGCGCGATCGAGATTGACGAGCGAGAACTCGCTCGCGACGAACAGACCTGTTCCGACCGTCAGCACGAGGCCGGCGGCGAGCATGATCCACTCAGTCATGTGGTGCCTCCTTCAGGAGGCCGGGTCTATGGGAGTCCGATGCTGACGCAGGAGGAGGGTCGTCCATGATGTCCCCAGTATAGGAGGACCCGCCTTCGACGAAACTGTGGGATCACCACGAGACGGGCAGAGCCTTGCCCTCCTCATAGCCCGCGGCCGACTGCACGCCGACGAGCGCTCTCTCCTGGAAGTCGCTCACGCTTCGGGCGCCCGCGTAGGTGAATGAGGACCGCACTCCGGAGGTGATCATGTCGAGCAGGTCCTCGATCGACGGCCGGTCCGGGTCGAGGTAGATCTTCGACGACGAGATTCCTTCGGCGAACAGCGTCTTGCGCGCGAGCTCGTAAGGGTCGAGGCGGCCGAATCGCTCCTGCACCGCCTTCGTCGACGCCATGCCCCAGCTCTCCTTGTACGCGCGCCCGCTCTGGTCAGCGCGCAACTGGCCGGGCCCCTCGATCGTGCCGGCGAACCAGGATCCGATCATGACGCTCGAGGCCCCGGCGGCGAGCGCGAGCGCCACGTCGCGCGGGTAGCGCACTCCGCCGTCCGCCCAGACGTGTGCGCCGCGCTCCCGCGCCGCCTCGGCTGTCTCGAGCACCGCCGAGAACTGGGGGCGCCCGACGGCGGTCATCATGCGGGTCGTGCACATCGCCCCCGGACCGACCCCGACCTTGATGATCGAGGCGCCCGCGTCGACGAGGTCCGCGACCCCCGCGGCGGATACGACGTTTCCCGCGACGATCGGGATGCCGAGTGACAGGTCCGCGACCGCCGCGAGCGCGCGCAGCATGGATTCCTGGTGGCCGTGAGCGGTGTCGACGACGAGGACGTCGACTCCCGCGGCGGCGAGCGCGCGTGCCTTCCCCGCGACATCGCCGTTGACGCCGATGGCCGCCGCGGCGGCGAGGCGTCCGTCGCCATCCGTGGCGGGGGCGTAGAGCGTCGAGCGCAGCGCTCCGCGGCGACTGAGCGTGCCGACGAGCTTTCCGTGTCTCAGAAGTGCGGTGAATGTCAGGTCGGCGTCGACCATGAGGTCGAAGGCCTGACGACCGGTGGTGATGTCCTCCGCGTCGAGCGAGGCGGAGGCACCGCGCAGCAGGTCGCCCAGTCGAGCATCGTCGAGCACGCTCCGCAGCCGCTCCGCGGGGATGCAGCCGAGGAACTCGCTGCCGTCCTGAATGACGATTCCGTGTCCTTCGACGGCCGGGAGGATCGCGAGGACGTCCGCGGCCGTGGCATCCGGCCCGAAGACGAGCGGGCTGTCCCAGAGAACCGGCTGCTCCTTGACCCATCGGATGGCGGAATCGAGCTCCTGCAGCGGCATGTCCTGTGGCAGCACGCCGAGGCCGCCGCGTCGGGCGAGGGCGGCGGCAAGCCGCGGACCCGTCACCGAGTTCATGTTCGCCGACACGAGCGGGATGGTCGCGGGCGTGCCGTCGTTCGGAGCGAGCGAGACATCGAGCCTGCTCACGACGTCCGAACGCGACGGAACGAGGAAGACGTCCGAGTAGGTCAGGTCGTGAGCCGGGACAGCGCCGATGAATTTCATACGATCACGCTACTTGCATGCCACCCGCAATGCACGCGCGAAAGACTAGGCTTAGTGTTGGACAAGTCATGGCGCACCACGCATATGCGACGGTGCTCCGCGTCTCGAGTTGCGACAGAGAAGGTGGGCGATCAACGGTGTCGAGCCAGTTGACCGGAGTGGGCGCCGAGCACGGTGCCACCGCAGAATTCGGAGCCAACGAATGGCTCGTCGACGAGATGTACGAGAAGTACCTCGCCGATAAGAATTCGGTAGACGAATCCTGGTGGCCGATCCTCGAGAAGTATCGCCCCGTCACGGGCGACTCGGTCGCCGGCAAGGGCTCGCCGTCGCCCGCCGCACCCGCGCCGTCCTCGAACGGACAGCCTGTCGCGAAGACGACGAGCGTTCAGCCGAAGTCCCAGCCGATCCCCGCTGACGCGCCGCAGCGCAGCACGGAGCCGGCGAAGGCCGACGAGGACGCCGCCGAGGGACCGCAGGACGTCGTCACTCCGCTGCGCGGAATGACGAAGACGCTCGCGACGAACATGGACCAGAGCCTCACCGTCCCGACCGCGACGAGCGTCCGCACGATCCCGGCGAAACTGCTCATCGACAACCGCATCGTCATCAACAACCACCTCAAGCGTGCGCGCGGTGGCAAGGTCAGCTTCACTCACCTGATCGGCTGGGCGCTCATCCAGGCGCTCAAGAACTTCCCGAGCCAGAACGTCTACTACGACGTCGTCGACGGTAAGCCGAGCGTCGTCGCTCCCGCGCACATCGGTCTCGGGATCGCCATCGACCTGCCGAAGCCGGACGGCTCCCGCTCGCTCATGGTCCCCGCGATCAAGAACGCGGAGACCCTCACCTTCAGCGAGTACCTGGCCGCCTACGAGGATCTCGTCTCCCGCGCACGGGCCAACAAGCTCACGGCCGCCGACTTCAAGGGATCGACGTTCTCCCTCACGAACCCGGGCGGCATCGGCACCGTGCACTCGGTTCCCCGCCTGATGAAGGGGCAGGGCTGCATCATCGGCGCCGGCGCCCTCGAGTACCCGGCGGAGTTCCAGGGCGCGTCGGAGAAGACGCTCGTCGAGCTCGGCATCGGCAAGACCATCACGCTCACGTCCACTTATGACCACCGCGTGATCCAGGGTGCGGGCTCGGGTGAATTCCTGAAGAAGGTGCACGAGCTCCTCATCGGCCAGCGCAACTTCTACGAGGACATCTTCGCCGCGCTGCGCATCCCGTACGACCCCATCCACTGGGCCCCCGACATCTCCGTCGACCTGAGCGACACCGTCAACAAGACGGCGCGAGTGCAGGAGCTCATCAACTCGTTCCGCGTACGCGGCCACCTCATGGCCGACATCGACCCGCTCGAGTACGTGCAACGCTCGCACCCCGACCTCGACATCGCCACCCATGGGCTCACCTTCTGGGACCTCGACCGCGAGTTCGTCACGGGCAACTTCACCGACAAGCGTCAGATGAAGCTGCGCGACATCCTCGGCGTCCTGCGCGACTCCTACTGCCGCACGACGGGGCTCGAGTACATGCACATTCAGGATCCCGCGCAGCGCGCATGGATCCAGGACAAGGTCGAGCGCCCCTACGCGAAGCCAACGCACGACGAGCAGATCCGCATCCTCGGCAAGCTGAACGAGGCCGAGGCGTTCGAGACGTTCCTGCAGACGAAGTACGTCGGGCAGAAGCGCTTCAGCCTCGAGGGCGGCGAGTCGACGATCGCGCTGCTCGACGCTGTCCTGCAGGAGGCGACGGAGCGCGGCCTGGACGGCGCCGCGATCGGCATGGCGCACCGCGGTCGGCTCAACGTTCTCACCAACATCGCCGGGAAGACCTATGGGCAGATCTTCCAGGAGTTCGAGGGTCACCAGGACTCGAAGAACTCCGGCTCGGGCGACGTGAAGTACCACCTCGGCACGGAAGGCACCTACCGGTCCGCCGACGGCGTCGAGCTTCCCGTCTACCTCGCGGCGAACCCCTCGCACCTCGAGGCTGTGAACGGCGTGCTCGAGGGCATCGTGCGCGCGAAGCAGGACCGCCAGCCGATCGGCTCGTTCCGCACGCTTCCGATCCTCATCCACGGCGACGCGGCGATGGCCGGTCAGGGCGTCGTGCTCGAGACGATGCAGCTCTCGCAGCTGCGCGGGTACCGCACGGGCGGGACGATCCACGTCGTCGTCAACAACCAGGTCGGCTTCACGACGACTCCGGGTGAGGGACGCACCTCCGTCTACAACACCGACGTCGCCAAGACGATCCAGGCCCCGATCTGGCACGTGAACGGCGACGACCCCGAAGCGGTCACGCGCGTGGCCCAGCTGGCGTTCCAGTTCCAGCAGGAGTTCCACAAGGATGTCGTCATCGACCTCGTGTGCTACCGCCGCCGCGGCCACAACGAGGGCGACGACCCGTCGATGACGCAGCCGCTCATGTACAACCTCATCGAGGCGAAGCGCTCGGTGCGCAAGCTGTACACGGAAGCTCTCGTCGGCCGCGGCGACATCACCGAGGAAGAGTACGAGTCGGCGCACAACGACTTCCAGGACCGCCTCGAGCGGGCCTTCATGGAGACGCACGCCGCCCAGACGAGCTCGACTCCCGTGGTGATCGAGGAGACCGACGAGGACGGCTACACCGGCGAGCCAGAGACGACGGGCGTTCCGGAGAGCGTGATCCACACGATCGGCGACGCGTTCAACAACAAGCCGGCGGGCTTCACGGTGCACAAGAAGCTTCAGCAGCTGCTGCAGAAGCGCGTCGAGATGAGCCGCAACGGCAACATCGACTGGGCGTTCGGCGAGCTTCTCGCGTTCGGCTCCCTCTTGCTCGAGGGAACTCCCGTGCGCATGAGCGGGCAGGACTCCCGGCGCGGAACGTTCGTGCAGCGTCACGCGGTGCTCCACGACCGTGAGAACGGCCAGGAGTGGCTGCCGCTCACGAACCTGTCGGAGAACCAGGCGCGCTTCTGGATCTACGACTCGCTGCTGTCGGAGTACGCCGTCATGGCCTACGAGTACGGCTACTCCGTCGAGCGTCCCGACGCGCTCGTGCTGTGGGAGGCGCAGTTCGGCGACTTCGCGAACGGCGCACAGACCGTCATCGACGAGTTCGTCGCCTCAGCGGAGCAGAAGTGGGGCCAGCGTTCGAGCGTCGTGCTGCTGCTCCCCCACGGTTACGAGGGCGCCGGTCCCGACCACTCCTCGGCGCGCATCGAGCGGTTCCTTCAGCTGTGCGCGGAGAAGAACATGACGGTGGCGCGCCCCTCGACCCCGGCATCCTATTTCCACTTGCTCCGCCGTCAGGCGTACGCGCGTCCGCGTCGCCCTCTCGTCGTGTTCAGCCCGAAGGCGATGCTGCGCCTCAAGGGCGCGACAAGCGACGTGCCGGCGTTCACGAGCGGCAAGTTCGAGCCCGTGATCGACGACGCCTTCGTCGAGGACAAGTCGGCCGTGAAGCGCGTGCTGCTGCACGCGGGCAAGATCCACTGGGACCTCCGCGGGGAGCTGACGAAGAACCCGAACCCCGAGATCGCCCTCGTGCGTCTCGAGCAGTACTACCCGGTTCCCGGCGACGAGCTTCGCCAGGTGCTCAGCCAGTACCCGAATGCGGAGATCGCGTGGGTGCAGGAAGAGCCGGAGAACCAGGGCGCATGGCCGTTCATCTCTCTCGAGCTCGCGAAGCACCTCGCGAACGACAAGGTGCTCGGCATCACTCGTCCCGCCGCGGCCTCTCCCGCGACGGGCTCCGCAAAGCGCCACGCCGCCGAGCACACGAAGCTCATGAGCCGCGCGCTCAACCTCTGACGGCCTGAACGGAAGGCGGTCCGCACTCGTGCGGACCGCCTTCCGTGTTTTCGAGCCGGCCACGCACGATACCCTCGAAAAGTGGAATCGCAGCTCGCACTCTTAGGCGCGCTCGGTGTGCTCATCATCGTCGTGGTGTCGTACTTCGCGCCGAAACTCGGTGTCGCCGCCCCTGTGATCCTCGTTCTGCTCGGTGTCGGAGCGAGCTTCATCCCCGGCGCCCCTGAGTTCGAGCTGCCCCCCGAGTTCGTGCTCATGGTCGTGCTGCCCCCGATCCTGTACTCGGCGGCCGTCAACGTGCCGATCGTGGACTTCCGGCGCAACGTCAAGGCCATCAGCGGCCTCTCCGTGCTGCTCGTGCTCGTCTCGGCGTTCGTCACCGGCTTCGTCTTCCACCTCCTGGTGCCGGACCTGTCGATGGCCGCCGCCGTGGCGCTCGGTGCAGTCATCAGCCCACCGGATGCCGTGGCCGCCACGTCGATCGGAAAGCGACTCGGCCTGCCGGCGCGCCTCGTCACCGTTCTCGAGGGCGAAGGCCTCGTCAACGACGCGACGGCGCTCGTGCTGCTGCGCACCGCGATCGCGGCGACCGGCGGTGCCGTGTCGTTCCTCGGAGCCGCCGGGGAATTCTTCTACGCCGTCGCCGCCGGCGTCGCCATCGGCGTCGTCGTCGGGATCCTCTCGGTGTGGGCGCGCTCGAAGCTCGACGACTCCGTGCTCACGACAGCGATCTCGTTCGCCGTCCCGTTCATCGCGTACATGCCCGCGGAGCAGCTGGGCGCTTCAGGCGTCGTGGCCGTTGTGACCGCGGGCCTCATCACGGGTCACCAGAGCGCGAAGCACTTCAGCGCACAGGACCGCATCAGCGAGCGCATCAACTGGCGCACGGCTCAGCTGATCCTCGAGAACGGCGTCTTTCTCGTGATGGGCTACGAGATGCACGTGCTCATCGGCCATGTCGAGGAAAAGGGCGAGAGCGTCACGGAGGCGCTGCTGCTCGGCCTGCTCGCCACGGGCGTCCTCCTCGTCGTGCGCGTGCTCTTCGTCACGCCGCTCATCGCCACGCTGAGACGGGACCAGCGAGAGGCCCGAAAGCGAAGCCCGCGCGTCGATCGTGCCCTCGAGAGGCTTGCCGCAGCGGACAGTCCCAACACCAAGCGTTCCAAGCGGTGGCACCGCGCCACGCGGATACTGCAGCGCCGGCAGGCCGATCTGGACTTCCTGGCATCCGAGGGACTCGGCTGGCGCGGTGGCGCCGTGATCGCCTGGGCCGGCATGCGCGGCGTCGTCACGCTCGCGGCGGCACAGTCGCTTCCGACGTTGATCCCGCATCAGCCGCAGCTCGTGCTGACCGCGTTCACCGTCGCCCTCATCACGCTCGTAGTGCAAGGCGGCACGCTTCCGCTTCTGATTCGGCTGCTCGGCATCAAGGGCTCGAGTGCCGCGGCGGACCGCATCGAGCTCGCGGAGGTCGTCGACGAGATCGGCCGCATCGGCTCGGCGCTTCTCGACAATCCTGACCTCAAGCAGCCCAACGGGCAGAGCTACGACAAGAAGGTCGTCTCCCAGGTCCGCGTGGACACTGCGCGCATCTCAGCGGCGATGTCCGAGAGCGCGAACCTCGACCACCCGGGGCCTCAGGCTCAGCGCAGGGCGCTTCGCGCGCGCGTACTGCAGGCCGAGCGCGCGGCGCTGCTCGACGCGCGCTCACGCGGCGTGTACAGCTCGCGCGTGCTCGAGCGCGCCCAAGCGATTCTCGATGCGGAAGAGACCCGGCTGCGCCACCTGGGCGGCAGCGGCGACGGGCACCGATGAGCGGGGCTCAGTGCGCGGTGGCGCTCCGCAGTCGCGCGATGACCTGCACGCGCAGCTCTTCGGGCGCGGTCTCCCGGCAGGCCCGCTGCACGACCTCGGTGAGCGTGCGCGCGAGGAGGGCTTCCTTCGTGCACTCCGCGCACTCGGCCAAGTGAGCGCGGATGTCAGCGGTGTCGGTCTGGCAGATCTCGTTGCGGAGATATTCTTCGAGGTCGCGGCGCGCTTTCTCGCATCCACAGTCGGTCATTTCGTGCTCCTTGCCGTCGCGGCGGTGATCCCGCGTTCGACGGCGTAATCGGTCAGGTGGTCCCGCAGCATCCGGCGGCCACGGTGCAGCCGGCTCATGACGGTTCCGATGGGCGTCTTCATGATGTCCGCGATCTCCTGATAGGAGAAGCCTTCGACATCGGCGAGGTAGACGGCGAGTCGGAAGTCCTCCGGGATGGACTGGAGAGCCTCCTTCACCGCGCTGTCGGGCATGTGGTCGATCGCTTCGCTCTCCGCCGACCGATGCGAGGGGGCGGTCGTCGACTCCGCGCCGCCCATCTGCCAGTCCTCGAGGTCGTCGATCGCGCTCTGGTACGGTTCCCGCTGCTTCTTGCGGTACATGTTGATGTACGTATTCGTGAGGATGCGATACAGCCACGCCTTGAGATTCGTGCCCTGCGTGAACTGGCCGAACGCGGCATACGCCTTCACGAACGTCTCTTGCACGAGGTCCTGCGCGTCGGCGGGGTTCTTGGTCATCCGCATGGCCGCGCCGTACAGCTGGTCAAGGAACGGCATCGCCTGTTCCTCGAACAGATCCCTCGGGTCAGCATCTTGAGGCGGGGCGGAATCTTCTGGAGCGCTCATCACGGCCAAGTCTACGTCCAGGGCGCGCGGACGCTCGAGCAGCGCTGTCGCCATATTCCCTCCGTTCTCACGCTTTCGCCGATACATTAGATAACGATGTTCGAATCGAAATATTCCGGGCCTGACGACCAGCTCACCGGGGATCGTCGTGTGACCGAGGGAGAACTGCTGTGGGCGGCCCCCACCGCGCCTGCTCCGCTCGATGCCGACGTGTCGCTGCCCGGCTCCAAGTCGCTCGTCAACCGGGAGCTCGTGCTCTCCGCGCTTGCCGGTGAGCCGAGCCGGCTGCGCGCACCGCTGCACTCGCGCGACAGCACGAACATGGTCGTCGCCCTGCGCTCCCTCGGCGCTGGGATCGACGAGACGGATGCCACGGGCGACTTCGGCCCGGACCTCGCCGTCACGCCGGGCGAGCTCATCGGTTCGACGACTGTCGACTGCGGGCTCGCCGGCACCGTCATGCGCTTCGTTCCGCCCGTCGCTGCTCTCGCGCTCGGCCCCACGACGTTCGACGCCGACGAGGCTGCCCGTTCCCGGCCGATGGTGACGATGATCGACGCGCTCAGACGCCTCGGGGTCGACATCGACGAGTCGGCCCGCGCCCTGCCGTTCACCGTGCACGGCACCGGTCGCGTCGCCGGAGGCGATCTGACGATCGATGCTTCCGCGTCGAGCCAATTCGTCTCGGGCCTCCTGCTCTCCGCCGCCCGCTTCGAGAACGGTCTTCTTCTCCGTCACGACGGTGAACGACTCCCCAGCACGCCACACATCGACATGACGCTCGCCGCCCTGCGCGCCCGCGGCGTCGACGCCTCCTCCCCCGAGCCGGGCGTGTGGCACGTCGCGCCCGGCTCGATCGCCGGTCGGGACGTCGCGATCGAGCCAGACCTCTCCAACGCCGCGCCGTTTCTCGCCGCCGCCGTCCTCACGGGCGGCCGCGTCACCATCACGGGCTGGCCGGAGCACACGACGCAAGTCGGGGCCGACCTGGCGACCCTGCTTCCCGAGTTCGGCGCGACGGTCACCCGCGACGGCGATCGTCTCACGGTCACCGGCCCCGGCAGCATCCGATCCGTCGACATGGATCTGACGCACGGCGGCGAGCTCGCGCCCACCCTCATCGCCCTCTCGGCGTTCGCTGACGGTCCGTCGAGGTTCCGCGGAATCGGGCACATCCGTCATCACGAGACCGACCGGCTCGCCGCGATCGCGGCCGAGCTCGGCGGCCTCGGCGGTGACGTCACCGAGCACGAGGACGGCGTCACCGTTCGACCGAGACCGCTGCACGGCGGAGTGTGGCGCAGCTACCACGATCACCGCACCGCGACAGCGGGCGCGCTCGTCGGACTCGTCACGCCGGGCGTCGAGGTCGTTGACATCGCCACGACGGCGAAGACGCTGCCGGAGTTCCCGGAGCTGTGGCAGCAGATGGTCGCGCCGACACCCAAGGGAATCACACTGCTATGAGCTGGTGGGGCAGCGACGACGACGAAGACGAGCCGCTGTTCGACGAGTCCGACGTGCACGTGCGCCCGAACCGACGCGGCACCCGGCCTCGCACGAAGACCCGGCCGGCGCACAAGGACGCGTCGAGCGGGCGCGTCATGGCCGTTGACCGCGGCCGATACACCGTGCTCGTGGACGAGGACACGCCCGCGGAACGCGCGGTCACGGCATCCCGAGCCTCTGAACTGCGGAAGCGGCCCATCGTCAACGGGGATCGAGTGGACCTCGTCGGCGACGTCTCAGGCGATGAGGGAACGCTCGCTCGCATCGTGCGCATCTCGGAGCGCACGACGCTGCTGCGACGGAGCGCCGACGACACCGACGAGGTCGAGCGGATCATCGTGGCGAACGCGGACCAGATGCTCATCGTCGTGGCCGCTGCCAACCCGGAGCCCCGGGCCCGGCTCGTCGATCGCTATCTCGTCGCGGCGTACGATGCGGGCATCACTCCCCTCATGGTCGTCACGAAGACGGACCTCGCCGATCCGGCCGAGTTCCTGCGCACCTTCGCGGGACTGCCGCTGACGGTGCTGACGAGTCGAACCGAGGCGATGCCGGTCGCGGAGATCACGTCGCTTCTCGTGGGGCACACGACCGTGTTCGTCGGCCACTCCGGCGTCGGCAAGTCGACCCTCGTCAACGCACTCGTGCCGAGCGCCAACCGGGCGACGGGGCACGTAAACAAGGTCACGGGCCGCGGGCGACACACGTCCTCGTCCGCCGTCTCCTACCGACTCAGCGTCCCGGAGGGGCGCGGCTGGATCATCGACACTCCCGGCGTTCGATCCTTCGGCCTCGGGCACGTGGATCCCAGCAACATCATCGGCGCATTTCCTGATCTCGCCGAGATCGCCGAGGACTGTCCGCGCGGCTGCACGCACCTGCCCGACGCTCCCGACTGCTCACTCAACGAGGCCGCCGAGAGCGGGCGTCTCGATGCCGTCGGCGCGGCCCGCCTCGACTCGCTCCAGCGGCTGCTCATGACCCTCGCGGCCTGACTAGGCTTGAGGCATGACCGACTACCCTCGGCTGTCCGCCGGCGACAGCGCCTCGTCCTTCACCCTGCCCGATCAGAACGCGGCGCCCGTCTCTCTCGCCGACTACGCGGGGCGAAAAGTCATCCTGTACTTCTACCCGGCGGCGATGACGCCCGGCTGCACGACGCAGGCGTGCGACTTCCGTGACAGCCTCGGCGCCCTCGGGGCCGCGGGCTACCAGGTGCTCGGCGTCTCGAAGGATGCCCCGGAGAAGCTCGCGACGTTCGCCGCTCGCGACGGCCTGACGTTCCCGCTGCTGTCCGATCCGGATCTCGTCGTGCACAGGGCCTACGGCGCTTACGGCGAGAAGAACAACTACGGCAAGATCATCACGGGAACACTGCGCTCCACGATCGTCATCGACGAGAGCGGCACCGTAGAACTCGCGCTCTACAACGTGAAGGCGAAGGGCCACGTGGCAATGCTGTGCCGAAAACTCGGCCTCGCCGCGTAGGGGCCTCGCCGCTACGCGCGTCGCGTGTGCTGGATGACCGATCGCGTCAGCAGCAGCACGACGCCGAGCAGCGACGGGAGCAGAATCGCCCAGCCGATCCCAGGCTGAGCGAACGCGCCCTGGAAGGCGCCGATCGCGACCGCGACCTGGATCACCTGCCACGTGAACGCTCCGGCCCGCGACCACGCGCGTCCCCTCCAGAAGGCGAGAGTGACCGCGCACAACCAGATCGCCGCTATCGCCGCGATGACGACGAGAGCGACCGCCGAGGCGTAGGAATCGGGGCGGAGCGTCGCGAGGTCGACGAGCAGAACGACGAGCACGGCGATCATGGCGAGCGCCTCGAGAGCGAGGAGTGCCGCGAGCACGATCACCGCCCGCGAACGCCTAGCGGAAGAGGGTGACGGAGACGTTTCAAAACGGTTACTCACAGAAATATCCCATCCAAAACTATTGATCGTTCGGTGCCGATATGCGACGATTGTGCAGGTCGAGTTGCTCGTTCACAGGGTTGTGAGCAGATCCCGATCAGTGGATCTCCCCCTGACTCGTCCTCCATTCCCCCACGACCGGTCATACGGTCGCGTTCTTCGCACAACATAAGGAGCATACCCATGGACTGGCGCGACAAAGCCGCTTGCCTCACCGCCGACCCGGAGCTTTTCTTCCCGGTGGGCAACACGGGACCGGCCGTCGACCAGATCGAGAAGGCGAAGGCCGTTTGCGCCACCTGCACCGTCACGGAGATCTGCCTCCAGTACGCCCTCGAGACCGGACAGGACTCGGGCGTCTGGGGAGGACTCAGTGAAGACGAGCGCCGTGCGCTCAAGCGTCGAGCGGCTCGCGCTCGTCGCGCCTCCTAGCACCATCCCTGACGAAGGGCCGGGTCTTCGGACTCGGCCCTTCGTGCGTGTCAGCGCGACTTCGGATTCTCGATGAACCGCAGCGGCACATCGATCGTGACTTCGGTGCCCTCGCCGACGACAGTGTGCCAGTCGATCGTCCCGCCGAGCTCGCCCTGGATGAGCGTGCGAACGATCTGCGTGCCGAGGCCCGAGCCGACCTGCCCCTCGGGAAGGCCCGTGCCGTTGTCGCGGACTGTGACGGACAGCGTCTGGCTCGAGCGCACTGCCGAGATCTCGACTTCTCCCTCGCGTCCCGCGAGGCCGTGCTCGACGGCGTTCGTGACGAGTTCGGTGAGCGCGAGGGCGAGCGGGGTCGCGTACTCGCTCGGCAGCACACCGAACTGCCCCGATTTCTTCGGGTGCGCCGTCGTGTTGTGCGAGGAGGCGACTTCCGCGATGAGCATGAGCACGCGTTCGAAGACGTCGTCGAAGTCGACGTCCTGCGCGAGTCCTTCCGAGAGCGTGTCGTGCACGACGGCGATGGCCGTCACGCGGCGCATCGCCTGCGTGAGCGCGTGGCTCGCCTCGTCGCTGTGAGCACGGCGGGACTGGATGCGCAGAAGCGAGGCGACGGTCTGCAGGTTGTTCTTCACGCGGTGGTGGATCTCGCGGATCGTCGCGTCCTTCGTGAGCAGCTCGCGCTCCCGGTGCCGCAGCTCTGTCACGTCCCTGCACAGGACGATCGCGCCGATGCGCTCTCCGTTGTCACGCAGCGGGATCGAGCGGAGCGAGATGGTCACGCCGCGCGACTCGATGTCGGTGCGCCAGGGCGCCCGGCCCGTGACGACGAGCGGCAGCGACTCGTCGATCTCTTGCTGGTTGCCCAGGATCTCCGTCGTCACCTCGGCGAGCGACTCGCCCTCGAGCTCCTCTTCGAACCCCATGCGGTAGAACGCCGACAGCGCGTTCGGGCTCGCGAACGTCGTGACCCCCTCGACATCGAGCCGCAAGAGGCCGTCCGACGCGCGCGGAGCGCCGCGTCGCGGCCCGGTGGGCGCCGAGAGGTCGGGGAAGTCGCCGCTCGCGATCATGCCGAACAGCTCCGCCGCGCAATTGTTGAAGGTGCGCTCCTGTCGGCTGGGCGACCGCGTCTCACCCAGGTTCGTGTGCCGAGTGAGCACGGCGATCGGCCGTTTCGTCGTCTCTGTCGTCTCCGCGGTGAGACGTCGCTTCACCGGCACGGCGATGACGCGCGTCGGGGTCTCCTCGTACCAGTCGGGAGCGGAGGAGTCGATGATCTTCCCGGACGCGAAGGCCTCAGTGACCTGCGCGCGCCACTGCTGCTTGATCGGCTGGCCGACGAAGTCCCGATAGAACAGCGTCGCCGCACTCGACGGCCGATAGTGGGAGACGGCGACGAAGCTGTCGTCCTGTGTGGGCACCCAGAGCACGATGTCCGCGAAAGCGAGATCGGCGAGAAGCTGAGCGTCCTCCACGAGCATGTGCAGCCATTCCACGTCCGCTTCATCGGAGCGGCCCTGCGCGAGAATCAGTTCACTGAGCGTCGACATTGATCCAGTTTATGGTGACGACGTGGCGTTGCCTGACAGGAGCGGTCTCCGCGCGAGCCGTCGCAGTCCGCCCCTCTCACGACGCTCTCGACGGCTCGCCGGCATGGCGGCATGGCGGCATCCGGCATGATCTCCCGGGCGAGCCGGCGGATGGCGACGGCCGCGGGAGAGCGTGGGGCGACCTCGCGAAGGCTGCGGCCCTCGAGCGCGGCGGCGTCGGCCGCGCGCTCGTCATGCGCGATCAGCAGCGGCTTCTCGATGCCGCCGAACCGCTCGAGGGTGCGCGTGATCTGCGCCGCGGCGCCCACGCCGATCGGGCCCGAGCGCACACGATTGATGACGACGCGCACGGGAACCCCTTCGACGACATCGAGCAGGTCCGGATGCTGCCGCAGGAGCCGGCCGAGGCCGATCGGGTCGGCGCGGCCGACGGCGATGACCCGTTCCGCGCCGCGGAGACACGTGAGCGTCGCGGCGTTCCTGCGGGGTGCGAAGAGGTCGCTCGAGATCTCCTCATCGGACTCGAGGCTGAAGCCCGTGTCGACGATGATGTGCTCCGCCCACGTGCGGCAGACCTCGAGCGTGAGTCGAACGCGTTCTTCCGTGAGCTCGGGCCAGCGGCTCGTGCGCGTGAGACCCGTGAGCACGCTCAGGCTGCCTTGCGACACGGGGTAGCGCTGACTCACGCGCTCGAGCTCTTCCGTCGTGAGCGCGCCCTGACCGGCGAGGCGGCACGCCGCGGCGAAGCCGGGCGACTCGTCGAGCATGCCGAGCATGGGCGCAATCGAGGCGCCCCACGTGTCAGCGTCCACGAGCGCGACGCGGCCGCCCGCACTCGCGAGCTCGAGCGCGAGACCGATGGCGACGGTCGAGCGACCCGGTGCGCCGGCTGGTCCCCAGACGGCCGTGACGCTCCCCCGCTGAGGCGCGTCAGCATCGCCGCTCTCGAGCACCGCACCGGTGAGGAGATCGTCGATCGCGTCGAGTGCAGCGGTCTTCGCAGCGTGCTCGCGCAATCCGAGGCGTGCGAGCTTTCGTCGCTGCTCTTCATCTCCGGTGAGCGCGACGACGCGGACGCGGTCGCCGTCGCAGCTCCCGAGCAGCTCGGCATCCAGCATCTCCGCGTCGATGAGCAGCACGTCCGGAGCCGTGCGCTCGATCGCGGCCGCGATGTCATCGAAGGCCCCGAGACGCGCGAGGATGTCGTGACCGCGCTCGAGGAGGCCCTCGATGAGCCGTTCCTCGGTGTCACGGTCAAGCGCGATGACCAGCCGCACCATCTCAGCTCACCGCCCGCGGGACGAGGGAGAGCGCATGGCCGTTCGCGACGGCGGCGAGCACCGTCGCGACGTCGCCCTTCGGCACGAGCAGCTCAACGCTCACCTGGGCTCCGCCGACCATGGCGTCGTCTTCGATGACGCGGTTGACGGTCGCGCCGTCGACGATGACGACGGGCTGGCCGAAGCCGCCGCCCTCGACGGGCTCCGCCGCCCACGTGTCAACGACGCTCCCGGTGTCGACGGACGCGGGCAGCACACCGGCCAGATGCACGACCACAGGAGAGACGCCCACGGAAGACGCGTCGGTTATCGCGGAGCGCGGCAGAAGCTCCCCCTTCGGGATCGTGCGGGTCAGAAGCGCGCCTGCTCCGGGCAGGGCGCCGCTGAGCACGTAGTTGCCCTCGACGGCGCCGAGTCTCACGTGCGTGACGACGAGGTCGTCGTCGCTCAGCACCGTTCCGGGCGTCAATGTCGACGCGGCGGAGTACACGGCGATCGTCTTGTCGTTCGTGCTGACGACGAACCACACTCCGAACACCGACACGACCACGAGGACGATGCCGATGACGAACCGCGGATCGAACCAGAAACGCCTTCGCACCGCACGCGTCGGCGCCGCACGCGTCGGCGCCGCAGACGGGGTTCCGAATTGCTGGGACATGCTGACCATCGTGCCAATATCGAGGCACCCGCGGAAAAGTTATCCACAAGCCACAATTCGCACAGGCTGAGTCGGGATAATCGAGGCATGGACCCCATCTCCCCCGACTCGATCGGGCGCTTCCTCACGGTCGCTGACGCTTCAGAGATCCTCAACATCTCTGCGGCGGAGGTCCTTGAGCTCATCCGATCGGCGGAGCTCCCCGCGATCAGCGTCGGCTCTCCGAAGCGCTGGCGAATCGAACGGCGCGTGCTCGAGGACTACATCGAGGCGAAGTACGAAGAGGCTCGACGCATGAGCCTGTGGCAGCAGGCGGATGCCGCGAGCGTGCACGACCTCGAGGACGGCCGTCCGCGCAAGCGGTGATCCGCTCAGAGCTCCACGAGCTCGATGCCGGCGAGCGCGACGATCCTGATCTGCGTGACTTCGCTCGCGCGTCGCGGCGTGCCGCGCGGATGCACAGCGACGTCGACGTGGTCACGAGCGACGCGATCGAGCGTGCCGCCGACGTGGCCGGTTGAATCGCACACGGTGACATAGCTGCGCCGCCGGCACAGATCCCGGAGAACGAACGGGAGCCCGATGCGGTCGGTGATGCGCGGGCCGCGCTGGACGGGCTCTCGCACCGAGAGACTCCGTTCGACGTCGTCGGCGGCCAGCAGCACGGAGGCGATTCCCGACAGCGGGATGATGCATCCGCCGGGCACCCCGTGCGCTCGAACGAGATCCGCGGCGATCCAGTCCCTGCCGAACGTCGTCGGCAGGACGCTCACCGTTCGCCCGCTGCGCAGGATCAGTCGCACCGCGGTGCCGGCGGGCCGTCCCGAGCTCTCATCCGGGCCGATGCCGATGAGCCTGTCCCGGAGGCTGAGGCGACCGAGCCGCAGCCGCTCCTCCTCCGCACGCAGCTCGAGATCCTCTGCGGAGCGTTCCCATTCGAGCTGGCTTTCGAGGTCGTCGAACAGGCTGTCCCATCTCATGGTGCTCGAGAATAGCCGCCGACGATCGGCGGCGGGAAGTTATCCACAGATTCGTGCGACGCTCTTTACAAGCACCGCTCAAGGCTGGTTGAGTAGCTGATCATTACCACACGGCCCCCGGACGGGGGTCAGCGCCTCACCGTGTCGCTTGCGATGCGTCCCTCGCCACCAGCCGCCCCATCCCCCGCATCCCATCCCGCATTCCCTGCCGGAGACATGATGACAAACAGCAGCGCAGCGCAGCGTTCCAGCGGAAACGGACCGGAGCCGCGGGGTCGCCCGGCCCGATGCGGAGCGCCAGACGCCGACAGCGACTTCACCTACATTCGCACGAGCGCATCGGAGCTCCCCGATCCCGAACGGCTGCTGATCAATCTCACGCGAAGCGTCATCGAGGTCCTCCACGGGGCCCGCGATCTCGAACAGCTTGCGCGTTGGATCAGCGAGGACGTCTACCAGAAGCTCCTCATGCAGACGTCGATAGCGGCCCGCGCGCGGATGCTCAAACGTCAGCATCCCGCGTTGCCCGTCGTCCGAATCGGACGCGTTCACATGCAGACGCCCGTCGATGACGTGTGCGAGGCCGTCGTGATGGTGCAGGCCGGGAAGGCGCGCGCCCGCGCGGTCGCGATCCGCCTCGAGGGCATCGACCGCCGCTGGCGCGCCACCTCGATCGGCGTCCTCTGACGCCGACCGACCGCCTACTTCTTACGCTGCTGCGCCCGCCGCTCCGCCCGATTGCTCGGCTCTTCCGCGCCCGCCGTGCTCTGACCGAAGGCGCCACGCTTCGCGGGCTGCTGACGTTGACTCGCCTGACGCGGTTGCTGCGGCGTCGCGGCGGGACGAGCGCCGTTCTTCTCGTTCGCCGCGCGCTGGGCCTTCGTCGTCGCACCCTTCTCGATCTGGCCGCGCTGATTGCGCACCTCGACCTCGCCATCCTCGTTCGAGGCGGAATAGCTGAGCTTCTCGGTCTCCGCGTCCGTTCGCGTGAGCCCCTTGGCGACGACGACGGGCGAGACTTCGCCCTCGGCCTTGTCGGGCTGCCCCACTTCGACTTCGAGGTTGAAGAGGTAGCCGACGGACTCTTCCCGGATCTGGCCCATCATCTGCTGGAACAGGGCGAAACCTTCGCGCTGGTACTCCACGAGGGGGTCGCGCTGAGCCATGGCGCGCAAGCCGATACCGTCCTTGAGGTAATCCATCTCATACAGGTGGTCGCGCCACCGGCGGTCGATCACCTGAAGCACCACACGACGCTCGAGCTCACGCATCGCCGGCGAGCCGAGCTTCTCCTCCCGTGCCTGGTACGCGAGCTTCGCGTCGGAGAGTATCTCGCGCTGGACGAAGCTGCGATTCACGCGCCCGCGTGAGCCGGCCTCCTGCACGACCTCGTCGATGGTCAGACCGATCGGGTAGAGCGTCTTGAGCTCGGACCAGAGCGCGTCGAAGTCCCAGTCGTCTCCGTTGCCTTCGCCGATGTGCTCGTCGAGAACTTCGTCGATGACATCGTCGAGGAAGACCTGGACGCGCTCGTGCAAGTCGTCACCCTCGAGAATCCGGCGACGATCGGTGTAGATGGCCTCACGCTGTCGGTTGAGGACGTCGTCGTACTTGAGCACGTTCTTGCGGATCTCCGCGTTGCGAGACTCCACTTGCGATTGCGCGGACCGGATGGCGCGGCTGACGACCTTCGACTCGATGGCGACGTCGTCGGGCACGCCTCGCGACATGAGGCTCTCGGCCGCGCCGGAGTTGAACAGTCGCATCAGGTCGTCCTGGAGCGAGAGGTAGAACCGGCTCTCACCGGGGTCGCCCTGACGGCCCGAGCGCCCGCGCAGCTGGTTGTCGATGCGGCGCGACTCGTGCCGCTCGGTGCCGAGGACGTAGAGTCCGCCGGCATCGACGACCTTGTCGGCCTCCTCCTGCACCTTCGCCTTCACGCGGTCGAAGACCTCGTCCCACTTCTCTTCGTACTCGTCGGGAGTGTCCGTCGTGGACAGCCCCAGTTCGGACATCTCCTGCACGGCAAGGAACTCGGCGTTTCCGCCGAGCATGATGTCCGTTCCGCGGCCGGCCATGTTCGTCGCGACGGTAACGGCGCCGAGGCGTCCGGCCTGTGCGACGATCGCCGCCTCACGAGCGTGGTTCTTGGCGTTGAGCACTTCGTGGCGCACGCCCTTCTTCGCGAGCAGGCGAGAGAGGTACTCGCTCTTCTCGACGCTCGTGGTGCCGACGAGAACCGGCTGCCCGGCTTCGTGGCGTTCCGCGATGTCTTCCACGACGTGCGCGAACTTGGCTTCCTCCGACTTGTACACGAGATCGGCCTGGTCGAGGCGCTGCATCGGCTTGTTCGTCGGGATCGCGACGACGCCGAGCTTGTAGGTCGACATGAACTCGGCGGCCTCGGTCTCGGCCGTACCGGTCATTCCGGCGATCTTGTCGTACATGCGGAAGTAGTTCTGAAGCGTCACTGTGGCGAGGGTCTGGTTCTCGGCCTTGACCGGAACGCCTTCCTTCGCCTCGATCGCCTGGTGCACTCCCTCGTTGTAGCGGCGGCCCACGAGGATGCGGCCGGTGTGCTCGTCCACGATCATCACTTCGCCGTTCATGACGACGTAGTCCTTGTCCTTCTTGAACAGCGCGTTCGCCTTGATCGCGTTGTTGAGGAAGGAGATGAGCGGCGTGTTCGCCGACTCGTAGAGGTTGTCGATGCCGAGGTAGTCCTCGACCTTCTCGATGCCCGGCTCGAGAACGCCGACTGTGCGCTTCTTCTCGTCGACCTCGTAGTCCTCGCCGGCCGTGAGGCTGTTCGCGATGCGCGCGAACTCGGCGAACCAGCGATTGGCCTCGCCCGAGGAGGGGCCGGAGATGATCAGCGGAGTGCGCGCCTCGTCGATGAGGATGGAGTCGACCTCGTCGATGATGGCGTAGTTGTGGCCGCGCTGCACAAGGCCGTCCTGCTGCCAGGCCATGTTGTCGCGCAAGTAGTCGAAGCCGAACTCGTTGTTCGTCCCGTAGGTGATGTCCGCTTCGTACTGCTTGCGCCGCACATCGGGGGTCTGGCCGGAGACGATGACGCCCGTCGTCATGCCGAGGGCGCGGAAGACACGACCCATGAGCTCCGACTGGTAGCTCGCGAGGAAGTCGTTGACGGTGATGATGTGGACGCCCTTGCCGGTGATCGCGTTGAGGTACGCGGGAAGGGTAGCGACGAGGGTCTTTCCCTCACCGGTCTTCATCTCGGCGATGTTTCCGAGATGGAGGGCGGCGCCGCCCATGAGCTGCACGTCGAAGTGCCGCATGCCGAGTGTCCGCTTCGCCGCTTCGCGGACCGCCGCGAACGCCTCGGGAAGCAAGTGGTCGAGGGACTCTCCCTTGTCGTAGCGCTCGCGGAGTTCGCCCGTCTCGTTCCTCAGTTCCTCATCGCTGAGTTCGGCGAAGTCCTCCTCGAGGGCGTTCACCGCCTTCGCATAGCTCTGCAGGCGGCGAAGGAGTCGTCCCTCGCCGACGCGAAGCATCTTTTCCAGTACTGAGGCCACTAATGCACTCCACTTTGTTCACGGCGCCACGGCGCCCGGACCCGCGCCAGGCACGGTCGGTATCGATCGAGCTTCGCCGATCGTACCCATGTTAGCGACAGCGCGCTTTGTGCGCCCTGAACACTCGAAAGCCGGACGGCACCCGTTCGGGTACCGTCCGGCTTCGCTCAAAAGCTATGCGCCCTTCGACTCGGCTTCCTCCGCGAGCTCGATGACGCCGTAGTCCCAGCCTTTCCGGCGGTACACCACACTGGGGCGATCGGTTCGCGCGTCGATGAAGAGGAAGAAGTCGTGTCCGACGAGTTCCATTCGATCGACCGCGTCGTCGACGGTCATCCATTCCGCGGGGAACGTCTTCTGGCGGATCACGACCGGGCAGTACGCTTCCTCGACCTCTTCCTCGGCGGCGGGCGCTTCGCCTGCCCGAACTCTCTCGAGTACGTCGGCGGGGGCCGGAGTGAGGCCGACGGCGGCGAACTGGCCCGTCGCGGCGGCGTGCAGCGACGTGCGCTTCTTCCCTCGGCGGCCCTGGCGACGCTCCTTCGCTCGCCGTATTCGCTCGAGGAGCTTGTCGATGGCGATATCAAACGCGGCGTATTTGTCCTGCGCCGCCGCTTCGGCGCGCACGAGGGGTCCCGGACCGACGACCGTCAGCTCGACGCGATCGTCTCCGTTCTTCCCGCTCTTGTCGATGTGGCGACTGACCTTGACTTCGAACGCGATGACGCGATCAGTGAGGTGGGTAATCTTCTCCGCTTTTTCTTCCACGTAGTCATGGAAGCGATCGGTGATTCCCAGGCCAATTCCGACGATGTTAGTTTCCACGGCGACCTCCGGATCCGGCGTGCGAATCGCCTGGTTCCCGGGCGATCCTTTCACGCCTTTTCCTACACCGTAGCCTGAGCCTGCTGGCTTGTCACGCCTCGATTCCGCCCGGTGAGTCGCGGCGTCGCGGAGTGCTCGCAACCGTCGCGCAGGCCACCACGTGGCCGCCTCCCTCTCGCACGGCGCGCACGGCCTCGGCCAGTGTGGCGCCGGTCGTGACGACGTCGTCGATGACGATGAAGCGTCGGCCGGCGAGCTCGCGCCTCGGCCCGAGCGCCTGCCCCAGATTCTCATTCCGGGAGCGGATGCCGAGGCCGATCTGGTCTCGCGGGCGCCTCTTCCACCGCAGCACGCGGGACGGCCGATAGCCGGCGCGCTTGAGCATCAGTTCCACGGGACGATAGCCTCTGGCCCTGTCGCCGCGACGGGTCGCGGGCACGGGGACGAGCTCGACGCCCCCACCCTCGCTCGCCTCGAGCGCCGCGTCGATCGCGCGAGCGAGCCCCGCGGCGAGCGCGCCAGCGGCATCCGTGCGTCCGTGACGTTTGAAGGCGAGGAGCATCCGCTTGACCGGCCCGAGGTACGCGGCGGCGCTGAAGACGAGTGTGCCGGCGACCTCGCGCCGCAGTACGCCGGACAGCAGCTCGCTCTTGCAGGGGCCGCAGACGGCGGCATCCGCTGTTCCGCAGCCTGCGCACGCCACGGGGAATACGAGCGCGACGGCCTCCGACGCGGACCGCGCGAGGGCACGACCAATCGACTGGATGAGCGAGCGCGGCCACGGCAGGCTGGCATGACGAGCCATGGATCGATCGTCGCGCCTCACGTGGCAACGCGGGAGGGAACCGGCCTGCGCTGAGGAGAACCGTTCCCGGAGGCAGCCTGTGCAGAGTCAGCCGGAGGGAGATCCCTGCTGGGTCGCGATGAAGTGCACGCCGTCATGAGAGACCTGCCAGCCGGTTCCACGCCGGCTGAGCAGCTCGCCGTCCGCGTTCAGCGCGACGATGTCGTCAGCGCTGTTGCCGCCCACGATCTGCACCACCCCGTCGACGGGCGCGAGCGTCTCGGAGGGACCGCCGAGCTCGATGAGGCGGATGAGACTCGAGCCGTCCGCGCTCATGACGGCGACCGTGCGGTCGTCGACCCAGGTCGCCGTGACGGCATCGCCGTCGGGAACCGGGAACGGAACGGTCTCCCCGATCGACACGGGAACCCCTTCGGCGCTGCGGCGCACCCCGGCGAGCAGCAGCTGTGCGGAACCGCCGGATTCGATGAGGGCAACCACGCGCGTGCCGTCGCGGGAGAGCTCGAGCGCGATGATGCTCGAGGCCTCCGGCCAATTGCTCTGCACCTCGAAGGCCGCTCCGTCAGGGGCGTGCGCCTGCACTTTGCCCGGATGTGAGGTAGGCACGCTCCAGACGAAGCCCCGGTCGTCGATTGTCGGCGCGATGAGCCCCTTGCGGGTGTCCACGGCGAGCGGGTCCGCGCCCCTGGATACCGAGTAGACGCCTCCCGCGGCGAGCACCGCCGCCTGATCGTTCTCGCTGTTCATCGCGACGGCACTCGGCTTCAGCGCACGGATGCTGTTGGACAGCCCCGCAATCGTGTCGATGCGTCCGCCGCTCGCGTAGCCGAAGGCGTCGTCGGTCATGATGAGGGGCCGGCTGTCGACGTGCGGGCGACGCACGGTGAGCGACGGCACGTCGATCGCCTGACCGTCGATGAGGATCGACACGAGTCCCGCACCAGCGACGCCCTCGAGGCTCGCGACGAGCTGCGCCTTCATTCGCTCTCGGGCGATGTCGTCGGCGCTCAACGCCTCGCGGCTCAGGTCGACTTGGGCCTCCCCGTTCGTCACGGGGACGGAACTGCGCGCGAGCTTCGTGCCGTCGGGGAAGGCGGTCGTCACCGATTGCGCGAGCCACGCGCTCGGCCCGTCGAGCAGGGCTGTGACCACGCGCGTCGCCGTGGAGCTCCCAGACGGAAACCAGCGCAGGTCGGGGACGAACGTGCTCCACTGCGGGTCGAAGAACTGCAGGGCGTGCTCGTCGAAAACCGTCTCGAACAGGGACTGTTCGAGAACGATGCCGTCGGGCGCCGAGGTGATGCGCCACTCCCCGTCGACCTTCGTGAAGCTGTAGTCGAGCTTCGCCTGGCCCTCACCGCTCCGCTCCGAGTAGACGCCGAGGGAGTCGACGGTGGCGCGCGGCACGATGCCGACTTCGATCGCCGTGTCGGTGACTTGCGTGAAGGTGCGGGTGCTCGGGTCGTCGAGCGTGACCGACGCGTCCGGGTTCCACTCGAGCTGGAAGTCGGGAGCGAGGAACAGTCGCGCGACGCTGTAGTTGTTGAGCGGGCTCGAGGCGGCGGCGATGAAGCCGCGCAGAAGGTCCTGCTGCGATGCGCCGGGGACCGGCGCGTCGGCGATGAGCGTGACGTCGGCTCCGCCATCGTCGTCGCTGACCGGGTTTCCGGGCCGCACGGCACCGTTCCGCGGAATGCCCGCGCAGCCGGTGAGCAGAGCGATGCCGACGACGAGAGCGACGAGCGCCGTAAATCGTCTCATGCGTCCTCCGTCCGGCCGAGGGCCGCGGATCCGTCCGCGTCCGGCGGCACGAGCGGCAGCGGGAACGACGACACGGGCTCCCCCGGGCTGCGAGGCAGCGTGAGCCGGAAGTTGCTGCCCTCTCCGGGGCGAGACCAGACGTCCAGGATTCCTCCGTGCAGGGCGGCATCCTCCGTCGAGATCGACAGGCCGAGGCCCGTGCCGCCGATCGTGCGCCGCCGGGAGGGGTCTGCCCGCCAGAACCGGTCGAAGACGTGCTCGACGTCGAACTCGCTCATTCCGAGACCGTAGTCGCGGACCGCGAGCGACACGCTCTCCGCGTCGCTGTCGACCGTGACGACGATGGGCTTGCTCTCGCCGTGCTCGATCGCGTTGCCGAGGAGGTTGCGCACGATGCGCCGGATGCGGCGGGGATCCATCTCGACATCGCCGTGGCCGCCGGGAGCCACCAAGCGGATGTCCGAACCGCGCTCGGCCGCGAGGGCCTCCATGCCCTCGATGCAGTCGGCCGCAAGGTTGGCGAGGTTCGTGGGCTCCAGTTCGAGCTGCACGGAACCCGCGTCGTATCGGCTGATCTCGAGCAAGTCGTTGAGCAGCAGGTCGAACCTTTCGACTTGCGTATGCAAGAGCTCGGCGGTCCGCGTCGTCGCGGGCGGGAAGGAGTGCCGCTGGTCGTAGATGACGTCATCGGCGAGCCGGATCGTGGTCAGTGGCGTGCGCAGCTCGTGGGACACGTCCGACACGAACCGCTGCTGAACGAGCGAAAGCTCGGCGAGCTCCCGGATGCGCTGCTGAAGGCTGCCCGCCATGCCGTTGAATGAGCGGGCGAGGGTCGCGAGCTCGTCGTCCCCGCTCTCGCGCATGCGCACTTCGAGTTCGCCCGCCGCGAGCCGCTGGCTCGTCTCGGCCGCGACGGTGATGGGCTTGACGACGAGCCGCACGACGACCCAGGCCACTGCGCCGACGAGAAGCAGGAGGGAGAGTCCGACGATGAGCATGGTCTGCTGCAGGAACGTGAGCGTCTGCTCCGAGTCGGTCAGGTCGAAGCCGATGTAGAACTCGTACTGTCCGGCACCCGGAACATCGACCAGTTGTCCGACGATGACGCCGGGGGCTTCGCCCTGATCGCCCGTGAGGGTGACCGACTGCCACCACTGCTTGCCCGTTCCCTCCTGCACGGTCTCGCGCAGCTGGCTGGTGAGCACGCCGCCAGCGAGCTCGGAGCTCCGGAAACCCTGGGGCGCGTAGGGGCTGTACTCCTGCCCCGGCGCTCGGTAGCCGGCGATCAGCTGGCTCGACGAGGTCGCGGCGAGCTGATTGCGCACGGTGTTCATGACTGCGGTGATGGCGACGCGATCGTTGATGTCTGCCGAGTCGAAGAGCCGCTGCACCGAATTCATCGTGCGGCTCGAGTCGTCGAGCACTTGGGCCAGCCGCGAGGCGAACAGGTCATTGCGCACACTCAGCGACATGTACACCCCGGAGGCCAGCACGGCCACGAGAGTCAGGCACATCGTTATCGACACCGTCCGGAACCGGAGCGAACGTCGCCACAGCTCCCTCAGCCGATGGAGCCAGGTGCGCATCCCGGTGGCGGCTCGCCCCGAGAGCTGCGTGAGCAGCGACATCGCTTACGCGCCTGACGCGCCCGCCCGATACCCGACGCCGCGCACGGTCGTGACGATGCGTGGATTGTCGGGGTCGTGCTCGATCTTTGCGCGCAGCCGCTGCACGTGCACGTTCACGAGTCGGGTGTCGGCCTTGTAGTGGTATCCCCACACTTGTTCGAGGAGCATCTCGCGCGTGAACACCTGCTGCGGCTTCGACGCGAGCGTGAGCAGCAGGTCGAACTCCAGCGGAGTGAGATTGATCTTCGTGTCTCCGCGCCGAACCTCGTGTCCAGCGACGTCGACGCTCAGGTCGGCGATCTCGAGCGTCTCCTGGCCCGACTCCGACGCGGGACGCAGCCGCGTGCGCACGCGCGCGACGAGCTCTTTCGGATTGAACGGCTTCACGATGTAGTCATCAGCGCCCGACTCGAGGCCACGGACAACGTCGGCCGTGTCGGACTTCGCCGTGAGCATGATGATCGGAACCCCCGACTCCTGCCGGATGCGCGTGCACACTTCGATACCGTCGGCGCCGGGCAGCATGAGGTCGAGAAGCACGAGGTCGGGCTTGGACTGGCGGAACTCGCCGAGGGCCGCGGCTCCGTCGGCGCAGAACACCGGCTCGAAGCCCTCCGTGCGCAGCACGATTCCGATCATCTCCGCGAGCGCTGTGTCATCGTCGACAACAAGGATTCGGGGGTTCATTTGTCTCGATCTCGTTTCTGGTCGGGCACCAGTAGGTTCTCTCGTTTTCCAAGGCTATCTGACGTACTCCCGCGAACCGGCCGTTGAAACGCGCCGCGGCGGCCCGCCGTGTGACAGAGTGGGACACTGTGGGAGAGGGACGACCCCGCGACGCGAGCGTCGAGAGGAGCAAGGCCGCGTGAGCGACAACGGAACATGGCAGCCGCCGTCGGGTGAACCGGACGAGCAGCCCCGCTACGGTCAGCGCATCCCGCCGGCTCCCGGCCAGCAGCAGTCTCCCCCGCCGCCACCGGCCTATGGTCAGCAACCGTACCCGCCGCCGCAGCCCTACGGCCAGCAGCCGCCGTACGGGCAGCAGCCGCCGTACGGGCAGCAACCGCCTTACGGAGACCCGTACGGGCGAAACCCGTTCCCGGGGCCGCAGCCCGCGGCATCCGCCGGCTGGGCGCCGCCGCCGAAACCCGGGCTCATCCCGCTCCGCCCGCTCGGCTTCGGCACGCTCATGGGCGCACCGTTCCAAGTGCTTCGGCGCAACCCGAAGGCGACGGTCGGCAGCGCCCTCATCGTGCAGGGCATCACGATGCTTCTGACGGTGCTCGTGATGGGCGTCGTGACGTTCGTGTCGCTCTCTCGCATCGACCAGGCCTCGGCCGACGACGTCGAGGAGATCACCTCGGGCGCCGTCCTCAGCATCATCCTCGCCGCGATCGTGCCGATCCTCGTCTCGTACATCGGCTCGGTGTTCGTGCAGGGCGTCGTCGTGAGCGACGTCGCGCGCGGCACGGTGGGCGAGAAGCTGCGCATGAGTGCGCTGTGGAAGGCGACGTGGCCGCACATCGGGCGCCTGCTGCTCTGGACGCTCCTGTATTCGCTCGCGGTACTCGTCGCCCTCGGAATCGTCGGCGGTCTCGGCGCCCTGCTCATCGTGCAAGGCGGTGGCGGCATCGCTGCGGGCATCATCCTCATCGTCCTCGGCGCGCTCGCCCTGATCGCTCTCGGCATCTGGCTGTTCACGAAGCTCGCTGTCGTGCCGAGCGCGATCGTGATGGAACGCGCTCCGCTGCGCGTCGCCGTCGCGCGGTCGTGGCAGCTCACAAACGGCAGCTTCTGGAAGACGTTCGGAGTGCTGTTCCTGATCGCCGCCATTCTCGGCATCGCCGCGCAAGTGATCACGACCCCGATCAGCCTGCTCGTCGGATTCGTGCCCGCGGTCCTCGACCCCACGGGATCGTCGCCCGAAGGCTCGATCGCCTTCTTCCTCGTCGCGGAGCTCGTCGTCGTGCTCGTCACGGTCGTCATCGCAGCGATAACCGCCGTCGTTCAGTCGGCGGCCGTCGCGCTCATCTACATCGACCTGCGGATGCGGCGAGAGGGACTCGACCTCGAACTTGTCCGCTACGTCGAGGCTCGCCAGATCGGCGATTCCAGTGTGCCCGATCCGTACCTGCCGCGGACCGGTCGATGATCATTGTCGGCGACCAGCCCCCGCTCGATCCTGACCGGCAGCAGGCGTACGACTGGCTCGTTCGCGAACTGTCGAATCCCGAGTACACGGCGGCGCAGCCGACCCTTCTCGACCGGATCGCGCAGGCGATCCGCGAGTGGCTGAACTCGCTTCTCGTGCCCGGCGACGGAACTCTCGCCGCGTGGGTTCCCGTGATCATCGTGCTGCTCGTCGTCGCCGCCGTCGTCACGGCGCTCGTGATCTGGGGAATGCCGCGCCGCAACCGCGCCGCCGCGAACACTGTCGGTCTCTTCGGCGACGACGACGTGCGCACCGCGCGAGAGCTGCGTCAGCACGCTCGCGACGAGGCCGCCCGCGCGGACTGGGAGTCCGCGGTGCTCGACGCGTTCCGGGGGCTCACGCGCGGACTCGCCGAGCGCACGATCGTCGTCGTGGATCCCGGCACGACGGCGAACGGCGTGGCACGGCAGGCGGCCGACGCGTTCCCGGCCGAGGCCGACGGGCTGCGCCTGGCGGCATCCGTCTTCGACCAGGTCCGCTACCTCGACGTGCCGGCCGGTCGCGAGCAGTACGCCCAGATCGCCGAGCTTGACGGCCGCGTGCAGGCGCTCGCACCGCGAATGCCTGAGGCGGAGGTTCGAGCGACGTGACCGCTACTCCCGCCACGACCCCGACGGTGCGTACGGGACTGCGCCGCAGCGCGTTCTGGATTGTCTGCGGCATCGGTGCGCTCCTCATCGCCGTGCTCGTCATCGCGCTCTCCGGCGGCGGCTCCCGCACGACGCAGCGCCTGCAGGCGGACAGCGCGGCGCCGACGGGCGCGCAGGCTCTCGTGAACGTGCTCGGCGATCACGGGGTGCGAGTGACGGCCGTCGACAACAGAGCTGATGCCGCCAGGGCCCTCGCCGGCTCGGACGCGACGCTGCTCGTCTACGATGCGAGCGGCTTCCTCGACCCCGAGGCTCTCGCGGATCTCCGGGCGAGCGCGGCGCGCACGGTGCTCGTGGAGCCCGGCTTCCTCGACCTGCGCACGATCGCCCCTGGGGTGCTCGCGGGCGGAACGGAAGCCGATGACGCGGCTCCCGTCGATGCCAAGTGCGACGTTCCCGCTGCCGTCAACGCACAGTCGAGCGAGCCGTTCGCGACGTACCGCATCACGAACGCGGCGGCGACCGGCTGCTTCCCCGTCGGCGACGACCGCTTCGGCCTCGTCGCGCTTTCGGGCAGCGCGACGACGATCGTCGGCAACGCGGGCGCGTTCACGAACGAGCGCATCCTGCACGGCGGCAACGCCGCGCTCGCGCTCAACCTGCTCGGCGGCACCGACACGCTCGTCTGGTACCTGCCGAGCATCGCCGACGCGGCGGGCGGCGACGAGCTGCCGAGCCTCGGCGAGCTGACTCCCGACTGGCTCGTTCCCGTGACGACGCTTCTCGCCCTGACGGCGATCGGGGCGATGGTGTGGCGCGGCCGCCGTTTCGGCCCGGTCGTCGTCGAGCAGCTGCCGGTCACCGTTCCCGCTCGCGAGACGATGGAGGGCCGCGCCCGCATCTACGCCCGGAGCGGCGCGCGGCTCCGGGCCCTCGACGCCTTGCGCATCGGCACGGCAGGTCGGCTCGCCCGCATGCTCGGGATGCCGCAGGCTGCGACCGTGTGGCAGATCGCCGATCAGGCGGCATCCGTCGTCGGCGAGCACCCCACCGAGGTGCGGCGCGTCCTCATCGACGCTGTGCCGGGCGGCGACGCCGAGCTCATGGCGCTCTCCGGTTCCCTCGCCGACCTCGAACGCCGCGTTTTCACCGCAACCGACGAAACCGGAAGAATGAAGAAATGACGAACCCGCCACCCGTCCCTCCCGGCCAGCCGCAGCAGCAGAGCGCACCGGCGACACCGCCGACCGCGGCATCCGCTCCCCCGAGCCCGCGCCGCACGACCCGCACGCCGAGCTGCGCGAGCGGTTCACGCGCGTGCGCACCGAGGTGGGGAAGGCCGTCGTGGGCCAGGAAGCCGCAGTCACGGGACTCGTCGTCGCGCTGCTCGCGCGCGGGCACGCGCTCCTCGAGGGCGTGCCCGGCGTCGCGAAGACGCTGCTCGTGCGCTCGCTCAGCGCCTCGCTCTCGCTCGACACGAAGCGCGTGCAGTTCACGCCGGACCTCATGCCGGGAGACGTCACCGGCTCGCTCGTCTACGACGCGAAGCAAGGCGAGTTCGAGTTCCGTGAGGGACCGGTGTTCACGAACATCATGCTCGCCGACGAGATCAACCGCACGCCGCCGAAGACGCAGTCCTCGCTGCTCGAGGCCATGGAGGAGCGCCAGGTCTCCGCCGACGGCGTGACGCGAAAGCTGCCCGAGCCGTTCATGGTCGCGGCGACGATGAACCCGATCGAGTACGAGGGCACCTACACGCTCCCCGAGGCGCAGCTCGACCGCTTCCTCATGAAGCTCGTTCTCGACGTGCCCGAGCGCGACACCGAGGTGCAGGTGCTGCGCCGGCACGCCGACGGCTTCAACCCGCGCGACCTCGCCGCGGCGGGAGTGACCGCTGTAGTCACGGCCGACGAGATCGCGGCCGCTCAGGATGCCGCTGCCGCGGTGCGCGTGAGCGACGACGTGCTCGCCTACCTCGTCGACCTGGCCCGCGCGACGCGGCACAGCCCCTCGGTGCGCATCGGCGTGAGTCCGCGCGGCACGACGGCGCTGCTCGCGGCGACGAAGGCGTGGGCGTGGCTCACGGGCTACTCCTCGATCACGCCCGATCACGTGCAGGCGATGCTCGTGCCCGTCTGGCGGCACCGGCTGCAGCTGCGGCCCGAGGCCGAGCTCGAGGGCGTCTCCGTCGACACGATCCTGCACTCGGTCATGCAGCAGGTCCAGGTTCCGATCTAGCAATGGCGGTCACAGGGTGGTTCGTCGCGCTGCTCGCGCTCGGGGTGGTTCCCCTGGTCGCGCTCGGCGGCACGAGCGTCGCCGCGTGGGCGCTGCTCGCGGCGTGGCTCGGGCTGAGCCTCGCGCTGCTCGCCGTCGATGTCGCCTGCGCCGCGTCGCCGCGCCGGCTCACCCTCGCAAGGCAGCTGCCCGACCGCGTGAGACTCGGTGAGCGCGTGACGAGCACGCTGCTCGTGACGAACAACGGGCGCCGCACCCTGCGGGGCGTGATCCGGGATGCGTGGCAGCCCTCCGCCGGCGCCCAGCAGCCACGGCAGAAGACAACGGTGCCGCCGGGCGAGCGCCGAGCGCTGAGCCAGTCGCTGACTCCATTCCGCCGCGGCGACCGCACGAGCGAGCTCGTCACGGTCCGCTCGACCGGGCCGCTGCGGCTCGGCGCCCGCCAGGCGACGCTGAGTCTGCCCGGCCGGCTGCGCGTTCTTCCGCCGTTCACGGCACGCAAGCACCTGCCGAGCCGACTCGCCCGGCTACGCGAGCTGGACGGCTCCGCCTCCGTCATGGTGCGCGGGCAGGGCACCGAGTTCGACTCCCTCCGCGAGTACGTGCGCGGTGACGACGTCCGCTCGATCGACTGGCGCGCCACCGCGCGCCGACGCGACCTCGTCGTGCGCACCTGGCGGCCCGAACGGGACCGCCGCGTCGTCATCGTTCTCGACACCGGGCGCACCTCCGCCGCCCGCATCCAGGACGAGCCGCGCATCGACACCGCCTTCGAGGCGTCGCTGCTGCTCGCCGCGCTCGCCACGCGCGCCGGCGACCGCGTCGACCTCGTCGCCTACGACCGCCGCGTGCGCGGTCGCGTGCAGGGCGCGAGCGGCGCGACGCTCCTCTCCCGCATGGTCGACACGCTCGCGGGCATCGACCCCGAGCTCATCGAGACCGCCTGGGACGCCATCCCGGCCCAAGTGCGCGGCATCACTCCTCACCGCTCGCTCGTCGTGCTGCTCACCTCCATCGACGCGCCCGGCGCCGCGCAGGGGCTGTTCTCCGTGCTCCCCCAACTGACGCGACAGCACGTCGTCGTTGTCGCGAGCGTGACAGACCCCGGGTTGACGGATGCCGCCAGCGAGCGCGGCAGCCGCGAGGAGGTCTACCGCGCGGCGTCCGCCGAACGCGCACTGCTCGACGGCGCCCGGGTCGCGGCCGCCATCCGCCAGCAGGGCGCCGACGTCGTCACGGGCTCGCCCGAGGACCTGCCGCCGGCGCTCGCCGACCACTACATCGCGCTCAAGGCGGCCGGCCGCCTGTAGCCTTTCACCTTACGTCCGAGTATCTGGTTCCGCTGTCGCAGTGTGCAGTGCGCAATCGATTGCAGAATGCACTTTGTGACGCCACAACGGCAGAGCAACGTCGTGCTGTGGATAACATCCGCTGCGATCGCCCGCACTCTGGCACAGTCATGTCATGCTTCCGGGCAAGCTCCCATACCCACCGGGTGAGCCGTTCACGACAGCGGACGCCTCAAAGCGCGGCGTCAGCAAGGGGCGTCTCCGCGGAACCGATCTGTCGCGTCCCTTCCACGGTGTCCGTTGCATCGATGGGATTGACGTTGACCAGAACGCCGACGATTTCGCTCGTAGCCGCGAACGACATATAAAGCTGGCTGCGGCATACCGGGTGCGAATGTCGGATGCGGCCTTCTTCAGTCATGAAACGGCCGCGCACATCTGGGCAGCTCCGATGCCGGTGCGCGATGGAGTTCCGGTTCTCGATGTCGGAGTGATCGCACCTCACCGTGCACCGCGGGGGCGTGGCATCAAAGGACACGCGGTCGCAGCTGCCGCTTGTCGCCTCATGACGGTGGACGGATTTCGAGTTCCATCACCGGCAGCAACGTGGGCAATGCTGGCGCACCTCGAGCTCGCGGATCTCGTCGCAGTCGGTGACTACTTCTGCCGAGTTTGGCGGCCAGGAATCGGCCGGCCCCACGTAGGTCGTAAGCCGTTCACGACCCGCACACAACTGGACGCTGCGCTTCGGGCGAGTCGTCGCGTCGGCTGTGGACGACTCAGGCAGGCGCTCGCGCTGATCAGGGAAGATGCGTGGTCACCGAACGAGTCTCGAACGCGCTGTATTCTCATGACGGCCGAGCTGCCAGAACCGGTGCTCAACTATGACGTCACCGACAATGCCGGGCGCTTCCTTGCGTGCATAGATCTCGCATATCCCGACGCGAAGATCGCCATAGAGTACATGGGCCAGCATCATGGAAAACAGTACGCTCGGGACGTGGAGAGGGTCGAGCGTTTGCGCGCGGCCGGCTGGATTGTGATCCAAGTGAGCTCGACCCTCCTGTTCACCACTCCAAACGAACTCGTCGCGCGCGTGCGGACGGCGCTCCTGTCACGCGGGTGGAAGGGGTAGCTGGTGCCCATCAGCGTTCCGCTGTCAGATTGTGCCTTCTGCAATCGATTCCATCGAGCACATTGCGACGGCGGAGCCCACACCGCGTCAAGACGCTACGAGCAAAACGCCCGGGAGCCGCAGCTCCCGGGCGTTCGCAGGTGAAAAAGGCTACGCAGCCGACTCCTCGTCGGCGGTCTCCTCCGCGCCGTCCGTGTCGGTGCCGTTCACGACCGGGTCGGCCGAGCCGGAGCCGGCAAGGCGCTCGGCGAGCGCGGCGCCGAGCCCGGCGTCCACGTTCGTCCAGTACTGCACGGCGCGCTCGCGGATCAGGTCGTTGCGCACGGCGCCGACGTGTCCGGAGATGGTGTCGAGGAACCGCGCCTTCTCCTCATCGGTCATGACGTCGCGGTACAGCGTGCCGGCCTGGCCGAAGTCGTCGTCGGCGGCGTGCAGGCTCGCTGCTGTGCGCACGAGCTCGCCGTCGCTGTGCCAGCCGGCGCCCTCCCCCGCCTGCTGCGGGTCGCCCTGGGGGCCGCCGAACGAGTTCGGCGCGTAGACGGGCCGGTCGGCCGCCGCGAAGCTGATGCGGCCCTGGCCGTCCTTCGAGTACGAGTTGACCTCGACCCGCGGAGCGTTCACGGGCAGCTGCGCGTGGTTCGTGCCGACGCGGTAGCGGTGGGCGTCGGCGTAGCTGAAGATGCGCGCCTGCAGCATCCGGTCGGGGCTCGCCGCGATGCCGGGCACGAAGTTCGACGGCGCGAACGCGGCCTGCTCGATCTCGGCGAAGTAGTTCGTGACGTTGCGGTTGAGCGTCATCGTGCCGACCTTGACGAGCGGGTAGTCGGCGTGCGGCCACACCTTCGTGAGGTCGAACGGGTTGAACCGGTAGTCCTTCGCGTCATCGTAGGGCATGATCTGCACGTACAGCGTCCAGCTCGGGTGGTCGCCGCGCTCGATCGCCTCGTAGAGGTCGCGCTGGTGGTAGTCGGCATCCTGGCCGGCGATCTGCTCGGCCTGCTCGTTCGTGAGCGTCTTGATGCCCTGGTTCGTCTTGAAGTGGTACTTCACCCAGAACCGCTCGCCCGCGGCGTTGATCCACTGGTAGGTGTGCGAGCCGAAGCCGTCCATGTTGCGCCAGGATGCCGGGAGGCCGCGATCGCCCATGACCCACGTGACCTGGTGGGCGGACTCGGGCTGGTTCGTCCAGAAGTCCCACTGCATGTCGTTGTCGCGCACGTTGGAGCCGGGAAGACGCTTCTGCGAGTGGATGAAGTCGGGGAACTTGATGCCGTCGCGGATGAAGAACACGGGAGTGTTGTTGCCGACGAGGTCGTAGTTGCCCTCGGAGGTGTAGAACTTGAGGGCGAAGCCGCGCGGGTCGCGCCACGTGTCGGGTGAGCCCTGCTCGCCCGCGACGGTCGAGAACCGGGCGAGCATCTCGGTCGAGGCGCCCTTCTGGAACAGCGCGGCGCGCGTGTAGGCGCTCACGTCCTCCGTCGTCTCGAACGTGCCGTACGCTCCGCCGCCCTTCGCGTGAACGACGCGCTCGGGCACGCGCTCCCGGTTGAACTGCGCGAGCTTCTCGACTAGGTAGTGGTCGGTGAGCGCGATGACGCCGTCGCCTCCGACCGTCTGCGAGAGGCCGTCGGCGGAGACGGGGGCACCGGAGTTGGTGGTCGTCACGGGTGAGTGTGTCATGTTTCTCCTTGTCACGACAGGGCGGATCACGCGACCGGACTGGTCGCGTGCGCGGGGAAAGTCTTTGGTCAGGCGGTCGCCTGGCAGGCGGGGCACAGGCCCCAGAAGGTGACGTCGGCGGTCTGGATGCTGAAGCCCGAGGTGTTCGAGGGGGTCAGGCACGGCGCGTGGCCGATGACGCAATTGACGTCCTCGACGGCTCCGCATGACGTGCAGACGACGTGATGGTGGTTATCGCCGACGCGCCGCTCGTAGCGAGCGGGCGAGCCGGCCGGTTCGATGCGCCGCACGAGGCCGGCCTCGGTGAGGGCGCCGAGCACGCCGTAGACCGCCTGGAGGGAGGTGTCGGGCAGGTCGTCGCGCACGGCGGCGAAGACTTCGGCGGCATCCGCGTGCTTGTGGGTCTCGAGCACGCGGAGCACGCTGCGACGGGGGGCCGTGGCCTTCAGCCCGGCCGTGCGCAGAGCGTCGCTCGCGGCGGCATCCGTCATCGTGGTCATGACCTCAGCCTAGCAGTTGTTTTGATTTAGTCAAAACAAGCGGTCAGGCGGCCGTCAGTCGCTGCGCACCCGCCTCGAACTCCGTGAGGTCCCCCGTCTCGCCCGCCCGGTAGGCGCGACCTCCGACCACGAGCATGTAGCAGAGGAACGCGGCGAGCGCGAGAGAGCCGATGCCGATCTTGATGCTCCAGCCGAGCCACGGCGCGAGCTGCTCCTGCAGTGGCCACGGTGTCACGAAGCCCTCGATGATGCCGGAGACGAACAGCGCGATCACGAGTCCGATGGCCACGGTGACGAGAGCGCGGCCCTCGCGCGCAAGCGATTCGAGCCGAGTGAATCGGCCGGGCGCGATCCACGCCCAGAAGATGCGCAGTCCCGCCGCCGCCGCGACGAAGATGCTCGTGAGCTCGAGCTGCCCGTGCGGGGCGATGAAGAGGAAGAAGGCGTCGCCCTTGTCGTACGCGAACATGACGGCGCCCGTGACGCCGAGGTTCTGCGCGTTCTGCAGCACGACGTAGGGCACCCACACGCCCGTGATGCCGAACGCGACGCACTGCGCGGCGATGAATGCGTTGTTCGTCCAGACGCGACCCGCGAACGACGCGGCCGGGTTCTCGGAGTAGTAGGCGATGAACTGGTCGTTCGCCATCTGCGACAGCTGCCTGTCGCTGCCGAAGTTCGCGAGAACGCGAGGGTCGTTGCCCGCCCAGAAGCCATAGAGCAGCGCGACGATCGCGGTCGCGAGGGCGACGGCGAGGGTCAGCCAGCGCAGCCGGTAGAGCGCGGCGGGAAGCTGCAGAACGAAGAAGCGCGGCAGGAGCGCGAGAGCGTTGCCGGAGGCGGCGGTGAAGCGGCCTCGTGCGCGGGAGAGCGTGACGCTCAGCCGATCTCCGGTGCGCGTGGAGCCCGCGACGGTCTTTATCGCGGAGAGCTGGCTCGCGCCGGTCTGGTAGCGGTCGATGAGCTCGTCGGCCTCGACCCCGTCGAGGCGGCCGCGTCGGGCGAGCTCGTCGAGTCTCTCCCACTCGTCACGGTGGGCTGCGGTGTAGGCGTCGAGGTCCATCTGCTTAGATGATACCCATGACGCCACGCGAAGATCCCGGCGCCCACGACGAGGAGCTGATCACGGGAGAGGCGGTGGCCCTCGACGTCCGCTCGGCCGGGTTCATGCTGCGAGCGGCGGGAGCCCTGATCGATGTGGCCGTGTCGGTGATCATCGCGCTCGTTCTCATCTTCATCCTGCTGACGGTCTCGGCGACGACGGGAATGGACGAGGCCGCGAACCAGGCGTTCATCATCAGCATCATCGTCTTCGCGACCATCGTCGTGCCGGCGGGCGTCGAACTGCTCAGTCACGGCCGCTCGCTCGGCAAGCTCGCGGTCGGCGCACGCATCGTGCGCGACGACGGCGGCGCCATCGGCTTCCGGCACGCCTTCATCCGTGCGCTCGTCGGCTTCTTCGAGATCTACATGACCTTCGGCGGCGGGGCCGCTCTCGTCGGCCTGCTTAACGCGCGCTCGAAGCGGATCGGCGACATGCTCGCCGGCACGTACTCGCAGCATGAGCGGGTTCCGCGCACGATCGAGCCGGTGATCGGTCTTCCGCAGCCGCTCACGGGCTGGGCGGCCGTCGCCGATGTCGGCCGCATGCCCGATCGGCTCTCACGCCGCATCGCGCAGTTCCTCTCACAGGCGCCCAAGCTCACGCCTGACTCGCGTTTCCGGCTCGCAAGTGAACTCGCGCGGGAGGCGTCCGCGTACGTCTCGCCGCTGCCCGATGTCGACCCGCTGATGTTCCTCTACGGCGTCGCCGCCGTCCGTCGCGACCGCAGCTACCGCGCGCTCATGCTCGAGCGGCAGCGACTCGAGCGCCTCACTCCCGTGCTCACGAGCGCGCCGCACGGCTTCCCCGAACGGTGACTCAGTAGCGGTAGTGCTCGAGCTTGTACGGGCCCTCGACGGCGACGCCGATGTAGTCGGCCTGCTCGCCTGACAGCTCGGTCAGCTGCACACCGAGCGCGTCGAGGTGCAGTCGCGCTACCTTCTCGTCGAGCCGCTTCGGCAGCACGTACACTCCCGTGGGGTACTGCTCCGGTCGGGTGAAGAGTTCGATCTGGGCGAGCACCTGGTTCGTGAAGGAGTTGCTCATCACGAACGACGGGTGACCGGTCGCGTTTCCGAGGTTCATGAGGCGGCCTTCGCTCAGCACGAGGATGGCGCGCCCGTTCGGCAGCCGCCATTCGTGCACTTGCGGCTTGATCTCGACCTTCGTCACGCCGTCGAGGGCGGCAAGTCCTGCCATGTCGATCTCGTTGTCGAAGTGACCGACGTTCGCGACGATCGCGAGGTTCTTCATCGCGAGCATGTGCTCCGGCCGGATCACGTGCAGGTTGCCCGTGCACGTGACGAAGATGTCGGCCTGGTCGACGACGGATTCGAGCGTGGCGACCTGGAAGCCGTCCATGGCGGCCTGGAGGGCGCAGATCGGGTCGACCTCGGAGACGATGACGCGCGCGCCTTGACCGCGGAGGGCTTCCGCGGCGCCCTTGCCGACGTCGCCGTAGCCGACGACGAAAGCGACCTTGCCGCCGATGAGCACGTCGGTGGCGCGGTTGAGGCCGTCGGGAAGCGAGTGACGGATGCCGTAGCGGTTGTCGAACTTCGACTTCGTCACCGAGTCGTTGACGTTGATGGCGGGGAACAGGAGTTCGCCGTCGCGGGCGAGCTCGTACAGCCGGTGCACGCCCGTCGTCGTCTCCTCCGTGACGCCCATGATCTCGGCTGCGATGCGCGTCCAGCGGTCGGGAGAGGCGACGAGCGAACGGCGGAGCACGTCGAGGATCACACCGTACTCGTGGCTGTCGCCCTCTGCCGGCTCCGGCACAGCGCCGGCGGCCTCGAACTCGCGGCCCTTGTGCACGAGAAGCGTGGCGTCTCCCCCGTCGTCGAGGATCATGTTGGGGCCGATCCACGACGCTCCCTCGGCCTCCGCCTCGGCGCTCCAGTCGAAGATGCGGTCGGTGCACGCCCAGTACTCCTCGAGCGTCTCGCCCTTCCAGGCGAACACGGGCACGCCCTTCGGCTCCTCGACGGTGCCGTCGGGGCCGACGACGACGGCCGCGGCAGCCTCGTTCTGCGTCGAGTAGATGTTGCAGCTCGCCCAGCGCACACGCGCGCCGAGGGCGACAAGAGTCTCGATGAGCACGGCCGTCTGCACCGTCATGTGCAGCGAACCGGCGATGCGCGCTCCCGCGAGCGGCTTCGCGTCGCCGAACTCGCGGCGGAGCGCCATCAGACCCGGCATCTCGTTCTCGGCCAGTCGAAGCTGGTGTCGACCGGCTTCCGCGAGGCCGATGTCGGCGATCTGGTAGGGCGCGGCGGACGTGCGGGTGCTCGAGGGGATGCTCATGGCTCCATTCTCGCAGACGCGTGCGGAAGCCTGAGCGCCGCTATGCGCGGATGAGGGCGAGGACTTCGTCGCGAATGCTCGCCATCGTGGCGGCATCCTCCCCTTCGACGTTGAGCCGCAAGAGCGGCTCCGTGTTCGAGGGCCGCACGTTGAACCACCAGAACGCCTCGCCGAGCGACGTGATTCCCGTGCCGGTGAGCCCGTCGAACTCGTCGAACTCGGCGCGCCCCTGGTAGGCCTCGACGATGCGCGCGTACGCGGCCGGAACGTCGGTGACTGTCGAGTTGATCTCCCCCGACTGCGCGTAGGGGCTGAACGCGGACGCGAACTCCGACAGCGGTGCGTGCTGGGAGCCGAGCTCGGCGAGCACGTGCATCGCCGCGAGCATGCCGTTGTCGGCGCCCCAGAAGTCGCGGAAGTAGTAGTGCGCGGAGTGCTCGCCGCCGAAGATCGCGCCGCTCTGGCGCATCTCGGCCTTGATGAGGGAGTGCCCGACGCGCGTTCGCACGGGGACAGCCCCCTGCTGCTCGATGAGTTCGGGCACGAACCGGGAGGTGATGAGATTGTGCAGCACCTGGATCTCGCCGGTCACTCCCTTCGCGCGTTCCCTGTCGATCTCGCGCGCCGCGACGATCGCGGTGACCGCCGACGGCGACACGGCGTCGCCGTTCTCGTCGACGACGAAGCAGCGATCGGCGTCTCCGTCGAACGCGAGCCCCGCGTCCGCACCGTGCTCACGCACGGCGTTCTGCAGGTCGACGAGGTTCGCCGGGTCGAGCGGGTTGGCCTCGTGGTTGGGAAACGTGCCGTCGAGCTCGAAGTACATCGGGATGATCTCGATCGGCAGCGCCGGGAGCCCGGCCGCCTCTCCCAGTACGGCGGGCGCGGTCATGCCGCCCATGCCGTTTCCCGCGTCGATGACGACGCGCAGCGGGCGGATCCCCTCGAGCGGCACGAGCCGGCGCAGCGTCGCCGCGTAGTCCGCGAGCACGTCGAGTTCGCGTTCGGTTCCCGGGTTCTCGACCGGGCGGATGCCGTCCTCGAGGTAGCCGATCGCGCGATCCCGGATCGCGGCGAGGCCGGTGTCGAGCGAGAGCGACTGGGCGCCGGCGCGCGAGAGCTTGATGCCGTTGTAGGTCGCGGGATTGTGGCTTGCGGTGAACATCGCGGCGTCCGCCGGCAGCGTCCCGGAGGCGAAGTAGTTCTCGTCGGTGGAGCACAGCCCGATCATGACGACGTCTCCGCCGCGCGCCCGCGCTCCTCGGGCGAACGCCGCCGCGAACCGCGGAGAGGAGTCGCGCATGTCGTGGCCGACGACCACGTCCCGTCCGGCGGCGCCGACCTCGTCGACGAACGCCGCGCCGACCGCTTCGACGATGTCATCGGTCAGGTCGATGTCGACGAGGCCGCGAACGTCGTAGGTCTTGACGGCGGAGGCGAGTCGTTCAGCGGCCGAGCGCCCCTGAGCAGGGCTCACAGGGACTCCGCTTCATAGGCGACATGGCGGATGATCTGCCAGCCCTGCGGGGTGGACAGCCGCTCGGCGTGGAGTGCGCACAAGTCGTAGGCGTGCGGGTCACGCGCGAGTCCGAGCGGACCGAGCACCGCCATCTGGTCGGCGTAGTCGTACGTGAGGGTGGAGATCGCCTCACGGCGGCATCCGACCTTTGAACAGATTCTCTCGTCCACCCCCTCAGTGTACGGCGACTGCCGCCGCCTTCCCGGCACCCCATTCCGGGGCGGCGCTGACCTACGATAGAGCCATGGGCAGACACCTCTCGGGAACCGGTCGCCGCGAGATGTTCTCGCGCCGCGCGGTGCGCCATGATCGGCACGGGCGCAGCGGAAGAAGTTCTGTTCTGCGGCCGCCCCTTCGCCCGCTCGGCGGGCGCGTCGACCTCTTCGATGTGAGCGTCGCGGCCGCCGCCGACTACTTGAGGGACGCCTACCCGAGCGAGCTCGGCGAAGTCTCGTTCGGCATCGCCGGCATGCCGTCGTCCTCGAGCCACGATGACGGCATCGACCGGTGGAGCATCGATCGCGAGCGTCGCCAGATCGTCGTGTACCGGGTGCCGATCCAGCGGCTCATCCGCTTGCACATCGACGACTCGCTGCACCGCCGGATGGCCGTGGAGAGCTGCGTCTTCCAGGCCGCGGCCGAGTACCTCGGCCTCGACCCGTGGGATCTCGATCCCGGCGGGTTCGGTCCGCTGTGAGCTACCGGACGTAGACGTCGACGGGGGCGGATGCCGGTTTCGGCGGTGTGATCGCGAACGACGACACTCCGGAGCCGCCCGCATAGTCGACCGCGGCGGTGACGGGAGCGTCCGCCGACACCTCGAGTGAGCGTTTGAGCGCGACAGTGTGGGTGGCTCCCGCGTCGATCGTCACCTCGTCGTCGCCGATCGCGGCGGTGACCGGGCTCGCGCTCGGATTGTGCACGGCGAGCACCGGTGAGGGGCCCGGCGCGGCAGCGACGAGGAACGGCGCCTCGAGCGGGGTCGCCGCGGCGAACCAGGCGAAGTCGGCGCTCTTCTCGTCGAGGTCGGTGCTCGTGCGCACGGCAGCCGCGACGGGCGCGGTTGCCGCGAGCGAGACGGCGTAGCGCCCTTCGGGAAGGTCGGTGAGCGGGAATTCCGCGACGAGCCCAGCCTTGACGTCGACGGGGAGTGTCGCAACGGTCTTTCCCGCGGTGTCGCTGACGGTGATCTCGGCGTGCGCCGGCTGATCGCCCGGCACGAACACGCGCACGGCGGGCCTGCGATCGTCATAGCCGTCGCCCGTCGTCGCCGGCTGGTTCTTGAAGATCGCGACGCCCGGAATGTCGAGCTCGGTCGATGGCACGGCGGTGCCGCCGACCATCTCGACGCCAGAGGGCACGAGTCCGCGCACGGACGAGTGCTGCAGCCAGGCCTGGATGTCGGCGCCCGTGCTCACGACGTGCACGACCGGAAGCGCCGTGTTCGGGGCGATGCCGGCGAGGGAGACCACCTTCTGCGAATGCGCGGGTACGCGAATGTCGTGCGCGTTCGGTGCGTCTACCGCGCCGTTCTCGCCGGAGACGACGAGGTCGACGGCAGCGTCGACGTCGGCGGGGTTGTTGAGGATCACGAGCGTCGTGCGCCCGACGTCGGTGGATCCGCCGACGAGCCAGGTCTCCGACCCCGTGTCGGCGCAGCCGGCCGCGGCGAATCCCGCGAGGGTCTCCTGCCCCGCGGTCTGAGACTGGCTCGCACCGATGAGCGGAGCAGTGCCGACGTCGCCCGTCGGCAGCGTCAGGGTTGTCGCGCCGTCGGCTTCCGTCGCGTCGGCGGGATTCGCGAGAGCGCTCGCGTCGAGACCGGCGCCGCCGCTCGCGACCGACGCGACGAGTGCGCTGCCGAAACTCGACAGCTCGCTCGCGGCGCGGGAGTCGGCGCCGAGCTCGAGCAGCGGTCCTGCGCACACGCGCGTCTGGTCCGCGGGAATGGGCGTCACGGTGCGCGGCGTGGCGGCGGCGTCGTGCTCGGGCAGGTCGAGCGCGAGCGCCGCGGCACCGGCGCCCGCGAGCGCTGCTACCGTGAGCACTCCCACGCCGATGCGGAGGATGCGTCCGATTCTCGGTCGGCTACTCATGGCGTTCTCCCTCCGTCGTCTCGTGCGCATCCGTTCCGCCGCCCACGAGCGCGGGCGCGGGGGCGGGCGCGGGCGCGGAACCGGGAAGCGAGACGATGTCCGCCCACTCGGGCTCCGCCTCCGCCTCGGGATCGACCAGGAGCGACACCTCCTCGTCTTCGGGCTCGGGCTCGACGTGGGTCTCCGGCTCGTCGCGTCGACCGACGGTGCGCGGTGTCATTCGCGCGGTCTCGCGCGACGCGCTCGTCGGGATCGCGATGAGCAGCGCGACGGCGAAGACGAGCACGAGAATCGCGAGGGAGACGAGGGAGCCGAATGAATCGTACGAGCCGGCTTCGCTTCCCTTCACGGTGTCGACGGTGCGCCACAGCATGCCGGTGTCGGTCTCTCCCACGTTCTCAAGCTCGGGGTTCGCGTCAAGGGCAGCGCTCGCTCGCTTCGCCGTCGCAAGAGCGGCCTCCTCGGGTTCGCCGTCCTTCGCCTCGGGTGTGGGCGCGAGAAGGACGAAACCGACGCCGCGCGCGCGAAGCTCGGGCGTGAGCTTCTCGCCGGTGACCGAGATGATGTTGCCCGTCAGCTGCGCGAGTCCGCCGTCGGGGTCGCCGAGGACGGCGCCCGTCGTCACGAGCGTGGACTGCGTGTCGAGGTGCTCGCCCGTTCCGCGCACGACCGTCGAGACAACGCTGCCGTCTGCTTGCGGCGACACCCGGAGCGTGCCGAGGCCGGCGTCGGTCTCCGCTGCGGCCGTCACGTAGGCGGGCAGGGTGCGCCCGTCGCTCGCGCGCACGGGGGAAGCGCCGAGCGGAGCGGCGAGAAAGGCGGGGGCCGCTAGCGCGGCGAGCGTGATTCCGGCGACGGCCGCCGGCACGGCGCCTCGGGCGCGCAGGCTGTCCAGTCCTGCGACGCCGGCGCCCACGAGTCCGAGCCACATGAGGCTCAATCCTGTGCCGGGCCACACGGTCGTGGCCGTCGCGCCGATGAAGGTGACGGCAAGCTGGCCGGAGGCCACGGCGGTTGCGAAGCCGAGAAGCGCGACCGCCCAGAGCGTGAGAGGCCGCTGCCAGCCAGAGAGGAACAGTCCGGCGATCCCGACGATCACAAGCGGGGCGAGCAGAACGGGAAGTCCGATCGTGAGGGCGAGCTCGGGCAGGTTGAGCAGCCGCGCCGCGTCGCTCCAGCCGCCGAGCCCCGTTCCCGGAATGCCGAGGAGCAGCGCGGAGGGCGTCGACGCGGGGGACGCGAGAGGCCGCCCCGGGTCGGCGAGAATCGAGAGCCAGTTGCCGTTGACGATGCCCTGCTGCCAGGCGAGCGGGGCGAAGAGTGCGATAAGGGGCAGCGGAATGAACAGCACTCGCGCGAAGCGCAGCCCTGCGACGGCGATCGCGATGATCCACAGCACGGCGAGGGCGGGAAGGAGGATGGGTGCGCACGCCCCGACGGCGGCGAGCAGGATGCCGCAGCTCGCCGCCGCGGCCCACGAGCGCGCGGCGACAGCGCCCGCATAGAACAGGCCCGGCAGCAGGATGTGCGCGAGCACGGCGGCGGGCCGACCGTCGACGAGAGCGATGAGGAACGTCGGCGAGAGCGTCCACGCGACGGCGCCGAGGATGCGGTATCCGCTTCGCTCGGTCAGGCGGGTCGCGGCGAACCAGGCCGTGAGCGTCGCGAGAGGGAGGGCGAGCACCCACAGCAGCACGAGCGCGTACGACGGCTGCCAGAACGTGATCGTGCCGAGGGCGGCGAGAACGGCGGAGAACGGGTCCGCGGCGCCGACGAAGCCCTCGCCGATGCTGCGCCAGCCGTAGCCGAGGTTCTGCCACAGCGCGCCGACGTTGGGGCTGAGCGGAAGCAGGCCGCCGCCGGCGAGAGTCTCGGCCGGCAGCAGGCGGATGAACATGATCGCCCCGGCGACGGCAGAGGCGAGCACGACCCAGCCGCCGCCGCCCGTGAGGAAGCGCAGGTCGCTGCGCTCGACGGGAGCGACCGGTGCCGCGTTCTCGTCACGGTCAAGCCGTCGTCGTCGGCGCACTTCCCGCCTGGTCATCCGCAGGTCGGAGAGCACGGACCAGCCGACGCTCTTCCCGCGAGCCAGTCGTCGGCGGGCGGCGAGCACGTGCGTGCCGCCGAAGGCGACCCAGAACGCCGCGCGGAATTCGGCGCCGATGAGCTCCGGCTGCTTGCGGACGAGCAAGAGCACGGAGCGGATGATGGCGAGGGGCACGAGGCTGAGCCAGTGGAACAGCACGGCGAACGGCCGGGCGTAGACGAGCCGCCGATGCAGCTCCGCCGTGCGCGTGTAGCGCGCCTTCCGCTGCTTGGCCGCCCAGCGTCGCGACCGGGGCACGCCCGCGATGCCGTCGCCGGCGACGGCGACGACGGCGTCAGCGGCGAGCACGACGCGGCGACCGGCGAGTCGGGTCCGGACGCAGAAGTCGAGTCCGTCGTCGACAGGACCGAGGGCCGGGTCGAAGCCGTCGAGGCTCTGCCAGGTCACGTGACGCACGAGCATGCCCGCTGCGCCCACGGCGAGCACGTCGCTCACCGTGTCGTGCTGGCCCTGATCGAGCTGGTCTTCGACGAGGGCGACTGTCGCGCCGCCCGTCGTCATGGTCTCGCCGATTCCGCGTAGCCGGCTCGAGTCGTTCCAGTCGACGAGCTTGGGACCGGCGACGGCGGCAGACGGCGAGTTCTCGAATCGGCCGAGCAGCTGGTGGAGCGCGTCCGGCGCGGGCGCCGTGTCCTGGGCGAGGAGCCAGAGGTAGTCGCTCTCGGAGCTCGGCGTCGCCGCCACCCTCTCGCCCGCGGCGAGCGCCTGGCCGAACGTGAGGTTCTCCTTCGCCGTGACGATCTGATCGGGCGCGTGCTTCTCGAGGAGTCGGAGCACGTCGTCGGTCGCGTCGAATGCGACGGCGATGACGGTGTCCGGACGGCGAGTCTGTGCTGCGAGCGACTCGAGGGTGCGGCGCAAGTGGTCGGCGTCCCTGTGGGCGACGACGAGCGCCGTGACTCGTGTTTCCATATCGAGCCAAGCCTATGCGGCGGTTTCGCCGCAGCCTGCAGCGGCACGCACAACGCAGGACGCGGCGGCGAAAATCGCCACCGCGTCCTGCGTTCTGATCCTGGCCTCAGCCGGCCTGTTTCTTGAGCCGTCGGCGCTCACGCTCCGACAGACCGCCCCAGATCCCGAATCGCTCGTCGTTCATGAGCGCGTAGTCCAGGCACTCCGCCCGCACTTCGCAGCTCCCGCAGATTCGCTTGGCGTCCCGGGTCGATCCGCCCTTTTCGGGGAAGAACGCCTCGGGATCGGTCTGCGCACACAGCGCATCCGCCTGCCACGCCAGCGGATTGTCATCGTCGACATCCTGCCTGACTCCGGGCACTCCCAGCTGAATCGGGTCAACGAACCAGTCGTCGGGAACGCCGGAACGATATCCTGGCAATGCCATACCGTCTCCCCACCTTGTGTCACCCGCACCACGCCGATCGGCGCGTTCACTAAATTACACCCTTGTAATTCATCGGGGTCAAGTCGCAGATGGTAAACCCTCAACTGCTTCTCGAGGGTTTATGGCCGCCCGCGTGTCGGATCAGCCGGCCTGTCGACGCGCGTTCCACGCGCTCAGCACCATCTCCGCGAGACTGTGGCGCATTCTCCAGTCGAGATCGCGGGCGGCGAGCTCGCCCGAGGCGACGATCCGCGCGGGGTCGCCCTGGCGGCGCGGCGCGATCTCGGGCGTGAAGGCGATGCCGGTCACGTCGGCGACGGTGGACATGATCTCCCCCACCGAGACGCCGTCTCCCGAGCCGAGGTTGTACACGGGCTCGATCGGCTGGCCCGCGTCGAGTCGCGCCGCCGCGGCAACGTGGGAGATCGCGAGGTCTCCGACGTGGATGTAGTCGCGCACGCACGTGCCGTCAGGAGTGGGATAGTCGTCGCCGTTGATGCGCGGCGTCTTTCCGGCCAGCAGCGCGTCGAAGACGAGCGGGAAGAGGTTGTGCGGGCTCGTGTCGTACACGTCCGGGTAGCCGGAGCCGACGACGTTGAAGTACCGGAGCGACGTGTGAGCCAGTCCCGTCGCGACGGCCTGGTCGCGCAGCATCCACTCGCCGATGAGCTTTGACTCCCCGTACGGCGACTCGGGAGACTTCGCCGTGTCCTCGGTGACGAGGTCGACGTCGGGAGTGCCGTACACGGCGGCGCTTGAGGAGAACACGATCTTCTCGACGCCCGTGTTCTGCATGGCCTGGAGCAGCACGGCGGTTCCTGTGACGTTCTGCTCGTACGTGTGCAGGGGGCGCTGGACCGAGACGCCGGCGTACTTGAAGCCCGCGACGTGCACGACGCCCGTGACGCCGTGGTCGGTGAACGTCTTCTCGAGAAGCTCCTGGTCGAGGATGGAGCCGCGCACGAACGGCACGTGTTCGGGCACGAAGGAGTCGTGCCCGCTCGACAGGTCGTCGACGATGACGACGTCGATGTCCTGCTCACGGAAGGCGCGCACGACGTGCGCTCCGATGTATCCGGCTCCTCCGGTGACCAGCCAGGCCATGTGTCCTCCATCGCGATCGGCGCGTGCGCGTCGAGCGCACCCCATCGAGCTTAGCGCCGCCCCGCCGGCCGCGCGGCTAGGATGGAACGCTATGTCTTTCGCCGTCTCGTACCCGCCGGAGCTGCCGGTCAGCCAGAAGCGCGACGATATCGCCGCCGCGATCCGCGACCACCAGGTCGTGATCGTCGCCGGCGCGACCGGCTCGGGGAAGACGACGCAGCTGCCGAAGATCTGCCTCGACCTCGGCCGCACGTCGATCGGCCACACGCAGCCGCGCCGGCTCGCCGCTCGCACGATCGCGGAGCGCATCGCCGAGGAGCTCGGCACCGAGCTCGGTGGTCTCGTCGGCTACCAGGTGCGCTTCACCGACAAGGCCTCGCCCGACACCCGCATCAAGCTCATGACCGACGGCATCCTGCTGAATGAGATCCATCGCGATCGGATGCTGCGCGCCTACGACACGATCATCATCGATGAGGCGCACGAGCGCAGCCTCAACATCGACTTCCTGCTCGGCTACCTCAAGCAGCTGCTGCCGAAGCGGCCGGACCTCAAGGTCATCATCACGTCGGCCACGATCGACCCCGAGAGCTTCTCGCGGCACTTCGGCGGCGCGCCCATCATCGAGGTCTCGGGGCGCACCTATCCGGTCGAGATCCGCTATCGCCCGCTCGTCGCCGAGGAGACCGAGGACGACGAGGACGACGACGAGAGCGCGAACGACGACGAGAGCGCGAACGTCGACGACCGCACCTACATCGACGGCATCATCGAGGGCCTCGACGAGCTCGCGCGCGAGTCGATGGGCGACGTTCTCGTGTTCCTCAGCGGCGAGACGGAGATTCGGGATGCCGCTGACGCGCTGCGCGCGCGGTACGCGAACGACCGCGGCGGGGCGACCGAGATCCTCCCGCTGTACGGGCGGCTGAGCTCGGCCGACCAGCACAAGGTGTTCCAGCCGTCGCAGATCGCCGGCGTGAGACGGCGGGTGGTTCTCGCGACGAACGTGGCCGAGACCAGCCTCACGGTTCCCGGCATCCGCTATGTGATCGACGCCGGCGCAGCCCGCATCTCGCGGTACAGCGTGCGCTCGAAGGTGCAGCGGCTGCCGATCGAGGCGATCTCGCAGGCCTCCGCGAACCAGCGCTCGGGCCGGTCGGGCCGCACGAGCCCTGGCATCGCGATCCGGCTGTACTCGGAAGAGGACTTCGAGCGCCGCCCGGAGTTCACCGAGCCGGAGATCCTGCGCACGAACCTCGCCGCCGTGATCCTGCAGATGGCCTCCCTCGGCCTCGGCGACGTGCAGGCGTTCCCGTTCCTGCAGCCGCCGGACTCCCGCGGCATCAAGGACGGCGTCGACCTGCTCACCGAGCTCGGCGCGCTCTCCCCCGACACCGGGAAAGGACTGCGGCTCACGAAGGTCGGGCGGGACCTCGCCCGGCTGCCGATCGACCCGCGCTTCGCGCGCATGGTCGTCGAGTCCAAGCGCTGGAACACCGCGCGCGAGGTCATGGCGATCGTCGCGGCCCTCACGATCCAGGACCCGCGCGAGCGCCCGCTCGAGAAGCGGCAGCAGGCCGACGAGGCGCACGCGCGCTTCACCGACTCCACGAGCGACTTCCTCAGCCTGCTGAACCTGTGGAATCACCTCGAGACGCAGCAGCGCGAGCTCTCCTCGAGCGCGTTCCGCCGCATGTGCAAGCGGGAGTTCCTGTCGTACTTGCGGGTGCGCGAGTGGCAGGACGTGAATCGGCAGCTGAAGCGTCTGGCGAAGCCGCTCGGGCTCACGATCGGCGACGCCGCGGTGAATCCCGACGGCATCCACCGCTCGCTTCTCGCCGGGCTGCTCAGCCACATCGGCCTCAAGGATGCCGCTGCGGCCGCCGCGAGCACGGCGAACAAAGGCAAGGGAAAGGGACCGGCCAAGAAGGGCGACTACATCGGCGCGCGCGGCACCCGGTTCGTCATCTTCCCGGGCTCCGCGCTCGCGAAGAAGCAGCCCAACGCGATCATGGCCGCCGAGCTCGTCGAGACGAGCCGCTTGTTCGCGCGGACGAACGCGTCGATCGACCCGGCCTGGGCCGAGCAGATCGCCGGCGACCTGTGCAAGCGCAGCTATTCCGAGCCGCACTGGGAGAAGAAGCAGGGCGCCGTCGTCGCCTTCGAGAAGGTCACTCTCTACGGTGTGCCGATCGTGCCGCGTCGGCGGATGCAGTACGCCCGCGTCGACCCGGCGCTCGCCCGCGAGCTGTTCATCCGGCACGCGCTCGTCGAGGGCGAGTGGGACTCCCCGCAGGCCTTCGACCGGCACAACCGCCAGCTACGCCGCGAGCTCACCGAGCTCGAGGAGCGCACGCGCCGCCGGGACATCCTGTTCGACGACGAGGCCGTGTTCGAGTTCTACGACGCGCGGATCCCCGACGACGTCGTCTCCACGCGCTCGTTCGAGGGCTGGTGGCGGCGCGCCCGCGCCGAGACGCCTGACCTGCTGAACATGCGCGCGGAAGACCTGCTGCCCTCCGACGCGCCCGACGCCGACGAGCACGCCTTCCCGAAGACGTGGCAGCAGGGCGACCAGCGGCTGCGCTTGAACTACCGCTTCTCCCCCGGAGCGCCCGACGACGGCGTCACCGTGACGGTGCCGCTCGCGCTGCTGCCTCGGCTGTCGCCCGCGGGCTTCGACTGGCAGGTGCCCGGCCTGCGGCATGAGCTCGTGACGGCGATGATCAAGTCCCTTCCGAAGGCGCTGCGCCGCAACATCGTGCCGGCGGCGGACTGGGCGACGAAGCTCCTGGCCGAGCTTCCCTCAGAGCCGCCGCAGCCCGAATCGACGGATGCCGACTCCCTCGCCGCCGCCCTCGCCATCGCCGTCAAGCGCCTCGCCTACATGCCCATCGAGGCGGACGACTTCGACCTCGAGCGCATCCCCGCGCACCTCGCCATGACGTTCCGCGTCGTCGACGAGCGCGGAAAGCACGTGGCGAGCTCGAAGGACCTGCGCCAGCTGCAGTCCCGCCTCGCCCAGCGCACGCGCGCGAGCGTCGCGAAGGCGGCGGAGAAGCGCCCGAGCAAGCTCGAGCGCACCGGCCTCACGACGTGGGACTTCGACGAGCTGCCTCGCTACGTCGACACGCGGCAGACCGCCGGCGTGATCCGCGGCTACCCCGCGCTCGTCGATGACGGGCAGAGCGTGTCGGTGCGCATCATGGCCACAGAGGCGGATCAGCGGCGGGCGATGCCCGGCGGCATCCGTCGACTGCTTCTTCTCGCGACGGCGAACCCGTCGTCGTACGTGCAGCAGCACCTCACGGCGGCCGAGAAGCTCACGCTCGCGGCGAGCCCGTACCGCTCGACGCAAGCGCTGTTCGACGACTGCCTCGCGGCGTGCGTCGATGACGTGCTGTGGCGCGCCGCGCCCGGTGGCATGGTGTTCACGCGCGAACAGTACGAGTCGATCAGGGACCGCGTGTCGTCGTCGGTTATGGATGCCATGTTCGAGGTGGTCTCGCTGACCGCGCGGATCCTCACCGCCGCCCGTGAGGCGGAGAAGGCGCTGAAGCGGGCGAGCAGCATGACGCTCATCCCCGCCCTCACGGACGCGAAGCAGCAGCTCGACGGGCTCGTGTTCGACGGCTTCGTCGCGCGCACCGGCCGCGAGCACCTGGCGCACGTGCCGCGCTACCTCGCCGGCATCCGGCATCGCGCGGAGAAGCTGCCCGACAACCCCAACCGCGATCGGGTGTGGATGACGGAAGTTCAGGCGCTGACGCAGCGCTTCGAGCAGGCCGGCGGCACGATCCCCCTCGCACCGTTCGCGGCGGAGTCGCTCGTGACGGCGCGCTGGATGATCGAGGAGCTGCGCATCAGCCTGTTCGCCCAGCAGCTCGGCACGGCGCAGTCGGTGTCGCCGCAGCGCATTCAGAAGGTGCTCGCAGGCTGATCGGCGGGCCGGATTGATAACGTCGGGAACAGAGGACCGCAACAGCGCGGGAGGATCCGGATGACGGCACAGGAACCGCAGCAGCACGACGCGCGCGACGCGGCGAGGCTGCACGACGCCGAGGCTCTCGCGCGGCGACTCGACCGGCCGATGGGCGTTCTCGGCGTCGTCTTCGTCTTCGTCGTGCTCGGCCAGCTGCTCGCCACGGACCCGCTGCTCGTCACGATCCTCGGCGTGCTGAGTTGGCTGTTCTGGGCGGTCTTCGTCGGCGAGTTCCTGCTTCGCGCGTACGTCGCGGGTTTTCACCGGGCGTTCTGGAAGAAGAACTGGTGGCAGATCATCTTCCTGCTCGTGCCGTTCCTGCGGTTCTTCCGGGCGCTGCAGGCGCTGCGGTTCGTGCGACTGTCGCGGTTCGCCCGGTTCGGCAGCGTCATCTCCGCCGGCGTGCGCGGCACCCGCTCGGCCGGGCGGCTGCTGACTGGCCGCATCGCGTGGCTCGTGGCCGTGACGACCGTCGTCGTGCTCGTGGCCAGCCAGCTGCTCTACCTCGGCGGCTCGTACGAGACGTACGGCGCCGCCTTGCACCAGGCGGCGCTCGCGACGATCACGGGCGGCGGGATCGAGACGTCGACACCGCTGGCGCGGTTCCTCGAGGTCGCACTCGCCGTGTACTCGGTCGTCGTCTTCGCGACGCTCGCCGGGTCGCTCGGCGCCTACTTCCTGCGGCCGCAGCCCGAGGCGGCGGCAGCTCCCGAAGACTGATCGCTGTCAGAGCACGCGCGAGAGGAACGCGCGGGTGCGTTCGTGCTGCGGGTCGGCGAGCACGGCTCGCGGCTCGCCGCTCTCGACGACGACGCCGGCGTCCATGAAGTAGAGCGCGTCGCCCACTTCGCGGGCGAAGCCCATCTCATGGGTGACGACGATCATGGTCATGCCCGACTGGGCGAGGCCCTTCATCACCTCGAGCACTTCCCCCACGAGCTCGGGGTCGAGCGCGGAAGTCGGCTCGTCGAACAGCATGAGCTTCGGATCCATCGCGAGAGCCCGCGCTATCGCGACCCGCTGCTGCTGCCCGCCCGAGAGGTGCGACGGGAACGCCTTCGCCTTGTGCGCGAGTCCCACGCGGTCGAGAAGCTCCATCGCCCGGCTCACGGCGGCCGCCTTCTTCACACGCTTGACCCGCGTGGGCGCCTCGATGACGTTCTCGAGCACTGTCATGTGAGGGAAGAGGTTGAAGGACTGGAACACCATGCCGATGCCGGCGCGCTGCTTCGCGGCATCCGTCGGCGACAATTCGTACAGCTTGTCGCCGCGCTGCCGATAGCCGATGAGGCTGCCGTCGACCCACATGCGGCCGCCGTTTATCGACTCCAAGTGGTTGATGCAGCGCAAGAAGGTCGACTTGCCCGAGCCGCTCGGGCCGATGAGGCACGCGACCTCGCCGCGGCGGACCGTCATCGAGATGTCCTTGAGCACGGTGTGCGAGCCGAAGCGCTTGACGATGTGCTCGGCGCTCACCATGGGAGTGTCGCTCATCGGTGTTCTCCTCGGGGAATCTCAGCGGGCGGAGTGTCGGCAGCCGGCGATTCGCCGTCCTGCGCCGCTTCGTCGTCGGGCGGCACGTCGATATCGGCGTCGCGCTGGGGCGCGACCCCTCGCCCGTAGTAGCGCTCGAGGTAGTACTGCCCGATCATGAGGATGCTCGTGACGACGAGGTACCAGATGCTCGCGACGATGAGCAGCGGGACCGTCGCGTAGATCTGCGCGGAGATCGCGCGCGTGCGCGCGTACAGCTCGAGCGAGAACCCCGCAGCGGTGACGAGCGACGTGGTCTTGAGCATGGAGATGATCTCGTTGCCCGTCGGCGGGATGATCACGCGCATCGACTGCGGAATCACGATGCGCAGCATGGTCTGCCGCCAGCTCATGCCGAGCGCGCGCGCCGCCTCGTCCTGGCCTTTGTGCACGCTCAGGATGCCGCTGCGCACGATCTCCGCCATGTACGCGGCCTCGTTGAACGCGAGCCCGAGAACCGCGATCCAGAACAGGTCCATGGCCGCGAACGGGGCGAAGGTCGCGAGCGTGACGTCGGTGAACGGGATGCCGATCGTCACCGAGTGGTAGATGGTGCTGAGCAGTCCCCAGAAGACCAGCTGAACGTACACAGGGGTGCCGCGGAAGAGCCACAGGTATGCCCACGACACCGCGCGGAGCACGGGATTGTCGCTCAACCGCATGACAGCGAGGATGAGCCCCATCACGATCGCGAGCGCCATGGACAGCACGGTGAGCGCGAGCGTGTACAGCGCCGCCTGGCTGATGCGGCGATCGAAGAGGTACTTGCCGACCATGTCCCACTGGTACGCGTCACGCGTCGCGGCATCCCAGATGAACAGGGCGAGCACGAGCACGATGAGCACGGCGAACGTCGTGCGGATCGGATGCTTGAGCTTGACGGCCTTGATCGGCTCGGTCGACGAGCCTGCTGCCGGCGCTGTATCGCTCATGATCGCTCGCTCAGCCGGCGTTGATCGTCGCCTCGGTGACCGCGCCCGCGTCGACGCCCCACTTCTTCAGGATCTTCGCGTACGTGCCGTCATCCATGAGCTCTTGCATCGCGGCCTGGATCGCCTTGATGAGGTCACTGTCCTTCTGCACGATCACGCCGTACGGGGCGGCGTCGAAGATGTCGCCGCCGAGTTCGAGCTTGCCGTCGGACTGTGCGACGGCGTACTGCGTGATGGGCGAGTCGCCGAGCATGTAGTCGGCGCGGCCGAGCACGGCGTTGTTCGTCGCCTCGTCCTGTCCGTCCGACTTCAGCATGTCGACGCGCTTCTTGCCGTCGGCGACGCACTTGTCGCTCTCCGCCTGCAGGAACTGCTCGGACGTCGTCGACGCCTGAAGCGCGATCGTGACGCCGCAGAAGTCGGTGAGATCGGGAGCGTCCGGGCTCTTCGCGAACTGCAGTCCCGCGTTGTAGTAGTCGACGAAGTCGACCTGCGCCTGGCGCTCCTTGTTGTCGGTGAAGCTCGACCAGCCGAGATCGAGCGTCCCTCCCGCGACCTTCGGCAGAATCGCGTCGAACAGCAGCTTCTGCCACTCGACCTTGAGATCGAGCTTCCCGGCGACGGCCTCGGCCAGCTCGGCGTCCCAGCCTGTCACCGACCCGTCGTCGCCCTCGAACTCGTTGGGAGCATAGCTCGCGTCGACGCCGATGGTCAGCACGCCGGCCTTCGCGATGTCAGCGGGCACCATGTCGGCGAGCGATTCATCGGCCGACACGGACGCCTTCGTCGTGGGTTCTCCCCCACCGTCTTCGTTGTTCACGCACCCCGTGAGCACGAGGGACGAAGCGGCGATGAGCACGAGGGGAACCAGGAATCTCTTGGCCACGGCGGACTGCCTTCCATTGCGTCAGGTCGACCTCAGTGTCGACGCAATCAAGAGTAGCGTCAGCGGCGACCGTCGCGTCGCATTTCGGCCACGCCCTTCCGAGGGTCGCGTCGGCGCATGCTCAATCGCCGAGCGCGACCGGCCGGTCGGGGAGGTTGGACCACTGGCTCCAGGACCCCGGATACAGGGATGCCGCGATGCCCGCCTCGTGCAGGGCGAGCGCCGTGTTGGCGGCGGTCACGCCGGAGCCGCAGTACACGCCGAGGTCGCCGTCGGCGGCGAGCTCGGCGAACAGCTCGCGCACGCGTTCGGCGGGGAGGATGCGCCCGGCCTCGTCGAGGTATCGGGAGGACGGCACGTTCACGGCTCCTGGAATGTGTCCCGGTTTCGGATCCATCGGCTCGACGTCACCCCGGAACCGCTCGGGAGCGCGCGAGTCTACGAGCCGACCGCGAGCGGCGAGTTCGGCTGCGGCGTCGATGTCGAGGCTCGGCCGGCTGCCGGGGCTCAGCGTCGCGGTTCCCGGCTCCGGGCGGACTTCGCCGCGCTCGAGCGGTTTGCCCGCCGCGGTCCACGCGTCGATGCCGCCGTTGAGCACCTTCACGTCGCCGATTCCGGCCCAGCCGAGCACCCACCAGGCGCGGGCGGCTCCCATGGCGTTCCAGCCGTCGTATGCGACGACAGTGTCACCGTCGTTGATGCCGAGGCGCCGCACGGTGCGCTGCAGGTCGTCGAGGCCAGGCAGCGGGTGCCGGCCCTCCGTCGCGGGCCGGCCGTGGGCGGCGAGATCTTCGTCGAGATCGACGTACACCGCTCCGGGAATGTGTCCCGCCACGTAGTCGTCGCGCCCGTCGGGCTTCTGCAGGGTCCAGCGGACATCGAGCACTCGCACGGGGCGGCCTTCCCCTAGCAGCTCCGCTAGCTCGGCTGGGCTGATCAGGTCTCGCATCATGGGTGTCTCCTCTCAGCGGCGGCGAAGGGTCAGGATCTGCTCGGCGCGCCCGAACGGACCGCCTTCGTCGTTGAGCACTGTCGTGGTGAGCCCGACACCGTCGGGCCCGTAGCTCTGGTGCCCGTCGATGCCGAGCCAGTCGCCGGTCGGCAGCCGGTACACGTGGATCTGCAGGTCGACGTTCGGGAACAGCAGCTCGTCGGGGCCGACGCGGGCCGACAGCCCGTTCGTCGAGTCGACAAGGCGCACGAGGTGGGCGAGCGGCGAGACGTCGCCCGAGTCGACGAGCGGATGCCGCGAGCGCAGCCAGCTGCGGCGGGCGCCCGGTCGCGATCCCGCGATCGTGCGGAACTCGATCGAGTCGATGAAGCCGCCCGGCCACGGCGACATGCCGTCCCACGCGGTCGACTCCTCGACGCCGGGCATCGCCTCGTCTTCGACCGCCGCCAAGTCTCGCGTGTCCGAGGTCGCGAGCAGCCATGCGCGCGCGGAGATCGCGGTGCGGCCTTGGCAGATCATGTCCGCTTGCACGAGCTCGATCGTGCGGCCGGGCCGCAGCACCTGCGTGCGCACTTCGAACTCGCCGGCGTGGATGATCCCGTAGATCTCGAAGCTCAGCCGGGCGATGCGCAATCCCTCACGGCCGAATTCGCGATCGATCACGTGCGTGAGTAGTCCCGAGGCGGGCGCCATGTGCTGCTCGTGCGCGTTCCAGGCGCCCTGCGCGTGGACGGTCGAGGCGAAGCGACCGTCACCGAGGTCGCGGTAGTACGGCTCTGTCACCCTTGCCACTGTAGCCAATCGCTCGACACGCTCGGGTGCCGCGAGCATGCAGCGAGAACGGCTCGCGCTATTCCACAGGAGGCGAGGCGTATGCGGCGAAGAACATACCCAAGAGACCATCGATCGCATGCTTGTCGACCGGCCGGGTACTTAGAAGCCAACGGTAGTAGAGCGCACCGCAGAGCACCTCGGCCGCGTATTCAAGGTTCGCCTCAGCTACGAGCTGTCCTTCTTGTTGGGCCTGAAGGATCCGGTCATAGGTTCTGCGTTCGACGGTCGCCAGGAAGCGGTTGTGGAGCTCAACCCTGAGCGCGGGATCAGCCTGGGCCTGCGCGATGACCGCTCGGTAGACCGGCCCGATCGGTGCTGTGGAGAGCGCGCGGCTCGAGCGTAGAAACTGCTCTCGCAGGTCCTCACGGATCTCGCCCGACGCGTGGTAATCGAGCTCCGTGACCCACACGACGCTGAGCGCATCGAGTAACAGCTCGGCGATGGAGCGCCACCGTCGGTAGATGGTGTGCTTCCCCACGCCTGCTCGTTCCGCGATGGCCTCGATGCTGAGCCCTCGGTAACCCACCTCCGCCGCGAGCTCCAGCGTGACGGCAAGCAGGTGGTTCGTGCGCTCGGCACCCCGACGGCGCGGCGCGGAGGAATTCGCCATGGCTCCGATGTTAGCGGCACGGACCGTGCCATTGACAATCAGATCATACTCTGCCACCTTGTCGCTATCGACACGTACCGTGTCGATAATAGAACCGGGCGAGCGAAACCATCAGTCCGGACGGAGAGAAGGGCAGCAGCACCGATGAGCACCAAAGCCATCGCACGAGAGACATTCACGCCGGAAGAGCGGGCGGCGATAAGAGCCAGAGCCGATGAACTCAAGCAAGCCGGGAAACAGGTCGCGGCAGCAGAAAGGGCAGCGGAGGCGGAGCGCGCGCTTCTCGCAAAGATCGCCAAATGAGCGATTCCGACAGGGCGATCGCGGAGCAGGTCCACGCTGTCATCGCGGCTGACGCCCCGCAATTGACGCCAAGACTGTGGTACGGCATGCCGGCCTACGCGCTTGACGGCAAGATCGTCTGCCATTTTCAACCCGCGGCAAAGTTCACGACACGCTACGCGACCTTAGGGTTTAGCGACCGCGCACGATTCGATAGCGGCCCGATGTGGGAAACCAGCCTTGCGATCGCCGAGCCCACGGCCGAGACGGAAGCACGAATCGGCGAACTCTTGAGACGCGCGCTCGCTGAAGCACCGCTCACGTGAACTCATGTCACGCAACCCTCGACCGCCGAACGCTTCACGTCCTGCCGGTCTGACGGACTCGAATTCCACTATCACTCAAAGGAGATGAACATGAAGACAATGACGTGCCGCCAGCTCGGCGGCCCTTGCGACCTCGAGCTCAGCGGGGAGACTGCCGATGAGGTCATCAAAGCGCAGGACCGGCATCTTCGGGAAGCGGCTCGTGGGGGTGACGAGACCCATGCACCGGCGCATGAAGAGATGAAAGGGCGCTGGCGTCACCCGGTGAAGGCGATGGGCTGGTATCGCGACGCGAAACGAGCCTTCGCGGACCTTTCGTGATGCGCCAACGGGCCAGCGAGCACATCGGCGCGCGTGCATGGAGCGACGCCGGGAGGCGCAGAAGAAGCATCAAGGGAGGCCAAGCCCCGCAGATACCTGCAGGACTTGGCCTCCCTCAGCTCTTTCGGGAGGGTTAGAAGTCCCAGTCCTCGTCTTCGGTCGCCTCGGCCTTGCCCATCACGTAGGAGGAGCCCGACCCGCTGAAGAAGTCGTGGTTCTCGTCGGCGTTGGGCGAGAGCGCGGAGAGGATCGCCGGGTTCACGTCCGTGACCGTCTTGGGGAACATCGGCTCGTAGCCGAGGTTCATGAGGGCCTTGTTGGCGTTGTAGTGCAGGAACTTCTTGACGTCCTCGGTCAGGCCGACGCCGTCGTAGAGGTCCTGCGTGTACTGCACCTCGTTGTCGTAGAGCTCGTACAGCAGGCTGAAGGTGTAGTCCTTGAGGTCCTGGCGCTTCGCCTCGTCGAGCTTCTCGAGCCCCTTCTGGTACTTGTAGCCGATGTAGTAGCCGTGCACGGCCTCGTCGCGGATGATGAGGCGGATGAGGTCGGCCGTGTTGGTGAGCTTGGCGCGGCTCGACCAGTACATGGGCAGGTAGAAGCCTGAGTAGAACAGGAACGACTCGAGCAGCGTCGAGGCGACCTTGCGCTTGAGGGGCTCGTCACCGCGGTAGTACTCCATGATGATGTGCGCCTTGCGCTGCAGGTTCTCGTTCTCGACGGACCAGCGGAACGCCTCGTCGATCTCCTTCGTCGAGCACAGCGTCGAGAAGATCGACGAGTAGCTCTTCGCGTGCACGGACTCCATGAACGCGATGTTCGTGTACACGGCTTCCTCGTGCGGGGTGACCGCGTCGGGAATCAGCGAGACCGCGCCGACCGTGCCCTGGATCGTGTCGAGAAGCGTCAGGCCGGTGAACACGCGCATGGTGAGCTGCTGCTCTTCCGCGTTGAGCGTGTTCCACGACTGCACGTCGTTGGAGAGCGGAACCTTCTCGGGCAGCCAGAAGTTGCCGGTGAGGCGGTGCCACACCTCGACGTCCTTCTCGTCCTCGATGCGGTTCCAGTTGATCGCCTGGACCTGTTCGACCAGCTTCAACTTCTCAGGGGGTGTCACGGTTACATGTACCTTTCAGAAAACTGAGGAAGACTCACAACATGCAGCTGACGCACTCGGACACGTCCGTGCCCTCGAGCGCGAGCTGACGCAGGCGGATGTAGTAGATCGTCTTGATGCCCTTGCGCCATGCGTAGATCTGGGCGCGGTTGATGTCGCGAGTGGTGGCGGTGTCCTTGAAGAACAGCGTCAGCGACAGGCCCTGGTCGACGTGCTGCGTCGCGGCGGCATACGTGTCGATGATCTTCTCGTAGCCGATCTCGTAGGCGTCCTTGTAGTACTCGAGGTTCTCGTTCGTCATGAACGGAGCCGGGTAGTACACGCGGCCGATCTTGCCTTCCTTGCGGATCTCGATCTTCGACGCGATCGGGTGGATCGACGAGGTCGAGTTGTTGATGTACGAGATCGATCCGGTCGGCGGGACGGCCTGCAGGTTCTGGTTGTAGATCCCGTGCTCCTGCACCGAGGCCTTGAGCTCGAGCCAGTCCTGCTGCGTAGGAATGTGCACGTTGGCGAACAGCTCGCGCACACGCTCCGTCTGCGGCTCCCAGACCTGCTCGGTGTACTTGTCGAAGAACTCCCCCGACGCGTACTTCGAGTCCTCGAAGCCCTCGAACGTCTGGCCGCGCTCGATGGCGATCTTGTTGGACGCGCGAAGAGCGTGGAACAGCACCGAGTAGAAGTAGATGTTGGTGAAGTCGATGCCCTCTTCGCTGCCGTAGTGCACGTGCTCGCGAGCGAGGTAGCCGTGCAGGTTCATCTGGCCGAGACCGATGGCGTGCGACTTGTCGTTTCCATCCTCGATGGAGCGCACGGAGCTGATGTGGCTCTGGTCCGACACCGACGTGAGCCCGCGGATCGCGGTCTCGATCGAGCGACCGAAGTCGGGCGAGTCCATCGTGAGCGCGATGTTGAGCGAGCCGAGGTTGCAGGAGATGTCCTTGCCGATCTGGTCGTACGACAGGTCGGTGTTGTACGTCGTCGGGGTGTTGACCTGCAGGATCTCGGAGCACAGGTTCGACATGTTGATGCGGCCCTTGATCGGGTTCTCGCGGTTGACCGTGTCCTCGAACACGACGTACGGGTAGCCCGACTCGAACTGAATCTCGGCGATCGTCTGGAAGAACTCGCGCGCGTTGATCTTCGTCTTCTTGATGCGCGAGTCGTCGACCATTTCGTGGTACTTCTCGGTGACGGAGATGTCGCCGAAGGGCACACCGTAGACACGCTCGACGTCGTACGGCGAGAACAGATACATGTCCTCGCCCTTCTTCGCGAGATCGAACGTGATGTCCGGGATCACGACGCCGAGCGACAGCGTCTTGATGCGGATCTTCTCGTCCGCGTTCTCACGCTTGGTGTCGAGGAAGCGCAGGATGTCGGGGTGGTGCGCGTTGAGGTAGACGGCGCCGGCGCCCTGCCGCGCTCCGAGCTGGTTCGCATAGCTGAAGGAGTCCTCGAGGAGCTTCATCACGGGGATGATGCCGGAGGACTGGTTCTCGATCTGCTTGATCGGCGCCCCGGACTCGCGGATGTTCGAGAGCAGAAGTGCGACACCGCCGCCGCGCTTGGAGAGCTGCAGGGAGGAGTTGATGCCGCGCGAGATCGACTCCATGTTGTCTTCGATGCGCAGCAGGAAGCAGGAAACGAGCTCGCCGCGCTGGGCCTTGCCCGTGTTGAGGAACGTCGGGGTCGCGGGCTGGAAGCGGCCGCTGATGATCTCTTCGACGAGCTCCACCGCGAGCTTCTCATCGCCCTGGGCAAGGCCGAGGGCGGTCATGACGACGCGGTCTTCGAAGCGCTCGAGGTAGCGCTTGCCGTCGAACGTCTTGAGCGTGTACGACGTGTAGTACTTGAACGCGCCGAGGAAGGTCTGGAAGCGGAACTTCTTCGAGTAGGCGAGGTCATTGAGCTTCTGGATGAACTCGAAGGAGTACTGGTCGAGCACGGCCTTCTCGTAGTACTGCTTCTCGACGAGGTAGTCGAGCCGCTCCTTGAGGGAGTGGAAGAACACCGTGTTCTGGTTGACGTGCTGGAGGAAGAACTCCCGTGCCGCCTCACGGTCCTTGTCGAACTGGATCTCCCCGTTCGGGCCGTAGAGATTCAGCATCGCGTTGAGTGCGTGGTAGTCGAGCGCCTGGCTCGCGGGCGCCTCTGTCACTGTTGCTTCCAAAATGTGTCCAATCCTTCTTGAACGACGCTCACGTCGTCCGGGGTTCCGAAGAGTTCGAATCGATACAGGGTCGGCACCTTGCATTTCGCGGAGATGATGTCGCCCGCGATGCAATACGCCTGTCCGAAGTTGGTGTTCCCCGCCGCGATGACGCCGCGGATCAGGGACCGGTTGTGCTCGTCGTTGAGGAACCGGATGACCTGCTTCGGAACTGCGCCCTTCCCGTTGCCGCCGCCGTAGGTCGGCGTCACGAGCACGTACGGCTCGGTGACGGAGACGGCCGGGTCTTTCGCCGTGAGGGGAATCCGCTCCGCCGGCATTCCGAGCTTGTCGACGAATCGTCGCGTGTTCTCGGAGACGCTGGAGAAGTAGATGAGTTTCGCCATGATCGCGTCACCTCCCTGAAACGACGTAGCGTGACGACCCGGTGCCGTCACGCGCGGCACCGGCATGAGTTCAGCCGAGTCGCGCCGCGAGCTCGTTGATCTTGTCGGGACGGAAGCCCGACCAGTGCTCATCGTCAGCGATCACGACGGGAGCCTGGAGGTACCCGAGAGCCTTGACCTGCTCGAGCGCACCCTCGTCCTCCGAGAGGTCGTGAATCTCATACTCGAGGCCCTTGCTGTCGAGCGCACGATAGGTCGCCGTGCACTGCACGCACGAAGGCTTCGTGTAGACCGTGATCGTCATGATTTGCAGACCTTTCCTTCGGTAAATCCGTGGTTTTTCCGGCGTTCCCCCGCCGGGGCTTCCAATACTACATATAGTTCTCGTCTTTGAGGAGGACCCCAAGGGATAGTAGTTACAAGCGTGTAGTTTTCCACTGCTCTTTCCACCGATTCGGCTGAGTTATCCACCGGTTCTCCACGACGACTTCCTCTTCAGATACAACGCTTAAATGGCGGAATATCTGCCCTTTCTCCCGTTCGGATTTCGACTCTTTCCACAGGTCGAAAAATAATGGCAGCCACCGACATTGTGGAGAGTCCTCGGCGTGTCGCCCGGCCACTTACACTGGTGAGTCGTGACCACGTATTCGGCCCTTCTGCGCATCCCGGGCGTCGCCCGACTGATCTCAGCCCAACTGGTCGCACGTTTCCCCGGCGGGATGCTCTCACTCGCCTTCCTCATCTTCGTCGAGAACCGCACGGGTCGTTATGCGGACGCGGGACTCATGCTCGCCGCGACGAGCATCGGGCAAGCCGTCGCCGGTCCGCTCACGAGCCGCTGGATGGGCAAGTGGGGCATGCGTCGCGTCCTGTCGCTCACACTCGCCATCTGCACGCTCTCGGTCCTGAGCATCGCCCTCGTCCCGATGACACTGCCCTTCTATATGGTGCTCGGTCTCCTCTGCGGATTGAGCACGCCGCCAATCCAGCCCGCCGTGCGCACCATCTACCCCAAACTCGTGAACTCGACCCAGCTCACGCCGCTCTTCTCCCTCGACGCGTCCGCGCAGGAGATCATCTGGGTTCTCGGTCCGGTCGTGACGACTTTCGTCTCAACTCAGATCGGCCCCATGTGGGGGATCCTGCTCGCCGCGACGCTGATGGTCGGCGGCGGCGCCTGGTTCATCGCCTCTCCCGAGGTCGGTCGGGTGCGCATCCCGCCGAGCCGGAGAAAGCTCGGCAGCGTCCTGAAGAAGCCGACGGTTCTGATCGCGACGATGACGGGCTTCCTCCTCGTCGGGGCCTGCGCCGCCGTCGAGGCCGGCGTCGTGGCGACGTTCGGCGACGAAGGCCTCGAAGCGGGCGTCGTCCTTGCGATCTTCTCGCTCGGCAGCCTGGTGGGTGGCCTCGCGCTCGGACATGTGCCGATCTCGCCGTGGTCGCTCGCTCGTCGCATGTTCCTCGTCGCATTCGGCATGGCCGCCGCGACGGCGATGCTCGGAGTCTGGTGGCTCGCGGTCACGCTCTTCCTCGCAGGAGCGGGAATCGCTCCTGCCCTCGCGGTGCTCTTCGCGATCGTCTCGTCAAGCGTGAAGTTCAGCGACACCGCCGAGGCGTACGGCTGGATCGGGACCGGTCAGCTCATCGGCGCCGCCATCGGCTCCGCCATTGCGGGCTTCCTCATTGACACCAACGGCCCGGCGGGCGCCCTATGGGTGGCCGCGGGGTTCGCATTCGCGGGCTTCGTGCTGCCAGCCCTCACCCGACCGTGGCTGCCGGACCTGCGCGGTCGTGACGCGTCGCCGATCCCGGACACGGAGCCCGTGCAGCTGCAAGGCCCCGGCTGATCAGCCGTTGACGCGCTCTGCCACCCTGCTGCCAGCCGATCGCGCGGGCGACAGTTCGGCGTGCAATCGGCGGATGTCCTCGATCATGCGCGAGCACGATCGCACGAGTTCGTCGTCGGCGAAGAACTCGCCGTCCTGAACTCGGGATCGTGAATCGCGGATCGCGACGGTGGTTCTGGCCGGCACGAGCCCGAGCGACCTCGCCGATTCCTTGAGCCGGGCTCCTCCCTCGCTCGCCCCTTGGCCATAGCTCACGATCCCGAACGGCTTGCTCTGCCATTCGAGGGCGAGGTAGTCCATCGCATTGCGCAACGCGGGCGCAAAGCCCTCGTTGTAGGCGGGGGCGACGAAGATGAACGCATCGGCGTCCTCGACACGCGCGCTCCACTCTCGCGTGTGCGCGTACTCGTACTGCTTGAGTTTGGGCGGCTTCGGCTCATTCATGAACGGGAGGTTGGTCTCCATCAGGTCGACGAAGTCAATGTCGACCCCCCGGCAGTCCATGAGCATGTCGTATGCCCACAGTGTGACGGGAAGACCACAGCGCCCAGGCCGGACGCTTCCTATGATGAGCATGAGACGCATGTTCGGCACATGCGTCAGATCCTGGCGTTCTGACATGGGGGCTGTCCTCTGCGGGCGGGTACCGCGTCGAGTACTTCGGGAGTAAGTCAACACTCCGTTGACCTGCTCTCATTCTGCCCCACCGTCCCATAAGATTCCGCCCCCAGTAGAGGGGGATTTATCTGAGCATTCATCATATTAGCTGAGAGTTTCTTAGGTTCTCGTGAACGGGATCGACCGTGACGAAAACGAGAGATTGAAGCGGATGCTGCTCGCGTAGGGTGAGGCTATGCACCGACGACACCGACTCTTCGCCGCGGCCGGGGCACTCGCCCTCTGTCTCTCGCTCGCCGCCTGCAGCAGCTCAGGCTCGAACGGCGGTTCGGATGCCTCCATTTCCGAGGGCTCAGCACCGGTCGCCGGCGGAAACACGCAGGACGATGCACGGGAGGTCGTCACGACGGCGAACCTCACCCTCGTCTCAGCGAAGCCGCTTGATACCGCGGACGAGGTCATCGCCGTCGCAAAGGACGCGGGCGGCAGAGTCGACTCCCGCTCGGAGAGCCCCGCCCTCGACAGCGGATCGGCGTCCGCGGAACTGACGCTCCGCATACCGTCCGACTCGCTCGATGAGGCCCTCGAGAAGATCGAGGAGTCGGCCTCAGTCGTCTCATCGCGGCTGCAGCACGAGGACGTGACAGACTCAGCCCGCGACCTCGACGCGCGCATCACCGCTTTGCGCACGTCGGTGAACCGGCTTCTCGAACTCATGAAGTCGGCGACGGACACGAGTGACCTGATCGAGATCGAGAAGGCCCTCTCGGATCGCCAGGCCGAGCTGGACAGCCTCGTCGCCCAGCGAGACGACCTGAGCAGCCGCGTCGATCTCGCCACTGTGACCGTGAGCATCTCGACTCCCGATTCCGTCCCCACCGCTGCTCCCAGCAACCTGTGGGAGGCGCTCGTCCTCGGGGTGCGCTCGATCGGCAGCTTCCTCGGCGGAATCGTCATCGTCTTCGGCGTCGTCCTGCCGTGGCTCGTGCTCGCGGGCGCTATCGCCCTCGCCGTGATCTATCTGCGGCGATTCGCGAAGCGCCGCGGAACGCGGTCGAGCACCGGGGAACCGCGCCTTGTCCCCGACGGTCCGGCCGAAGGACCGCGAACGGGTCGGGCGAGCTACGTTCCACCCGCTCCCCCGCTGCCCACACAAGCGCCGGTCCCCACCGACGCTTCACGCACCGCTGAGGACGCATCACCCAGCGAAGCAGTGGAGAGCGAAGACGACGAAGAGGACGAGAAGCGATGAGGAAAATCCTGGACGAGTCGCTCCTTGAGCGCATCCGCTCGCGCGCCGCGCACTACGACAGGGAGAACGCGTTCTTCGAGGAGGACCTGCGGGAACTCGTGGACGCGGGGTATCTCCGCGCCTTCGTGCCCCTCGAGCTCGGCGGCGCCGGCCTCACACTCACGGACGTGTCCCGCGAACAGCGCCGGCTCGCCGGCGCTGCCCCCTCGACGGCCCTCGCCGTGAACATGCACCTCGTGTGGACGGGCGTCGCACGTCAGCTGCACGACCGCGGCGACCACTCCCTCGATTTCGTCCTCGAAGGCGCCGCCTCGGGCGAGGTCTACGCCTTCGGGATCAGCGAAGCGGGAAACGACCTCGTGCTCTTCGGCTCCGACTCCGAGGCGCGCCCGGACGGAGCGGGCGGCTACCGCTTCTTCGGCACCAAGATCTTCACCTCGCTCGCGCCCGCCTGGTCGGTGCTCGGCACGATGGGACTGGACTCCGCGTCGCCGGACGCCCCGAAGATCGTCTACGGCTTCGTCCGCCGCGACGGCGGCGGCTTCACCGTCAAGGACGACTGGGACACGGTCGGCATGCGAGCGAGCCAGAGTCGCACGACAGTCCTCGAGGGCGCCCATGCACCGGCGGAGGCCGTCGCCCGGCGTCTGGATCCGGGGCCGAACCCCGACCCGTTCATCTTCGGCATCTTCTCGAACTTCGAGCTCCTCCTCGCCAGCGTCTACACGGGCATCGCCGAACGAGCCCTCACGCTCGCCGTGGACGCTGCGCGCTCACGTCATTCCAAGCAGAACGACGCTCCGCTCTCCGACGACCCGGCGATCCGCTGGCGCATCGCCCAGGCGTGGATCGCTCTCGACGCGATCCCCGTGCAGATCGAAGCCCTCGCTGACGACATCGACGCGCATCGCGATCACGGCGCGCTGTGGTTCCCGAAGCTCTCGAGCGTGAAGATCCGCGCCACCGAGACGGCACGCGACGTCGTCGACCAGGCGATCCGCGTCGCCGGGGGAAGCAGCTACTTCTCGCGCAGCGAGTTGGGCCGCCTGTATCGCGACATACTCGCCGGGATCTTCCATCCCTCGGATGCCGAGTCCGCCCACGGCGCGGTCGCCAACGCGCTGCTTGGCCCCATCGGCCAACGCTGAGGGCTCTGCAGCTCACTTGACCGGTCGGCCCGCCGGTGCAAGCATGGCGACGTGGCAGAGGACGAACCGCGCGAAGGCGGAGATCCGGCGTGCTGGCTTGATCGGGTGTGCGCGGAGTGCGGCGCCTTCCTCGAGGACGGCATGACCGCGTGCTGGCGCTGCGGAACGCCGCTCAGCTCTGAATAGGCGCGCCGTCGGCAGAGCGCGTCATGCTCAGCGCTTGGACAGGACGTGCGCCGGGATGCCGAACGAGAGGCAGATCAGCAGGATTCCCGCGAAGAAGATGGCGGCCTGGAACGCGGTGGCCGTGAAGGCGACGCCGAACAGGTACAGCCCGACGAGGAAGAGCAGGAACGACAAGATGAACGCCATGTTCCCAGTCTATCCATAGCCTGCGCGACGCGCGCTCCGATCTGCCCGGTGCTTAGCAGAACAACCCGCTGCCGCGCACCCCCGGTGACACCGGGAGCCGAACGGACAAGGATTGAGGATCGAACCTGACAGACTCACACGCTTGCGGAGGGCAGGAGATTTGAACACGACACCGGAAGCCAACGCTCCAGAACCGGAATACCGGGCCCCGAAAGTCGACACGGCAGAGGGCCGCAAGACCATCCGACGCGCCATCAGCGCCTCCGCGATCGGAAACGCCACCGAGTGGTACGACTACGGCGTGTACGCCGTCGCGGTCACCTACATCACAGCGAACTTCTTCCCCGGCGGCACCGTGTGGGCGCTCGCGACGTTCGCGATCTCCTTCCTCGTCCGGCCGCTCGGCGGTCTCGTGTGGGGTCCGCTCGGCGACAAGCTCGGCCGCAAGGCCGTGCTCGCGCTGACGATCATCATGATGGCGGGCTCGACGACACTGATCGGCCTCATCCCGTCGGTTCACACGATCGGCTTCTGGGCTCCCACGATCCTCATCGTGCTGCGGCTCATACAGGGCTTCTCGACGGGCGGCGAATACGGCGGCGCCGCGACGTTCATGGCGGAGTACTCGCCCGATTCGAAGCGCGGATTCTTCGGCAGCTTCCTCGAATTCGGGACCCTGTTCGGCTTCGTGCTCGGCACGGCTGTCGTTCTCGGCTTGAGCCTGCTGCTCGGCGACGACGCCATGATGGCGTGGGGTTGGCGCATTCCCTTCCTGATCGCCGCGCCCATGGGGATCATCGGCGTGTACTTGCGCAGCCGCATGGAGGACACGCCCGTGTTCCGCGAGCTTGAGGACGCCGACGAGGCCGAGCAGAGCGCCACGGGCGACCTGCGCGACCTCGTGACGCGGTACTGGCGTCCGCTTGTGACCATGGCCGGCCTCGTCGTCGCGCTCAACGTGGCGAACTACACGCTGCTGAGCTACATGCCGACCTACCTCGAGAAGCAGATCGGGCTGACGACGGACGGCTCGCTCGCCCTCATCATCGTGGGCGAGCTGTGCATGATGGCGATCATCCCGTTCGCGGGAAAGCTCTCCGACCACATCGGACGAAAGCCCATGTGGGCGATCTCGATGATCGGCCTGTTCGTGGCCGCGATCCCGTTGTACATGCTCATGGGCACGGGCTTCGTCGGTGCCCTCGTGGGCTTCGCCGTGCTCGGCATCCTGTACGTGTTGCAGCTGTCGACGATCTCGGCCACGTTCCCGGCGATGTTCCCCACGCACGTGCGCTACGCGGGGTTCGCCATCACCTACAACGTGTCGACGGCGCTGTTCGGCGGCACCGCGCCGGCTGTCAACGAAGCGCTCATCGACGCGACCGGCAACTTGCTCGTTCCGGCGTTCTACATGATGGCCGCCTGCGCGGTCGGCGTGATCGCGCTCGCGTTCGTGCCGGAGACCGCCGGCGCGTCCATCCGCGGCAGGGAGATCCCCACGACGGAGATCCAGACGATCCCGGACGGGGATGCCGAGGCACGCGCCTAGCCAGACGCGACAGGCCCGGCCGGGAGTCACCCCGGCCGGGCCTGTCGGTCTTCCGCGGCTCAGGCCGCGTGCGGCATCCGCTCGCTCTCTGGCTCGATCACGAGTTCGCCGTCTGAGACGCTCACGCGAACGCTGTCACCCGGAGTGAGCGCGTCCTCGACGAAGAGGTCGGCGATGCGGTCGTCGACCCGGCGCTGCAGGAGCCGACGCAGCGGCCGCGCCCCATACTCGGGCTCGTAGCCGTGCTCGGCGATCCAGTCGAGCGCGTCGTCGTCGACCTCGAGGCCGATCTCCTGCGCGCGCAGCCGCTGCTCGGTGCTGCCGAGCAGGAGGCGGACGATGTCGCGCAGCTGCTGCTTCTCGAGCTTGCGAAACAGCACGATCTCGTCGATGCGGTTGAGGAACTCGGGACGCATGGCCTCGCGCAGCTTGCTCATCACGCGCGTGCGCACCTCGTCGTCGGAGCCGAAGCCGTCCGCCGTGCCGGGAGCGACGAAGCCCATGGCGCCGCTGCGGCTCGCAAGGAACTCGCTTCCGATGTTCGAGGTCATGATGATGACCGTGTTGCGGAAGTCGACCGTGCGGCCCTGCCCGTCGGTGAGGCGCCCGTCGTCGAGAACCTGCAGGAGCAGGTTGAACACGTCGGGGTGCGCCTTCTCGATCTCGTCGAGCAGGATCACCGAGTACGGCTGACGCCGCACGCGCTCGGTGAGCTGGCCGGCCTCGTCATAGCCGACGTACCCGGGAGGGGCGCCGATGAGCCGCGACACCGTATGGCGTTCCCCGAACTCGCTCATGTCGAAGCGCACCATGGCCTTCTCGCTGCCGAACATGGAGCTGGCCAGGGCCTTCGCGAGCTCGGTCTTGCCCACACCGGTCGGGCCGAGGAACAGGAAGCTGCCGACCGGTCGGTTGGCGTCGCCCATGCCCGTGCGGTTGCGGCGCACGGCCTTCGCGACGACGTTCACGGGGTCGTCCTGGCCGATGACGCGCTCGTGCAGCTCGGACTCGAGGCGCGCGAGGCGCTCCCGGTCGTCGGTGCCGATGCGGCTCACGGGGATGCCCGTCGCCCGCGACACGACGTCCGCGATCTCGGCCTCGCCGATCTCCGGCTGGCTCGCGCTTCGGCCCTCGTCGATGCTGCGCACGGTCTGATCGATCTCGTCGCGCAGCTCGGAGGCGCGCTCGTAGTCCTCACGCTCGACCGCTTCGCCCTTCTCGGCCTCGAGCTCGCCGAGCCGGGTGCGCAGGGCGTCGACGTCGATCTTCACACCGTCGCGCAGACGGCTGCGGGCGCCGGCCTGGTCGATGAGGTCGATGGCCTTGTCGGGCAGGTACCGGTCGGTGATGTAGCGCGAGGAGAGCTCGACGGCGGCGCGCAGCGCCTCGTCCGTGTAGCGGACGCCGTGGTGCTCTTCGTAGGCGCCGCGGAGCCCCGCAAGGATCTGCACGGCGTCCTCAGCGCTCGGCTCCCCGACCGTGACGGGCTGGAAGCGGCGGGTGAGCGCCGCGTCCTTCTCGATCGCACGGAACTCCTTGAGCGTCGTCGCGCCGATCAGGTGCAGCTCGCCGCGGGCGAGGCGCGGCTTCAGGATGTTCCCGGCATCCATTCCGCCCTCTCCCCCGCCGCCGGCGCCGACGACCGTGTGCAGCTCGTCGATGAACACGATGATCTCGCCGGCATGGCCGGAGATCTCGTCCATCGTCTTCGTGAGCCGCTCCTCGAAGTCACCGCGGTAGCGGGTTCCGCCGAGCATGGCGGCGAGGTCGAGCTCGATGACACGCTTGCCGCGCAGCTGTGCGGGCACCTCCTCGGCGACGATGCGCTGAGCGAGTCCCTCGACGACGGCGGTCTTGCCGACGCCAGCCTCGCCGATGAGCACCGGGTTGTTCTTCGTGCGGCGCGAGAGGATCTCGACGGTCTGCTCGATCTCGCTCGCGCGCCCGATCACGGGGTCGAGCTTGCCGTCACGCGCCTGCGCGGTGAGGTCGAGACCGTACGTGTCGAGCATGGGAGTGCCCGAATCGGATGCCGCCTCGCGCGGCTGCGCGGTCTGCTGCGCCGACTGGGCGGCGGACTGCAGAGCCTGCGGGGTGACGCCGGCGGAGGCCAGCACTTGCCCAGCGGGCGACTCGGGGTTCAGCACCATCGCGAGGAACACGTGCTCGGGGTCGACGTACGTCGAGCCGAAGCCGCGTGCCACCTGGTAGGCGTCGAGCAGCAGTCGCTGCGTGGATCCGGTGAGGGTCGCGGTCTGCTCGTCGAGGGCCTCGCCCGGCTGGGGCAGACGGCTCTCGGCGGCCGCGGCGACGTCCTTGGGCTCGGCGCCGGTGCCGCGGATCGCGTCGGCGCTCGGCTGCTGCTCCGCGAGAAGGTGCAGGATGTGCAGGGCGTCGACATCGCGGTGGCCCTGCTGCATGGCGTAGTGCGCGGCCTCGGTCAGCACCTCGTGAGTGCGTCGGCTGAGCAGCCGCGTGATGTCAATGGGGCGCCCGGCTTGCGCCTGGCGCTGGCCCTGTAGATACCGGGCCAGGAACTCGTCGAACGAACGAGGATCCGATCCGGATGGGCCGAAGAACGCTGGCAATATGTACCTCCAGGTAAAACTTGAGTGCCTTCGACTCAATTTAACGCGGAGGCCGCCCATTCATTCCCGCTGCGGGGAAATATTCACCGACAGGCCCGCGGCCTGTGCCGGACCGGCGTAGGCACGGGCGAGCGTCGGGATCGTGGCATGGGCATTGAGGCCGCTCGGGTTCGGGACGGCCCACAGCTCGGCGCCCGCGAGACTCTCCGGCTGACGCCCTTCCGCCGCGCGCGGTCGCCCGAACCCCTGCCGATAGGCCGTGAGACCGACGATCGCGACGACAAGCGGCTGCCACTCGGCGACGCGCCGCTCGAGATCGAGCGCGCCCTGCCGAAGCTCGCTCCGATCCAGTTCGTCAGCGCGCACGGTCGCGCGGTTCACGAGGTTCGTGATCCCGATTCCGGCATCCATGAGCTCTGCCCGCTCGAGGTCTGTGAGACCGACGGCGAAGTCCGGGACGGCGGGAATGATGCCCGCAGCGGCGAGCGCGGGATAGAAGCGGTTGCCGGGATGGGCGAATGGCGCGCCGGTCGCGGCGGTCCACAGCCCGGGATTGATGCCGACGAACAGCAAGCGCACGTCGTCGCGGACGAGATCGGGAACGGACCGGTCGCGGAAGGCCTCGAGTTCGTCTCTGCGGAATCCCATGCCCCCATTATCGCGACCCTCGCCTAAACTGAGGGCGCTGATCATTAGTGCACAAAGGAAATGGACGGATGCCGCATGGCGAAGACGGGCTTCTGGGGCTTCTACGAGCTGTTCAATCGCGGCGTTCGCACGTTCACCGGGCCGGCGCAGGTCGGCGCCGGATATGACGAGGGGCCCGACGTCCGCCCCGCCGACCCGGATTGCCCCATGTGCGGGCGCGCGATGTCGCAGCACCGCATCGAGCGCAGCGGCGGGCAGTACACCGCGACCCGACTGCACTGTCCCCGGTGAGCAGGCGCGCCATGACCGAAACCACCGATGACCTTCTCGCCCTCGAGAGTCAGCTCTGCTTCGCCCTGGCCGTCGCATCGCGCGGCGTCATCGAGGCCTACCGCACGGAGCTTGAGCCGCTGCACCTGACGCATCCGCAGTACCTCGTCATGCTCGCCCTCTGGGAGCACGAGTCATGCTCGCTGTCACAGCTCGCGACCCTGCTGAGGCTGGAGCCGGCGACGCTGTCACCCATGGTCAAGCGCTTGGAGAAGCTCGGCTACGTGAGCAAGCGACGAGGAGCCGCCGACGAGCGCACACTCGTCGTCGCCCTCACGCCCGAAGGCCGTGCGCTGCGAGCCGACGCGACGGCCGTGCCGCTCGCGATGATGGCGAAGCTCCAGCTGACCGACGACGACGTCACGAAGCTCCGCGAGGTCACGAGCCGGCTCATCGCGGCGACATCCGCCGCGCGCGCGAGCTGAGCCGTCCTTCTCGCCGCGGCCTCCCGGCCGGTCCCGCGCCGGCGAGCCGCTAGAGTTTACACAAGAACCACTTGTGTAAATCGCGGAGGGCGACGGAATGATGATCGCGGCACGGAGCACCCGACTCACTCGACGAAGCGGGCGCGCGGCGCTATGAGCCCGAGCATCCACGTCACTCTCCTCTGCCTGCTCGTGCTCTCGGTGAGCGTCTGGACGGGCGGGTACGCGGCGATCATCGTTGTCGCTCGCACGGCATCGACGACCCTTCACGCGGCTGATCGCGTCGCCTTCTTCCGCTCCTTCGGGCGCGCCTACCTGCCCGTCGGCACGGTCGCGCTTGTCGTCGCTCTCGCCACGGGCGGCATCCTGCTGGGCGAGCGGCCGTGGGATCCGCTCGCCACGGCGACCGTCGAGGTCGCGGCCCTCCTCGTCGTCCTCCTCGGCATCGCCGTCCTGCAGGCGCGGAGAATGACCCGCCTGCGCCGCCTCGCCGCTCGCGACGACACCGACACGGAACTCGCCGCACGCGTCTCCGGAGGCGCGGTTCGCGCGGGACTCCTTCGCGCAGCTCTCGGCCTTCTCACCGTCGCACTCATCGTCCTCGGCTGCGTCATCGCCGCCTGACCGTACCCCTGGAGAGCACACATGGACACCGACGCCCCCGACACGACGCCTGACGCTCGCCGCCTCGCCGAAGCCCTCACGCGGGAGCATCGCGACATCGACGGCGGCATCGAAGAGTTCGTCGAGCACCTGAACGACGATGCCGACACGGTGCCGGCGAAGCCGCTCCTGACCGCCATGCGCGGCCTGCGGCGGCACATCTACCTCGAGGAGACGATCTTGTTCCCGCCGCTCGAGGCCGCGGGCATGATGATGCCGATCCAGGTGATGCTGCGCGAACACGGTCAGCTGTGGCGCGCCATGGACAGCCTCACCGCTCTCGTCGTCGACGCGAGCGCGGGCGAGCAGGATGCGCGCGATCGCCTCGGCGACGCGTGCCGCGACCTGCTCTCCCTCCTCGACCGGCACAACAGCAAGGAAGAGCCGATCATCTACCCGCGCGCCGACACCGAACTCGATCCCGAGGCCAGCGCGGAGCTCGCGCGGTTCCTGCGCACGGGCCGCACGCCCGAAGGCTGGGTGTGCAAGGGAGCTGCCGCCTGACCGAACGCCGCGGTCGGATCGTGAGGGTTCAGGATGCCGCCGGGCCGCGCAACCGCGCCACGCAGCGATCCGGCTCGACGAAGGGCTCGAGCGCTGTCACCGTCACGGGCGAGCCCCATGCCTCAAGCGCCCCCTGCATGATCCCCAAATGCACGGGGCAGACGGTGGATCGGCTGTGCTGCGCGATCTCGAGGAACGGGCACCGCCGCAGGCTGATCTCGTCGCCGCCGTCGCTGCGCTCGGGCGCGAAGCCGATGCGATCGAGAACGTCCGCGAGCCGCGCGGCGTCCTCCCCCGGCCACGCCGAGTCCGCGAGCGCTTCGCGTCTGCCCCAGTCGCGACCGGCTTCGACGGCGAGCGTGGCGCCGCCCGGGCTCTGCTCAAGGCCTCGCACGAGGATCTCGGCGAGCATCCGGTACTGACGGGACCCGCCCGGGTCCATCCGCCGCGCGGGAGCGTAGAGCGCCGGCGGGCGACCGGTCGTGCGCGCGCGCGGCTCCACGCGTTCGAGCAGGCCCGCCGTGACGAGGTTCTCGAGATGGAATCGCGCCGTGTTCGCGTGGATGCCGAGCTTTTCCCCGACGGCCGCGATGCCGATCGGTTGAGTCGCATCCTTCACGGCCCGCAGCACGTCGTGGCGACGCTCCGAGCGCACGGGCGCGTTCTTTGGCATGTGCCCCTCCCGTCCGACCGTGCCCCGAGTTTACACAAGGAACGCTTGTGGAAACGGATGCCGCCGCCTCAGGCGTCCGGCGGGACGATGCCGGCGCGGCGCAAGTAGTCGAGCAGCCCGTCGGTTAAGGGATATTGGCTCAGCTTCTCGGGCAGCAGCCAGCGCACGTCGTCGGCGTCGTCTCCGGCGGCAAGGGTTCCTCCGACGAGCGTCGCGGCGAAATCGTGGACCTCGTAGTAGCGGCCGTCGCCGAGCGGGATCCGAAGGCTCCAGAGCTCCTTCCCCACGGCGACGGTGAGGCCGGTCTCCTCGAAAACTTCGCGGGCCGCCGTCTGCGGAAGCGTCTCCCCCGGCTCCCGACGGCCCCCGGGAACGGTCCAGCGTCCTTTCTGCGGCTCAGTGCCGCGCTGCACGAGAAGCACGCGTCCCTCGTCGTCGCTGACGACGGCGCCCGCGGCGAGAATGTCCTCGCCCGATTCCGGCATCGCAGCTCCTTCCGCGTCAGCTGTAGCCACGCTTCAACAGCATCCTGGCAGCCTTGTCGAAGTCGGCGCCTGTGGGAATGGCGAAGTCGAGCGCGTTGGCATAGCGCGTGATGATGTTGAAGAGGGCACCGACAGCAGCAGCGTCAGTGAGCTCCCCTGGGCTCACGCCAGCAGCGATCGCCGTGCGCGCGTCATCGGCGCCGAGGTGAGCCGGGTCGAGGGTCTGCTTCTCGAGAAAACGAAGCGTCTCACGAAGCCGCTCGGAAATGGGCGCTGTCCGATAGTCCGCGCGACACGCTTCGACGATTTCGGCGTCCATTCCGAGAACTGCAATCGCGCTGTGTGCGCCGACGCAGAAGGCGCACGAGTTCCAGGTGGCGACCATGGCCGCCATGAGCTCTCGTTCGGCCACTGACCAAGAGGATTCGCCTCGCATCGCGAGTTGCGTCCATTCTCCAAGCGCAGCACCGACGAAGTCGGAGTGATAGAACGCCACTCGCGCTGCGTCCGGCAGCCGGACACCCGTCACGGCGGAGACCAGACGGATGATCGCTCGAGTCCGGAATGAATCGCCCCGCTCGACCTCAGGCAGACGCATCGCCGGACTCTTCGATCGCCCGACGAGCGGCATCCCACCGGTTGAGGCCTGCGCCGACACAGGCGGACATCACGATTTCGAAGGCCGCCTTTTCGCTTCCGACGGCGGCGCGAACGGCTGCGACGTCTTCATCCGTCACTCGGTAAGCCGCGCTGGCGATCTGCTTGACCAGGCGATCATAGGGATCAGGAAGGTGTGCACCTGCCTCGCCCGCCGCCACCCGGCCGGCTCCCGCGCGCAGCTCCTGCGACGTGGCACCTTCGGTAGACTCCAGCCGCGAGCGCAGATTTCGCGCGCACGCCGCGTGCGCACTCTCAGCGGCCATTTTCTCAGCCCTTCCCTCGGGACCCAATTCGAACGATACTCTCGACGCACCATTTCGGGGAGGTCACGTGCTCGAGCGGCTTCGCCTGCTGAGCGCGTCGACCGTGACGGCGGCGAGAAGCACGAGCGCGGTGACCATGAGCTGCGTTGCCGCCGAGAGGTTGAGCAGCCCCATTCCGTTGTAGATCGTGGCGACGATGAGGCCGCCGAGCAGGGCGTGAACGATCTTGCCGCGCCCCCGAAGAGGCTCGTGCCGCCGATGACGGCGGCGGCGACGGCGAGCAGCACGTACTGGCCGCCGTCGACGTTGCTTGAGATCGATCCGAGCCGGGCGGCGTAGAAGATGCCGGCGGCGCCCGCCGTCAGGCTCGCGAGCGCGAACGCGATCAGGCGGATCCGTGACAGGTTGATGCCGGCGCGGCGGGCGGCCTCGGCGTTCCCGCCGATTGCGTACACGTACCGGCCGAAACGAGTGAAGGTGAGCAGGAACGTCCAGCCGTAGACGATGGCCAGAACGATCGGCACCGCCCACGGCACGCCGCTCCCCGCGCTGCACGCGAGAACGAGCGCGCACCCGGCCGCCGCGATGAGCACGATCTTCGCGATGCTCAGTCCCACGGGCTGCGTGACGAGCCCGCCGGCCCGCCGCCGCCGGTCGCGCAGCACCGTGAAGGCGGCGTAGGCGATGACGACGACGGCGAGCACGACCCACGCGAGAACCGTGTTCATGTGGCCGTACGCGATCGCGTTGATCACCGCGTTGCTGACGGACATCGTGCCGCCGCTCGCCTCGCCCGCCAGGCGGTCGATGACGAAGATGAGCAGTCCCTGCAGGCCGAGCAGGCCAGCGAGGGTCACGATGAACGACGGGATCCGCAGCCGCGTCACGAGCAGTCCCCACACGACGCCGATGACGGTTGCGACGGCGAGGCCGAGTGCGACGCCGACGAACCACGGCAGGTTGTAGGGCGGACCGGTGACCCAGACGGCGAACACGGCCCCGATGGCTCCCGTGAACCCAAGCGAGAGGTCGATCTCGCCGAGCAGCAGCACGAACACCTCGGCGATGCCGAAGAGCACGAAGACCGAGGCCTGCACGATCAGGTTGATGATGTTGTTGGCGGAGAGGAATACCGGGTTCTTCAACTGGAAGATGATGATGATGACGATCAATCCGCCGAGGACGGGAAGGACCCCGCTCTCGCCGGAACGGACGCGCGACCACCACGCCTTGAGGTACGTGCCCAGGGTGCTCGACAGCTCGGGAACGTCGGCGATGGCGTCCTCCGACGGCACCTCGGCGTCGTCGGGTGATGAGGCGGCGTGCTTCTCTGAAATCGACATTCCGGGCCCCCTTAAGCGGTCTTGGAGAGATTCCCCGTCGTGATCAGTTCGACGACGTCGTTCACGGCGAGTTCGCTCACGGGCGCCGTTCTCGCGAGTCGCCCCAGGTACATGACGGCGACGCGGTCGGCCACCTGGAACACATCGTTGAGATTGTGGGAGACGACGAGCACCGCGATCCCGCGGGAGCTGAGCCGTTTGACGAGGTCGAGCACCATCGCCGTCTGCGAGACGCCGAGCGCGGCCGTGGGCTCGTCCATGATCACGAGCTTGGCGTCCCACATCACGGCGCGGGCGACCGCGACGGCCTGACGCTGGCCGCCGGAGAGGGACGCCACCAGCTGGCGAATCGACGTCACCGTGGTGACCGACAGCTCCCGAAGCGTCTGGTTCGCCTTCGTCTCCATCGCGGCCTCGTCCAGGAGAACGCCGCCTCGGATGTCCTCGCGGCCGAGGAACATGTTCTGGACGATGTCGAGGTTCTCGCAGAGTGCGAGATCCTGGTAGACCGTCTCGATGCCGAGAGCGGATGCCGCGCGGGGACCGGTGAGGCGCACGGGTCGTCCGTTCCACAGCATCCGTCCCCCGTCGACGGGATGGATGCCGGCGATGGCCTTGATGAGCGACGACTTTCCCGCGCCGTTGTCACCGACGAGCGCCGTCACCTCGCCGGCGGGAATGTCGAGGTCGATGCCATTCAAGGCGTGCACGGGGCCGAAGCGCTTGACCACGCCGCTCAGTCGCAGAAGCGGCGCATCCGCGCTGACGGTCCCGACCGGTGACCCGGTCGGGACCGTTCCCGCAAACTCGTTACTCACGAGGTGGCGATTCCCGCAGCCGAGCAGGCGTCGGCGAACGCCTTCGTGCACAGCTGCTTTGCCGTCACGAACTTGTCGGCGATGACCGTCGAGTTCATGTTGTCGGTGGTCACCCATTCGGGCTTCAGCAGCACGGACGGCACCTTGGTGTTGCTCGTGGTGTCGTCTGTCGTTCCGTTCACGAGGCCAGACGGCGGCGTCTCACCCGCGCGAAGGTAGAGCGCGAGCGCCGCGGCCGCCTGTGCTTCCAGGTAGATCGGCTTGTAGGCGGTGCCGCACTGGTATCCGGAGAGGATGTTCTGCAGACCCACGAGAGTGGCATCCTGACCCGTGACGGGGAACGTCTTGGCCTTGACACCATGGTTCTTCAGATACGTGATGATGGGAGCGGCGTTCTCGTCGTTCGGGACGAGAGCGGCGTTGGCGTCAGAGTGCGCCGTGAACGCTTGCGTGAACTCGGTCGCCGCGGTCGGCGGGTCCCAAGTTCCCGCGGGCTCTGCGGCCTTGGTCCAGCCGCCCGAGGAGTACAGCGGGTTGAGCACCGAGTCATAGCCTTGGGCGAACAAGGTGGCGTTGTTGTCGGTCGGGTCGCCCTTCATCTCGATGACGCTCGGCTTGTCGACGCCCCACGACTTCGCGCACTGCACGAGGCCGTTTCCGATGAGCTCGCCGACTTTGACGTTGTCGAAGCTCACGTAGTAGGCGCGGGTGCCGCCGAGCGTGAGCCGGTCGTAGTCGATCACCTGCACGTTGCGCTGCTTCGCGTAGGACTCGATCTTCGCCCCCACGCCCTTGTCGAGCGGGTCGACGACGATGACCTTGGCGCCGTCGCTGATCGCCGACTGAGCGTCGGTGAGCTGCGTGGCGTCGCTGCCTTGCGCGTTCTGCACCGTGAACTGGTCGGAAGACAATCCCGCTTCGGTGAAGGCCTTCGTGAGATAGGGAGCGTCGAACTCGGTGTAGCGGGCCGAGGTCACGGTGTCGGGGAGGATCACGGCGATGGAGCCGGAGCCCTTCGACACGAGCGGCTTGAGAGCGTCCATGCTCGAGAAGTCGCGTTTGAACGACGTCGCCGAGGTCGCCGCGAGCGGCGCCTCGGTGTGTGACGAGCTTGTCGTGGAGCCTGAACTCGTGGATCCGGACGTGCCAGAGCACCCGGCCACGACGAGGGCGGTCGTGGCCAGGACGGTCGCGACGCCGATGTACTTCTTCAGTTTCATGGAATCCTCCGAAACGATCGATGCGTCAAAGCACACCGGGCGGGATCCCTTTACGCGAACACCGGGCGGTGTCTCAGCAGAGTGAACTGACAGTTCCGAGCCTAAGAATCCGGGCATGAACAGGTCGTAAAAAATCCGGTGACGGCATAAACAAACCGTCAACACCGGTTCAGGGCACGGCGAGCCGGTAACCCGCGCGCGGCTCCGTCAGGATGAGAGCGGGTCTCCCGTCTGCCTCGAGCTTGGCGCGGAGACGCTGCACGTACACGCGGAGATACTCCGTCTCGGTCTCGTACCCCGTGCCCCAGACGCGCCGCAACAGGTACGCATGGGACAGGAGTGTGCCCGGCTGGAGCACGAGCTCGCGCAGCAGGGCGAACTCGGTCGGCGTGAGGTGGATCGCCGCGCCCTCGCGCGTGACCTGCTGTTTCGCGAGGTTGACGACGAGTCCGCCGAACGACGACTCGACGGGGGTGTCGGCGGGTGCGGGCGCGGGTCGCGTGCGTCTGAGCGTCGCGGTGATGCGGGCGAGGAGCTCGTCGATGCCGAACGGCTTCGTCATGTAGTCGTCGGCGCCGACGTTCAGCGCGGCTACCTTGTCACGCTCGCCTCCGCGGGCGGACACGACGATGATGCCGATCGTCGATCGCCCGCGGATCTGGCGGCACAGTTCGATGCCGTCGGCCTCGGGAAGCATCAGATCGAGCAGGACGATGTCGGGCCGTTCCCGCTCGAGCAGGCGCAGCACGCGTGCCCCGTCCGTCGAGACGACGACGTCGAAACCGCGCACGACGAGATTGGAGCGAATGAGGTCGACGATGTTCGGATCGTCCTCGACCATGAGAACTTTCGTCTTCGCGTAGTCAGGCATCGTCCGCCTCGGCGTTCCGGGCCGTCGCCTCGATGGGCAGGCGGACGAGGAAGCGGGTTCCCGGTCGCATGGCCTCCTCGTGGAGCGTCCCGTTGTGCGCTTCCACGATGCCGCGCGTGATGCTCAGGCCGAGTCCCGCGCCGGCCGTGGACGCGGGCCGCCCCTCCCCGGCACGGCGACCGGCGCCCTGCTGGATGCCGGTGCCGTCGTCCGTGACGGAGATCACCACGTCATTCGCCCCGTCGCTGCGGATCTCGACCCACACACGAGTTCCCGGCGGGTTGTGTCGTACGGCGTTGTCCATCAGATTCACCATCACTTGCTCAAGCCTGTCGTGATCGGCCCACACGACCGGCACCCCGTCTTCGCAGCGGACCTCGACCGCCGCAGCCGCGGGCGCGGAAAGGCACGACCGTGCCGCATCGACGACGAGCGGCAGGTCCACCCAGTCGGACCGCAATCGCAGCATGCCCGATTCGATCATGGAGAAGTCGAGCAGGTCGTCGACGAGAGTGCGCAACCGGGCCGACTCGGTGCTGATGCGACTGAGGAAGCGATGCTCGGATTCCTCGTCCCACGTCACGTCCGGCTGCATGAGGCTCGATGCGTAGCCGCGAATCGCGGTAAGCGGTGTGCGCAGCTCGTGGGACAGTCGTGCGAGGAACTGCCGTTGCAGTTCCTGCGACCGGCGCAGGGCCGTCATCTCGTGCCGGGCCAGCTCAGCGCGCGCCCGCTCTTCCGCGAGCATGATCGAGTGGCCGGCGTCCTCGAGAAGCACGCGCTCCTCGTCGCCGGCGAGCCGGAGCGTCCACTCAGCGGCGAGCACCGTCGTCGTCGAGACGCGCACGAACAGGCGGCTGCCACGACCGGCGACCGTTCGGAGGCTCGCCCGGCCGTCGTCGTCAAGGCCGCTGAGCGACTGCTCGACCGCGCCGGCGAGTCGGGCTGACGGCGTCGCATCCGGCGCCCCGGCGAACGCGCGACAGGACAGATGCGAGCCCGCCACGCTCTCATAGAGCCCAATCTCGTCGGCTCCGATCGCCGAACGCAGCGTCCGGAGCGCGGTGCTGATCCCGTGATCGAGCGAGTCCTGGCCGGCGAGCGTCTGAAGCACCGACCGGATGGTCTCGAGCACTTTGTTCCGCGTCGTCAACTCCGCGAGCAGCCGGTCGCGTTCGAGCGCCGCTGCCGCATAGCCGGCGTAGAGGTTGATGAGATCCATCTCATCGGCGCGTGGCGCTCCGCTTTCGGCGCGGTAGATGCTGATGACGCCGCGCAGGTCGCTTCCGCTTGAGAACGGCACGGCCCACCAGCTCGCGATGCCTGCCTTGGCGAACAGGGAATCGTACGCGGCGAGCTCATCGCTTCCCGCGAGGTCAGCGACGACGACCTCACCGCGCACGGCGGCCGCTGGGATCGGCCCGGATCCGGCATACAGCGAAATCGACTGCCAGGCCTCGCTCAGCACGCGGGGCAGTCCGACGGAGCCGATGCACGTCAGCGTCGACTGTTCGAGCACATGGAGGCTCAGCTGCCGACTGCCGAGCGCCGCTCCCAGCGTCGACAGGATGAGTGTCAGGCCCGCCGCCGGACCCGCGGACGTCAACTGGTCGGCGAGTCCCTGCAAGCGACTCAGCTGCCGACGGGGCGCGGACGAGGCGTCGTGACCGGCCATAAGGGCGAGCAGCTCGTCGGGATGGGATCGGGCTGGATCAAGCTGAGCGACGGCGTGGCCGTGCCTGAGCACGACGATCCTGTCGGCGAGGCGAAAGAGCTGGTCCACGTCGTGCGAGACGAGCAGGCTCGTCGTTCCCGCGTCATGGAAGCGGCGGATGAGCTCTTCGACCCGCACGGCGTCTGTGCGATTGAGCACCGCCGTTGGCTCGTCCAAGAGAAGGAGCTGCGGCGCAGGAGATACCGCGCGCGCGACGGCGAGGAGTTGCCGCTCCGCCGCGGTGAGCGTCCACACCGGTCGTGACGTGTCACGGATGGGAATTCCGAGTTCATCGAGCGTCGCCTGAGCGTGCTCGTGCAGCTTCGATTGCGAGGTCAGCATCCGCCGACGTTCTTTGCCGAGCGTGAGATTCGCGGCGACATCCAGGTTGTCGGAGAGAACAAGATGCTGCCAGACCACGCCGATCCGGCCGGCGGGGGCCGCTGAGCGCGGCGTCAGTCGCTCGCCGTCGAGCCAGACTTCACCGCGCGCCTCGTCCAGGTCTCCGAGCACGCAGCGCAGCAGCGTGGTCTTGCCCGCGCCGTTGTCACCGGCGATGCCGACCGTCTCTCCCGCATACACGTTCAGGTCAACGCCCTGGAGAGCCGTGAGGGGACCGTAGTTCACCGACAGATCCCGCACTCGAAGCACGGCTTGTGCCGATCGTGCGGACTGGACCGTGAGTGCGCCCATAGTCGTCATTATCGCGCCGTCCCTGTGAAGTGCTCAGAGAAGTTATGTCCGGCACTCCAGTAGACGGATCCGCCGGAGCGTCAGAGAGGAGGAAGATGGGTGGTCACGGGCCAAGCACCGCCCCGAACTTGTCGAGAGAGGCACGTACGATGACGTCACCGCATGCAAAGGCCACTGCTCCGGATGAGATCCCGGAGCTCTTTCGAGAGTTCGTGCGTGCCGGTGATTTCGAGGGGCTGGCTTCGCTGTACGAGAACGATGCCGTCCTCGCGCTGCCGCCGGGCGAGCAGACTGCCGGGAACGCCGCCATTGCTGGGGTCTTCAAAGAGCGATTCGCCGGGCAGCCGCTCAGCAGCGGGGACGGCGCAGTCAAGACCGTGCTCGTCAGCGACGATCTTGCATTGACCTCGACGCGCTTCGCGGACGGCCGGGTGACCGCCGAGATCGCCAGGCGACAGCCTGACGGTTCCTGGCGCTGGGTCGTCGACAATCCGAACCTCTGACCATCGCGGATCCGCAGCACGGAATCGCCGGTTTCTGAGAACAGCGGTGACAACGACCGAGAAACTCGATTAAGTGAACGATGTCTCGAGACATACATGAACTATGTCCCGAGACATCACAGGGTGGACCTAGGGGGATTCGAACCCCCGACCTCTTCATTGCGAACGAAGCGCGCTACCAACTGCGCCATAGGCCCGTGGACGAATACGAGGTTATCACGTCCGAAGGGGGTGCTTTGACCGCACCGGTTCAGCCGACGGCGAGCCGGCGACGCACGAGGTCGGCCGCCATGATCTCGCCCTCGTCGACGATGCCCATCGCGGCGTACGGCGACACCTCGTCGTGCTGCTGCGCGACGCGACGCTGCTCGTGCTCGACGCGGCGCTCGGCGATCGACGCGGCCCGCGGCCGCAGCTCGACGGCCTTCTGCGCCATTGCCGCGGCGAGGGCCGCCTCACGCAGCCGTCGCTGAGCTTCTGAGGCCGCGACCGTCGCGGCAGCTGCCGACCCGTGCGACAGGTAGAGCGGTTTGGGCAGCGGCGTGGGCGTCCAGGTGGATGCCGGGCGAGCCGGCTCCGCTGCCGATTCCGCGTCGTAGACTTCCGCGCTCGCTCGCTCGACGGCGACCGGCACCGGCACGATGCGCGGAACGGCCGCCTGCACGCGTGCCATGCGGACAAGGAGGGCGATGGCGAGAACGAACGTTCCCACGGCCGCGGCCGGAAGCGCCCACGCGCCCGTCGCCACCGCGGCGCCGCCGGCGATGACGGCGGTGGCGAGGCTTGCGACCATGATCATCGTCGTCGCAAGCCGAGCCCGTCGGCGGGAGCGAAGCATGCGGGTGCGGGCGTTTGCGCGCGCGCGTTCGGCCGCCGCTCGCGCGCGGGCTTCTGCCGCTTCCGCCCGAGCCGTGGCCGCCGCTGCCTTCGCCTCAGCTTTCGCGCGCACGGCACTGGCGTCCGCCTCGGCCTTCGCACGTTCGACGGCCGCTCGACTCTCGGCTTTGCGTGCGGCCTCGCGCTCCGTCTCGATGCGCTTGAGCGTCTTCTGCTGCTCGGCGACTTCCCGCGCTGTCGCCTCGAGTCGCACTTCCTCGGGCAGCTCGGCGGTCTCGGCGAGAATCCGCAGCGTCTGCTGCAGCCGCACCGAGTTGCGCTCAGTCGCCATGTACTCGTGGCGTCTCACCCAGGTCGGGATGAGGTACACGAGCCACAGCAGCGCTGCAATCGCGAAGACGATTCCCCCACTGAGCATTCCCCCACCGACCATGTTCCTCAGGGTACGGTCACCGGGCGGATTGCCGCGGGATTGCGTCGGTGTGTCTTGTCAGCGTCCGGGATAGGTTCGCAGCGGCATCGCGGCCGCACGGCGGTCCGATTCGGGAATCACGCAGGCGTCGACGGGTACGCGGTGGTTCTGCCACCGCGAGAGCACGGTCTCCCCGACCTCTTCGCGCACGAGCGCGAAGCAGAAGTGATCGGCCCATTCGCCGTTGATGTGGATGTAGCGCCGACGAAGCCCCTCGTAGCGGAAGCCGAGCTTCTCGACGATGCGCAGGCTCGGCGCGTTCGAGGGGCGGATGCAGATCTCCATGCGGTGCAGGCCGAGCTCGCCGAAGCAGTAGTCCGTGACGAGCGCGACGCACGTCGGGGTCACGTTGCGGCCGGCGAAGCGCTCGGCGACCCAGTAGCCGAGCGTCGCCGACGACACGGAGCCGTAGACGATGCCCGAGACGTTGAGCTGCCCGGCGAATTGGCCGTCGTACTCCATGATCAGCGGAAGGCCGGTGCCCTGACGGCCCTGGGCGAGAAGCGAGCGGATGCTGCCGCGCACGTCGAACTGCCCGCTGCCGTGCGGATTCGTCGCCTCCCACGCACGCAGCCATGAGCGGTTGCCGAGGAGCTCGCGCTCGAGTGCTCTCGCGTCACGCAGCTTCACCGGCCGCAATGTGATGCGCCCATCGTTCAGAGTGGGAAGTGGGGCGCCCATCCGTCATTCCTCCTGTCGGTGCGCGAGCACCCTGACGGGTTAGTCGAGGTCGCCGACGAAGTCCTTGAGCCAGGGCCGAAGTCCCGGACCAAGATCCTCGCGATCGAGCGCGAGCTGCACGATGGCCTTGATGTAGTCGAGGCGGTCACCGGTGTCGTAGCGGCGACCTCGGAAGATGACGCCGTAGACGCCGCCAGCGATCGAGTCGTCCGCGGCGAGCTCCTCGAGCGCGTCGGTGAGCTGGATCTCTCCGCCCTTGCCCGGCTCGGTGCGCTCGAGGACGTCGAAAACCTCGGGCTTGAGGACGTAGCGGCCGATGATCGCGAGGTTGGACGGCGCGTCTTCCTTCGCGGGCTTCTCGACGAGACCGGTGACCTTGACGACATCCGGGTCGTCCGTCTCCTCGACCTGCGCGGCACCGTACAGATGGATCTGGTCGGGGTCGACCTCCATGAGGGCGACGATTGTCGCGTCGCGCTTCTCCTGCTCGTCGATCATGGTCGTGAGCAGCGATTCGCGAGCGTCGATGAGGTCGTCGCCGAGCAGCACGGCGAACGGCTCGTTGTTGATGTGGGCTCGCGCGCGGAGCACCGCATGGCCGAGGCCCTTCGGGTCGCCCTGGCGCAAGTAGTAGATGTCTTCGGTGAGCTCCTGCGACTTGACGACGCGCTCGAGCTTCTGCGTGTCGCCCTTCTTCTGAAGGTTGAGCTCGAGCTCCGTGACCCGGTCGAAGTGGTTGCTGATCGCGTTCTTGTTGCGGCCGATGATCATCAGCACGTCCGACAGCCCGGCGCTGACCGATTCCTCGACGACGTACTGGATGGCCGGCTTGTCCACCACCGGCAGCATCTCCTTCGGGAGCGCCTTCGTCGCGGGCAGGAACCGCGTCCCAAGTCCGGCTGCGGGAATCACGGCTTTTCTCACTCTGGCTGTCATGACCTCTAGGTTAGCGGTCGCGTGCGACGTTGCAGGCGGGATTGCGGAACGCGACACGCCCTGCCACCTAGACTGGGTCAATGGCCAGCAGCGAAGAGAACGAGAAGCGCGCCCTGCGGGCGGAGCTTCGCGAACGCCGCCAGAACCTCACCTCTGTGGAGTGGGAGCAGGCGTCCATCGGCTTCCTGCAGAACCTCCAGGCGCTCGTGACCGCGTTCGATGCGCGCTCCATCTCGTGCTACCTCTCGTCGCCGACGGAGCCCAACACGCGCCCGTTCGTGAACTGGGCGATCGAGAGCGGCATCCGTGTGCTGTTCCCCATCAGCCGGGAAGACGGCCTGCTCGATTGGACCGTCGGCGAGCAGGGCATCGAGAAGACCGGGCTGTGGGGGATGCCGGAGGCGGTGGGCGAGCTGCTCGGGCCGATCGCCATCAACGACGTCGATCTCATCATCGTTCCCGCGTGCGCAGTGGACGAACAGGGTACGCGGTTAGGATGGGGTCGCGGCTATTTCGACAAGACCCTCGGTTCCATGGAGAAGCGTCCCCCCGTGTACGCCGTGGTCTTCGACAATGAGGTACTGCCTGAGGTTCCGCGGGAGCATCACGACCAGCCCGTCAACGGTGTCGTGACCCCGAGCCGCATCCTGGATTTCTGATACCGAGAAGAACCATGCCCACCTACTCCTACCGTTGCACGACGTGCAATCACGCCTTCGACATCCACCAGTCCTTCTCTGACGCGTCGCTCACCGAGTGCCCCTCGTGCGGCGGCAAACTGCGCAAGGTCTTCGGGAACCTCGGCGTGACCTTCAACGGGAGCGGCTTCTACCGAAATGACGCGAGGGCATCAAGCAGCACGGTATCGTCAAGCTCGTCATCGAACGCGGGGGCTTCGTCCTCCGATTGAGAGGAAAGGGGCCCGCGTGCTCAAGGGATTCCGCGAATTCATCATGCGCGGCAACGTCATCGACCTTGCCGTCGCCGTCGTCATCGGAGCCGCGTTCACGGCGGTCGTCAACTCGGTCGTCGAGAAGATCTTCAACCCGCTGATCGGCGCTCTCTTCAACGCGGAGAGTCTTGACAACGCGTTCAACGTGGTCATTCCCACCCTTGGCCCGGGGAACGACGCGGTTCTGCACTTCGGAGCGGTGATCGGCGCCCTCATCAACTTCGTCATCGTCGCCGCGGTGATCTACTTCGCGTTCGTGCTTCCGATCAACATCTTGAAGAAGCGGATGGATACGCTTCGCAAGACGGGGAACATCGACGAAGAGGCTCCCATCACGGAGCTCGATGTTCTCACGGAGATCCGCGACCTGCTCGCGAAGGACAAGCAGTCGTAGCAGAGGCAGAGTTGCCGTCCGGCCTTGCAAGGCCGCGAACGCGTCATCCCCAGTGCGGCGGTTTGTCGGCGCGCAGCCGGCGGTCGTTGCCGCTCGGGTCGTCGCCCCAGCTCTGATCGGATTCGCTGTCGGGCCGCGGAGCGTTCTTCTCCGGCTCCGGGTCGGTGCCGGGCACCGGCGGGAGCGTCGCGCGGCGCCCGCCGCGGCTGCGTACGACGCGTCGCGGAGCCGGTTTGGGCACCTCGTCGCCGGTCATGGCATGTCGAGCGTCGGCTGCGGCGCCGTGTCGATGAGCTGAGCTGCTCTCTCGCTCCCCGGCTCCGCCGGCACCGTCTCCGGCGCGCCGAGAACCGACATGACCTTGCGTGCGACAGCGACAGGGTCGCTGAACAGGTCGAAGCCGTGCACCCGCAGGTAGTGCCAGCCCAGCCGGCGCAGCACCTCCGGGCGCAGGCGCAGCGATTCGCGCAGCGACTCGGCGCCGACCTCGACGTCGGACTCGACGACGATGGCCTTCGAGCCGTAGCTCGCGACAAGAGCGAGCTTGCCGCGGTAGCCGATCTCCACAGACAGCCCGTTGCGGTACAGCCGCTCGGCCAGGTCGAGCATCATCGGCTCCGCGCCGTCGGTGACGGGCGGGCGCGGCGACCAGCGCGGCGGCTCCTGCAGCAGTTGCGCGAGAGCGGCGATGCCGTGCTGCATGCGCTCGGGGTCGATGTCCTCCGGGCGGATGCACGTGACGAGAACCATGGACCGGCGAGCTCTCGTCATGCCGACGGCGAGGAGTCGGTCGCCGCCGGGCTCGCCGAGCGTCCCGAAGGTCGAGAGCACGCGGCCGTGGGGCGTGACGCCGTAGCCGAGGGAGAAGATGACGCGGTCGCGGCTCTCAGCAACGGACTGCTCGAGGGTGAGCACCGTGAACGGCTCGGCGCGTTCCTTGAGAATGAACTCCGACAGGTCGGGGCGTCGCGCGAACGCGGCGAGCACCGACTGCTGCACGCGCGTCGCATGCCGCTGGCTCGCCGTGATGACCATGAGCGACTCGCGTGGTCGGTTCGTCGCGTGCTCAAGCACGAGGTTGACGACCCGAACGACCTCGGCGTCGACCGACTCCACCGTTCCGGTGTCGGGATCGGGCATGCCGTGCCCGTTGGCGACGTAGTCGAGAGTGAGGCTGCCGTGACCGAGGAACGAGCCGGCCCAGGGCAGGGAGTCGATCTCGCCGCCGTAGAAGCGCTGGTTGACGAGCTCTGCGAGGTCCTCTCCCCCGGCGCGATAGCTGCGCGTGAGCGTGAGACCGGGCAGCAGCTCCGAGAGGCGAGCGAGCGCCGAGTCGGCATGGCGCGACTCGACGTCTTCGGCGAGAGCCGCGTCGGACGCGGCATCCGCGACGGCCGTGTGGAACGGCGTTGGGCTCTGCGTCACGGTGTCGCCGAACGCGACGACCTGCTTGGCGCGCTTGATGGCGCCGACGTTCTCCGCAAGGGTGGTGGCGCCCGCGTCGACGATGAACACGGCGTCGAACCGCACGCTCTCGGGAATGGCTGGCACCTCGTAGGGCGAGCTGAGCCAGACGGGCGAGAGCACGCGCGACAGGTGCGGGACGTGGAGCTCGAGCTGCTGGGGGCTCACGCGCGGGCTCGACTTGAGCAGCGTGCGCAGGCTTCGCGCCTCTTCGGGCCAGTCGACGAGCCCGATCTTCCAGGTTTCGGCGAGAGTGCCGGCGAGCAGCTGACCGGACGCGGACGCGTGCGCTTCGTCGACGAGCCGGAAGTCGGACTCGAGCCGGTCGATGACCTTGGTGTTGGCGCCGAGGAGCGCCTTGTCGGTCGCGAGGGTGTGCTCGAGCGCCGACTGCCACCAGGCGAGTTCAAGCTCGGCCGAGACCTGCTCGGCGGGCACGTGTCGGTTGGACAGGTCGGTCAGCAGCGGCGTGAGGCCCTTTTCGCGCAGCTCGGCGATGAGCGTCGTGCGCTCCTGCAGGTTGTCCATCACGGTTGATTCCGCGGCGAGGCCGGACATGACGCGCACGAGCGTCTTTATCGGCAGGGCCGAGAGCTTCGAGTCCCGGTCGAGGCGGCCGAGCGGGGCGTCCAGTTGGCCGAGGTCCGCTGTGACGCGCTGGTGCGCGACCTGCACGTCGGCGATGCCGAGTGGCACCTCGGGGCTGATGCCCGCGTCGACGTAGCGCTGCAGCATGATGCGCTGCTGCTGGATGCGCCGAAGCGCGGCGTTCATGTCGGCGATGTGCACGCCCGGCCGCACGTACTCGCGTGCGAGCTTCTTGAGGCGGCGCCGGTTCGCTCCCGACATGTTCGGCGCTTCCCGCCGGCTGCCGGTGGCGGCGATGAGCTCGGTGAGCGAGCGGTCGAACACCGCGGGCTGGAACTTGTCGAGCGTCTCGCGCACATCGAGAAGCAGCCGCAGGTAGATGCCGAGCTCGTCGATCGTCTCGAACGGGCGCATGCGCGTCTGCCCGATCAGCTCGTAGCCGCGCTCGAGCAGGCGCGGAAGGTCGGTGTGGTTGATGCGCTTCGCGAGCTCGTGCGCGGCCTTGGCCTCTTCCGTGCTCGTGAAGTTGGCGCCGTACCAGGGCGAGTCGTCGGGACCGTACTGGAACTCACCGAGAGCGGCGGCCTGCGCGAGCGAGCTCGCCACCGCGTCCCGTCCCGTCGCGAGCTGCACGAGCGAGGCGTAGCCGAGCCGCGCGGTGGTCGACGGCGGGTTCGGCCGGTTCGACAGTGCGGTGAGGGCGCTGAGCATCTGCGAGATGTTGACGCCGAGGCCCGGGTCGGTCTGCGCGAGAGACGTGCGGTAGTCGAGCAGCACCTTCCGCAAGCGCACGAGAGCGTCGTCGATGTCGGCGACCTTCGGCATCGATGCCTTCTCGTTGCGCGTGATCGCCTGCACGAGGTCACGGCGAAGGGTGCGCGGGTGGGCGGCGACGCCCTGCAGGCCGACACCGTTGAGCCGGTGGCGGATGCCGTCGAGGGTGGAGCGGCGGGCGCTCACGACGAGCACGCGCTTGTGCGCGGCGACGAGAGTGCCGATGGCGTTGACGATCGTCTGCGTGCCGCCGGTCCCGGGCAGCGTGTGCACGACGACCGACTGCCCCTCGGCGATCTGGGCGATCACGTTCTCCTGCTCCGCGTCGGAGTCGAGGAGAAGCGTGTCGGTCGTGGGGCTGCGCTCGTCAGAGCCGACGGCGTCGACGAGCTTCGTTCCCGACTCGATCAGTCGGCGCGCGCTCGCGTTGCCCGCGAGCGCGTCGAGAACGGGGTGGTCGAGCTCGGCGGCGTCGCGCTGCATGGCGGGGCCGACGGAGCAGAACGACGAGACGATGAGTCGCGGCTGCACGTTGAACCAGTCGAGGTGCGCGGTGAGGCCGCGCAGGCTGTCGATGACGGGCTGCGGCTTGAAGATGCCGTCTTGCATCGAGAGCGACTCGAACGCGCTCGCGTCGAGGTGGATGTCGAACTGCTCCGCGAGAGCACGCGCGAGCTCGGGATTGAGCATCGTCTGCTCGGTGAGCTTGAGCTCGAAGTCGTTGCCGTATCGACGGATGGCGAGCGGCCGCAGCAGGAGCGGAGCGCAGAAGTTCTCGCCGCCGTGGCGCCAGTGCGCGAGACCGATCGCGAGATGCACGGCCTCGAGTCCGCGAACCGTGCGAAGCTCGATGCCCTTCGTCGTGATCAGGTCGGCGGCGATCTTCGCCGCGCGCAGGGCGACGTCGTCGCGCACGAGGTTCGACAGCAGCGTGGAGTGACCGGTGATGAACTGCGGGAGGCTGCCCGGGTGCGCGGCGCTCAGCTCGATGCGGAACCGGCGTTCGTCCTCGAAGTGCAGCAGAGGCGAGTCGCCGCCGACCGAGGCCAGCTCGCTGCGCCAGCGCGCCCACTGGTCGTCCGCGACGTTTCCCATCGAGACGGAGGGATCGCCGACCGAGATCATCTGAGGCTCCGTCGGGTTTGGGGCGAGGTCGAGCGAGTAGTCATCGTCCCTGACCGCTGACTCGTTCATCTTTTCAAGCCTCCACACATCCACACAATATGTCGAGACACGCGCAAACTCCGGTAATGCGGGCGAGTTTCGCCCAGTTTCGTGGGCTGACGTGGCCAGAGGGGGCGGCGTGCCCCCCGCACACGTCACAAGCGGCATCCGGACGCCTGCCGTGAAGCGCACGACCGGCGCGCGCTCTGCCAGACTTGGCACATGCTTCCCGTTCGCATCGGCATCCTCGGCGCCGCCGACATCGCCCCACGCGCCCTCATCGAGCCCGCCTCCGACATCCCGGGTGCCGAGATCGTCGCGGTTGCCGCGCGCGACCTCGAACGCGCCCGCGCCTTCGCGGAGATCCACGGGATCCCGAGAGCGTTCGGCTCGTACGAGGAGCTTCTCGCTTCTGACGACGTCGACGCCGTGTATGTTCCCACGCCGAACGGCCTGCACGGCCGGTGGACGCTCGCGGCGATCGCCGCGGGAAAGCACGTGCTCTGCGAGAAGCCGTTCACGGCGAACGCGCACGAGGCGCGCGAGGTGGCGGCCGCCGCACAGACCTCGGGTCTCGTCGTGATGGAGGCGTTCCACAACCTCTACCACCCGGTGACGCAGCGCCTGCGTGAGCTGATCGTCTCCGGCGAACTCGGCGAGATCACGCGCGTGGAGGCCGAGTTCGGTTTCAGCATCGCCGACGAGCCCGACAACGTCCGCTGGAGCCTCGCCCTCGCCGGCGGCGCGCTCATGGACGTCGGCTGCTACCCACTGCGCCTCATGCGCGCGCTCGGGCTCGGCGAGCCGTCGGTCGTCTCGGCGACCGCGACCGAGTTCTCGCCCGACGTGGACGGCACGATGACGATCGAACTCGCTTTCCCCCACGGCGTGTCGGGCCGCGCGATCGGGTCCATGCAGTCGACCCCGCCGGGAATGCGCATGTCGGCGACAATCACGGGAACGCGCGGCACCGCCGTGTCGACGTTCCCGTTCCTGCCGCAGCTCGGCAACGAGTTCCGCATCACGATCGGCGACATCGTCCGCACCGAGACCGTCACCGAGCGCACGAGCTATGCCTTCCAGCTCGACGCGTTCATCGCGGCGGTGCGCGACGGCACGCGTGTCGAATCGGATGCCGCCGACGCGGTGAACACAATGGCCCTCATCGACGACGCCTACCGCGCCGCGGGTCTCCCGCTGCGCGAACCGACGGCGTAGCTACTCGACGGGAGCCGTCGTCCCGCCGGGGCCGCCGCTGATGCCTGCGTCGAGCTTCTCACCGCCGAGCGGCGTCCCTGCCCACTCGAGCACCTCCCAGCCGGAGGCGGGGTCGCCCTTGAGCACGACGACGCCGGTGTTGTGCAACGGGTTCTCCGAGGCGAAGTCCACGCTCACGCCGCCGCGCGCGGCCGCCCAGACGCGAATGACCTGACCGTGCGCGACCATCGCGACCGTGCCCTCGGCGCGAGCCGCGACCTCGTCGACAACGTCGTCGAAGCGGCCGAGCGCCTCGTGTCCGTCTTCGCCGCCCGGGATGCGCTCATCGAGGTCGCCGTTGATCCAGGCGAAGGACGTGCGGTGGTATTCCACGACAGCATCCCAGTCGTTGCGCATCTCGAGGTCGCCGGCCGAGATCTCCTTGAGCCCGTCACGCACCTGCAGCTCCAGTCCCGTGCTGCGCGCGAGCGGCTGCGCGGTCAGCTGCGCACGCAGCTGCGTCGACGCGAAGAGCGCGCCGATCTCTTCTCCGGCGAGCGCGCCAGGGATCGCGGCGGCCTGCTCGAGACCGAGGTCGGTCAGACCGGGGCCGGGAACCGTCGTGTCGAGTGCTCCGATCACGTTGGACGGGGTCTGCCCGTGGCGGATCAGCAGCAGTCTCATGTGGCACTCCTTCAGCTCGTCATCCAGTCTACGAAGCGGCCCCTGAGGGAAGCGTGGACGCCGGTGCGCTCCCGCGCGCGACGAGCGATGCCGGCGAGGCGGCCCTCCTCAAGCTCGGGAACGAGCAGAGCGCTATCACCGCGGCGCACGCCGCGAGCGCCGCCGCTGCGAGGTGCGCCGACCACAGCCCAGCCTCGGCAGCGGCGTGCGAGGTCCCGCCCGCGTCGAGAACGCCGGCGCGATTGGCCGCGTCGATGGCTCCGAAAATTCCCATACCGATCGCTCCCCCGATCTGCGCGGTGGCCGAGGAGAGTCCGGAACTCACACCGGCGTTTCGGGCAGCCATGCCGTTTGCGATGACGAGGGTCGTCGGCGTGAAGCTGAAGGCGACACCGGCCGCCGCGAGGACGAGCGCGGGCAGCACGATGAGGAGATACGAGTTTCCCCGGTCAACGGTCGAGAGCAGAAGGTGCGCCACGACGAGCAGGCCGAGGCCCACCACCACGATCTTCTCTGGCCCCCACTTCTTCAAGGCGCGCGGGAGGAGCATCGTGCTGACAGCGAAGCCCGCGATCGATGTGGGGAGCATCGCCAGTCCGGCACGACCCGCGTCGTACTCCAGGACCTGCTGGAGCAACAGCGCCACGAGAACGAAGCAAGCGATCCGCGCGCTGCCTCCGAGAACGTTCGCCGCGATTCCGCCGGCAACGCGGCGATCGCTCAGCGCGGCGGGTTGCAGAATCGGGTCGGCCGCATGTCTTTCGACGAGGACGAAGGACACCAGGCACCCGACGAATAGAGCGGCGGGGGCCAGAACCTCGATCGATCCGAACCCGGCGTCCGGTACGGCAAGAATGGCGAGTACCGCGGCAACGGAAGCGCCCGTCAGCAGCGCTGCACCCGCCGCATCGAACCGCCGCGTCGTCGTCGAGTCATCCGGAGGTAGGAGCACCAGTCCGATCGCTCCGACGAGCGCGGCGACGGCCCCGGTGACGAACAGCACGCTCTGCCAGCCGAGCCACGCCGTGAGCAGTCCCCCTGCCGTGACGCCTACTGCTCCCCCGACGGTCGACGCTGCGCCCCAGTGACTCATCGCTCCAGTGCGCGCCGCACCTGAGTAACGGGAGAGCAGGACCGCCATGGCTGCGGGACTCAGCATCGCCGCTCCGGCACCTTGTGCGAGGCGTGATGCGATCAGGACCGCGTCAGTCGAGGAGAATCCGCCAAGAACAGAGCCCGCCACCAGAACGGCCGAGCCGGCGAGGTACATGCGCCGACGTCCGAACACATCAGCGGCGCGACCCGAGACGAGCAGCAGTCCTCCGAACGACAAGAAGTACGCGTTGAGTACCCATGCTGTGCCCACAGCGGTGAGCCCGAAGGTCGACGTGATGCTGGGGAGAGCGACGTTGAGAATCGACGAGTCCAGCATGACCACGAACTGCGCGGACACGAGGATGAGGACAAGTGATCGTTCGCGAGTGTTACGCATGTCCGATCGCCTCCAGTACCGGGAGTCGCGCCGCCCGCCACGCGGGAGCGATACCGGCCAGGGTTCCGGCGCACGCAACGACAGCTGCGACAAGGACAAGTTGCGGACCGGGAATCACGGCTGGCAACGGAGCGATTGTCGATAGCGCACCGATTGCAGCAAAACTTGCCGCAAACCCTATGCCGAGGCCGAGTGCCACGGAGATCACCGAGACGATGACCGCTTCCATCTGCACCATCCCAGCGACGGATCTGCGCGACATCCCGACTGCACGCAGCAACCCGATCTCGCGGGTTCGCTCGACGATGGACAGGGCGAGGGTATTCGCGATTCCCAGCACGGCGATGACCATCGCGAATGCCAGGAGCACAGTGACGAGGCCGAAGATCTGATCCACCGCCTGGGTACGACCGGCGATAACTGCAGCCTGATCGCGCACTTGCGCCGTTGGATGATCAGTCAGGGCGTCCTCGAGCGCTGTGCTGAGCCGATCGGGGCTGATCCCGTGCGCGGCCAGTACGAAGATGCTCGCGTCCATGTCCTCCGCATAGTGCTCGCGATATGTGTCGAGCGAGATCACATAGTCGGTTTGCAGGGCCGCCGCGACGCGGTTCGCCATGATGCCGACGATCGGCAGCTGTTGCGCATTCGTCCGAGCGAACAGCATCGGGAGCTGATCACCCACCCGGAGGCCGCGGTCATCGGCGACGCGTTCCGCGATGACGATGCCACCTCCGGACAGTTCGGACAGGACGCCGTCGCGCATGCTGATTGCCGCGACCTCACCGATCACCACCGGATCGACGGCGGTTAAGGCGCTCGTCGCGTCGCCGTCCTTCCAATGTCCGTATTTGAGTCGCGTGACAACTCCGACCTCGTCGAGGGCGGTGATCTCGTCGTACACGGCGGCATGCACGCCGCCGAGCATCTCCTGGCCAGCGCTCTCGATGACGGCATCAGCGGAAATGACCTCCCGGTACTGTTCGCCCGTCGCGTCCTTGACTGAGGCACCGACGATCACGACGAAGCTCATGAGCGCGAGGCCGAATGCAAGTGCCATCGCCGTGACCGCGGTCCTACGCGGTGCCCGGGCAGCCGCATCGCGAGCGAGCCGGGCCGGTATCGTCTGCGCGATCGCAACGGCGACGAGGCGAACCAGCGGCCGCATGAGCACGGGTGCGAGGAGCACGAACCCGACAAGCGCGAGGGCGAGGCCGACGGCCAGCAGCACCATCGGCGCCCCGAACGTCGGCAGTAGTGCGATGGTGCCTCCTGCCGTAAGCAGTGCGGTTGCCGTAAATACACGGAGCGGGCGGAATCGCCGTGATTCCACTGCGCTGGAACGGATGGCGACAACCGGCGAGACTCGCGCTGCACGCCGGGCTGGTCCCAGCGCCGCGACCACGGTCACAAGCACGCCGATCCCGAACGAGAGAATCACGGTGATGGGTTGGATGACAAGGTCTCCGTCGGGGATGCTGACGCCGAATGTGCGAGCAAGCGACCGCAGTCCGAACGTCGATACGATGCCGAGCACAACTCCGACGGCGGAGGCGACGATTCCGACGAGAACGGCTTCGAGTAGCACCGATCCGAGTACCTGTCCTCCCGTCGCGCCGGCGGCCCGGACAATGGCTAGCTCCCGGGTTCGTTGGGAAATGACAATGCTGAACGTGTTGGCGATGAGGAAGGATCCGATCACGAGCGCAGCGAGGGCCATTGCAATCAGCACCACCTGCAGCATTTGAAGATTGGCAGCAGCGGACTCCGCTCCCGCCGTGGCCAGATCCTGCGCTGTGGCAACTTGCATGACTGTGCCGAGTTCGCGTGCGAGTACGGGTTGCAATTCAGCAACCGTCCGCTCCGTCGTGACCAAAATCTCTGAGACGTCCTCGCCGAGCCCGAGCACGTTCTGCGCTGTGGGCAGGCTGGCGAGCACGCTCATGCCGAGAGGCGGCCCGTCAGCGTCGCCGAAACCGACCAAACCGACGACGACGACATCCAAGCCTCTCTCAGCGACAAGGGTGATGTGGTCTCCGAGCTGAAGCCTTAGCGCGTCCGCGGCGGCCTTGTCGACGGCTACTTCGTTTGACCCATCCGGCGCAGTGCCGGCGAGGAGCGGATACGCTCCGATCGGCTCCGGAATCCAGGTCGTGAGTTGAGCGGCGCCGAGGTCGACGCCGTCTCGTTCCAGTCGCGATGTCCCCTTTCCGACGGGGACTGCCGCGCTGACGCCTTCCACGGAAGCAACCTTCTGCACGACGTCGGCGGATATCGGGTCCCGTTCGACATCGACGCCCATGCCGGAATCGAATGCGGTGGCGGTGCGCACGGTGAGGTCGGCACCGGCAGCCGCCGTCCGGAACTGCTGATCGAACAGCTTCTGGGCGGTGTCGTTGAGCACGAGGCTGCCCGATACGAAAGCCACACCGAGCATCACTGCTGTGATGGTGAGCGCGAGCCGAACGCGATGTGCGCGGATCTGGGCGATGGCGATCCGGATCATGCCGCCACCTCCGGTTCAATTGCCGAGGCAACTTCGAAGAGCGCCATTCGGTCGAGCACCTTTCCAGCCGTCGGCTCGTCGAATCCATCCACGACGCGGCCGTCCGAGAGGAACTCCACGCGATCGGCATGGGCGGCGGCGTTGGGGTCGTGAGTGACCATGACGATCGTTTGGTCGAACTCGTGCGCGGCTCGACGAAGAAACGACAGGAGCGCATGGCTGGTGCGAGAGTCGAGTGCGCCCGTGGGTTCGTCGGCGAACACCACATTCGGTCGGCTCACGAGGGCGCGCGCCACGGCGACGCGCTGCTGCTGGCCGCCGGAGAGCTCCGAGGGGCGATGCTTGAGCCGATCGGAGATTCCGAGCGTCATTGCAAGTTCATCGAGCCACGCGCGGTCTGCCCTCTGACCAGCGAGCCGAAGCGGCAGCTCGATGTTCTCCTCCGCGGTGAGTGCGGGGACCAGATTGAACGACTGGAAGACAAAGCCGATTCGCGTCCGACGAAGCACCGTGCGCTCGCGTTCACTGAGCCGCGTCATCTCCATATCGCCGAGACGGATGCTGCCTGAATCTACCGAGTCGAGCCCCGCCATCGCGTGCATCAGCGTCGATTTTCCTGAGCCTGATGGGCCCATGATGGCCGTGAATCTGCCGCGCAGAATGGAGAGGCTTGCGTGGTCGAGCGCCTTGACGATGGTGTCTGAGTCGCCATATGTCTTGACGAGTTCGATGGCCTCGACAGCTGTAGGGGTGTTCATGTTCATGTGTCCTTTCGGGGCCGATATCAGCGAGTTGCTGCGAGGTGGAGGCGGTAGTGTTCGCGAGTCCACGTCGCGGTCATCTTGGTCGTGAGCGAGGCGCCGAGGCGCGAGTAGAAGCGCTGGCCGGAGTAGTTGTCGAGGCGAACACCCCGCAGCACAAGGAGATCGTCTTCGTCGGCAAGCTCTGCGACTGCGCTCATCAGCTGTGTACCAATGCCTTGATCGCGGTGCCCTTCCCGCACGAAGAGATCGTCAAGGGCGAGATGTTCGGCTCCACTCCACAAGTGGAAGCGCCTCATCATGGATGCAAATCCGACCGCGTTCTGCCTCTGTTCGGCGATGAGCACTGTGACGTCGTCGCGCTTGAGCGAGGCACGCCAGCCTTTCTCATCAACGCGCACATGCTCGGCAGATCCCTCATGCGCGGCCAGTTCGCGCACCATCTCGTCGAGCACTCGCGCGTCTGCTGCAGTGGCCCTTCGAATTGTCGTCATCTTCTATTCCTTACGTCGTCTAGGTAGTCGCGTACACCGTACGTTTGAGATATGTATAGATCCGTACGCTGTACGCTGTCAAGAGGGAAGGGGAAATATGGCTTCAAAACTTGGGCAGCGAGTCATCGCGGAGGCGGCACTCGCCGCGATCGACGCTGATGGGGTCGAAGCGCTGAGCATGCGCAGGATCGCTCAAGATCTCGGTTCCTCCGCAATGTCGCTGTACACGTACTTTCCTGACAAGAACTCACTCTTGGACGGCGTGACTCAACTGCTGCTCGCTGAGGTCGAAGCGCCACCTGAGGACGCGCACTGGCGGGATGCGATGCGGCACATCATGCGCGCCGTCCGACTGGTGGGACTCCGGCATAAGAACGCCGCTGTCCTCATCCGGCGCTTCCCACCGCACACACCCGACGCGCTGGTGTTCGTCGAAGCCGGGTTTCGAGCGTTTCGACGCGCCGGATTCGACGCTCTCAGCACGGCCCGCTGCTATCGCGCCCTAGCTGCCTACTCGCTCGGCACAATCGACATCGAGCTCGGCGGCTATTTCACCGCCGAATCACGTGTGATCACTGGAAACGCCCGAGAGGATATCGGGAGCGCGTCATCCGACCGTCTCCTCCCTCTGGTCACAGAGATCGGGCCAACCCTCAATGAGCAGGACGATGCGGCGGAATTCGAATACGGGCTTGAACTGCTGCTCGACGGCTTCGCCGACGCGATGGCTCGCGCCGGCCGCACCGTCTGACGCCGCCTCCCCCTCGCGAGTCCACCGGCCTCTTCTTCTGCACGCTCGCGCTTGAGAGCATGGGAGCACACGTAGAAGGAGGCAGGCAATGACGCACGTGAACGCAAGCAAACTCGTCCCCAGCGCCTATCAGGCGCTCATCGACCTCGAGGGAGCGGTGAGGGCGGCCGCGGAGAAGGCCGAACTGGACCCGCACATCATCGATCTCGTCAAGATTCGCGCCTCGCAGCTGAACGGCTGCGCGTTCTGCCTGCGCATGCACACGCGCGAGGCCATCGAGAAGGGCGAGTCGAGCGATCGTCTCGCGGTGATCGCCGCCTGGTGGGAGTCGCAGTACTTCTCCCCGGAGGAGCAGGCGGCGCTCGCTATCGCGGAGCGCACCACCGACATGGCGGCATCCCGTCATCTGCCCGAACTCGACTCGAGCGCCCTCACCGACGAACAGGTCGCCGTCGTCGTCTGGGTGACTGTGGCGATAAACGCGTGGAACCGCGTGGCAGTCTCGAGCCACTACCCCGTGCATCCGTAGCCGTCCTGCCACTTCCAGGATATCGCGCGGCAGGGGGCTTGCGGCAAGAGCCCGGGGTGCAGGCAGAATGACCCTCTCACCTCACCCTTCGGAGCCCCACATGATCCGTGCCGCCGCCCGCGCCTTCAACCTGCCCGAACGACTGGCCGCCAAGGCCGACCCCGCCCTCATCGGCGACGACGAACGACACTTCGCCGCCATCGCAGAGAGCCTCGACACCCTCATCACCGACCTGTCCCACCGCCTGGACGCAACCTTGCGCCTGCCGAGCGGCGAGGGCCAGGACGCTCTCGACCGCGACATGGAGATCCACCGGCTCGAGGCGCGGCTGCGGCTGCTGCGGCGCTTCACGCTCGACCTGTGCCTCGGGCGTATGGTGAGCGCCGACACGGGTGAGCCGTTGTACGTGGGCCGGCTCGGGCTCTCGGATGCCGAGGGTCGCCGTCTTCTCGTCGACTGGCGTGCCCCGGCCGCGGAGCCGTTCTTCGCGGCCACGCACGGTCACCCGATGGGACTCGCGAGTCGCCGCCGCTACCGGTGGAGCAACGGCCGGGTCAGCGACTACTGGGACGAGGTGTTCGCTCTCGACGGTCTGGACGGCTACGCGGCGCTCGACGATCAGTCGGCGTTCATCGCGAGTCTCGGCAGCAGCCGCTCACCGCGCATGCGCGATGTACTGAGCACGATCCAGGCTGACCAGGACGCCATCATCCGCGCCGGCTCCCGCGGCGCACTCGTCGTCGACGGTGGCCCGGGAACTGGAAAGACCGTCGTCGCCCTGCACCGCGCGGCCTACCTGCTGTACTCGGAGCCGCACCTCGGCGAGCGCCGCGGCGACGTTCTGTTCATCGGACCGCACGACGCGTACCTCGCGTACGTCGATGACGTGCTCCCGAGTCTCGGAGAGGAAGGCGTGCAGATCTGCACGCTGCGGGATCTGGTCCCGGAGGGCGCGACGGCGCTGATCGAGACGGACCTCGAGGTCGCCCGGCTGAAGTCCGACGCCCGCATGGTTAGTGCGATCGAACCGGCAGTGCGACTGTACGAGGAGCCGCCGACCGAGGAGCTCCTCGTCGAGACCGCCTGGTCGGAGGTGCTCGTCACGGTCGACGACTGGGCCGACGCGTTCGCTTCGCCGGAACCGGGTGTTCCGCACAACGAAGCTCGCGAGCAGGTGTGGGAGACGCTCACCGCGATCCTCATCGAGAAGCACGGCGACGAGGACGCGCCGGCCAATGCGCTCCTCCGGTCGTTCGCGCAGAACCGGGAACTGACCCGCGCCTTCAACCGCGCCTGGCCCCTGATCGACGCCGAAGTGCTCGTCGCCGACCTCTGGTCAGTTCCCGCCTATCTGCGCATGTGCGCCCCGTGGCTGTCGGCCGAGGAGGTGCAGAAGCTGCAGCGCCCCGGCAAAGACGCGTGGACCGTGTCAGACCTACCGATTCTGGATGCTGCCAGGCAGCGCCTCGGCGATTCGACGGCGTCACGACGCACCCGGCAGGCCGAAGCGATCTCTGCTGCAGAGCGGGAACTGCGCTCACGCGTCGCCGACGACCTGATCGCGGCCGACGATTCCGAGATGGCCGTCATGTCGATGCTGCGCGGGCAGGATTTCCAGAACTCGCTCGACGACGAGGCGGCACTGCCGAAGACGGACCCTGACCTGCTCGGCGGGCCGTTCGCGCACGTCATCGTGGACGAGGCGCAGGAACTGAACGATGCGGAGTGGCAGATGGTGCTGCGGCGCTGCCCGTCACGCAGCCTCACGATCGTGGGCGACCGTGCCCAGGCGCGGCACGGATTCACCGAGTCGTGGCAGGAGCGACTCGAGCGAATCGGCCTGCGCACCATCGCCCAGCGCAGCCTGACCGTCAACTACCGCACTCCCGACGAGGTGATGGTCGAGGCCGAGCCCGTGATCCTCGCTGCGATCCCGGACGCGAACGTGCCGACGTCCATCCGCCACAGCGGCATCCCGGTCGTGCACGATTCGATCTCGAGGCGCGACAGCATCATCGATTCCTGGTCCGACGCGAACGCGGAGGGAGTCGGGTGCGTGATCGGTGATCCGTCGTTCGACGGCACCTCGCGCGTCAGGTCGCTGAGCCCGGTCAACGCGAAAGGTCTCGAGTTCGACCTCGTCGTCCTGGTGAACCCGGAGTCGTTCGGCACGGGAATCGAAGGGGCCGTCGACCGCTACGTCGCCATGACGCGCGCGACCCAGCAGCTCGTGATCCTTGGGTGAGCGCGCTAGCCGCAGACGCCGACCCAGAGTCCGTCGCGCGCCCGAGTCATGCCAACGTACAGCTCACGACGATGGATAGTCGCCGCCTCGTCGTCGCATCCGCTGCGATCGATCAGCTGGCGGCAGATTGAACAGAGCGTGGGGAGAGGGGCGCCTTCGCCCACACACGGGAACGGTCGTGTCACCCGATGATGTCCTAAGCGCACTCACGATACGGGGCCGATGATGCGGCAAATCGTCACTAAGTCCACTCCTGTCTGATCGCAGAATCAACACGCGGCGATTCGCGTCGTCCCCGCGTTTCTTTGAGCTACGTTCATCGGAGACGGCGCCGATCTCTTAGCTTAAGCTCGCCGCAAGGACTTCTGTATCATCAATTGGCTTGGGGAACGGTTTGCGCGACTGGGAAGATATGCATTCGTGGACCGCAGTCACGAAGATGGTTGTCCTCATGACCGTGATGTTCACTTTCGTCTCACTAATTCTGATGGCAATCCTCGCGGCGGACAGCGCGGTTATCTGGACATCCGAGAACCTCTCTGCCTCTTTCGAACGCAACTGGGCGATGGTCAGCGGAGCAGCGGAGCAGTGGACGGCAGCAGTCGCCCCGTGGTTCGCGCCGCTGCTTGCAACGGTGCTTGTGACAATTCTTGTATGGCTAGCGATTCCCACGGATATTAGCTTTCGTCCGCACTGGGATGGCCACAACGACGAGGCACAGTTTGACAATGAGAGTGGCGCAAAGGGGCTACTTGAGGTGCGGATCGCGATGGGTAAGGCGGCGCTAGTCATCACCGCGGTATACACCACTTGGTCCTTATGGGCACTCGTTTGGTTGATAGTTCCGGGCGTGACTAGTCGGAATTCGCCAGCCGGCGGGATTGAGTTCGCAACAGTTCTTGCACTCGTCCCGATCATGCTGCTTTTGGGTCTCTCTGCCGGGCGCTTCGCACGAAGCCGCAGCGAACCACTTCTTGATCTCATAAGAATGCGAGGGCAGCTCAAGCGCGTGGAGCGGCGAATTGCGCTGCTGCACAAGCGGGTTGCTTTCTTGCCCACTGCGCCGGTCGGCCGCTCGGAGCGAGCGGTTAGAAGCTACTTGTGGTTGCTGACTCTGCTCATCTGTGTCTGCGTCGATTCTTTACTCTATGTCCTCGTAGTGTGGTCGTCGAGTGATTGGAGCCCTGCTTCGTTGACTCCTACTTTGATATGGCAAGCTCCAACGGCTGCCGTCGTGATAGTGGGTATTGGATCTGTCTTCTCCGCCCCTAGTGCCTGGCAACTCATGCGAACGGCTGGCGCCGAGGGACTACTGGAAGCCATAGCTGGCTTCCTTGCGCAAGCCCTCGTCACTGGACTCCTTCTCTGCTTCTCTGCGCTGTACTCGGGCCAGAAGTACGGGCCGATCACCGGTCTCCTCCTAGCGGCCGCTTTCGTCCTCCCGGTGCTTGCATGGGTGACTCCGTGGTGGCGGGTGCGGCGGTCGCCGACTGCGTTTGGCTCTAGGTGGAAGTTCGTCGTCGCCGGTAACGCATATACCTCGCTTGAGGCACAACGAGCGTCGTTTGACAGGCAGCGGCGTGCGCTGGAAGGTGTTCTGTGGGACCGATACCGTTTTGAAAAGTCGGTTGGCTGGGGCCGCATCATGCGGTGGAGGCGTCCCAATCCCTGGAGCGATTCGGAGCGGGAACGGGAAACACGCGCTCGGAATTCATAGCACGCCTCGCCGCCCGGCGACTAGGTGCGAATGTGACGGGTGAAGGAACCGGATGCCGCGCTGTACGCGTCGAGAGCTTCACTGCCAATCAGGTGCTATAGGTGGGAGTAGCGGGCGCCCTCGAGCGCGTGGTGGCAGCAGTCGAGGTCATTACGATGTTCGTGACGCTTGCACCGCCCGCGCAGTAGAGACAATTCCAAGCTTGCGATGCGCGGTGCGTCACCGAAAAGACGTAGCAGCTCCCAGAGCACTTGATGCTCAACGCCGCTCAGATGGGATTCCTCCAGATCGGAGGATGCGGCCCCGCTCCGTTCCACCCGATGCACCGGGCGGGCGCGCTTCATGCCGGACGGTCATGTGGACGGCAGCCCGCAGGAATGTTACGGCTGGCAAACATTGCTACCGTGTTCGGTTTATTTAACATAGACCCCATGTTAGATTTAGGTACCGTCAGTAAGTAGGTGACAGGTAATCCGAACAGAGTTTGAGGGGGAGCATGCAGATTCAGAAACCGTCTGACCTCGCGCGCATCGTGAAGACACGAAGACAGGCGCAGCATCTCACCCAGCAAGAAATCGCGGACGCCGTCGGAACTACCCGACAATCGATAGCCCGGATCGAGCGCGGTCACGGCGGTGCGTCATTCGACACCGTGCTCCGCATCCTCGAGAAGCTAGATATTCGGCTCGAGGCCACTGCGAAACCCCGACGTCAGCAAGCCGGCTCGATCTCAGGCGGTGACAGGATCCAGAAGATCATCTTCGATGCTCTGGACGCTGGACGAAACACCTCCACCCTCGCCGCAGCCGCCGCAGAAGCAACCCGAGAGATCGACACCTCCGCCCTCGCCGCAGCCGCCGCAGAAGCAACCCGAGAGATCGACACCTCCGCCCTCGCCGCAGCCGCCGCAGCAGCAACCCGAGAGATCGACACCTCCGCGCTCGCGGCAGCCGCTAACCGGAAAGTCGACATCTCCGCCTTCGCCGCAGCTGCCGCAGCAGCAACCCGAGAGATCGACGCCTCTGCCCTGATCGCTGGGTGGCGGACCGCCCTCAACGATCTGACTCATCGCGTTCAGGAAACCGCCGCACGAACTGGATCCGATATCGGTGTAGAGGAGGCGCGCAAAGCTCTCCTGAGTGCGGCGATTGAGGCTGGAGACCCGGATCGCGAGGTCCTGACAACCGACAGGCGCCGTCGCGCGAACGACAACCTAGATGGACCACACAGTGGTTAGTGCACTCGATGTCTATCTGTATGGTCGTCGGGTAGCAACGATCACGCGGCGCGGGGGCAACTTGCGGTTGCGCTACCTGCCCTGTTATGTGGAGAGCGCGCAGCCGGTTCCGATTTCAGTTCAGCTCCCTGTAGTTGCGAACGTCGCCCCGGCCGAGACGACTAGGCGTTTCATGGAGAATCTCCTCCCAGACCGACCAGACGTCAAGTCTCGCTGGGCTCGAGAAGCCAAGCTCACCAGCGACAGCGCATTCGATCTTCTGTCCGTGTACGGTGCTGACGTTGCCGGAGCGCTTGAGTTCTACCCCGCAGGTGTTGGCCCGCGAAGCGAAGCAGAGTACTCGCTCGTGACTGACAAGATGGTCGCTGCCCGAGTCCGCCAGATCCGTGCGGACGACTCGGACTGGTTGGAACGCCGCCCTGTTGAGGAGGGATTTTCTCTCGGCGGTGCACAGGGCAAGTTCGCCCTGGCGCGCCGGGAGGGCCGGTGGTTCGAGCCAACTGGGCAACATCCGTCCACCCACATTTTCAAACCGGGCGTCCATACGCTCGACGGATCCGATGTCACTGAGCACATCACGCTGCAAGTGGCGCGCAAGCTCGGGCTGATCGTGGCTGACACTGAGATTGGCGTCTTCGACGGCGAGCACGTCCTCATCGTCAAACGCTTTGATCGCGTGTTCGTCGATGGTCGCAGCATCCGCTTGCACCAAGAGGATCTCGCCCAAGCAACTGGCACGTCCTACCTGAACAAGTACGAACGGGATGGCGGACCAAGCTACCAGGACATCTTCGCCGTCTTCGACCGAGACCTCGCTCCAACCGCGGCCAGAGTTGCGAAACAGCGCTTCGCCGAGTGCCTCGTGTTCTCCTGGATCATCGGGCACAACGATGGGCACTCGAAGAACTACTCACTCACGCACGCACACGATCAGTCGTATCTGTCGCCGTTCTACGACCTCAACTCGGCCCTCCCGTTTGAACTGCCTGATGTGGTCCGCGCCAAGAACTACAGGGCATATGACGCGGTCAAATTGGCCTTCGCAATCGATGGGGCATCAACAATTGGCGAGGTGGGGCCTGACAGTCTCCGCACTCTGGAACGCGACGCCGAGGTCCCGAGCGGACACCTTGACGACTTCGCTCTTCACATTGCGACGAACCTACAGGCGGCCCTCGCCAACACGATCGGCATGCTGCCACAACCGCTCCGCGAGCTTCCTGCTGTCCTGCTGTATCCGTACGCGACCTACGCCCAGACGCTGCGAGTGCTAGACGTGCTGGGCGGCACATGAAGCGCGTTCGGAGCAACGCCTCTGTCTTGCCCGGAATGTTCCCGAAGGGCACCGTCCTGCAACCTGGGTTGTATGGGCCGCCACGAGTCGTTGAGCAGTAAGAGTAGGAGCAGCCCGCCCGCGCGGATCTGCCCGACGAAGGGTCCTCAAGATGGTCGAGAGTATCCAGGGCACCAGCCACGAGATCGTGCTCGCGGGTCCGCCCGGCACGGACAAGATGTTTGTAGCCCGACACTTGCCCGCCTACCTTCTCGGCCGGTCAGGCTAGGTCAAGAACAATGCACAGGTTGAGGCCGTGCAATTCCATCCGACATACGGCTACGAGGAGTTCGTCGAAGGACTTCGACCGACGGTCCGAACCACAGAAGCTTTCGAATTCGCGCCTGGCTCAGGCACCACCGTCCCACTCGCGGACGCGATCTCAGAGAATGGACAGCCTCGGGCTGTTAATCATCGACGAGATTAATCGAGCGAACCTGCCTCGAGCCTTCGGGGATCTGTACTATTTGCTCGAATGTCGTGATCAAGAGGTACGCGTGATGTACCCCGAGAGGTTCTTGCTGGCGGAGCATCCCGTCGGAGTTCTAGGAATGCGGTCAAATAGTCGCTTCGGTGTGCCAGGCCAGAAAGACATCCCAGGTCAGAGGACATGACAAGGTGCCCCTGGAGGGACTCGAACCCCCAACCGTTTGCTTAGGACGCAACTGCTCTTCCATTGAGCTACAGAGGCTGGCCGCGAGACAGTCTATCGTCTCGGCTGCGTCATGCAGCGACGGCGGGAGCGAGGTACTGCTCCCACGCAGGCACCGTGCGTTCGAGCCCCCGCACGGCCCAGCTGGGGCCGAACGGCATGCGCGGCGTGACGCCCAGCCGCCAGCCCATTTCCGCGGGCGTGCGGTTTCCCTTCACGCTGTTGCAGCGCAAGCAGCAGGCGACGAGGTTCTCCCAGCTGTCCTCCCCGCCACGCGAGCGCGGCACGACATGGTCGATGGTGGATGCCGCCTGGCCACAGTAGCCGCAGCGGTGCGCGTCCCGGCGTAACACTCCCCGCCGGGTGACGGGAACGAGACGGCCGTATGGGATCTTGACGTACCTCGTGAGCACGATCACGCTCGGCCGGTCGAAGCGCACGCCGATGCCCCACACGGGGTCGTCCTCGACGATCTCGACAATCGTCGCCTTCCCGTTCAGAACGAGCGCGAGCGCTCGACGGAACGTGACTACAGCGAGCGGTTCGAATCCCGCGTTCAATACCAGTGTGCGCATCGCGCGTCCTCTCGAAGTGCCGTTTGGCTTTCCGGTTTCGACTTGCACCGGCGCGGATCCGAGGTTCAGGTTGTCAGGAAACACGAAAGGCACTGCCGTTTCGGCAGTGCCTTTTCACGACCACGCAACGGTCGATTCCGCTGACATGACAATGCTCGGAATGGTCTCGAGTGTCCATGGTGTGGACACCGGGTATTCCGATCGTCATCTCCTGCACCTCCAAGTGCACCAGAGCTACAGATTAACCCACGAACGGCGTGCCGCGGTGCGCGGGCACGCCGTTCGTGGGGATGTCACCGGATGTTCACGGCTGCATCCGCAGATCAGAAGCGGACGATGTAGTAGTCGCTCGTCCACAGCGCGCGGATGCTGACGTGGCCGCCGGGCTTCGGCGCGTCGAGGATCATTCCGTTCCCCGCGTAGAAGCCGTCGTGCCCGTTCATGATCACGACGTCGCCCGGCTGCGCCTCGGCGGCGGAGATCCGCGTGCCCGCGGCCGCCTGGCCTGTGACGGAGTGCGGCAGCGAGACGCCGAACTGCGAGTACACGTACATGACGAAGCCCGAGCAGTCAAAGCCGGCGGGCGTCGCGCCGCCGTACACGTAGGGAACGCCCTGGTACGTCTTCGCCTTCGCGAACACGGCCGCGAGGTTCACGTCAGCGTGCGGCGCGTTCGCGAGGTTGTCGGCCGCGGTGGGGCCGCTGTACGAGGCGTACTTCGCGGCGTTCGCCTCACGCTCGGCCTTCGCCTTCGCCGCAGCCGCGGCGTCGAGCTCGCCTTGCGATGTCGCCGAGTAGCTTGCCCTCTCCATGGTTTCCGGGGCGGCGTCGGCGCTCACGTTCAGCGACTGCGATGCGGCGGCCTCGCTCGGGGCCGCGTCGTCGAACAGCGGGGCCGCCTGGCTCGCCGGCGCGAACGAGCCGGGAAGCGCGAACATGCCGAACAGGGCCGGAACGACGATCATCATCACGATCGTGGAGCGCCAGCGCTGCCACAGGCTGCGCTCGGTGGCGACCTTCGACGAGGCGGGAGCCGTTCGCGCTGGCGGCCGCGTGGTCGCGCGACGGGGCGTCGCGACGGCGGGCGTGCGGTGCTGCGCGTGGCGTCGGGAGCGCCGGGTCAGCGGTGTGCCGTCGGCTGCTGTGGGAGTGAGAGGGGTGGTGTGGGGGCTTTCTGAGGGGGTGTTGACCACAGGGTTTCTCCGCGCCCTTCCCAGCGGGGGTGCTGGCTCGTTCGCGCTGATCGACTCAGGCGTTCAGACGACAGGGGAACGAGGAAGACAGGGCGCCCTGCGGCTGTGGCCGACGCGATCTCTCGTCGTCGGACCCAGACGACCTTACGTGACCAGACTCAAAATGTCACATTTCGGCAACGTTCTGCTCACGAATCGGTAACGACCGATCGGATGCCGCTACGGCTTCGCGACGTAGAGGTGCGTGGCCACTTCGCTCGGCAGTTCGATGCCGTCGCCGAAGCCGTCCATCTGCACCGTCACATACGAGCCGTTGAGGGAGAACACTCCGTCGTTGCCCGGAAGCACGCCGGCCTGCTTGAGCTGCGCGAGCAGATCGGGGTCGAGCTGTGCGGCCTCGGCGAGCCGGCGGATCGTGGCCCGCACGGCGCCGTCGCTGCTGCGCACGAGCTCGACGAGGTTGACCACGCCCTCCGAGAATGCGGTGCCCGCCTCTTCGCCGAACTCATCGAGACCGGGGATCGGGGTTCCGTACGGCGACTCGGTGGGGTGCCCGAGGATGTCGAGGAGCTTGCGCTCGACCTGCTCGCTCATCACGTGCTCCCAGCGGCAGGCCTCTTCGTGCACGTACTCCCACTCGAGACCGATGACGTCGCTGAGCAGTCGCTCGGCGAGGCGGTGCTTGCGCTTCACATGGACGGCCTTGCGGCGACCCTCGACGGTGAGCTCGAGGTGCCTGTCGTCGGAGACGACGACGAGACCGTCGCGCTCCATCCGCGCGACCGTCTGAGACACAGTGGGGCCCGAGTGACCCAGACGCTCGGAGATCCGCGCGCGGAGCGGGACGATGCCCTCCTCCTCCAGATCGTGGATCGTCCGCAGGTACATCTCGGTTGTGTCAATCAGGTCGGTCATCGACGCCTCCCCCGGCCAAGCTTTTCGTTTCACCGTAACCCTATCCGTAACGTCTGCGAGGCCACGTACCGCCGCCGCCTAGAATCGGTTCATGCCTGAGATCGTCATCCCTCCTGCCCTGCTTCCCGCCGACGGCCGCTTCGGCTGCGGCCCGTCGAAGATCCGTCCGGAGCAGATCGAGAAGCTGGCGGCGGCCGGCCTCGATCTGCTCGGCACGTCGCACCGCAAGTCGCCCGTCAAGAACCTCGTCGGCAGCGTCCGCGAGGGCGTCGGCGAGCTCTTCTCGATTCCCGAGGGCTACGAGGTGCTGCTCGGCAACGGCGGTTCGACAGCGTTCTGGGATGCCGCGGCGTTCGGTCTCATCGAGAAGCGCGCGCAGAACCTCGTGTTCGGCGAGTTCGGCGGCAAGTTCGCGAAGGCCGCGGCCGCGCCGTGGCTCGAGGCTCCCGACGTTCGCTCCGCGGAGCCGGGCTCCCGCGCCGAGCCCGAGGCCGTCGCGGGCGTCGACGTGTACGCGTGGCCGCAGAACGAGACGTCGACGGGCGTCATGGCGCCCGTTCGCCGAGTGCACGGCGACGAGGGCGCTCTCACGGTCATCGACGCCACGAGCGGGGCGGGCGGCCTCGCTCTCGACGCGTCGCAGGCGGACGTCTACTATTTCGCTCCGCAGAAGAACTTCGGCTCGGACGGCGGCCTGTGGCTCGCCCTGTTCTCCCCCGCCGCGATCGAGCGGGTCGAGCGCCTTGCGGCATCCGATCGCTACATCCCCGAGTTCCTGAGTCTCAAGAACGCCGTCGACAACTCGCGCCTCAACCAGACTCTCAACACGCCTGCGCTGGCGACGCTGCACCTGCTCGACAGCCAGGTGCGGTGGATCAATGAGAACGGCGGCCTCGACTGGGCCGCGGCGCGAACGGCGAGCTCGTCGGCGGCCCTGTACGAGTGGGCGGAGTCCGTGGACTACGCGCGACCCTTCGTCGAGAACCCCGAGTACCGCTCGAACGTCGTCGTCACGATCGACTTCGATGACGACGTGGATGCCGCTGCCGTCTCGTCCGCGCTGCGGGCCAACGGCGTCGTCGACACCGAGCCGTACCGCAAGCTCGGGCGCAATCAGCTGCGCATCGCGACGTTCGTGTCGATCGAGCCCGACGACGTTCGCGCGCTCATCCGGTCGATCGAGTACGTCGTCGACGCCTTGTGACGGTCAGCCGCTGACACGAGCGAGCGCCCGGTTCCGTGCAGGAACCGGGCGCTCGCTCGTGAGATCAGTGCTCGTCGGAGTCGTCGTCGTCCGAGTCCTCGTCGGAGTCCTCGTCCGAATCGTCGTCGTCCGAGTCGTCATGATCGGAGTCGTCCAGCTCGTCGACGTCGACGCCATCGAGGTCGCCCGCGTGCAGGAGCGAGTTCTCGCTCTCGTCGTCGTCCTCATCCTCGTCGTCCTCGTCGTCGGACTCGGCGGCCTCGCGCGCGGCCTCCTGCTGCTGCGCGCGGTATTCCGCGAGCCGCTCCGACCACGGCACCCAGTCCGGAGCGAGAAGCGCGCCGTCGCCGGGCATGAGCTCGGTCTCGAGAATGGTGGGCTCGCCGTCCTCGACGCGCGCGAGAGAGACCGTCCAGAGCCAGCCGGGGTAGCCGTCGAGTCGGTTCTCGAACAGCAGCGAGAGCGCATGATCGCCCTCGACGATGTGACCGGCGGGCTCGCCGATCGAGTCGGCCGAGGTGATCTCCAGAAGCGCTTCGCGCGCCACATCGACGGCAGCGAGCAGCACCTCGTCGGCGACCGCCGGCGCCGCGGGGACCACCGTCGCGTCGGGGTTCGCCGACGTGTCGAGCGACTCGGCCGTCTCGGCGACGCCCTTCGTGATCTCGGCGTTCAGTTCAGTGTTGTCGGGTTCAGGCATCGAGTTCATCCGCTACGCGGCGAAGCACCGCCGCCACCTTTCGTGCGTGGGAGTTGTCGGGGTAGTGCCCCTTGCGCAGCGTGCCGCTCACGCCGTCGAGCAGCTTCATGAGGTCTTCCACGATGACAACCATGTCGTCAGCGGGCTTGCGGCTCATGCGCACCATGCTGTGCGGCTGGTCGAGCACGCGCACCGAGAGCGCCTGGGCGCCCTTCTTGCCCTGAGCGACGCCGAACTCGAGCCGTGCCCCGCTGCGCAGCGACGTCACGCCAGCCGGCAGGGCCGACGCGTGCAGGAACACCTGCTCTCCGTCGTCGCTCGTGATGAAGCCGAAGCCCTTGTCCTCGTCGTAGAACTTGACCTTGCCGGTAGGCATGGAAAACCTCGCTGTGGAAATGAGACGCTGCGCGCCTGGTTCGTGCGTCGGCGGCTGCGCGGCCGACGAGCGGGCTTCTCCCGCTTCCTCCATCGTATTCGGTGAAGACTGGCAGTGGCCTATCCTTGACAGGGTGAGTGCCCCTCGTTCCGAATCCTCCGGCGTCCTCGAGCGCGTCCTCGCCTACGGGCTCCTCGTCGTCGTCGCCCTGTCCGTCGCGAGCTTCTTCGCCATCATGATCGGCACCTGGAACGGAATGCAGCAGGCCGACTTCGCGAAGGGGCTCTGGCCCGTGGTGACCATGGCGCCGTACGCCGGCCTCCCGCTCGCCGTGCTCATGCTCGTCGCTCTCGTGCTCATCAGCGGTTCCAAGCGCAAGCGCTCGAACCAGCGCCGCTGACCCGGAGGCGACATGACGGACGCGCTGCTTCTCGCCACCCACCTTCGCGCGCTCGACGACGCCGCCATCGAATCGCTCCTGCGCGCTCGCGCCGTCGACGACGACCCGCGGCTGACCGACCTCTTCGACGTCGCGGAGCGTCTGCTCGAGCCCGCCGGCATCGAGCAGGCGCTGCTCCGGCTCGACCGGCCGACGCTGCTCGCGCTCTCGGCCGCGGCCGACATCGGAAACGAGCACTCCCTCGACGAGCTCTCCTCCTTCATCGAGGCGCGCTCGCACGGTGAGCACGCCGTGACGGCTGCGGTGGAGCGCCTCGCTGTCGCTGCCGCGCGCGGCCTCATCGTCGCGGGCGAGCGCATTCACCCGCTCGAGGCGGTCGGCGACGCGCTCGAGGCGCTCCGCGCGGACGGGTTGCCGTCGACCGCGGAGCTCGCCGAGCACCCGCCCACGCTCCTCAGCGTCGTCGACGCCGAGCCGAGCGACGCTCTCGACGGTCTCGCCGGGGAGCGCGCCTTCACGACGACGGCCGCTGTCGGCGAAATCCTCACGTCCCTCCTGCACGCTCCCGCGCGGGAGCTCGGCCGCGGCGGCCTTGCGCTTCCCGACGTGAAGCGGCTGTCGGCCGCGACGGGGCATCCGCTCGGAGAGGTGGAGCCGCTGCTCGCACTCGCCGACGGCGCCGAACTCGCCGCCCTCGACGATCGCAGCTGGAAGGCGACGCGTGCGGGCGCGGACTGGCTCGACCTGTCGACGATCGATCGCTGGCGGGTGCTCGCCGGGTCCTGGCTCGCGCAGCTTCCGCCCGACATTCACGCTCTGCTCGCGAGCCGAGCACACGCGACGTGGGGCGAGGCGCTTCGCGCCTACGTCGCATGGTGGTTCCCCGCCCACGACAGCACGCTCGACCGGCGCGTCGACGCCGCCGCGGAGCGCGCCGCGCTGCTCGGCCTCGTCGCCCGCGAGTCCCTCTCGCACGCCGGGCGGCTGCTGCTCGAGGGCGATGCGGATGCCGCGGCCGAGCGCGTACGGGCGACGCTGCCAAGCGAGGTCAGCCAGGTGTACCTGCAGGACGACCTCACGATCATCTCCCCCGGCCCGCTGCTGCCGCGCCGCGACGCGCGGCTGCGTCTCATGGCCGATGTGGAGTCGCGCTCCCAGGCCTCGACCTACCGCTTCTCACGCGCGAGCATCGACCGCGCCCTCGGCGCGGGAGAGGACGCCGCGAGCATCAAGGCCTTTCTCGAAGACCTCTCACTGACCGGGATGCCGCAGCCGCTGCGCTACCTCATCGACGACGTCGCCGCGCACCACGGACTGCTTCGCGTGCGCGCCGCTCACGATGACGCCGTCGCCGGTGCGCGAAGCAGCATCCGCTCGATCGACGACGCGCTTCTCGACACGCTCACGGTCGACCAGGCGCTCGCTCCCCTCGGGCTGCGTCGCGCCGGCGAAGGACGGCTGGTCAGCCGGTTCCCGCGCGAAATGGTGTTCGGCGCGCTGCAGGACGCACGCTACCCGGTGTCGGCGGAGGACGAGAACGGGGCGCTCGTGAACATCACAAGGCACCAGCTCACCGAGCCGCATCGCACGGCGGCGCCGTCGCTCACGGAGTTCATCGCGCGACTGCGTGCGGCGACAGCGGGGACGCCCGAGCGGCCCGACGAGGCGTGGCTGTCGCGCCAGCTCGACGTCGCCGTGCGCAAGCGCCGCACCGTCGTCGTGACGGTCGCGATGCCGAACGGCAGCACGCAGGATCTCACTCTCGAGCCGACGGGCATCGGCGGCGGGCGCTTGCGGGGACGCGACGCCGCGGCGGACGTCGAACGCACCCTCCCGCTCTCGAGCATCACGGCGGTGCGCCGCGCGGAACGCTGACCGGCTCGCTCCCAGGCGCCGCCGCTAGGCTGGACTGCTATGTCTGACGGCCCTCTCATCGTGCAAAGCGACCGCACCGTGCTGCTCGAGGTCGCGCATCCGAGTGCGGAAGAGGCGCGCCACGAGCTCGCCGTCTTCGCCGAGCTCGAGCGCGCCCCCGAGCACGTGCACACCTACCGGATCACGCGGCTCGGCCTGTGGAACGCGCGCGCTGCCGGCCACCGTGCGGAGGACATGCTCGCGACGCTCGAGAAGTACTCGAAGTTCCCCGTGCCGCAGAGCGTCTCGACGGACATCGCCGACACCGTGTCCCGCTACGGCCGGCTCGTCATCGAGCGCGACGAGGAGGGCGCGCTCGTTCTCTCGTCCACGGATGTGGCCGTGCTCACGGAAGTGTCGCGCTCGAAGCGGATCAGTCCGCTGCTCATCGGCGCGCCCGCTCCGAACAGCCGGCTGATCCAGCCGTGGGCGCGCGGCCAAGTCAAGCAAGAGCTCGTCAAGCTCGGCTGGCCCGCCGAGGACCTCGCCGGATACACGCCGGGAACGCCGCACGAGATCGACCTCGACGAGTCGGGCTGGGCCATGCGCGACTACCAGTCGAAGGCGGTCGACAATTTCTTCACCGGCGGCTCCGGCGTCGTCGTGCTGCCGTGCGGGGCGGGCAAGACCCTCGTGGGCGCCGGCGCGATGGCGACGGCGAAGTCCACGACGCTCATTCTCGTCACCAACACGATCTCGGCCAGGCAGTGGCGCGACGAGCTGCTGAAGCGCACGACGCTCACGGAGGAGGAGATCGGCGAGTACTCCGGCCAGGTCAAGGAGATCAAGCCCGTCACGATCGCGACGTACCAGATCCTCACCTCCCGCCGGAAGGGCGAGTACGCGCACCTCTCGCTTCTCGACGCGAAGGACTGGGGCCTCGTCGTCTACGACGAGGTGCACTTGCTGCCCGCGCCCGTGTTCAAGCTCACCGCCGACCTGCAGGCCAGGAGGCGCCTCGGCCTCACGGCGACGCTCGTGCGCGAGGACGGCCGTGCGGGCGACGTGTTCAGCCTCATCGGACCCAAGCGGTTCGACGCGCCGTGGAAGGAGATCGAGTCGCAGGGCTACATCTCCCCCGCCGACTGCTTCGAAGTGCGCGTCGACATGTCGCAGGACGACCGGCTCGAGTACGCGGCCTCCGCGGACAGCGAGCGGTACCGGCTCGCCGCGACGACGCCGGCGAAGACCGACGTCGTGAAGCAGCTCATCGCCCGGCACCCCGAGGAGCGCATCCTCGTGATCGGGCAGTACCTCGACCAGCTCGACGAGCTCGCGGCGGTTCTCGACGCGCCGAAGCTCACGGGCGAGACGCCCGTCGACGAGCGCGAGCGGCTCTACCAGGCGTTCCGCGACGGCACCGAGAAGGTGCTCGTGGTCTCGAAGGTCGCGAACTTCTCCGTCGACCTGCCCGAGGCGACGGTGGCGATCCAGGTGTCGGGCTCGTTCGGCTCCCGCCAGGAAGAGGCGCAGCGCCTCGGCCGGCTGCTGCGTCCCAAGCAGTCCGGGCTCACGGCGAACTTCTACACGATCGTCGCCCGGGACTCGCTCGACCAGGACTTCGCGCAGAACCGGCAGCGGTTCCTCTCGGAGCAGGGCTACAGCTACACGATCCTCGACGCGCACGAGCTCGCGGCGTAGTCCGGCTCAGGCGCGCACGTAGCGCAACAGCAGCGTGCCGTCGCCCTCGATGACGTGCCCGAGGCGCATGCTGTGCCGCAGCTCGTCGACGCCGGCGATGATGCGCGGTGCGAAGCCGCCCGCGATCATGGGGCTCAGGGTCAGGCACAGCTCGTCGACCGCGTCGGCCTCGGCCATGGCGCCGAACAGGTGCGGGCCGCCCTCGGAGTGCATCTGGGTGAGGCCGCGCTCGGCGAGCGCCGCCTTGAGGGCGGTCCCCTCGACGCGGTCCCGTCCGCACACGAGCACGTCGGCGACCTCGGCGAGGCGCCGCCGGCGCTCCGGGTCGGCCGTCTCGCACGTCGCCACGATCGGCCGGACGGGCGCGTCCTGGAAGATGCGGTCGTCGGCGTCGAGGTCGAGCCGCGCGGAGACGATGGCGAACACCGGCTGGGCGGGAAGCCCTCGCGCGACGCGCTGCTCGGCGGCATCCACTCGCATGGGGCCGTAGCCTTCGGCTCGCACGGTTCCCGCGCCGACGATGACGACGTCGGCGAGGGTGCGCAACGTGTCAAAGACGCGCTTGTCGGCGTCGGTGCCGAGGCCGCCGGAGAGCCCGCCGACGGTGACGGCGCCGTCGAGGCTCGAGACGAAGTTCATGCGCAGCCACGGCTCGCTGCGGTCGGCGACCTCGTACCAGTCCGCGACTCCCGCGTCGTCCTCGGCCGTCGCCGCGGGCAGCGGCCACACGCGCGTGAGCTCAGTCATTGCGCTCCCCCATGTTGTGCCGCTGGTAGGCGGGCTCCCGCAGCCCGAGGATCGCCTCCGTCATGCGCACGGCCGCGACCGATTCGCGCACGTTGTGCATGCGCACGATGCGCGCGCCCTGCGCGATGCACAGCGCGGCCGCGACGAGCGAGCCCTCGACACGCTCCTCGCGGGCGGCGTCGAGGCTCTCGCCAATGAAGTCCTTGTTCGACACGGCGACGAGGGTCGGGTAGCCGAGGTCCACGATGCGGCCGAGACGGCGCGTGAGCTCGAGGCTGTGCATTGTGTTCTTGTTGAGGTCGTGGCCCGGGTCGACGACGATGCGCTCGGGCGGGATGCCGGCGGCGAGCGCGCTCTCGACCCGCTCGGCGAGGAACGCGGCGACCTCCCCCGCGACGTCGTCGTAGTGCGGTCGCGGGTACGGCGTGCGCGGCACGGCGAGGCTGTGCGTGATGACGACGGTGGCGGCGCTGTCGGCGACGACGCGAGCGAGGTCGGGATCGCGCAGCCCCGTCGTGTCGTTTATCACGTCGGCGCCCGCGTCGATGGCGCGTCGGGCGACGCCGGCCTGGAAGGTGTCGACGGAGATGACGACATCGGATGCCGCCCGCACGGCGGCCACGACGGGCACGACGCGCTCGGCCTCCTCGTCCGCGGGAATCGGCGGCCCCGGAGCGAACGGCGCCCCGCCGATGTCGACCCAGTCGGCGCCGGCGACGACGGCGTCGAGGCACGCGTCGACGGCGCGGTCGAGGGCGAACGTGGCTCCGCGGTCGTAGAACGAGTCGGGCGTTCGGTTGACGACGGCCATGACGGCGACCTGACGGGAGAAGTCGAACTCGCGCGCCCCGATCGTGCGCACCGGCTCGCGGAGGGCCGGAAGGGGCGGGAGGTCGTGCGGGGAGCGCGAGTGCATGCTCCCATCGTGCCGCATCAGACGTCGCCGAGGGCGACGTCCGGGTCAGCGAGCCGGGCGCGGTCGATGCGCCGGCCCGAGCGAACGAGCTCCTTGATGTCGTCGTTCACGTCCCAGACGTTGACGTTCATGCCCGCGACGACGGCGTCGTTCCGCAGCCAGAACGCGATGAACTCGCCGGACTCCCTGTCGCCGCGATAGAGCACGTCCGCGTCGCGGGCGAGCGGGAAGTAGCCCGCGTACTCCATGCCGATGTCGTACTGGTCGGTGTAGAAGTACGGCACCTCGTCGTAGCTCACGTCCTGGCCGAGCAGGCTGCGCGCGGCGGCCTTCCCCTGCTCGATGGCGTTCGCCCAGTGCTCGCTGCGCAAGCGCCGCTCGAGCACGGGATGCCACGCGTTTGCGACGTCGCCCGCCGCGCGGATGTGCTCGTCGCTCGTGCGCAGGGCGGCATCCGCGAGCACGCCGTCGTCGACGTCGAGGGCCGCCTCCTCGGCGAGCCGAGTGTTGGGGATCGCGCCGATGCCGACGACGACGACGTCGGCGGCGAGATGCTCGCCCGTGTCGGTGTCCACTCCCGTCACGCGGTCCTCCCCCGTGAGGCGCGTGGCGTTCGCGCCCGTGACGAAGCGCACGCCGTGCGCCTCGTGGCGGCTCTGGAAGAACCGGCCGAGGTCGTCGCCGAGCGCGGACGCGAGGGCGATCTCGCCGCGCATGACGACGGTGACGTCGTTGCCGTAGGTGGCGGCGGCCGCCGTGACCTCAAGGCCGATCCAGCCGCCGCCGATCGTGACGACGCGCTTGCCGCCGTCGCGCAGCGCCTCGCGCAGGGCCTCGGAGTCCTCGAGGGTGCGCAGCACGTGCACGCCCGGCAGGTCGGCGCCCGGCACCTCGAGCCGGCGCGCTCGCGCTCCCGTGGCGAGCAGCAGCTCGTCGTAGGAGATCGTGCGGCCCGAGGCGAGCTCGACGGTGCGCCCCGGGGGATCGAGGCGCGTGGCGGCATCCGCCGTCAGGAGCTCGATGTCGTGTTCGGGGTACCAGCCGCGCTCGTGCACGAAGGCCGTGTCCGCTTCCGCCGTGCCGAGGAGCACCTCTTTCGACAGCGGCGGCCGGATGTACGGTTCGTGGCTCTCGCCGGCGATCACGGTGACGGCTCCGTCGAGGCCCTGCGCGCGCAGCTCTTCGGCGGCGCTCGCGGCGGCGAGGCCTCCGCCGACGATGACGAATGCGGGCATGCGTCTCCCCTTTCGACTGGTCCCAGTCTGCTCCGTTCGGCGCGAACAGATGCCCAGCCCACTTTCAGGAGATACGCAGATACTGGGACGATGACCGGACCACGCATCCTCATCGTCGATGACGAGCCCAACATCCGCGACCTGCTGACCACAAGCCTGCGCTTCGCGGGCTTCGCCGTGCGCGCTGTCGGAAACGGCGCCCAGGCGATCTCCGCCGTTCTGGAGGAGGAGCCCGACCTCATCATCCTCGACGTCATGCTGCCCGACATGAACGGCTTCGGCGTCACCAAGCGGCTGCGCGCCTCCGGGTACACGGCGCCGATCCTGTTCCTCACGGCGAAGGACGACACCGAGGACAAGATCACGGGACTCACCGTCGGCGGCGACGACTACGTCACGAAGCCGTTCAGCCTCGACGAGATCGTCGCGCGCATCAAGGCCATCCTGCGCCGCACCATGCAGGCGGACGAGGACGCCATCATCCGCGCGGGCGAGCTCACGATGGACCAGGACACCCACGAGGTGTACGTCGGCGAGACGAGCGTCGAGCTCAGCCCGACCGAGTTCAAGCTCTTGCGCTATCTCATGCTCAACCCCAACCGCGTGCTGAGCAAGGCGCAGATCCTCGACCACGTGTGGGAGTACGACTTCAACGGCGACGCGGGCATCGTCGAGAGCTACATCTCCTACTTGCGCCGCAAGCTCGACCAGTTCTCGTCGGAGCCGCTGATCCAGACGAAGCGCGGCTTCGGCTACATGCTGAAGACGGGCAAGCAGTAGCAGCATCCGACATGCACTCATCGGTCGCCGAGTGGTGGAATTCGATAACGCTACGCACGAAGATCACCAGCGTGACCGTGATCGTGCTCACGTTCGGGCTGCTCGTCACGGGCGCCGGAACCGTCATCATCCTCAAGCAGGCGCTCATCGAGCAGGCGAAGGCCGAGCTCGTCGCCTTCGCGACGGGTGACATCGACCGCTACATCGACGACACCGAGCCGGGTCAGACCCAAGTGCGCGAGACGAACGACTACTACATCGCGCTCTACGGCCCCGACGGCACCCTCATCGACCACAACTGGGACGACCGGGAGGCGAAGTTCCTGCCACGCCCGGCACCCGGAGCGATCTCGCTCGGGAAGGCGATCAACACGCGACCGATGACGGTGACGAGCCCGGCGGGCACCGATTTCCAGGCGGTCACCGTCGTCGCCGACGCCATCGACGACCGCGGCACGAACGGCGTGCTGTTCATCGCCGTGTCGATGCGCGGCCCCGACAGCGTCGTCGCGACCTACGTCACGATCTTCTTCGGCCTCGGCCTCGGCGTCATCGTGCTCGGCGCCCTCATCACGCGCGTGCTCGTCTCGAACACGCTCAGCCCGCTGCGCGAGGTGGAGCTCACGGCCTCCCACATCGCGAACGGAGACTTCAGCCAGCGGCTCACCACGATGACGCCGAACACCGAGGTCGGGCGACTCAACCGCTCCCTCAACACGATGCTCAGCCGCATCGACCGCGCCTTCGCCGACCGCGCGCAGACGATCGAGCAGATGCGACGGTTCGTGGGCGACGCGAGTCACGAGCTGCGCACGCCCCTCGTGACGGTGCGCGGCTACGCCGAGCTGTACCGCATGGGGGCGCTCGAGAAGCCCGAGGACGTCGCGCAGGCGATGGAGCGCATCGAGAAGGAGGCCGTGCGCATGAGCGTCATGGTGCAGGACCTGCTCGAACTCGCGCGCCTCGACGAGACGCGCCCGCTCGAGCTCGCTCCCGTCGACCTCACGCCGCTCGCGAAGGATGCCGTCATGGACGCCCGCGCGTCCTATCCGGGCCGCCCGGTGTCGTTCGTCATCGACACTCCGCCCGACGTGCCGGCACCGCCGCCGCCCGCACGGGAGGAGCCCGCGTCCCCGCCGAAGACCCGCACGGGGAACACGACGGGAAACACGGGACCCATCGCCCTCGCGGGGGCGACGTTCGCGCGGCTGCGGGGCCGCCGCGCGAAGCGGGACGACGCCGCGCAGCCGCACCTCACCATCGAGTCGGTCACCGACATGACGGCGTCGCTTCCCGCCGTTCCGGCGATCGTGATGGCGGAGGAGAACAAGATCCGCCAGGTCATCGCGAACCTCATGGGCAACGCCATGCGGTTCACCGCCGACGGCAGCCCCATCGAGGTCGGCGTCGCGGCCAACCCGCGCACGGGAATGGCCACGGTCGCGGTCATCGACCACGGCGAGGGCGTGCCGCCGCAGATCCGCGAGAAGATCTTCCAGCGGTTCTGGCGCGCCGACACCTCGCGCACAAGGGAGACCGGCGGAAGCGGCCTCGGGCTCGCCATCGTCTCCTCGATCGTGGCGGCGCACGGCGGCACCGTCAGCGTCTCCGAGACCCCGGGCGGCGGAGCGACGTTCCGCATCGCGCTCCCTCTCGCGCGCCGCGAGGACACGGGCCCTCAGCCGGTCGCGCCCGCCGAGTCCGACGACGAGGCCTGAGCCGGCTCCTGTCGTCCACAGCACGCGCGTGAGCGGCGCTGTGCACGGCATCGGCAGAGGGCGGATGCCACTCGCTCCCGCGCCGCTAGCGTCATGTCACACCCACGAGAGGAGTACGACATGAGCAGGTACACGGTCGACAGCGAGGCGGTCCAGAGCGCGAGCTCGGCGATCCGCGGCATCACCGAGCAGCTGCGCGCCGACGTGAACAACCTGATGAGCCAGATCCAGAACCTGCAGTCACAGTGGACCGGCCAGGCCGCGAGCGCGTTCAACACGGCGGCGCAGGACTGGCGCACGACGCAGGCTCGCGTCGAGGAATCGATCACCGAACTCAACCTGGCGCTCGGGCAGGCGGGCAGTCACTATGCCGAGGTCGAGCAGCAGAACGCGGGCATGTTCGGCCGCTGACACGCGCGATGGGCGCCTCCCTTGCGGGAGACGCCCATCGGTGCAGTGCTGCGGGACTTAGAAGTCCATGCCACCCGTCGGGTCGCCGGCGGGAACCGCCGGAGCCTTCTCGGGCTTGTCGGCGACGACAGCCTCGGTCGTGAGGAACAGACCGGCGATCGAGCCCGCGTTCAGCAGCGCCGAACGGGTCACCTTCACCGGGTCGGCGATGCCGGCCTGCAGCATGTCGACGTACTCGCCCGAAGCGGCGTTGAGGCCGAAGCCGACCTCGAGGCCGCGAACCTTCTCGGCGACGACGCCCGGCTCGAGTCCGGCGTTGAGGGCGATCTGCTTGAGCGGGGCCTCGATGGCGACCTTGACGATGTTCGCGCCGGTCGCTTCGTCACCCTCGAGTCCGAGCTTGTCGAACGCGGTCTTGCCGGCCTGGATGAGCGCGACGCCACCACCGGCGACGATGCCCTCCTCGACGGCGGCCTTCGCGTTGCGGACAGCGTCCTCGATGCGGTGCTTGCGCTCCTTGAGCTCGACCTCGGTCGCGGCGCCGGCCTTGATGACGGCGACGCCGCCGGCCAGCTTCGCGAGGCGCTCCTGCAGCTTCTCGCGGTCGTAGTCGCTGTCGGTGTTCTCGATCTCCTTGCGGATCTGCGAGACGCGGCCGGCGATGGCGTCAGCCTCGCCCGCACCCTCGACGATCGTGGTCTCGTCCTTGGTGACGACGACCTTGCGTGCACGGCCGAGCAGGTCGAGGGTGACGTTCTCAAGCTTGAGGCCGACCTCCTCGGAGATGACCTGTCCACCGGTGAGGATCGCGATGTCCTGCAGCTGGGCCTTGCGGCGGTCGCCGAAGCCTGGAGCCTTGACGGCGACCGACTTGAAGATGCCGCGGATCTTGTTGACGATGAGCGTGGCCAGAGCCTCGCCCTCGACATCCTCGGCGATGATGAGGAGCTGCTTGCCGGCCTGGATCACCTGGTCGACGATCGGGAGCAGGTCCTTGATGTTCGAGATCTTCGAGTTCGCGATGAGGATGTAGGGGTCCTCGAACACGGCCTCCTGGCGGTCCTGGTCGGTGACGAAGTACGCCGAGAGGAAGCCCTTGTCGAAGCGCATGCCCTCGGTGAGCTCGAGCTCGGTGCCGAACGTGTTCGACTCCTCGACCGTGACGACGCCTTCCTTGCCGACCTTGTCGATGGCCTCGGCGATGATCTCGCCGATCTGCGTGTCGGCGGCGGAGATCGACGCGGTGGCGGCGATCTCGTCCTTGGTCTCGATCTCCTTCGCAGCGCTCAGGAGCTCGTCGGAGACGGCGTTGACGGCCTTCTCGATGCCGCGCTTGAGGCTGATCGGGTCAGCGCCGGCGGCGACGTTGCGGAGTCCCTCACGGACGAGCGCCTGGGCGAGGACGACCGAGGTCGTGGTTCCGTCACCGGCGACGTCATCGGTCTTCTTCGCGACCTCCTTGACGAGCTCGGCGCCGATCTTCTCGTACGGCTCGTCGAGCTCGATCTCCTTGGCGATCGACACACCATCGTTGGTGATGGTGGGAGCGCCCCACTTCTTCTCGAGGACGACGTTGCGACCGCGAGGTCCAAGCGTGACCTTGACGGCATCAGCGAGCGTGTTCAAACCACGCTCAAGGCCGCGGCGGGCCTCTTCGTCAAAAGCAATGATCTTTGCCATTGTGAGTTTCGTCCCTCCCGGACGTCAATGAACGTTATTAGCACTCCGTTAGCGGGAGTGCTAATGGCAATTCTGGCACTCGGATACGGCGAGTGCAAGCTGCGCCCTCGGCGAGTGTTACGCGGCGGGCGGAACCGCTTCTCCCTCAGGGAGCGAAGTCGGAGCCGAGCACGACGACGATCTGGGAGATGCCGCCCTCTCCGGAGCTGAACTCCGTCGAATACGTGACGGTCGAGATGCCGAGCGACTCCGCGACGCCGCGCGCGGCGCCTTCGAGGGTAGGGTCGTCGTAGTACACCGTCGACGTCGTGATGGAGGTGTCGCTCGCGTTGCTCGCGGTGATGTTGGAGTCGGTCCAGCCGGCGGCGGCGAGCTTGTCCTTGCCGTCACCCGCGAGTCCCGGCGTCGTCGTGCCGTTGAGCACTTGAACGAGAGCCTTCGGGTCGATCGTCGGCTCCGCTGTCGGCGTCGTGGTCTCCGTCGGCGTCGGCGAGGCGGAGGTCTCGGCCGGCATCTCGAAGACCTGGTCGAGGTTCAGCCGGTCGCTTGCGAGGCTCAGGCCGAGGATGCCGAGCGCCACGAGGATCGCCGTCGCGAGAGCCGCCCAGCCGAAGGCCGCCCAGCCGCGTCCCCGCGGAGCGGGCGCACGGTGCGCGCCGACGCGAGACGTGCGCGGCACATCGTCGAACCGGTCGCGGGGGAACGATTTGGCCATGCGGTCGGGTCTCTCCTGTTCAGGGACGGACTGAGGTCAGCGGTCGAGGGAGGTGCGGCGCACGCGAGCGGCCATGCGCTGATCGCGCACGCGCTGCAGTCGCTTCACCAACATGGGGTCGTGCTTGAGGGCGGCCGGCCTCTTGATGAGAGCGGCCAGTAGTTGATAGTACCGAGCCGACGACAGCGCGAACCGGGCCCGGATCGCCTCCTCCTTCGTCCCCGCGTGCTTCCACCACTGGCGCTCGAAGTCGAGGATGGCGATGTCGCGCTCGCTGAGCGCGTCACAGTCCGCCTCGTCGTCGTGCCCGTGGTCCGTCACCTGGTCCATCACCTCTTTCGCAATCCTAGTTTCCCGGCCCCTGAACGTACGCCCGAAACGAAACACGGAATAACACACAGCTCTCAGGGCTTAACTTGGATGTATCCCGACCACGAAGAGCAGGAGTGCGTCATGACGGAGAAGCTGACGAAGACAGACGAGCAGTGGCGTGAAGAGCTGACTCCCGAGCAGTACGCCGTGCTGCGCACGGCGGCGACCGAACGTCCGTGGACGGGCGAGCTGCTCGACGAGGGGCGAGCGGGCGTATACACGTGCGCCGCGTGCGGCGCAGAGCTGTTCAAGAGCGGGACGAAGTTCGATTCCGGATGCGGCTGGCCGAGCTTCTACGAGTCGGTTCGTCCCGAGGCCGTCACCCTCACGGAGGACCGCAGCCTCGGCATGGTGCGCACGGAAGTGCGCTGCGCCCGCTGCGACTCCCACCTCGGGCACGTCTTCGACGACGGCTTCGGCACCCCGACGGGCGATCGCTACTGCATGAACTCGATCTCGCTCGGCTTCACGCCCCAGGCATGAGCTCCCTCGTCGACCGGGTCGCCGCACGGCGGTCCTGGTCGAAGGTGACGGGCGACGCGCCGGATCACGCCGAGCTCGCCCGACTCGTCGCCGCCGCAGGCCGGGTCGCCGACCACAGCGGTCTCGAGCCGTGGCGCCTGATCGAGCTGCGCGGCGCCGCGCGGGAGCGACTGGGCGCCGCGCTCGCTGAAGCCGCCGAGCACGAAAAGCCGTCGTCGAAACCGCTGCGGGCTCCCCTCCTCATCGCGATAGTCGCGTGTCGGCGGGAGAGCCACAAGGTTCCCGACTGGGAACAGGATGCCGTCACGGCGGGTGTCGCCCACATGCTGAGCCTGCTGCTCGCCGACGCCGGCTGGGGCGTCATGTGGCGCACGGGAAGCCTCGTGCGCGCCGAGCCCGTGCGACGCATGCACGAGCTCGCCGACAACGAAGAGCTGCTCGGCTGGCTGTACGTCGGCGGCATCCCCGAGAACACGAAGGACAAGCCGGGTCACGACCGGTCGATAGACCCGGAGCGCTTCCTCACCGTCGTCGACCGCTGAAAGGACTCGCCATGGATAGCACGTCCGGGGCCGACTGGATCGAGCACCGCCGACCTGACGGGGAGCTCGTCGGCTGGATCCGCATGGCGGGCGACGACTTCGTGCCGATCGACCTGCTCGGACGTGAGATTGGCGGCCCTGGCGACTGGCTGAGCGCCGAGGAGCGGCTCGAGGCGCTCGGCATCGGCTACCTCGCCGAGCCGTGGCGGCTGGAGCTCGCGCCGGGCCGGCACATTCGCGTGCGCCTCACCGAGGTCAGCCGTGACGGCATTCGCGCGAAGCTCGACGACTTCGGCGCCATCGATGTTCCCCTGCAGTCGTACGATCTCGGCTTCCCCGCGCCGGACGCGCTCCGCGAATGGGGCGAGGAGTCCGGGATCTGGCCGTTCTCCTGAGCCCTGCGTCTTCGGGAGCCGCCTGCGGGGGTCGAACCCGCGACCTCATGATTACAAGTCAAGCGCTCTACCAACTGAGCTAAGGCGGCGTGCGCCACGTGGCGGCCCGGGCCGGGCTCTGCGTGGAGCGGTTTTCGATTATGCCATGCCGGGACCACGCACGCGTGCGCCCGTCAGACCCGTTCAATCATAGGGGACGATGAACGCTATGACGTGGGCGCGGGCGTCGGGGTCTCGGTCTCGCTCGGCGTCGATGTGGCGAGCGTCTCGCTCGCCGTGCCGATGACGAACGCCTTGAACTCGTCGGGGTCCTCGAGCGAACCCGTGTACTTCTTGCCGTTCACGAGGATCGTGGGCGTCGCCTCGACCCGGTCGACCTCGGTGCCGGGAAGCGGCCCGTTGACGGCGCGCTGGGTCGCGGTCTGCACCCATGTCGAGAACCTCACGTCGTCCACGCAGTCCTCGACCGCCGTGGAGGCGCCGGCGTCGCGCGCGAGCGCGATGAGCTCGTCGTCGCTCAGCCCTGTCGTGCCCTCCTCCGGCTGCTGCGCGAACATCGCCTGGTTGAACGCGAAGAACGCGTCGGGCGAGTAGTTCGCGACGCACGCCGCGGCGTTCGCGGCGCGCAGCGAGTACTCGCTGCCGTGCGACTTGCTCGTGAGAACGGCGATGGGGTGGATCTCGAGAACCGCGGCCCCCGAGCTGAGCCAGCCGCTCAGCTGGGCGCCGTTCGCGGACTCGAAGGCGCCGCACCACGGGCACAGGTAGTCGACGTAGACGCTGATGTGCGCGACGCTGGGGTCGCTAGTCGCGGGCACCGGCGAGGCGCCTGCCGCGAGAGCCGGCGTCGTGCGCGCCTCCAGCTCTTTGCCGATGACGACGCCGTCGCTCGCCATGTTCTTGGGGCCGTCCGTCTCGGGCTTAATCGAGGAGACGACGACGACGATGACGACGGCGATGACGGCGATCACAGCCGCCGCGACGCCGCCCTGCAGCAGGAGCCGGTTGCGCAGATCCTTCTTGCGCTGCTTCTCGCGAAGCTCGCGAGCCTTCTCGCGCACTTGCAGGCGCCGTGGCGCGGACGTGGCATCGTCCGTTGAACCGTTGCCGGTCATTGAACCTCGCTTGGGAGCTGTGTTTCGGGGGTGTGTCAGGCTGCCGCGCGACGGGAATTTCTCGGGGCTCACGCGGGCAAATGCCTCCGACATCGTAGTCCGGCCTGCTGAGAATGGGCCAAGTCGGATGCCGCTGCCGGCGGCCGCGGGGCGACCCCGGGGCCCGGAGCATGCCATACTTTGTGTTAACGCGGTGATGACGCCGCGTTGCGGGACCGGTCAGGTCCCGCTCCATCACTCGGATCGTCCGGCACGTACCTGCCGGTGAAGGAGAAACACTGATATGTCGTCGGTAACTTTCGACAACGCCACCCGGCTCTATCCCGGTGGCACCCGCCCCGCAGTTGACAAGCTCAACCTGGACATCGCTGACGGCGAGTTTCTCGTCCTCGTCGGGCCGTCCGGCTGCGGCAAGTCCACGTCGCTGCGCATGCTCGCCGGCCTCGAAGAGGTGAACGAGGGTCGCATCCTCATCGGCGACCGCGACGTCACCGACATTCCGCCGAAGGACCGCGACATCGCGATGGTCTTCCAGAACTACGCGCTGTACCCGCACATGACCGTCGCCGAGAACATGGGCTTCGCCCTGAAGATCGCCGGCGTGCACAAGACGGAGCGTGCCGAGCGGGTGCTCGAGGCCGCCAAGCTCCTCGACCTCGAGGACTACCTCAACCGCAAGCCGAAGGCGCTCTCGGGTGGTCAGCGTCAGCGCGTCGCCATGGGCCGCGCCATCGTCCGCCAGCCGCAGGTGTTCCTCATGGACGAGCCGCTGTCGAACCTCGACGCCAAGCTGCGCGTCCAGACCCGCACGCAGATCGCGTCGCTGCAGCGTCGCCTCGGCGTCACCACCGTGTACGTCACGCACGACCAGACCGAGGCGCTCACGATGGGCGACCGCATCGCCGTGCTCAAGGACGGCATCCTGCAGCAGGTCGGCACCCCCCGCGACCTGTACGAGAAGCCCTCGAACGTGTTCGTCGCCGGCTTCATCGGCTCGCCCGCCATGAACCTGCTCTCGAGCCAGGTCGCCGACGGCGGCGTGCAGTTCGGAGCGACGGTCGTGCCGGTCGAGCGCGAGGTGCTCAACGAGGCCGCCGCGAAGCAGGTGACGATCGGCGTTCGCCCCGAGGACATCCAGGTGTCCTCCAACCCGGCGGACGGCCTCGAGGTGCACGTCGACCTCGTCGAGGAGCTCGGCGCCGACGGCTACCTCTACGGCCACGCGGAGCTCGACGGAGCGCGCCACGACATCGTGGCTCGCGTCGACGGCCGCATCCACCCCAACGCGGGCGAGAAGGTCTATCTCGCGCCGACGCCGCACCACGTGCACGTCTTCGACCACGCGTCGGGCGAGCGCCTGGGCAACAAGGCCGTCATCAGCGAGTAACCCTCCAGGCGCCGGTCGTCGGGTGCAGCGGCATCCGACGACCGGCGCCGCCGGTTAACCATGAGCGCATCCCTCAACATCACCGCGGCGACCGTCGATCCCGCCCTGCTCGACCTGCCGTGGGACGTGCCCCTCGACGATTGGCCGAGCGAGCACATCGCCTCGCTCCCCAAGGGCATCTCACGGCACCTCGTGCGCTTCGCGAACCTCTCGGGCTACGTCATCGCCGTCAAGGAGACGACGGCGCAGATGGCGAGGGGCGAGTACGACATGCTGCGCACTCTGCAGCGACTCGACATCCCGTGCGTCGAGCCCGTCGCCGTGATCACGGGCCGCATGTCGGCGAAGGGCTCGGAGCTCAAGCCCGTGCTCGTCACGCGGCACTTGCGGTTCTCGCTGCCGTACCGGGCGCTGTTCAGCCAGCAGCTGCGGCCCGACACCGCGACACGACTCGTCGACGCTCTCGCCCTGCTTCTCGTGCGCCTGCACATCGCCGGCTTCTTCTGGGGCGACGTCTCGCTCTCGAACACCCTCTTCCGCCGCGACGCGGGAGCGTTCGCGGCCTACCTCGTCGACGCCGAGACCGGGCAGCTCTACGAGGGCGGCCTGTCGAACGGGCAGCGCGAGAACGACCTCGAGATCGCGCGCGTCAACATCGCGGGCGAGCTCATGGACCTCTACGCGGGCGGCCGCGCCGACGAGGAGCTCGACCCGGTCGCCGTCTCGAACGGCATCGTCGAGGCCTACCGTTCGCTGTGGACCGAGCTCACGGGTACCGAGCAGTTCGCGCGCGCGGAGCGGTGGCGCATCAACGAGCGCGTGCACCGGCTCAACGAGCTCGGCTTCGACATCGAGGAGCTCGCGATAAAGACCGACGCCACGGGAAGCCAAGTGCGCATCCAGCCGAAGGTCGTCGACGCGGGCCACCATCAGCGCCGGCTCATCCGCCTCACCGGGCTCGACACGGGCGAGAACCAGGCCAGGCGCCTGCTCAACGACCTCGACGCCTACCGGATGACGGCCGGCAAGCAGGACATCGACGAGGAGGTCGTCGCGCACGAGTGGCTCATTCGCGTCTTCGAGCCCGTCGTGCGCGCGATCCCGCGGGAGCTGCGCGGCAAGCTCGAGCCCGCCGAAGTGTTCCACCAGCTGCTCGATCACCGCTGGTTCCTCGCCGAGAGCGAGAAGCGCGATGTGCCCCTCGCGGAGGCGCTGACCTCCTACATCAACAACGTGCTGCGACACCGCCGCGACGAGGCGACGATGATCGACCCGCCGACGGGAGCGCTCACGGCCGCGATCGACGTCGTCACCGACGACGGCTCCGACTGGCGCGACAAGGTCTAGCGGCGCCTAGCCCTGCTCGGCGCGGCGCTTCGCGATCTCGTAGAGGGTGACGGATGCCGCGATGCCGGCGTTGAGCGACTCGGTCGCCGCCGAGATCGGGATCGACACGATCGCGTCGCACGTCTCGGTGACCAGGCGCGAGAGCCCCTTCCCCTCGCTGCCGACGACGACGACGATGGGGCGGTCGGCGAGCTCGAGCTCGTGCAGGCTCGTGTCGCCGCCGCCGTCGAGGCCGATGACGAACACGCCCTGCTTCTTGAGCTCCTTGAGCGACTGCGTGAGGTTCGCGGCCATCGCGACGGGAGTGCGCGCGGCCGCACCGGCCGAGGTCTTCCAGGCCGCAGCGGTGACGCCCGCCGAGCGGCGCTGCGGGACGATGACGCCCTGCCCGCCGAACGCGGCGGTCGAGCGGATGATCGCGCCGAGGTTGCGCGGGTCGGTGACCCCGTCGAGGGCGACGAGCAGCGGCGTGCGGCCGCTGTCGACGGCCTTCTCGAGCAGGTCGACGGGGTGCGCGTACTCGTACGGCGGCACCGCGATGGCGACGCCCTGGTGCACCGAGTCGAAGCCGCCCATGCGGTCGAGCTCCGGCCGGGTCACCTCGAGCACGGGGATGCCGCGTCCCGTCGCCATCGAGAGGATCTCCTTGACCCGATCGTCCATCTCGATGCGCGTCGCGACGTACAGGCTCGTCGCCGGGATGCGCGCGCGCAGCGCCTCGAGCACGGAATTGCGGCCCGTGACGATCTCGGTGTCGTCGTTCTTCGAGCGCTTCACCGGCGGGCGCCCGCCCGGCGACTGCTTCGACTGCGGGCGGCCGCCGCGCGCGGCCTCGAGCCGCTCCCTCGCCGCCTTGCGCTTTCCCGCGGGATGGTAGGTGCGGTCCTCCGCCTTCGGCGTCGGGCCCTTGCCCTCGAGCGCCTTGCGGCCGAGCCCGCCCGTGCCCTTCTGCGGGCCCTTCTTGTTCTTCTTCATGGCGCCGGGGCGACCCTTGCTACTTGCCATTGATGCTCCAATGCGCCCCCGCGGGGGTGTCTTCGATCGTGATTCCGCCCGCCGACAGGATGTCGCGGATGCGGTCGGCCGCCGAGAAGTCGCGCGCTTCGCGCGCGCTCTGCCGTTCGGCGATGAGGTGTTCGACGAGGCCGGCAAGCGCCGTCGCGGGCGCGGCATCCGTCTCGTCGGCCCACGAGGAGCCGGCGATGCCGAGCACTTCGCTCATGGCGGTGACGGCGCCGAACGCGCGAGCCGCGCCGCTGAGGTCGTCGGCGTCGATGGCGGCATTGCCCGCGCGAACCGTCTCGTGCAGAACCGCGAGGGCCTGCGGCACACCGAGGTCGTCGTTCATGGCCTCCGCGAACTCGGCGGGGATCTCGACGGGTCCCGCGCCCGCGAAGCGCGTGCCGCGCATGCGCCGCTCGGCGCGGTCGAGGAAGCCGGTTATGCGCTCGAGGGCGGCCTCCGCCTCGGCGAGCGAGCCGTCATGGTAGTCGATCGTCGAGCGGTAGTGCGCTTGACCGAGGTAGTAGCGCACGACCGGCGCGGGCGCCTGGTCGAGCAGCTCGGCGGCGTAGACGGAGTTGCCGAGCGACTTCGACATCTTCTGCCCGTTGACGTTGACGAGGCCGTTGTGCACCCAGTAGTTCGCGAAGCCGTCGCCCGCGGCCGTGGACTGCGCGAGCTCGTTCTCGTGGTGCGGGAAGCGCAGGTCGAGGCCGCCTCCGTGGATGTCGAAGTTCGCGCCGAGGTAGCGGGCGGCCATGGCGGAGCATTCGATGTGCCAGCCGGGCCGGCCCTCTCCCCACGGGCTCGGCCACGCCGCCGAGGCGGGCTCCTCCGGCTTGTGGCCCTTCCACACGGCGAAGTCGCGCGGGTCGCGTTTGCCGCGCGGGTCCGCGTCGGCGGCATCCTCCATGTTGTCGACGTCCTGCCTGGTGAGGGCGCCGTAGTCGGGCCAGGAGCGCACGTCGAAGTACACGTCGCCGGAGCCGTCGGCGGCGACGTACGCGTGGCCCGCGTCGATGAGGCGCTGGATGAGCTGCTGCATCTGCTGGATGTTCGCCGTCGCACGCGGCTCGTATGTGGGCGGCAGGATGCCGAGGGTGTTGTAGCCGGCCGTGAACTCGAGCTCCATGCGATAGGCGAGCGCCCACCACTGCTCGTTCTCCCCCGCGTTGATGAGCACCTTGTCGTCGATGTCGGTGACGTTGCGGATGAGCGTGACGTCGAAGCCCGAGTAGTTGAGCCAGCGCCGCAGGATGTCGTAGACGAGCGCCGAGCGCAAGTGCCCGATGTGCGGGGACGACTGCACCGTCGGCCCGCAAACGTACATGCCGACGCGGCCGGGCGTGATCGGCTCGAAGTCGCGCAGTGCCTGTGTCTTGGTGTCGTACAGTCGCAGGGTCACGGGTCAAGCCTAATGGTCGTCGGTCTTCTCGGCTGCCGCGATCAGGGCCGTCGCGACGGCCGTGACGCCCTCGCCGCGGCCCGTGAAGCCGAGCCGGTCGCTCGTCGTCGCCGCAAGGCTCACGGGCGCGTTCAGGATGCCGCCGAGCAGCGCTTGCGCCTCGGCGCGCCGCTGCGCGAGCCGGGGCCGGTTGCCGAGCACTTGCACGGCGACGTTGACGACGCGGAACCCGGCGGCCTCGAGGCGGCGCCGGGTCTCGCGGAGGAACACGTCGCCGTGGGCGCCGGCGAAACGCTCGTCGTCGACGCCGAACAGTCCGCCGATGTCGCCGAGCCCCGCCGCCGAGAGCAGGGCGTCGACGATCGCGTGGCACACGGCGTCGCCGTCGCTGTGGCCTGCGAGTCCCGGCTCTCCGGGCCAGTGCAGTCCCGCGAGCCACAGCGCAGCGGCCTCGTCGTACGCGTGCACGTCCACGCCGACGCCCGTGCGCAGCCCGCCGGCGTCGCCGAGAAGCGTCGCGGCCCGGCGCAGGTCCCACGGCGTCGTGATCTTGAGTGCGCGCTCGCTTCCCGCGATGACGCGCACGCGGTGACCGGCGGCGGCGAACAGCGCGGCGTCGTCGGTGTGCTCCGCCGTCGCGGCGGCGTACGCGGCGACGAGCTCGGAGCGGGGGAAGCCCTGCGGCGTCTGCACGGCGCGCAGGGCTGAACGATCGACGGTCTCGAGGGCGCGCTCGGCGCCGTCGACGCGCTTGATCGTGTCGCTCACGGGCAGGCCGGGGATGACGCCCTCGCCCGTGTCGGCGACGGCGCGCGCGACGGCGTCGAGCTGCGCGGGCGGCGTGAGCGCGCGGGCGGCGTCGTGCACGAGCACGACCTCGATCTCGTCGTCGAGCAGCGCGAGACCGGCAGCGACGGAGGCCTGCCGCGAGCTCCCGCCCGCCGTCACGACGACGTGGTCCCTCGCGACTCCGGCGACGCGGCGGCAGAGCGCCGCGGCATCCGTCACCCGCTCCGCGGGAACCACGACGATGACCTGAGCGGGCTGCGTCATGCCGAGCACACCCTCGAGCGCGTGCTCGAGAAGCGGCCGACCGCGCAGCGGGAAGAAGGCCTTCGGCTGCCCCGCGCCGAGCCGGAGGCCCTGCCCCGCGGCGACGACGACGACGGCGAGGCGGGGCGAGTCGGTCATGTTCCGAGCGTAGCGGGCGTTAACCACGTTCGGCCCGGCACAAGCCGGGCCGAACGTCGGAAACTGCTATGACGCGAGAACCTCGTCGAGCATGCCCGACGCCTTCTCTTCGTCGGTCTTCTCGGCGAGTGCGAGTTCGGAGACCAGGATCTGCCTGGCCTTCGCGAGCATGCGCTTCTCTCCGGCGGAGAGACCGCGGTCCTGGTCACGGCGCCACAGGTCGCGCACGACCTCGCTCACCTTGATCACGTCGCCGGAGGCGAGCTTCTCAAGGTTCGCCTTGTAGCGGCGGGACCAGTTGGTGGGCTCCTCGGTGAACGGTGCGCGCAGCACCTCGAACACCTTGTCGAGACCCTCCTGCCCGATGACATCGCGCACGCCGACGAGATCGACGTTCTCAGCCGGAACCTCGATCGTCAGGTCACCCTGAGTCACGTGCAGCTTCAGGTACAGTTTCTCTTCGCCCTTGATAACCCGGGTCTTCACTTCCGCGATAGTCGCGGCTCCGTGGTGCGGGTAAACGACGGTTTCGCCAACCTCAAAAAGCATCGATAAGCATCCCTTCAGCATCTTCAAGAATACCACAGAGGGCATACTGTAAGGTTCGCCTAACTCGGTGCGCGTCCGCGCACGCGCTAGGCTAAAATCGTCTGAGACCGCGTGGCGCGCATTCGTCGTGCCCGCGCCCACCACTTGGAGGCTTTCTGTGAGATCGCGACCCATCGCTCTCGTCGTCCTTGCCGCAGCCGTCGCGCTCGGCTCGAGTGGCTGCGGCCTCTTGGCCCCGCAGAGCACGACGATTCACTACGACGCGAGCGACGGGGTGGGCGGCACCGTCGGCGACGTCGACGTGCGCAACGCGATGATCATCGCGAACGAGGACGGCACGGCCGGCAACCTCGTCGTCACGCTCGTGAACACGGGCGACAGCAGCCACTCCGTCGAGATCGGCTGGGGCGAGAGCGCCTCCGCGAGCACCTCCGTCGTCGTCGACGCCGGCGCGAGCACGACGTTCGGCGTGCCCGCCGACCAGAACCAGGGCGAGCCGTCGGAGAACATCACGGTCTCACCGCTTCCCGCGAAGCCCGGTGCGATCACCGACGTGTTCTTCCAGTACGGCACCGAGACGGGCGTGACCCTCACGGTTCCGATCTACAACGGCGATCTCGCCGAGTACAGCACGCTCGTGCCGACCCCCGCGGAGTAGCGGGAGTCGAGACGACGGATGCCGCCGGGCCTCGCCCGGCGGCATCCGTCGTCTGTAAAGCCCTCAGTCTTCGAAGCGGTAGCCGAGACCGCGCACGGTGACGACCATGACGGGCTGCGAGGGGTCCCGCTCGATGCGGGAGCGGATGCGCTTGATGTGCACGTCGAGGGTCTTGGTGTCGCCGAAGTAGTCGCTGCCCCACACGCGGTCGATGAGCTGGCCGCGCGTGAGCACGCGGCCGGCGTTGCGCAGGAGGAACTCGAGAACCTCGAATTCCCGCAGCGGCATGTTGATCTCCTGTCCGCGCACTTCGACGGTGTGCCGGTCGAGGTCCATGCGCACGTCGCCCGCCTCGAGCACGGCCTCGTCGACGCCGTCGTCGGCCGTGCGTCGGCGAAGGGCGGCGCGGATGCGGGCGAGCAGCTCCCGCGTCTTGTACGGCTTCGTGACGTAGTCGTCGGCGCCGAGCTCGAGCCCGACGACGATGTCGACTTCGGCGTCCTTCGCCGTGAGCATGATGATCGGCACCGTCGAGGTCGCGCGAATGCGCCGGCACACCTCGGTTCCCGGCAGCCCGGGCAGCATGAGGTCGAGAAGAACGAGATCAGCGCCCTCGCGCTCCCACGACTCCATGGCGGTGAGGCCGTCGTCCGCGATCGACACCTCGTAGCCCTCCCGCTCGAGCAGGAACGCGAGCGGGTCGCTCAGTGCGGCTTCGTCTTCGACGAGGAGGATGCGGGTCACGTTGTCGTCCTTTCGGGCCGGGCGGCCGGGTCGGCGGCGATGGCGTCGATTCCGCTCGCCTCGGGCAGGCGAATCGTGAACGTCGACCCGTTGCCGGGCTGCGACCACACGCTCACCTCTCCCCCGTGGTTCTGCACGGTGTGCTTCACGATCGCGAGGCCGAGCCCGGTGCCGCCGGTGTTGCGGCTGCGCGCGTCATCGACGCGGTAGAAGCGCTCGAAGACCCGGTCGTGGTCGGACTTGGGGATGCCGACGCCCTGGTCGGTCACGGAGATCTCGACGACCCCGTCCGTGCGGCGCACCCCGACACCGACGCGTGAGCCCTCTGGCGAATAGTGGATGGCGTTGGAGATGAGGTTGTGCACGGCGACGGTCAGCAGGGGCGCCTCGCCGAACACGGCGAGGCCGGAGGGCGCTCGCGTGACGAGGGTGACACGCTTGCCGTCGGCGACGACGCGGTTGCGGTCGACGGCGTCGGCGACGATCTCGTCGACCTGCAGGAGCTGCGGCTCGTGCAGCGCCTCGTTCGCCTGGAGCTTGGAGAGGTCGATGATCTCGGCCGTGAGCGCGGCGAGCCGATCGGCTTCTGTCGTCATGCGGTCCGCGAATCGACGCACGTGCGCGGGGTCCTCCGCCGCCTGGTCGATCGCGTCGGCGAGCACCCCGATGGCGCCGATGGGCGTCTTGAGCTCGTGGCTGATGTTGGCGATGAAATCGCGGCGCACCTCGTCGAGGCGGATCGACTCGGTGTTGTCGTCGGCGAGAACGAGAACGAAGCGCGTTCCGAGCGGCGCGACGCGCACGGAGAGGTTGCGGGCGATCTCGCCGAAGCGCGTGCCCGCGACGATGATGTCGCGACTGACGGGCTCCCCTGTTCGCCTGACCTGGTCGGCGATCTCGACGATCTCGCGCACGGAGACGGATTCGCCGCGCACGATGCCGAGCGCGAGCGCGCTGCGGGACGCGCGCAGCACGTTGTCGGAGGAGTCGAGGACGATGCCGACGTTCTCGAGGGCGCCGAGCACTTGGTCGACGCCGTCCGGGACGCTCGGCGCGAGGACGCGAGAGACCTGCTCGCCGTGTCGCGCTGCGGCGTGGACGAAGACGGTGAAGCCGGCGCCGACGGCGATTCCGAGGCCGAGGGCGATGAGCACCAGCCAGGTCGAGTCCATACGACTAGATTAGGGCTACGGCACCGCCGCGATTCGGGGTCAACCGGCACGATCAGGGGTTTTGGCGAACTGTTCAGCCGCCGGGCACCAATCGTTAACCTTCGCACCGCACGCTTGGGGGCTGACGGGCGAATCCGAGGAAAGGACCTGTGTCATGCGCGATGTCTTCCAGCAGGAGCTGCACGAGGTGCAGGAGCGCCTCGTCGAGATCGCGGAGCTCGTCGAGGTGTCGATAGAGAACGCCGTGACGGCGTTCACGAAGTCCGACGTCGGCGTCGCGGAGGACGTGATCGAGAACGATGTGCGCATCGACGAGCTCACGCTCGCTCTCGACGAGCTCGCGATAAACATCCTCGCCCTCCAGCAGCCCGTGGCGCGCGACCTGCGCATCGTCGTGAGCGCTCTGCGCATCAGCTCGTCGCTCGAGCGCATGGGAGACATGGCCGAGCACATCGCCCAGCTGGCGCGCTATCGCTTCCCGGAGCGCGCCGTGCCGAAGGGGCTCAAGTCGACGTTCGCCGAGATGGGACGGCTCGACGTCGAGATCGCACGCTCTCTCACCCGGCTCCTGCGCACGCAGGACATCGCGCTCGCGAACCAGATCCGCGACGAGGACGACAAGGTCGACGAACTGCACGCGAGCGTCTTCGACAAGCTGCTGAGCGAGCGGTGGAAGGGCGAGGCGACAGCGACCGTCGACGCGACGCTCGCCTCCCGCTACCACGAGCGGTTCGCCGACCACGCTGTGTCGATCGCGAAGAAGGTGCAGTACCTGGCGACCGGCGACTGGGCCGGCGCCGACGACGTGCACGCGTAGCCCGAACACGCCTCGTCGTTCGAGTGGAAGTGACTACTTCTTGCCCTGCGAGGCGACGGCCGCAGCCCCTGCCGCCGCCGCCTCGGGGTCGAGGTAGCGGCTCTCCTCGACGGGCATGAAGTCCGCGCCGAGCTTATAGACGAGCGGAATGCCCGTGGGGATGTTGAGGCCCGCGATGTCCTCGTCGGAGATCTTGTCGAGGTGCTTCACGAGTGCGCGGAGGGAGTTGCCGTGCGCCGTGACGAGCACGGTCTTCCCCGCCGCGAGGTCGGGGGTGATGTCAGACTCCCAGTAGGGCAGGAAGCGCTCGATGACGTCCTTAAGGCACTCGGTCTTTGGCACCTCGATACCGGCGTAGCGCTCGTCGTGCGCTTGCGAGTACTCGGCGTCGTCCTCGATCGGGGGCGGCGGCACGTCGAACGAGCGGCGCCAGGTCATGAACTGCTCCTCGCCGAATTCTTCGAGGGTCTGCGCCTTGTCCTTGCCCTGCAGGGCTCCGTAGTGGCGCTCGTTGAGGCGCCACGAGCGCTTGACCGGCAGCCAGGCGCGGTCGGCGACGTCGAGCGCGATGTTCGCGGTCTGGATCGCGCGCGTGAGAACGGACGTGTAGAGCACGTCGGGCGCGAGACCGGATTCGGCGATGAGCTCGCCGGCGCGCGTGGCTTCCTTCACGCCCTGCTCGCTCAGGCGGACGTCGACCCAGCCCGTGAACAGGTTCTTCTGGTTCCACTCACTGTTGCCGTGGCGGAGGAGGATGAGGGTGTACGGCTCAGACATGCCTCCAGCATACGGGGATCGGGGAGAATGGTTTCATGCCGGTCGGATCCATCACGCGAGGAACCACGGGCACCAACCGGCTGCGTCGCGTCGACCGGTGGATCGCCGCGCTCCCGGCGCTGCGCCGCACGGAGCGGCCCCACGTCGTGGATCTCGGCTACGGCGCGCACGGCGTGACGACGCTCGAGCTGCAGCGGCGGCTCGCCCGCACACGGCCGGACGTCGACGTCCTCGGGCTCGAGATCGACCCGGAACGCGTGCGCGTCGCCAGGGGCGAGCTCGAGCGCGTGCGAGCCGGCGGAACGCCGTTTCCCGCGGACGCCGCCGTTGCGTTCGCGCGGGGCGGCTTCGAGGTGCCGGGACCTGAGCCCGTCGTGATTCGCGCCTTCAATGTGCTGCGCCAGTATGACGAGACCGAGGTCCCCGAGGCGTGGGCGATGATGACGGCGCGGCTGCAGCCCGGCGGTGTGCTCGTGGAGGGGACGTGCAACGAGATCGGCCGCGTGTGCACGTGGGTCGACGTGACGGCGGAGGGTGCGCAGTCGTTCACGATCTCGCTGCGGCTCGCGGAGCTCGCGAAGCCCTCGATCGCGGCGGAGCGGCTGCCGAAGGCGCTCATCCATCACAACGTGCCGGGCGAGCCGATCCATGATTTCCTCACGGCGCTCGATCGCGCGTGGGCGACTCATGCGGGGCTCGGCATACACTCGCCGCGGCAGCGCTGGCTCGCCGCGGTCGCCGAGCTGAAGGCGGCCGGCTGGCCCGTTCTGCACGGGGAGTCTCGCTGGCGCCTCGGCGAAGTGAGCGTGCCGTGGTCGGCGGTCGCCCCCGCCGGCTGATCAGCCGCGGGTTCGTCCGCCGATGCGCGGCAGTCGCGGAACGCCCGCCGTCGCGCCCGCGTCCGTCGGCACGATGACCTGCTGCGCCGCGGCGATGCGGGTCTCGTCGCGCAGGACGACGAGCTCGAGGTCGGCGGGAACGGCCCGTTTGATGACCGCGAGGGCGACGGGGCCGAGCTCATGGTGCATGACGGCCGTCGTGATGTGGCCGACCTCGCGTTCCTCGTCACCCTTCGGCGCGAGAACGCGGTCGCCGTGATCTGGCAGCGCGGATTCGCTGCCGTCGAGGTGCAGCATGACGACGCGGCGCGGCGGATGCCCGAGGTTGTGCACCTTCGCTATCGTCTCCTGGCCGCGGTAGCAGCCCTTGTGCAAGTGCACGGCCGAGCGCAGCCAGTCGAGCTCGTGCGGGATGGTCTTCTCGTCGACTTCGGTCGCCTGACGCGGCCGCCAGGCGGCGACGCGGAGCGCCTCGGCGGCGAGGGAGCCGGCGGCGCGCAGCTCGCCCGAGCGCACGCGCGCGGCGACGCTCGCCAGCTCCGTGCGGGGCACGAGCACTTCCGCCCACTGCCAGTCGATGCCGGGGTGGGCGCCGGTCGCGTACTGCCAGCCGCCGGCCGTGACGGCCTTCCAGGGGTCGTTCCAGCGCAGCGGGACGCCGTTCGATACCGCGACGGGAAGCTCCGGCCCGTCGCCCATGACGCCGATCGTGCCGTAGTCGGCCGTGCGGTCCGCGACCTCGACCCGCAGTGCGAACTTCATGCGCTCGAGCCAGTCGATGAGCGGGGGCGCCGAATCGGGTTCCGCGAGCAGCCACATGGTCTGCCCGTCGTCGACGATCTTGACGGCGTGCTCGAGGCGGCCCTGCGGGCCGAGGAACAGTGCCTCGGCCGAGACGCCCGGCGCGAGGCGGGCGAGGTCCTGGCTCGCCATCGAGTGGATCCAGCTCAGCCGGTCCGCTCCCGTGACGGTGATGACCGCGCGGTTCGACAGGTCGACGATCGCCTCGCCCGCCTCCAGCCGGCGCTGTTCGATGTTCGGCGAGCCGTAGTGCGAGGGGACGCCGCTGTCGACGGCGTCGGGCAGCTCGATGGCGCCCGGAAGGCGCAAGAAGGGCGATTCGCTCATCAGTCGACCTTCGCGAGCCGCGCGGACGCGTGCGAGCGCAGCTCCTGGCCGAACGCGGCGATGTCCCAGGCCCAGAGCAAGTGGCCGTCGACGAGGCCGTACATGCGGGTCGAGGCGCTGAACGGCTTGCCGCCAGGAGCGCTCATTATCGCGTCCGTCGACATGTCGATGCGGGGCCCTGTGATGGTGCCGAGGTAGAGCTCGCTCGCACCGTCGGGGTGCACGATCGACGCCTGGATGGGAAAGCCGTCGTCTGCGCGGCGCAGCGATTCGACGTTCTCTGTCGTGGTGTACGGCTGCTCTCCGCGGCCCGGCAGCAGCGCCGGACCCTGGTCGCCGTTCTCCCGCGGGCGGTCGAGCCGCCAGAACCCCGACTCGGCCGTGAGCGGCACGTCATCGTCGCCGTCGAACAGCCACGCGAAGGAGCTGTAGTTGAGGTACGGGAGCCCGTCGTGGCTGAACGACACCCGGTGACCGAACTCGCGCGAGACCGTCTCGCCCTCGATCGGATAGTCGATGACGCCCGTGCCCTCCCAGACTCCGAGGAGCCACGAGAGGGGCACGAGCTCGGACGGCAGGCCGACGGGGATCTCACGCACGGCTGCTACTTCTGGCCGCGGAACAGGTTCCAGACGACGACGCCGGCCGTCCAGGCGATAGCGAGCGAGGCCAGGCCGAGGAGCCCGACGAAGAAGAGTTCGAGTGCAACGAGGTCCATGGCACCAGTCTACGGTGCAAGTGCCACGATGAAGCCGGATATCGCCGCGACGATGACGAAGATGACGAACGCCCCCGAGCTGAGAATCGCCACGCGGGCGACGAAGCCCTCTTTCGTGTGCGTGCCGAGCTCCCACACGAACGCGAGGATGATGCTCGCGCCGAGGCCGATGCCGAGCCACGTGAAGCGCATGCCCTCCGGCCCGAAGACCGCGGCGGCGATCGAGACGAGCACGGCGAAGATCCACACGACGAGCTGCCCGACGAGGGCGGGGCTCGCGGCTGCCGTCTGTTTGATGCTCACGGTTACATTGTGCCGCACGCGCGCCTGCGGGGCTGGTTCTACACTGGGAACACACCCGGGAGGCGCCCTTGGCTCATGTGATCGTGCTCACGTCCGACCCGTCGGGCGCGCTTCCGGCACTCGAGCTGCTGAGCCATGAGGTGCATCGCATTCGCGCGACGCCCGCGGATCTCGTGACGGCGCCGCACAGCGACATCATCGTCCTCGACGCGCGCCGCGATCTCATGCACGCGAAGGCGCTGTGCGCGATTCTCGCGACGACGGGCGTGACCGTGCCGATCCTGCTCGTGCTCACGGAGGGCGGGCTGACGGCCGTGTCGCCCGACTGGGGCGTCGACGACGTGATCCTCGAGAACGCGGGACCCGCGGAGATCGACGCCCGCATCCGGCTGTCCCTCGGCCGGCGCGACGGCGCGTCGCCGGCGACGATGATCCAGACCTCGGGCCTCGTCATCGACGAGGCGAGCTACTCGGCGAAGATCCAGGGCCGCCCGCTCGACCTCACGTTCAAGGAGTTCGAGCTGCTGCGCTTCCTCGCCGCCCACCCGTCCCGGGTGTTCACGCGGGAGCAGCTGCTGAGCGAGGTGTGGGGCTACGACTACTTCGGCGGCACGCGCACCGTCGACGTGCACGTCCGTCGTCTTCGGGCCAAGCTGGGAGACATGGAGCAGCTCATCGGAACCGTGCGCAACGTCGGCTACCGCTTCAACGCGGCGGACGGGGAGGTGCCAGATGCTGCGCGCGCATGACCTGCGCGACGAGGCGGTCTCCGGCCGGTTCGCCGCGCTCGTCGACGCGGCCGCCGGCGCCGACGGGCAGCCGCCGTTCAGCGACCAATCGATCGTCGACGCGCGAAACGGCCGCAGCGACTACCTCGAGGTGACGGATGCCGCGGGCGGCGTGGTCGGCGCGGCGATCGACAGCGCCGCCGACCCGGCGGAGTTCGAGCTCGTCATCCACCCCGCCCACCGCGGCCGCGGCCACGGCACGGCGGCGCTGCAGGAGCTGCTCGGGCGGCACGACGGCGAGGTGCTCACGTGGGCGCACGGCGATCATCCGGCTGCGGCGAAGCTTGCGGCATCCGCCGGTCTTGACCGGGTGCGCACGCTGCTGCAGCTGCGCACGCCGCTCGGCCAGGCGACGGGCGAGCGCGACAGCTTCGACCGGTTCGACGCCGCTCGCGACGGCGACGACTGGGTGCGGCTCAACGCCGAGGTGTTCCGCACGCACCCCGAGCAGGGGCGCCTTACACGCGCGGACCTCGACGCACGGCTCGCGGAGCCGTGGTTCCGCAGTCGCGACTTCCTGCTCGCGCGCGACGAGGACGACGCGCTCATCGGCTACAACTGGCTCAAGGTCGAGGGCGGCATCGGCGAGATCTACGTCATCGGCGTCGCCGAGTCCGCGGCCGGGGCGGGACTCGGCCGCCGGCTCATGCACGCAGGCCTCGAGCAGCTGCGGGAGGACGGCTGCGACACGGCGGCTCTCTACGTCGACGACGAGAACGCGCCAGCTGTCGCCCTGTACCGTTCGCTGGGCTTCACGGACCACACGATCGACGTGCAGTACCGGCGCGCGGCGCCCTGACCGCTTCCCGAAAAGGCCGGGGACGCGCTCGCGCCCGCCGCGCGGGGATGCCAAGATGAGGAAATGGCTTCCATTGACTTCGTCAACGACTCCGCGATCGACCGCGACGACGACGATTTCGACCCCGTCATGGGCGACGAGGGCGCCGGGCTGCCCGATGACCGGTACCTCGACAGGGAGATCAGCTGGCTCGCGTTCAATCAGCGCGTGCTCGAGCTCGCGGAGGACGACACCTTGCCGGTGCTCGAGCGCGCGAACTTCCTCGCGATCTTCTCGAGCAACCTCGACGAGTTCTTCATGGTGCGCGTCGCGGGACTTCGCCGCCGCATCGTGACCGGTCTCGCGGTGCCGACGAACATCGGCCGGGCACCCGCAGGGGTTCTCGAGGACATCTCGACGCGCGCCCACGAGCTGCAGAAGCGGCACGCCGAGGCGTGGCACCGCGACGTCGAGCCGAAGCTCGCCGAGGCGGGCATCAGCGTCGTCAGCTGGGACCAGCTCGACGCGAGCGACCACGAGTACCTCAGCGACTACTTCGCCGCCCAGATCTTCCCCGTCCTCACGCCGCTCGCCGTCGACCCGGCGCACCCGTTCCCGTACATCTCGGGGCTCTCGCTCAACCTGTCCGTCCGCGTGCGGAACACGCGCACCGGGCGTCAGGAGTTCGCGCGCATCAAGGTTCCGCAGATGCTGCCGCGCTTCATCCGCGTCGACCACCGCGAATCGCCCGTCCACGTGCGCTACATCCCGCTCGAGGACCTCATCTCACAGCACCTCGACGACTTGTTCGCGGGCATGGAGGTCATCGACCACCACGTGTTCCGCGTGACGCGCAACGAGGACATCGAGATCGAGGAGGACGAGTCCGAGAACCTCATCCAGGCGCTCGAGCGCGAGCTGCTGCGCCGCCGGTTCGGCCCGCCCATCCGTCTCGAGGTGACCGAGGACATGGACGACCAGACCCTCGAGCTGCTCGTGCGCGAGCTCGACATCACCGCGCAAGAGGTGTACCGGCTGCCCGGCCCGCTCGACCTCGGCGGCCTGTTCGAGCTCGCCTCAATCGACCGGCCCGACCTCAAGTACCCGCGGCGGGTGCCGAACACGGCCATCGACTTCCGGCCGCCGGAGCCGAACGGGAAGGCCGACCTGTTCGGTGCGATCTCGCGGCGGGACGTGCTCGTGCACCACCCGTACGAGTCGTTCGCGACGAGCGTGCAGGAGTTCCTCGAGCAGGCCGCCGCCGATCCGAACGTTCTCGCGATCAAGCAGACGCTGTACCGCACCTCGGGCGACTCCCCCATCGTCGAGGCGCTCATCGACGCCGCCGAGGCGGGCAAGCAAGTGCTCGCCCTCGTGGAGATCAAGGCGCGCTTCGACGAGCAGAACAACATCGAGTGGGCGCGCAAGCTCGAGAAGGCGGGCGTGCACGTCGTCTACGGGCTCGTCGGGCTCAAGACGCACTGCAAGCTCGCGCTCGTGATCCGGCACGAGAACGGGCAGCTGCGGCACTACTCCCACATCGGCACGGGAAACTACAACCCCAAGACGAGCCGCGTGTATGAGGACCTGGGCCTGTTCACCGCGGACGCCGAGGTCGGCAACGACCTGACCCGCCTGTTCAACGAGCTCTCGGGCTACGCGATCGAGAAGAAGTTCAAGCGCCTTCTCGTCGCCCCGCTGCACTTGCGGAAGGGCCTGCTCAAGCTCATCGACAAGGAGCGGCGCGCCGCCGAGGCGGGGAAGCCGAGCGGCATCCGGATCAAGGTGAACTCGATCGTGGACGAGGCCATCATCGACGCGCTCTACCGGGCGAGCCAGGCCGGAGTGCCGATCGACATCTGGGTGCGCGGCATCTGCGGACTCAAGCCCGGCGTCCCCGGCATGAGCGAGACGATCCGCGTGCGCTCCATCCTCGGCCGCTACCTCGAGCACTCGCGCATCTTCTCGTTCGGCGGTCCCGACAAGCGCGTCTACATCGGCAGCGCCGACATGATGCACCGCAACCTCGACCGGCGCGTGGAAGTGCTCGTGCAGCTGCGCGACCAGCGGCACCTCGACGAGACCGACGCGATGATCGACCTCGCGATGGACGACGGCACCTCGTCGTGGTGGCTCGAGGCCGACGGCACGTGGACGAGGCACGCCTTCGACGCTGACGGCGAGCCGCTCGTCGACCTGCAGGACAAGCTCATGGCGCTCACCTCGCAGCGCCGGCGCCCGAGGAGCCGCCGGTGAGCGAGAAAGCCGTCTTCGCCGCGGGAGCCGTGTGCTGGCGCGAGGTCGACGGCGAGGTCCTCGTTCTCGTCATCCACCGCACGAAATACGGCGACGTGACACTGCCGAAGGGGAAGGTCGACCCCGGCGAGACGCTGCCGCAGACGGCCGTGCGCGAGATCAAGGAGGAGACGGGCGTCGACGTGGCGCTCGGCGTGCCCCTCGGGATCGCGCAGTACACGCTCGGGTCGGGCCGCGGCAAGTTCGTGCACTACTGGGCGGCGAAGGTCACCGACAAGGCGCTGCAGCGCTCGAGCTTCGTTCCGAACGGCGAGGTCGCCGCGCAAGAGTGGGTCGGCCTCGACAAGGCACGCCGCTACCTCAGCTACGAGCAGGACGTCGAAGTGCTCGAGCGCTTCGCCGCGCTCGTCGACGAGGGCGTCACCGACACGTTCGCGCTCATCGTGCTGCGGCACGCGAAGGCGACGCCGCGCGGCGACTGGGACGGCTCCGACGCGTCGCGGCCGCTCACCGAGAAGGGCGTGCGCCAGGCGGCATCCGTCGTCCCGTCGATTCGGGCATGGGCGCCGGCGAAGATCGTGACCTCGAGCGCCGTGCGCTGCGTCACGACGGTCGCGCCGCTCGCCGCCGCGGCCGGCATCGAGCCGAAGAAGACGGACAAGATCAGCCAGGACGCCTGGGAGCAGGGCGAGTCCGACGTGCGCGGCGTCGTCGGCAAGCGCGTGCGCAAGCGCGCCACGGCGGTGCTGTGCAGCCACGGACCGGTGCTTCCCGACATCCTCAGGGAGATCGCCCTGGCCACCGGCACGCTCGAAGGCGGCTACTTGCGGGATGCCGCTGCGCTCGGCACCGGCGAGTTCTCGATCGTTCACCTGTCGGTGTCGAATCCGGGCTCGGGCATCATCACGATCGAGACCCACGGTCCCCGCGACTGACCGTACGCCCGCCGTTCACCTCGCGTTCACCGCGGTGAGGGACTCTGGTCACGCGACCTACTTAGCGTGACGCACGGAAGGGACGAGATCCCGACCAGTCCTGTCATCAGCGAAAGGCACATACCTGTGAACATCAAGCGTTACGGCTTCCTGGCCGTGGCCGCGGCCGCATCCCTCGCCCTCACCTCGTGCGCGGCGAACGAGAGCGCCGCGACGGGCTCCGCCGACAGCGCCCTCTCGGGCACGCTCGTCGGCGGCGGCGCGACCTCGCAGCAGTCGGCCCAGGAGGCATGGGTCGCCGCATTCCAGACCGCGAACCCCGGTGTGACAGTCGAGTACGCCCCGGAAGGCTCGGGCGCGGGCCGCGACAACTTCATCGCCGGCGCGAGCTCGTTCGCCGGCTCCGACCGCGCCTTCACGAGCGACGAGATCGCGAAGGACAACTTCGGCTCGTGCACGCCGGGAACCGGCATCATCGAGATCCCCGCCTACATCTCCCCCATCGCAATCGTCTTCAACGTCGACGGAGTCGACAGTCTCGACCTCGACGCGGCAACGATCGCTGGCATCTTCAAGGGCGACATCACGAAGTGGAACGACGAGGCGATCGTCAGCCAGAACCCTGACGCGAACCTTCCGGATGCCGCGATCACGGCGGTTCACCGCTCCGACGAGTCGGGCACCACCGAGAACTTCACCGAGTACCTGAGCGCCGTCGCCGGCGACGTCTGGGATGCCGAGCCCTCTGGTGACTGGGCGTACGAAGGCGGAGAGGCCGCTCAGGGAACCTCCGGTGTCATCGACGCCGTCACGAGCGGAACCGGCACCATCGGCTACGCCGACGCGTCTCGCGCCGGTGACCTCGGCACCGTCTCGGTCAAGGTCGGCGACGACTACGTCCCCTACTCCGCTGAGGCCGCTGCGGCCATCGTCGACGCCTCGCCGTTTGCCGACGGCCGCGAAGACGGCGATCTCGCAATCGAGCTCGACCGCGCGAGCACCGAGTCCGGCGTCTACCCGATCGTCCTCGTCAGCTACCTGATCGCCTGCAACGAGTATCAGGACGCCGACGCAGCCGCTCTCACGAAGGCCTACCTCAGCTACGTGATCAGCAAGGACGGCCAGAAGGCCGGCCAGGAGGCGGCGGGCATCGCGCCGATCTCCCAGAAGCTGTTCGACGCGGCGAACACCGCCGTCGAGGCCATCAAGTAACACCGACTGGTGCCCGGCGCCTCCCGCAGGCGCCGGGCACCGCGCTCCGAGACCCGAGGACAACGCAACCGCATGACATCGCCCACAGCGGCAGCCCCCGCCCGCCCCCGTGTGAAGCAGCGACTCGGCGACCGCGTCTTCTCCGCCTCCACTCTCACCGCCGGAACCCTGATCCTGGCAACACTCGCCGCCGTCGCGGCGTTCTTGCTTGTGCAGGGAGCTCCGGCAATCGTCGCGGATCCGGACTCTGTGCCGATCCTGCGGGGAGAGTCGTTCTGGTCGTATGTGGCTCCGCTCGCGTTCGGAACCGTGTGGGCTGCGTTCCTCGCCCTGCTCATGGCCGTGCCCGTCTCCGTCGGGATCGCCCTCTTCATCTCCCACTACGCGCCTCGCAAGCTGGCGCAGACGCTCGGCTACATCATCGACCTGCTCGCGGCGGTGCCGTCCGTTGTCTTCGGACTGTGGGGCGCGAACGTGCTCGCCCCTGCCGTCCAGCCCGTCTACGCCTGGCTGACCGAGCACATGGGCTGGTTTCCGCTGTTCGCACCGCCCGTCTCCGGCACCGGTCGCACGCTCCTCACCGCCGCGATCGTGCTCGCCGTCATGGTGCTGCCCGTGATCACCGCGCTCTGTCGCGAGATCTTCCTGCAGACCCCCGTTCTGCACGAGGAGGCAGCGCTCGCGCTTGGCGCGACTCGCTGGGAGATGATCCGCATGTCGGTGCTGCCGTTCGGCCGTTCCGGCATCATCTCCGCGTCGATGCTCGGGCTCGGCCGTGCCCTCGGCGAGACGATGGCAGTCGCCATGGTGCTCTCAGCGTCTGGCGGCATCTCGCTCAAGGTCCTCACCTCGGCGAACCCGGGAACGATCGCCGCGAACATCGCCCTCAGCTTCCCCGAGGCGTTCGGCATGAACGTCAACGCCCTCATCGCGACGGGCCTCCTGCTGTTCGCCATCACGCTCGTGATCAACATGATCGCGCGCTGGATCATCGCCCGCCGCAAAGACTTCTCGGGAGCCAACTGATGGCCGCCACCACTGCACTGCCCAACACGTACGCGACGGGCCGACTCGCGAAGCCGGCTCCGTGGCTCATCCTCGTCGGCTCGATGGCCGTCTCGCTCCTCGCCTTCGTCCTGCTGGAGGTCGCGGGCACGACCGAGTCGCTGAACATCACGGGCGCCATCGTTGTCGGCGCCATCCTCTTCGCCGTGCTGCTGTTCGTGTCCTCCTGGCTCATCGAGGGCTCACGGCGCGCGAAGGACCGCCTGATCACGACACTCGTCTCGGCGGCGTTCCTCATCGCCCTCGCGCCGCTAATCTCCCTCGTCATCACGGTCATCGTGAGCGGGTCGCAGCGCTTCGACCTGACGTTCTTCACGTGGTCGATGCGCAACATCGTGGGCGAGGGCGGCGGCTTTATCCACGCGATCACGGGTACGGTGCTCATGACGCTCACGGCCGCCGTGATCTCGGTCCCCGTCGGACTGCTCACCTCGATCTACCTCGTCGAGTACGGTCGCGGACCGCTCGCGAGGGCCATCACGTTCCTCGTCGACGTCATGACCGGCATCCCGTCGATCGTCGCCGGCCTGTTCGCGTACGCCGCCTTCGCGCTCCTGTTCGGGCCCGGCACGAAGATCGGCTTCGCCGGGGCTGTCTCGCTCGCGGTGATCATGATCCCCGTCGTCGTGCGCTCGAGCGAGGACATGCTCCGCGTCGTGCCGAACGAGCTGCGGGAAGCGGCGCTCGCTCTCGGCGTCCCGCGCTGGCTCGTGATCCTCAAGGTCGTGCTGCCGACCTCGATCGCGGGAATCACCACGGGCGTCATGCTCGCCATCGCGCGCGTGATCGGCGAGACCGCTCCCCTGCTCGTCGCAGCGGGCTTCACGAACAACATGAACTACAACCTGTTCGAAGGCCGCATGCAGAGCCTGCCCGTCGCGGTGTACAACTCATATGTGAGCCAGGGAACCGACTCGCAGTCCTACCTCGACCGCGCGTGGGCCGGCGCGCTCACCCTCATCCTCATCGTGATGCTGCTCAACATCATCGCGAGACTCATCGCCCGATACTTCGCCCCCAAGACGGGCCGCTGACGCAAAGGAACCACGTGTCCAAGAGAATAGAAATCAACGACCTCGACGTGTACTACGGCGCTTTCAAAGCCGTGGAGGATGTCTCCCTCACGATCGAGCCGCGCACCGTTACGGCGTTCATCGGCCCGTCCGGCTGCGGCAAGTCGACGTTCCTGCGCACGCTCAACCGCATGCACGAGGTCATCCCCGGCGCATACGTCGACGGCGAGGTGCTCATCGACGGCAACAATCTGTACGACCCGGGTGTGGACCCGGTCGCCGTGCGCCGGCAGATCGGCATGGTGTTCCAACGCCCGAACCCGTTCCCGACGATGTCGATAAAGGAGAACGTGCTCGCGGGCGTCAAACTCAACAACAAGCGCATGTCGCGCTCCGACCAGGATGATCTCACCGAGAAGGCGCTGCGCGGAGCGAACCTGTGGAACGAGGTCAAGGATCGCCTCGACAAGCCGGGTTCCGGGCTCTCGGGCGGTCAGCAGCAGCGCCTGTGCATCGCTCGAGCGATCGCCGTCGAGCCGGATGTCCTGCTCATGGACGAGCCGTGCTCGGCGCTCGACCCGATCTCGACTCTCGCGATCGAGGACCTCATCGAGGAGATGAAGCAGGACTACACGATCGTCATCGTGACGCACAACATGCAGCAGGCCTCACGCGTCTCCGACCGCACGGCGTTCTTCAACATCGCCGGCACCGGAAAGCCCGGGAAGCTCATCGAGTACGACGACACACACACGATCTTCACGACGCCGAGTGTTCAGGCGACCGAGGACTACGTCTCGGGACGTTTCGGCTAAAGGCTCAGAGGGAGATCTCGACGAGCGGGACCGCGCTCGGTGCGGCGGCGTCCGCGTCGTCAGCCGTGACGATAACGGCTCCGGCCGCACTGATGTCGCCCTCGAGCACTGCCCAGGTCTCGGACCCGGAGTGGTCGACGTGCAGCGTACCGGCCGCCACCATCTCGTCGCCGACGGCGTACCAGACCCGGTAGTCGCCGCTGCCGATGGCGGGAAGCCCCTCGACCAGAAGCACGGCTGAATCGATCTTCCGTGACCACACGAGCGTTGCCGTGTCCTCGCCGTCGGCGAGCACGACCTGGGAGCGCAGGACGTCGCTCTGCGCGTTCACTTGCGCGAGCTTGAGCGCTTGCGGAAGCTGGTTGCCGTTCTCGATGAGGCCCGTGAACCAGCTCGCGAGCACGATCGACACGGCGACCGCGGCGGCTGCGAGCGTTGCGGCGAGCGGTTGCGCGTACCACTTCTTGCCGCCGCGCTTGGCGGCCTTGCGCTCCGCCTTGTGCTGCTTCCAGTCCGCGTCATCGGAGCGAGCGGGCGCCGCGCGGCCGGACTTCGTGGTGGGCGCTGCGGCGGTGGCCGACATCTGGTTCTCGTTGCTCACGTATAAAGCTTCTCACGGTGGGGGAAAGTGGTGCCGAAGCGCCCGCGGCGTTCCGTTTGAACGTCGCCGAAATCAAAGGGACCGGGCCGCTGAACGCCTCTCGGCGGAAGGCCGCTCGAAGCGGCGAATGTTGGAGCCCGGGGTTAGCGGCCCGGCCACGAAAGAGTGTAACGCATGGCTCTCGCGGGTATTCCCAGCGGATTCTGCGCCGAAGATGGCAGGACTCAGTCGAGCGAGTCGAGGCGCCACAGCCGCGCCGCCGATGTCAGGTCCCGGGCGAACTGGGCGTAGCGCACGGCGCGTCGCGTAAGCTCCGTCGCACGCTGCGGCTCTGTCGACTCGAGGTCGTCGGCGATGCTCGTGGCACCCGCGGCCGACACCCGACAGTATGCCGCCGCACGCTCGAGCGCGATCGTGAAGTCCCCCTCGAACACCCCGCGGAGGATGCGGTCGGCGAGCTCGATGATCTCCCCTGGCCCGGTCGGAGCGGCCGCCCCGGCGACGACCGGGTCGATCGTGGACAGCTCCTCGGTGCCGCGCTGGAAGATGACGCCGCACATGTGCGGGTCCTGGCGGATGAGCAGCCGCAGCAGGTAGATGCGCCACAGGCTCCCCGGCAGACTCCGGCTCGTCGCATGCGACCACAGCTCGGCGATCGTGTCGATGCCGTGCTCGTCGGTGAAGCGGATGAGCCGGTCGATGATGCCGGGGTCCGGGTCCGCCCGCACCCGTGACAGCAGAGCTCGAGCCGTCTCGTGCGCGATACGGCTCGACTCGGCAGGGTCCATGCCGCCCTCGAACGCCTCGAACATGCCCGAGGGGAACTTGGTCGGCTTGTGATAGTCCCGGCTCATCGCTCTCCTTTCGAGTCGACATCGGATGCTGCAGAAGCCACCGTCAACGCTACTCCGCCACGTCCGCCGGCCGGTGTCGCGAACGCCCAGTCGCGACCTGTAGATTAAGAGGGTCAGCGCCTGTAGCTCAGTTGGTAGAGCATCGGACTTTTAATCCGCGGGTCGTGGGTTCGAGCCCCACCGGGCGCACCCTCGCACCGATCACCCGCCGGAAAGTTGGGACGGTAGCCTCTCGAGCTTTGCGGAATCCTTCCGAGAGGACAAATTCGCGCTCCAGAAGCGAACACTTCCCTTCATGATCGCGTACAGTAGTGTTATGCGCAGGGTCAGCGAGTTTGCGCGGTTGAAGGGCATCAGCCCCCGCCGTGTCTACGAACTGGTGCGCAATGGCACGTTGCCGGTCCAAGTCCTCTCGGATGGCACCATCCTTCTTGAGGAAAGCTCTATGCTCTGGCACCCTCGAGCGACAAGGCCGTTGTCGCCGCGAATGGCCTGGGCCGTGCTGTCCGCTGTGGACGGTCACGAAACCCCGGACCTCCGCAGTTCCGAACGCGCTCGCGTACGAGAGCATGTGCAAGAGATCTTCTCGAGTGAGAACCCCGCACAGCTTCTCGCTGAAAAGGTGAGTGCTCGCAGCCCGATCCATCGCTACCGGGCTTCTTCCGACGACGTGGTTGATCTCCGTCGCGACGCGCGCATACGAGTGTCTCGTGTCGGCTCCCCGGGGTCTGGCATGACAGCGGGCGACGAGCTGGAAGCGTACATCTCCGCGGACGATCTGGCAGCCGTGATCCGCGAGTATCTTCTCGACGAGGATCGGTCCGGCAACGTTCGGCTGCGCACCGGCGCACCCGACCGCTTGGGGGCCGCCGCTGTAGCCGCAGATCTCGCGGACTGGGGCCGAACCCGGGAGACTCGTGAAGCGAACCGCATTCTGTCTCGACTGGTGAAGAGCTCTCGGTGAAGCACCTCGATCTGGCTGGACTGGACCACGAGGCCTAAGCCTCGTGGGGTGGCATTCTGGACCTCGCCGCGGTATGCCCCACTGGTTGGTCCCTAGCCGGAGGCCAAGTCACCTACCTGCACTCGATGCTTCGCGGCGCCCGACCACCGAGACCGAGCTCTGATGCAGACCTTGTAGTCGATCTTCGCGCCGATGCTGGCGCCGCACAGAAGGTGGCCGACGGCTTGCGGCACGTCGGCTTTAGCGCGACGCACACGGACTTCAACGGACGAATGCACCGCTGGGTGCGGAAGGAGGCGCAGATTGACGTCCTTCAGCCGCGATTTCTCGGGGAGCGGCTCATGCAAGCACTGAGCAGAGCCGGGGTCGAGATGATCGCGGCACCGGGCGCAGCATCTGCTGAACCGCACGGAGACCATCGAAGTGTCGCTGGACATGCAGTCCGCCGCGATCCGGACGCCGACGATCCTCGGCGCTCTTGTAGCGAAGGCCGCCGCCTATCAAGAGATCCTCGACGACCCGCATAAAGTTCGGCATCTCGCGGATATGCTCACGCTTGCTCCCCTCATGACCGGGCGAGATCTGCGCGGCGAACCGTCGTTGAAACGCTTAGAGAAGCGCCGCATGGGCAACGCCGTTGGCCGCGCGCGCATGGGCGCCGACCGGGACGCACTTCTCGCCTGGTTTCCCCATGATCTCGACGACCGAATCCGTCGATTGGCACGCGTGCAGGAGTGGTGACGAAATAGCTTGTCCAGCGTTCACCCGCGATTCACACTGCGCGCTTACGCTCGACTCGACCGAGCCATCGGGGGGAAAAATGCCGTCACGCACATCCATCAGCGCAGCGACGCTGAACGAGATCGCCCGGCTCAGCGAGGCGGGAAGCGAGATGTACGACGAGGGAGATGACGCAGGCGCCCTCGCCTGCTGGCGGAAGGCCATCGCCCTGCTGCCGATGCCGAGTCAGCAGTGGGACACAGCCGTCTGGCTTCATGCCGCAATCGGCGACGCTCTCGACACCGCCGGAGACGCCGCGGGGGCCGAGAAGGCGTTTCGTGCCGCCCTGAACGCGAGCGATGGACAGAGCGACGCGTTCGTGCAGTACATGGTCGGTGTGCTCGCCCTCGAGCGTGGCGACGAGCCCGACGCCCTCGACCACCTCAGGCACGCATACGCCCTGAGCGGCCGCGAGCTGTTCGACGGCCCGCGCGGCGAGCGCGCGTGGGCCGCGCTGTGGGTGCTCGATGCGCCCGTCACCGAGCCGCGCGGCGCATGAGCACGACATTGTCGGCGAGCTCGGCTCGCTGACCGCCGGGTCCTGTCGCCTGTCGCCGCCGCACCTCGACGATCGCTGCCTCCCACACGCCGCCCGCCGTCTCGACCATGCGCGCCTCTTCCTCGGCGGTCGGCATCTGCCCGTGATGGTGCGCGTTCGCCCACGGCGGCATCTCCGCGTGCGAGACGATCAGCAGGTGCCCGCCCGGCACGATGCTCGCGGCGGCCCGAGCAATGACGGGGGCGCGCTCGAAGCCGTGCGTGTCGTGCAGGAAGCACGCCGAGGCGAGGTCGAACGATCCCTCCGGCTGCCACGTCGTGAGATCCGCGCACACCCAATCGATGTGCCTCGGTTCGATCCCCGCCGTCGTCGCGTCGACGCGAGCGCGGTCGAGAGCCGTCTGCGAGATGTCGACGCCCGTCACGCGCCAGCCGCGCCCGGTGAGCCAGATAGCGTCGGCGCCCTCGCCGCAGCCGAGATCGAGAGCGCGCCCCGGTTCGAGCGCCCCGGCGACGTCGACGAGGGCGGCGTTCGCCGCGCCGGACCAGATGCGCTCGCTTGAGTTGTAGCGCTCCTCCCAGGCGGTGCGGCGATCCTCGCTCGAATCAGTCACCGAGGACCTCGGTGAACTGCTCCGGCAGCACGACGTTCTCCGGCACGTCCCCGAACAGCGGCGCGACCTCCGCGGGCGTGTACCCGGCGATGCCACAGCCGATCGGCGTGACGAGGAAGGTCAGTTCCGGATGCTGACGGGCGAAGTCGAGGAACACGTCGACCTCGCGCGCCATGACCTCGCGCCCGCTCATCGTGTCGATGCCGTAGGACTGCCCCTGGAGCCCGTTGCCCTGGCCCCACACGGCACCGAACTTCTCGTAGGCTGTGCGGGCGGCGCCGGCGCCGTGCGCCCCCGTCGCGTTCGCGCCGAAGACGAAGACCTCGCCGGGTTCGAGCTTCTCGATGTGCATGCGACCTCCTTCGGCGGCATCCGTCTCGCTCAGCGTAGTTCGGCGGCAACACCACCGCTAGCGTCGCGTCAACCCTGGTTGACGGATCTCGAGACCGTCAACTAAAGTTGACGCATGGACACGCTCAAGACACTCGTCGGCGGCGCCGACTCCGACGACCCGATCACCGCGCTTCGGGCTATCGCCAAGCTCCGAGGTGAGATCGATAGAGTCGAGGCCGCAGCCGTTCGCCGCGCTCGCAACGCAAACGCCTCGTGGCAGCTCATCGCTCTCGCCCTCGGCGTGAGCAAGCAGGCTGTGCATAAGAAGTATGGACGGCACTGACCGCCCCGTCTCGAAAGAACGCATGAGCACCACTTCCACTCCCCGACGCTCCCCCTTCGGCCGCTCCCGCGGCGACGACGGACCACGCGCCACGTTCCGCGAACTCCTGCCGTACCTGTTCGAGCACAAGGGCCCGCTGTGGGCGGCGCTGATCCTCGGACTGTTCGGCGCGCTCGCCTCGCTCGCACAGCCGCTGCTCGTGAGCCAGGTGATCCAGCTCGTCGAGAAGGGTGATCCGCTCGGCGCCCTCGTGTGGGCGCTCGTGGCGCTCGTCGTGATCTCGGCGCTCATCTCGGGCTACCAGCACTACCTGCTTCAGCGCATGGGCGAGGGCGTCGTGCTGTCGAGCCGCCGGCGGCTCGTCGCGCGCCTGCTGCACCTGCCGATCGCGCAGTTCGACTCGCGCCGCACGGGCGACCTCGTGTCCCGCGTCGGCAGCGACACGACCCTGCTTCGCGCCGTGCTCACGCAGGGCCTCGTCGAGGCGATCGGCGGCGCCGTGACGTTCATCGGCGCGATCATCGCGATGCTCATCATCGACCCGGTGCTGCTCGGGCTCACCGCCGGCGTCATCGCCCTGTCGATCGTGGTCGTCGGCGCGCTCGCGGGACGCATCCGCACAGCGAGCGCGCGCACGCAGAAGAAGGTCGGCGACCTCACCGCCTCCATCGAGCGGGCGATCAGCTCGGTGCGCACGATCCGCGCCTCCAACGCGACGGCGCGCGAGATCGCCACCGTCGACGAGGACGCCACGGGCGCGTGGCGCATGGGCATCCGCGTCGCGAAGGTCTCGGCGCTCGTGGTCCCGGTCGCGGGCGTGGCCATGCAGGCCTCGTTCCTCGTCGTGCTCGGCGTCGGCGGTTTCCGCGTCGCGAGCGGCGCCATCACGATAGCGAGCCTCGTCGCGTTCATCCTGTTCCTGTTCATGATGATCATGCCGCTCGGTCAGGCGTTCGGCGCCGTGAGCGCGACGAACCAGGCGCTCGGCGCGCTCGGCCGCATCCAGGAGATCATCCGGCTGCCGCGCGAGGCCGACGATGACGCCGCCGTCGCGGCATCCCTCACCGATCCAGGCGTCGCCTCCCCCGATGCTCCTGCGATCGCGTTCGACAACGTGACGTTCGCGTATCCGGATGCCGCCGCCGCGGTGCACGACGACAGCGAGAACACCGAGAAGCGGCGCCCGGGCGACGCCGTGCTTCGCGGCGTGAGCTTCGAGGTGCCGCGCGGTCGCCGCACGGCCCTCGTCGGTCCGTCGGGAGCGGGGAAGTCCACGATTCTCGGCCTCATCGAGCGCTTCTACGACGCGACGGGCGGCAGCATCCGCGTCGGCGGTGTCGACATCCGCGCGCTCGACCGCGAGCAGCTGCGCGCGGGCATCGGCTACGTCGAGCAGGACGCTCCCGTGCTCGCGGGGTCGATTCGCGACAACCTGCTGCTCGCTTCCCCCGACGCCACCGACGCCGACTGCATCCGGGTGCTGCACGCCGTGAACCTCGACGATGTGCTCGCTCGCAACCCGCTCGGCCTCGACGCGCCCGTCGGGGAGGACGGCATCATGCTCTCCGGCGGCGAGCGCCAGCGGCTCGCGATCGCGCGGTCGATCCTCTCGGCCCCGCCGATCCTGCTGCTCGACGAGTCGACGTCGAGCCTCGACGGAGTGAACGAGCAGAAGATGCGCGAGGCGATCGACGCCGTCGCGACCGGGCGCACCCTCATCGTGATCGCACACCGGCTCTCCACGGTCGTCGACAGCGACAGCATCGTCGTTCTCGATGAGGGCCGCGTCGTCGGTGCCGGAACGCACTCCGAGCTCGTCGACTCGACGCCGCTGTACCGCGACCTCGCGAAGCACCAGCTGCTCGTGTGACGCGCCGCGGCGGTCGCCGCGCGCTACAGTGGTTGCGTCAGGGCGACGTTTGCCCGGTGCTCGAAAAATGGGCACGAAGCGCGAGGCGCGAGACACATACGGAATCTTCCCGTCCGTTGTCTCCAAGGAGCATCATGCCTACCGTCGCCCGCCGCATCGCCGAAACCCTTTCCGCCCACCTCACCGACGTGTTCGGCGTCATGGGCAACGGCAACGCCTACCTTCTCGACGCCCTCGACGACACGCCCGCGCGCTACACGGCACTACGACACGAGGCCGGAGCCGTCGCCGCCGCCGACGCGTACTTCCGCACAAGCGGCCGCATCGCCGCCGCGACCGCGACCTACGGCGCCGGCTTCTCCAACACCGTCACGCCGCTCGCGGAGGCCGTGCAAGCGCACACTCCCCTCGTGCTCGTCGTCGGCGACGCTCCCACGACGGGGGCCCGCCCCTGGGACGTCGACCAGACCGCGATCGCCGCGGCGGTCGGAGCCCGCACCTTCACCGTGAGCCGATCGGATGCCGCGACGACGACGCGCGCCGCGCTCGAGCACGCCCTTAACCACCGCACCGCCGTCGTTCTCGCGATCCCGTACGACCTCGCGGGCGCGGAGGCCTCGGACGCGGACGACGACGCCGAGCGGCCCCTGCGGCTCGCTCCCGCGCTGCACCCGGCGCCGGAGCCGCTCGAGCGCGCCGCGGAGGCGCTCCGCGGCGCGCGACGCCCGCTCATCCTCGTCGGCCGCGGCGCCTGGCTCGCCGGCGCCGGTCCCGCGCTCGACGCGCTTGCCGACCGACTCGGCGCGCTCACGACGAGCTCCGCGCTCGGCCGCGGCCTGCTCTCCCCCGGCTCCGACATCGGCGTCGCCGGCGGATTCGGGCAGGACGAGGCCATGCGCCTCGCCGCCGAGGCCGACGTCGTCGTCGCCGCCGGCGCCGGGCTCAACCAGTTCACGACGCGCTTCGGCTTCCTCTTCGGCGAAAGCGCGACGGTGATCCAGCTCGACGTCGCCGACACGGCGACGAACCCGCGCGTCGACTGCTTCGTCACCGGCGATGCTCGCCTGACCGCCGAAGCGCTCCTCGACCGCCTCGGCGACGCTCCCTCGACGGGCTGGCGCGACAGCGTGGGCGACCTGGCGGGGCTGCACCGGCGCGAGCCCGGCGACGTGGCGGCGCCCGACGGGCTGCTCGACCCGCGCAGCCTCACGGCGCGCCTTGAGCGCGCGCTGCCGGCCGAGCGCACCGTCGTCACCGACGGCGGGCACTTCCTCGGCTGGGTCAACACCTACCTCACCGTGAGCGCCCCCGACCGGTTCGCGATGGTCGGCACGGCCTACCAGACCATCGGTCTCGGCCTGCCGAGCATGGTCGGCGCCGCCGCCGCGCGCCCGGACGAGCTCACGGTGCTGTGCACGGGCGACGGCGGCGGGCTCATGGCCCTCGCCGACCTCGAGTCGACCATTCGACGCGTGCGCCGCGGACTCATCGTCGTCTACAACGACGCCGCGTACGGCGCCGAAGTGCACTTGTACGGTCTCGCAGGCTTCGCCGAGGACCCCATGCTCATCCCCGCCGCCGACTTCGCCGGAATGGCGCGCTCGCTCGGCGCTCGAGCCTCCACCGTCGCCTCACTCGACGACCTCGCCGAGGTCGAGACCTGGCTCGCCGACGGCGCGGAGGGAGTCTTCCTCCTCGACTGCCGCGTGTCGCGCAGCATCCGTGCGCCGTATCAGGACGAGATCATCGCCCAGAACGGCACGCTCTTCGAAGCGGCATCCGTCTCGGCCTGAACGGACTCGCCCGTCTCTCGGAGACAGATTCGCCGAAGGGAGCCAGAATCGTTTTGGGGAGCCTCGACATCGTGGCTCCCATCCGCGGTTCTGGCTCCCATACGGGAACCGGCCCCCTGATGGCGAGGCCCATGGCGCGGGCGTCCGCTGATCGTATACGATCAATGCGAGAGCTATCGACAACGAAGTGGAGCATCTGTGCTTGAGCACTCTGACATCGTCGAAATCGCCGACGAACTCGCCGAGGCGGAACGATCGCGATCGATGATCCCCCTGCTGACGGCGCGACACCCCGAGATGACGATCGACGACTCCTACGCGGTGCAGAACGTGTGGAAGCAGCGCGGCATCGAGGCGGGACGCCGGCTCGTGGGGCGCAAGATCGGCCTCACGTCGAAGGTCATGCAGCAGGCGACGGGCATCACGGAGCCCGACTACGGCGTCATCTTCGACGACATGGTCTATGAGAACGGCTCCGTCATCGAGTTCGACCGCTTCTCGAACGTGCGCATCGAGGTCGAGCTCGCGTTCGTGCTCGGCGAGGCGCTCGAGGGCCCGGGCTGCACGCTCTTCGACGTGCTGCGCGCGACCGAGTACGTCGTGCCCGCGCTCGAGGTGCTGAGCTCCCGCATCGAGATGCAGGGCCGCACGATCGTCGACACGATCTCCGACAACGCAGCGATGGGCGCCATGGTCACGGGCGGCCGCCCCGTCGCCGTCGACGCCGTCGACCTGCGCTGGGTCTCGGCGCTGCTGTACCGCAACGAGACGATCGAGGAATCCGGCGTCGCCGCCGCGGTGCTCAACCACCCGGCATCCGGCGTCGCCTGGCTCGCCAACAAGTTCGCGCACCACGGCGACCGCCTCGAGGCCGGAGAGATCATCCTCGCCGGCTCGTTCACGCGCCCCATGTGGGTCGAGCGCGGCGACACCGTGCACGCCGACTACGGACAGCTGGGAGCCGTCACATGCCGATTCGCCTGACCCCGCAGCCCACCTTCCGCGATCGCCTCGCCGACACCGACCGCCCCCTCGTGGGCATGTGGGTGTGCACGGGCAGCGCGCTCAACGCCGAGATCTGCGCGGGCAGCGGCCTCGACTGGATCCTCATCGACGGCGAGCACGGCCCCAACACGCTCGACACGATCGTGCCGCAGCTCCAGGCCATCGCCGCCTACCCCGCGACGCCCCTCGTGCGCGCCCCGTTCGGCGAGCCCGTCATCATCAAGCAGCTCCTCGACATCGGCGCGCAGAACCTGATCGTGCCGATGGTCAACACGCCACAGGATGCCGCGGCGGCGGTGTCCGCCGTGCGCTATCCCCCGCACGGCATCCGCGGCGTCGGCAGCGCTCTTGCTCGCGCGTCGCGGTGGAACCGCTACGAGGACTACCTCGCGAACGCGGATTCCACGGTGTCACTCACGGTGCAGATCGAGACGGCGCAGGCCGTGGAGAACGCGGCGGAAATCGCCGGCACCGACGGCGTCCACGCGCTGTTCATCGGGCCGTCGGACCTCGCCGCGTCGATGGGGCTGCTCGGCCGGCAGGGCCACCCAGACGTCGTCGCCGCCGTCGAGAGCACGATCCGCACCGCGAAGGAGCTCGGCGTGCCCGTCGGCGTCAACGCCTTCGACCCGGCGATGGCGCGCCGCTACGTCGAGGCGGGAGCGGACTTCGTCGCGGTCGCCGCCGATGTCGCGCTGCTCGCCCGCGCGAGCGAGAAGCTCGCCGACGAGTGGATCACGGGCGAGAATGCGCCGACGCGAGCGAGCTACTGATGGTCGCCGCCCGCCGATGAGAAACCACTAGAAAGTCGTCGAGCAATCGTATATCATTTGAAATACGACGCCTCGCACCGATGGGAGAACACATGAGCGCCCCTGAGGCACTGCCCACGCCGGGCAAGATCATCGCCGTGCACTTGAGCTACCGCTCACGCGCCGAACAGCGCGGCCGCACCCCCGAAAACCCGTCCTACTTCTTCAAGCCCTCCTCGTCGGTGAGCGCTTCCGGCGGCACGATCGAGCGGCCGCTCGGCGCCGAGCTTCTCGCGTTCGAGGGCGAGATCGCGCTCATCATCGGCACCGACGTGCGCCGCGTCTCCGCCGAGGACGGCTGGGCGGCCGTGTCCGGCGTGACCGCCGCCAACGACTTCGGCATCTACGACTTCCGCGCCGCCGACAAGGGCTCGAACGTGCGCTCGAAGGGCGGAGACGGCTACACGCCGCTCGGCCCCGCCGTGATCCCCGCCGACCAGGTCGACCCGGGCGCGCTGCGCGTGCGCACGTGGGTGAACGGCGAGATCGCGCAGGACGACACGACCGCCGGGCTGCTGTTCCCGTTCTGCCAGCTCGTCGCCGACCTCTCGCAGATGATGACGCTCCACGCGGGCGACATCATCCTCACCGGCACCCCCGCCGGCTCGTCCGTCGTCTCTCCCGGAGACGTCGTCGAGGTCGAGGTCGACGCGCCAACCGCGCCCGGCTCGCCCACCACGGGGAAGCTCGTGACGACGGTCACGGCGGGCGATGTGCCGTTCTCAGACGTCGGCACGAAGCCGAGCACGAACGATCTGCAGCGCACCGAGGCGTGGGGCAGCCGCGAAGCGGCGGGCCTGCCCGCCGAGGAGCGGTTCGAGCTCAGCGACGACATGCGCGAGAAGCTCTCGGCCACCGCCGTCGCGACGCTCAGCGCCGCGCTGCGCAAGCGCGGACACGTCGACATCTTCATCGAGGGCGTGCGCAGCGCGACCCACGGCGAGAAGATGTTCGGCCTCGCCCGCACCCTGCGCTTCGTGCCGTTCCGTCCCGATCTGTTCGCCTCCCACGGCGGCGGCTACAACGCCCAGAAGCGCGCCTTCGACGCCGTGAACCCCGGCGAGGTGCTCGTCATGGAGGCGCGGGGCGAATCGGGCACCGGCACCGTGGGCGACGTGCTCGCGTTGCGGGCGCAAGTGCGCGGCGCCGCCGGCATCGTCACCGACGGCGGCGTGCGGGACTTCGAGGAAGTGTCGGGATTCGACATCCCGGTGTTCTCGAAGGGCGCCCACCCCTCCGTCCTCGGTCGTCGGCACGTGCCGTGGGATACAGACGTGACGATCGCGTGCGGCGGCGCCGCCGTTCAGCCGGGCGACCTCATCGTCGGCGACGGCGACGGCGTCATCGTCATCCCCCCGCAGCTCGCCCGCGAGGTCATCGACGAGGCGTACGAGCAGGAACGCGCCGACGCGTGGATCGCCGAGCAGGTAGCGAACGGCGAGGCCATCGACGGCCTCTTCCCCATGAACGCCGAGTGGAGGGAACGGTACCGCGCATGGCAGTCGACGCAGTGATGTCCTCGGCGCCCGGCGCCACGCAGAGCAAGTCCGAGCGCGCGTACGCGTGGATTCGCGAACGCATTGAGAGCGGTCGCTTCGTCCCCGGCTACCGGCTCGTGCTCAGCCAGATCGCCGGCGAGCTCGACGTCAGCGTCGTGCCCGTGCGCGAGGCGATCCGCCGACTCGAGGCGGAAGGCCTCGTCACGTTCGTGCGCAACGTCGGCGCCCAGGTCGCAATGGTCGAGGAGACCGAATACGCGCACACGATGCAGACCCTCGCGCTCGTCGAGGGGGCGGCCACGCGCTTCTCCGCGCCGTTCATCACGGCTGACGACATCGAGCGGGCGCGCGCGATAAACGCGCAGATGATCGCGTGCCTCGACGACTTCAATCCGCACCAGTTCACCGAGCTGAACCTCGAGTTCCACTCCGTGCTGTTCGAGAACTGCCCCAACCCGCACGTTCTCGATCTCGTGCACCGGGGCTGGAACCGCATGCGCGTGCTGCGGGACTCCACGTTCAGCTTCGTGCCCGGCCGGGCGCGGGACTCCGTGACCGAGCACGAGAATCTGCTCCAGCTCATCGAGTCGGACGCAGATCCGCTCACCGTCGAGCTCGCCGCGCGCGACCACCGCACCGCGACGCTTGACGCGTTCCTCGACTACCAGTCCCACCACAAACCACGACACACCTAACCAAAGGAGGCACCCCATGGTCCACTACGTGCCCGAAAACCTGCCGACGTCGATCAAGCACTACATCGGCGGCGAGTTCGTCGACAGCATCTCCGGCAAGACGTTCGACGTGCTCGACCCGGTGTCCAACGAGAACTACGCGACAGCCGCCGCCGGCCAGTCGGAAGACATCGATCGCGCCGTCGCCGCCGCGAAGGACGCCTTCGACAACGGGCCGTGGCCGCGCATGCTGCCCCGTGCTCGCGCTCGCGTGCTGGGCCGGATCGCGGATGCCGTCGAGGCGCAGGACTCCCGGCTCGCCGAGCTCGAGACCTTCGACTCCGGGCTGCCGATCACGCAGGCCCTCGGCCAGGCGCAGCGCGCGGCCGAGAACTTCCGCTTCTTCGCCGACCTGATCGTCGCGCAGGCCGACGACGCCTACAAGGTGCCCGGCCGCCAGGTCAACTACGTGAACCGCAAGCCGAAGGGCGTCGCGGGCCTCATCACGCCGTGGAACACGCCGTTCATGCTCGAGAGCTGGAAGCTCGCTCCCGCGCTCGCCTCGGGCTGCACGGTCGTTCTCAAGCCCGCCGAGTTCACGCCGCTGTCCGCGAGCCTGTGGGCCGGGATCTTCGAAGAGGCGGGCCTGCCGAAGGGCGTGTTCAACCTCGTCAACGGCATCGGCGAGGAGGCCGGCGACGCGCTCGTGAAGCACCCCGACGTGCCGCTCATCTCGTTCACGGGCGAGAGCCGCACGGGCCAGATCATCTTCGGCAACTGCGCCGCGAACCTCAAGGGCATGTCGATGGAGCTCGGCGGCAAGTCGCCCGCCGTCGTCTTCGCCGACGCGGACCTCGACGCCGCGATCGACTCGACCCTGTTCGGCGTCTTCTCCCTCAACGGCGAGCGCTGCACCGCGGGCAGCCGCATCCTCGTCGAGCGCTCGATCTACGACGAGTTCTGCGAGCGCTACGCCGCGCGCGCGAAGAACATCCGCGTCGGCGACCCGCACGATCCGAAGACGGAGGTCGGCGCGCTCGTGCACCCCGAGCACTACGACAAGGTCATGAGCTACGTCGAGATCGGCAAGACCGAGGGCCGGCTGCTCGCCGGCGGTGGCCGCCCCGAGGGCCTCGACACGGGCAACTACGTCGCCCCGACCGTGTTCGCCGACGTGAAGCCCGACGCGCGCATCTTCCAGGAGGAGATCTTCGGCCCGGTCGTCGCGATCACGCCGTTCGACTCCGACGAGGAGGCCCTCGAGCTCGCGAACGGCGTGAAGTACGGCCTCGCCGCGTACGTGTGGACGAGCGACCTGACCCGTGCGCACACGTTCGTGCAGTCGATCGACGCGGGAATGGTGTGGCTCAACTCGCACAACGTGCGCGACCTGCGCACCCCGTTCGGCGGCGTCAAGGCCTCCGGCCTCGGCCACGAGGGCGGCTACCGCTCGATCGACTTCTACACCGACCAGCAGGCCGTGCACATCACCCTCGGCGACGTGCACACGGCCCGCTTCGGCAGCGAAGCCGCGAAGACCGTCGGGGCATAGCCCGGCGGCATCCGTCAATCTCCTCTCTCAAAACACGCAAGGAAGCACCATGAGCACAAAGGAACCCGTCGTGACCCCCGACGCGCCCGAACCCGTCGTGACGCAAGGCGACCCCGTCCCGGCGCCCGCGAACCCGATCCCCACGCCGAAGGCCGCGCCGCCGGACGTGCTGCGCTGCGCCTACATGGAGCTCGTCGTCACCGACCTCGAGGTCAGCCGCAACTTCTACGTCGACGTGCTCGGCCTCGTCGTGACCGAGGAGGACGAGAACGCCGTCTACCTGCGCAGCCTCGAGGAGTTCATCCACCACAACCTCGTGCTCCGCAAGGGCGACACGGCCGCCGTCTCCGCGTTCTCGTACCGCGTGCGCTCCCCCGAGGAGCTCGACGCCGCCGTCGCGTTCTACACCGAGCTCGGCTGCCGTGTCGAGCGTCGCGCCGAGGGCTTCACGAAGGGCATCGGCGACTCCGTGCGCGTCGAGGACCCGCTCGGCTTCCCCTACGAATTCTTCTACGAGGTCGAGCACGTCGAGCGTCTCGCCTGGCGGTACGACCTGTACTCCCCCGGCGCGCTCGTGCGCATCGACCACTTCAACCAGGTCACGCCCGACGTGCCGCGCGCGGTGAAGTACATGGAGGACCTCGGCTTCCGCGTGACGGAGGACATCCAGGACGACGAGGGCACGACGTACGCGGCCTGGATGCGCCGCAAGCCGACCGTGCACGACACGGCGATGACCGGCGGCGCGGGACCGCGCATGCACCACGTCGCGTTCGCGACGCACGAGAAGCACAACATCATCGCGATCTGCGACAAGCTCGGCGCGCTGCGCATGTCGGACGCGATCGAGCGCGGCCCCGGCCGTCACGGCGTCTCGAACGCGTTCTACCTCTACTTGCGCGACCCCGACGGGCACCGCGTCGAGATCTACACGCAGGACTACTACACGGGCGACCCCGACAACCCGCGCGTGACGTGGGACGTGCACGACAACCAGCGCCGCGACTGGTGGGGCCACGCCGTCGTGCCGAGCTGGTACACCGAGGCCTCGCTCGTTCTCGATCTCGACGGCAACCCGCAGCCGGTGCGCGAGCGCGAGGACAAGAGCGAGATGGCCGTCACGATCGGCGCCGACGGCTTCTCGTACACGCGCAAGGGCGACACAGAGGCCGGCTTCAAGCTCGGCAACACCCTTTAGGAGCGGTCGGATGCGGCGGCGCGGGCTTCGGCCTGCGCCGCCGTTTCGCGTTCCCCGCGCCGCAACTCTGCACGCTCCGTCAAGCGCCCTGCTCGCCCGGTCAACCGGCGGCGACGGCGGAGCCGTAGCGTGAGAGGACACGTCTCACCGTGCCGACTCACAGTGGAGGAACCGCCATGCACACGTTCGAGAGCCTTCTGGCCGCCATCACCGCCGAGCCGGGAGCCGGCCGCGAGATCACGAACCCGGCGACCGGAGAGGTGATCGGCGAGGCGCCCGTGCACTCCGTCGCCGACCTCGACGCGGCCGTCGACACGGCGGCAGCGGCGCAGCCCGCGTGGGACGACCTCGGGCACGAGCAGCGCAGCGCGATCCTGCTGAAGGCCGCCGACGCGATCGACGAGAACGCGGAGGCGCTCGCGCAGCTGCTCACGCGCGAGCAGGGCAAGCCGCTCAACGGCCCGAACGCCCGGTTCGAGGTCGGCGGCGCGTCCGGGTGGCTTCGCGCAGCGGCATCCACCCCTCTCGACCCCGATGTCGTGATCGACGACGGCGACTCGCACGCGGTGCTGCACTACCGCCCGATCGGCGTCGTCGGGGCGATGGGCCCGTGGAACTGGCCCATGATGATCTCGGTGTGGCAGGCCGGCAGCTGCGGCACTTCGGCCTCGACGACGCCGCGCTCACCGACCTCGTCTGGTCGAGCCTTGACGGCATCGTGTTCCAGCAGCTCGCGCTCGGCCGCATTGCGACGAGCCGTGCATCGCTCGAGCGACTGCGCGGGATCCTCCGCGCGGAGATCGCGCGAGCGGCATCCGATCCGTCCTGAGGTGTGCGGGCGGCGCATGCACGCCCCATTCGTCATCCGCCGCCCACGCCTGAGGGTGCGTGAGCCGCGCGGAGGGAGGCAAGGACCGTCCGGCCAGGGCGCTGCCCCTGCCCGCCTCCGCGCGGCTCACGAGGTGGCCGCGGCGCGCACACCGTTGTCCCCCGGCGCGCGCCGCGGCGGTCTAGTGACGCAGCCGGTAGCGCAGCGCGTCGAGTTCGGCCCGCATCGCGGCGGGAAGCTTCTGACCGAACTGGGCGAAGAACTCCTCGGTCAGGTCGGCCTCGGACAGCCACGTGTCGCGGTTCACGGCGAACAGCTCGGCGAGGTCGTCGGCGGGCAGGTCGAGTCCGTCGACGTTGAGGTCGCCTCCCAGCGGGATGCGGCCGATCGGCGTCGTCTCGGCGCCGACGTCGCCGCTCACGCGGCCGGTGATCCACTCGAGCACGCGCGCGTTCTCACCGAATCCGGGCCAGAGGAAGCGGCCGTCGTCACCCTTGCGGAACCAGTTGACCTGGAACACGCGCGGCGCGCGGTCGAAGCGCAGCTTCTGCCCGATCGAGAGCCAGTGCGCCCAGTGGTCGGCCATGTTGTAGCCGCAGAACGGGCGCATCGCGAACGGGTCGCGGCGCAGCTCGCCGACCGTGCCCTCCGCGGCGGCGGTGCGCTCGGAGGAGATCGTGGCGCCCATGAACACGCCGTGACTCCAGTCGGTGGCCTCGACGACGAGCGGCACGTTCGTGGCGCGGCGACCGCCGAACAGGATCGCGTCGATCGGCACGCCGCCGTCGGCCTCCCAGTCGTCCGCCATCTGCGGGCACTGGGCGGCGGCGACGGTGAATCGCGAGTTGGGGTGCGCGGCGGGCCGGCCGGAGTCGGGCGTCCAGTCGTTGCCCTCCCAGTCGATCAGGTGCTCGGGCGGCGTGTCGGTCAGGCCCTCCCACCACACGTCGCCGTCGTCGCGCAGCGCGACGTTCGTGAAGATCGTGTTGCCCCACAGCGTCTCGACGGCGGTGACGTTCGTCGACTCTCCGGTTCCGGGGGCGACGCCGAAGAACCCGGCCTCGGGGTTGATGGCCCACAGTCGGCCGTCCTCGCCCGGGCGCAGCCACGCGATGTCGTCGCCGATCGTCTCGACCTTCCAGCCGGGGATCGTGGGACGCAGCATCGCGAGGTTCGTCTTTCCGCACGCCGAGGGGAACGCGGCGGCGACGTGATAGGCGCGGCCGTTCGGGTCCGTCACGCGGATGAGCAGCATGTGCTCGGCGAGCCAGCCCTCGTCACGCGCCATGACGCTGCCGATGCGCAGCGCGAAGCACTTCTTCCCGAGCAGGGCGTTGCCGCCGTAGCCGGAGCCGTACGACCACACCTCGCGCGCCTCGGGGAACTGCACGATGTACTTCTCGTCGTTGCACGGCCAGGCCACATCCTCCTCGCCCGGCGCGAGCGGGGCGCCGACCGAGTGCAGCGTCTTGACCCACGGGGCGCCGTTGTCGATGAGCTCGAGCACGCGCTTCCCCATGCGGGTCATGATGCCCATCGACACGACGGCGTAGGCGGAGTCGGTGAGCTGCACGCCGAGCTGGCTGAGCGGGCCGCCGACGGGACCCATCGAGAACGGCACGACGTACATCGTGCGACCGCGCATGCTGCCCGCGAACACGCCCGTGAGGGTCTCCCGCATCTGCGCGGGGTCTGCCCAGTTGTTCGTGGGCCCGGCGTCCTCCTCCTTCTCGCTCGCGATGAACGTGCGCGCCTCGACGCGCGCGACGTCCGACGGGGTCGAGCGGGCGAGGAAGCTGTTGGGCCGCCATTCGGGGTTCAGCCGGATGAGCTTGCCCTCGGCGACCATCTGCTTCGTGAGGCGATCGTTCTCGGCGCGCGACCCGTCGCACCAGACGACCTCGTCGGGCTGCGTGAGCGCGGCCACCTCGTCGACCCACGCGAGAAGGGACGCACGACCGGATGCCGCTGCCGGCACTTCTCGCCCGGCGGCATCCGCTCGCGCCTGATCACGACTCTCGGTCACCGCCTCGTCGTCTCGTCCGCTGTGCCGTCCGAGGAGAGTGGCGAGTGACATGAGAGCCTCCGAAACAGTGTCAAGAACAGGTCTGAATCCACTCTCACGGATGAATGCAGCCCCTGAACGCAATTTTCAGTGTCAAGATCTCCGTTTCTTTCGATATTGTTGAGACATGACGACGCGCAGCGAACTCGCGACTCTCGGTCACCGCATCCGGCACTTCCGCGGCCGGTCCGCCCTGACCCTCGACGCACTCGGCGAGGCCGTCGGCGTCACGGGCAGCCAGCTCTCGCTCATCGAGAACGGCAAGCGCGAGCCGAAGCTCTCGCTGCTCACGAGCATCGCCGCCGCGCTCGGCGTCGAGCTCGCCGAGCTGCTGAGCACGGAGCCGCCGTCGAAGCGCGCCGCGCTCGAGCTCGAGCTGCTCGAGGCGCAGGCGGGCACGCTCTACTCCTCGCTCGGGCTGCCCGCCGTCAAGCCCGGACGCGGCGTGAGCGACGAGCTGCTCGAATCGCTCGTCGGCCTGCACCGGGAGCTGCAACGCCGCGCGACGGAGGCCGTCGCAACACCCGAGGAGGCGCGACGCGCCAACACGCAGCTGCGCGAGCACATGCGCGCGCAGAACAACTACCTGCCCGAGATCGAGGACATCGCGGAGGAGCGCGTTCTCGCGGCCGGGCACTCCACGGGAGCGCTCACGCACCGAACGGTCGGCATCATGGCCGAGCAGCTGGGATTCGCGCTCATCTACGTGAACGACCTGCCGAGCTCGGCACGCTCGATCACCGACCTCGAGAACGGCCGCATCTACCTGCCGCCCGCGTCGATCCCCGGCGGTCACGGGCTGCGGTCCATGGCGCTGCAGGCGATGGCGCACCGCATCCTCGGTCACACGGTGCCGACGAGCTACGCTCAGTTTCTCAAGCAGCGGCTCGAGATCAACTACTTCGCCGCGTGCTGCCTCATGCCGCAGTCCCGCGCCGTCGAGTTCCTCACGCAGGCGAAGAAGGAGCGCAATCTCGCGGTCGAGGACTTCCGCGACGCGTTCGGCGTGACGCACGAGGCGGCGGGGCTGCGACTCACGAACCTCGCGACCTCACGGCTCGACATGCGGCTGCACTTCTTGCGCGTCACCGACGACGGCACGCTGCAGAAGGGTTACGAGAACGACGGGCTCCCGCTGCCGACGGACGTGACCGGGTCGATCGAGGGTCAGCGCGTGTGCCGCAAGTGGAGCGCGCGCTCGGCGTTCGGCCAGCAGAACCGCACGACGGAGCAGTACCAGTACACCGACACGCCCGCGGGCACCTTCTGGTGCTCGACGCAGACGGGAACGACGGCGGCGGGAGAGTTCTCGATCTCCGTCGGCGTGCCGTTCGACGACGCGAAGTGGTTCCGCGGCCGCGAGACGCAGCGGCGGGCGACCTCGCGCTGCCCCGACGAGTCGTGCTGCCGGCGCCCGAGCACGGAGCTCGACGAGAAGTGGCGAGCCCGGTCGTGGCCGAGCGCCCGGCTGCACACGCAAGTGCTCGCGCCGCTGCCGTCGGGCCGGTTTCCCGGCGTCGACGACAACGAGGTGTACGCGTTCCTCGACCGGCACGCGAGCGGCGACTGACGGCATCCGTTCGCCGCCTTCTCAGTGGAAGCGGCGTCCTTCGTCGCGGCGGTACAGCATGAGCGCGAGCGCGGCGGTCACGGCGAGCCAGGCGAGCAGGCCGAGCCACACCCACGGCTCGAGCGCGCCGCCCTGCACGGCCCAGATCACGAGTTCGCGGGCCTGGCGCGAGGGGAAGAACTTCGAGAGCGTGTCGAGCCAGTCGGCGAACATGAGCGGCGGAAGGAACAGCCCGCCCGCGAAGGCGAAGCCGAACATGACGACCTGCACGATCGCGATCGCGGCCTTCGACGGGAAGGCGTAGCCGATCGCGACGCCGATGAGCATGAACGGCAGCGCCGACACGGCGAGCATGACGAAGCCGAACAGCACGCGCGGCAGCGGCGCCTCGGCGGCGGTGAACAGCGCGCCGATGACGAGCACGGGGATGATCGCGACCAGGCCCATCGCGCCGATGGAGAACACGTACGACAGCACGCGCGCCATTCCCGGCACGGGGAGCGTGCGCAGGAACGGGTCCCAGGGCTTCTCGCGGTCCTCGGAGATCGAGATGCCGAAGCTGAACAGCGCGTTCGACATGACCGCGAACACGCTCATCGAGATGATCGCCTGCGTCGCGTAGAGCGGGTTCTGCGCCACCGTCTGCTGCGGCACGACGAAGAACAGCAGCGCGAGGGCGGGGAACACGAGCGAGCCGATCACGGCGATGGGGATGCGGAACGTCTCGATCAGGGCGTACTTCGCGTGCACGCCGGCGAGGCGCAGTGTGGGGTTCGACATGGGGGCCTCCTCAGGCCGGGGTCTTCTCGGTGAGCGCGAGGAACGCCTCTTCGAGGGTCGCGCCGCGCATGGACAGGTCGGAGAACGGGATGCCGCCGCGCACGATGTCGGTGACGGTGGCGTCGCCGTCGCGCACGAAGAACGTGTGGGTTCCGTCGGGCTCGATGGTGTGGGCGCCGACGCCGTCGAGCTGGGCGATTGCCTCCGGCTGCGGCGTCGCGAGTCGCAGCATCCGCCCCGACACCTGCCCGAGGATGGAACGGATGCCGTCATCGGCGATGACCCGCCCACCGTCGACGACGATCACGCGCTCGGCGAGCGCCTCGATCTCGTCGAGGTAGTGGCTCGTGACGACGATGGTGGCGCCTTGCTCGTGCTGGCGGCGCACGGCGCCCCACAGCGTGCGCCGCGCGTCGACGTCGAGGCCGGTCGTGGGCTCGTCGAGCAGCACGAGCTGCGGTCGGCCGACGAACGCGAGCGCGACGGAGAGCCGGCGCTTCTGCCCGCCGGAGAGGGCTCCGGCCTGCTTGCGCAGGAGCTCCGTGAGCCCGAACTCGGCGGCGATCTCGTCGACGGGGACGGCGTCGTCGAAGTGGCTCGCGACGAAGCGGAGGATCTCGCCGACGCGCAGCGCCTGCGGCAGCGCCGTCTCTTGCGGCGTGCTGCCGAGCCGCGCGCGATTGTGGTAGTCGCCGGGGTCGCCGCCCAGCAGCTCGACGCGGCCCGACGTCGGCTTCCGCAGCCCCTGCAGGAGCGAGAGCATCGTCGTCTTGCCGGCGCCGTTCGGTCCGAGCAGTCCGACGATGCGGCCCGAGCCGATCTCGAGGGTGACGTCGTCGAGAGCGGTGACGTCGCCGAAGCGGCGCGTGACGTTCTCGAAGCGGGCGAGGGTTGTCATGGGGTTCCTCCCAGGAGGTTCTTGAGTGATGCCGTGTAGTCCTCGAAGCGACGGCGCCCGAGGCGGGTGAGCTGGATGTAGGTGGCGGGCGAGCGGCCCTCGATGGTCTTCGAGACGGCGACGTATTCGGCGTCCTCGAGCTTGCGCAAGTGCGTCGAGAGGTTGCCGGCGGTCATGCCGAGCACGTGCTGCAGCCGGGGGAATGTGATGGCCTCCCCCGCGTCGAGGGTCGCGAGGGCCGCGGTGATGCGCAGTCGCGCTTGCGCGTGGATGACGGGGTCGAGATCAGGCACGGTCGCTCCCCTGCAGGCGGCGACGCAGCCGCGAGGCGTGCACGAGCAGAACGATGGAGAACAGCAGGAACACGAGCCCGCCGCTCAGCGCGAGGAAGAGGTAGTTGCCCGGCACGCCGAACAGGGGCGCGACCGCGGCGATGACGACGAGCCAGATGCCGACGTACAGCGACGGCCTCGTCTGCCAGATCGCCGCCGAGACGAGCATCATGACGCCGGTCATGAGCACGAACGCCGAGGTGAAGTAGAAGGCCGCTATCTCGGCGGACATACCTTGCGCGATCATGCTCGAGCCGAGGATCCAGATGCCGACCATCGATATCGACCACGTCGAGCCGTACACGGCGCCCGTGAACGCCGAGCTCGGACTCGACTTCACGCCGCGGGTGCTGCGGATGCCGAGCACGATCGATGTGGCGACCGCGACGGCGAGGCAGACGCCGAGCGTCGGCCAGGCGACGCCGGCCGGCAGCGCGAACGCGGGCGCGAGGCCGTCGATGAGCCAGATGGCGCCGAACCCGACGAGCCAGGCGATTCCCCACACGCCCGTGATGATCCACGCGAAGCTGTTGATCTGGCTCGCGACGCTGCGCTGCTGCGCGTTCGCGAGGGCGAGCATCGCGGCGGGGTCGAGTGCCTCGTCATCGTCGTGCGGTGAGTTCGTCATGGTTACTTTGTAACACAAAGTACTTTGCGAGGTCAATGACTTTGTGGATACACAAGTCGGCGTCGCCCCTCATCCTCACAGCGAGGAGCGGCCGCTGCTCGCCGCTTCAAACCGTCAGAGTCCGGATGGGCCGCCCAGAGAGCTCGCGAAACGGTGGCATAGCGCTGCCAGAGCCGGGCGCAACGGCCTAGTGCTATCGCCGATCGCCGCGCCGCGACGCGACGATATCGTCCTGATCCACGACGCGTTGAACAGCGGCACGCAGATCTTCCTCGCTCGGCTGGCCGTGCCGACGTGTGCGCATGATCTCCTCTTTGAGGCGCGCGCGGACCTCTCGCCCACCACTTCGCAGTTCGCGCATCTCCTTCTCGATGCGCCGATACTCGGCCTCAAGAGCCAGCAATGCGACATCGGCGATCTCGTCTTCGGAGGATTCCGGAGAAAAACGCGCCGACGAATGTGCGGAGTCGGACTGGACACGGCTTCGCACGCGCGACGCCTCTTCTTCTTGCCCGAGCTCCTCAAGGAAATCAGCTTGCAAGAGCCGCAATTCACGCGTCAGATCGGTGGATGTCATTTCGCTCTACACCTCCGCGTCGCCAAGGTAGGTTGCGATCGCCTCGATCACCATTCTACGGTCGTCGTCGCTCAACCACTTCGATCGCCGTAGGTTCTTGAGGATCGAAGCTCCTTGGCGCGCTCGACTATCGTTGCCACTGTATATGTGGTCTAGCGCCGCCGTGAACCGCGCAAATGCCTGCTCTCTCTGGCCCTGTACTGTCGTGGAATGCAAAGTGCGCCATGACATGAGAGCGGCGAGAGAAGCAGCGACGACCGTGGCGACAGCTCCCCAGATGGTCCAATCCACGATCGAAGGCTACCCGTGGAATTTATCGCGAAGGCCACGGTCACATCTGGTGTGGAAAACGTCCGTCCGTCCACAAGCAGCGCGGCTGCTCAGCCCCGGAGGACCGAGTCCGAGGTGCCGAGGCGCGCGCCCCGCGACGCCATCTCCTCGAGGGCGGCGCGGCTCGACTCGTCGGCGACGCCCGCGACGAGGTCCTCGATCACGGTGACGGCCAGGCCGTCGTCGAGGGCGTCGAGCACGGATGCGCGCACGCAGTAGTCGGTGGCGATGCCGGCGACGTCGAGTTCGGTCACGCCGTGCTCGGCGAGCGCGTCGCGCAGCGTCGATCCGTCGTCTGTCGTGCCCTGGAACGCAGAGTACGCCGGCTCGCCCTGCCCCTTGCGGATATGGGTGGTCACGCGGGACGCGTCGAGGTCGGGGTGGTAGTCCGCGCCCGCGGTTCCCGCGACGCAATGCACGGGCCACGTCGAGACGAAGTCGGGCGCACCGTCGGTCGCGAAGTGGCCGCCATTGTCACCTGTGGCGTCGTGCCAGTCCCGTGACGCGAACACGGCGGCGTAGCGGTCGCCCGCGTTCGCGAGCAGCGCGCTGATGCCGCTCGCGACGGCCGCTCCCCCGTCGACGCCGAGCGCGCCGCCCTCGGTGAAGTCGTTCTGGACGTCGACGATGAGAAGTGCCCTGGTCATGCTGCCTCCGATTCAGGTGTTCGCGAGTTCGTCACCACAACGGTAGAACGCCGCGGCGAGCTCGTCGACCGCGTGCGCCGTCGTCGCCGGCAGCGGCTCGTCGTCGAGCGCGTACAGCGAGAACACGAGAGTCGCGCCGTCCTTCGCGTCGATGACGCCCGAGAGCGTGTACGCGGTCTGGATCCACCCCGTCTTGGCGCGCACGTGCCCGGCGGCATCCGACGCGTCCCCGCTGAACCGGCTCTCGTACCGCAGCGTTCCCGTCTCGCCCGCGACCGGGAGCCCGGCGAGAATCGCGGACATGTCGATGTCGCCGTCGACGACGCCACGCAAGAGCTTCGTGAAGAACACGTTCGGCACGGCGTTGTTCGCGCTGAGCCCCGAGCCGTCGGCGATCGTGACAGCGCTCGTGTCGAGGCCGAGCGGCTCGAGCGCCGCCTTCAGCCCGGCGTCGAGCGCGGCGAAGTCGTTGCCGGCGCCCTCCCTGATGGCGACGAGCCGCGCGAGGGACTCGGCGATCATGTTGTCGCTGTACCGCAGCATGTACTCCACGAGATCCGACAGCGGCGGCGACGACACGTGCGCGAGCGGCGCCGCGCCCTCGGGCGCCGTGCCGATCACCGTCGTCGCGCCCGGGAAGTAGGCGGCGAACGCGTCGCCCGCGCGCGCCACGGGGTCGCTGCCGCGACCCGAGTACTCGATCGTGGGGTAGAACCGGTCGGCGTCGACCTGCAGCGCGCTCACGTGCGACTGGTAGCCCTCGCGCATGCCCTTCGTGTCCCATTCGGGCAGCCAGCTCTCGCCGCCGAAGAAGCTGGAGTCGAGAACGATGCGCGTGATGGGCTCGGTGTGGCCGGCGTCCGCCCACGCCTGCTTCGTCAGCCGAGCGAGCTCGTCGAGGTGAGCGGCTCCCGGATACACCGACTCCTGCCCGGTCGGCAGCCGCGTGAGCGTGAGGTCGCCGCGGCCCTCGAGCACGATCGTGCCGGGCTCGCTACCCGCGACGACGGGCGTGGCGATGCGGTATTCGGCGCCGAAGGTCTCGAGCGCCGCAGCGGCCGTGAGCAGCTTGAGGTTGCTCGCCGTGCGCGCGGGCGTCGTGCTGTCGCGGTCGAAGAGCACTTCGCCGGTCGTGGCGTTGACGACGCGCGCCTGAAGGGTGTGCAGGTCCGGGTTTCCGGCCTGCTCGGCGACAGAGCACTGACGGATGCCGCTCGCGGGAACCGCGTTCTCGGCAAGCGGCCGCGCGGGCGCGGTCGGCGCCGGCGCCGCAGTGACGGTTTCGGCCGCGACGGGCGCGGTTATCGCTCCCGCGGCGACGCTTCCCGCGCCGAGAACGGCGAAGACGACAGCGGCGACCGCTGTCCTCCAGGGCCGGCGTCGGGGCGCGCGGGAGGAGGACGAGGCGGGTGGCATACCGCCGATTTTACCGGCTGGAACTGGGCGATTCCCCCGGGTACACGACCCCGATCTGCGCGCGGATCTCGTCGAGCACGCTCATGATCGCGACGGACTCCGAGACGGGGAGGATCTGCCCGGAGGGAAGCCCCGCGGCGACGAGGCGTTCGAGCTCGAGCGCCTGGTAGTGCATGCCGCGGCCCGTGACCTCGGCGCTGAACTCCTCGAGCACGTCGCCCGCGGCGGAGGTGACCCGGAAGCTCGTGGGCGTGTACCAGACGCGGTCGATGTCGATGCGCGCGGCGGTGCCGATGACGCTCGCGGTGTTGGGGCCAGCGGCGCGAAGCGAGCTCACCGTCGTCGCCATGCGGCCGTCGCCATAGCCGAACACGGCCGCCACCTGCGTGTCCACGCCGGCCTCGCTGAGGGTCGCCGTCGCCGCGACGGTCTCGGGCAGCCCGAGCACGTCGACGCTGAACGAGACGGGGTAGATGCCGAGGTCGAGCAGCGCTCCCCCGCCGAGCTCGGGGGCGTTGATGCGGTGGTCGGGGCCGAAGTCGAGGTGCTGCGTGTGGTCGGCCGTGACGAGAACGACCTCGCCGAGCGTGCCCGCGGCGAGGATCTCGCGCACCCGGCGCATGTGCGGAAGAAACCGCGTCCACATGGCCTCGAGCGCGACGAGCCCGTTCTCGGCGGCGCGATCCGCGACCTGCTGCGCCTCGGCGGCGTTGAGCGTGAACGGCTTCTCGACGAGCACGTGCTTTCCGGCGTCGAGAGCGAGCAGCGCGTTCTCGACGTGGAACGGGTGCGGCGTCGCGATGTAGACGGCGTCGATGTCGGGGTCGGCGACGAGCTCGGCGTAGCTGCCGTGCGCGCGGGCGATGCCGAACTCGGCGGCGAACGCCTCCGAGCGCTCGAGGCTGCGCGAGCCCACCGCTTCGACCGTGAACCCGTTGAGGTTCAGGTCGTTCGTGAACGCGCGGGCGATGCCGCCGGGGCCGAGAATGCCCCAGCGCAGCGAGTGAGGAGTCGTCATGGCTCCCAGCCTATGGGCGCCGCGCGGCTCAGCCCGTGAAGGTGACGCCCCAGCGCGCCGTCCACGTCTCGCCCGGCGCGATCCAGCGCAGCCCGTCGCCCGAGTTGAACGCGTTCGCGGGCATCGTCATGGGCTCGATCGCGAGCGAGCGGGTGCCGTCGCCGCGGATGCGGTCGGACGTGTAGAACTGCACCCAGCGGAACTGCTCGTCGCCCCACACTGTGAGGGTGCGACCGTCGGATGCCGCAAGCGAATGCTCGAAGCGGTCTCCGTCGGCGTCGAGATCCGTGTACGCGGTGTCGACCTCGAGCCCGCGCACGGGGCGGCCGCCGCGCAGGTCCTTGTCCGCCGGGACGGGAGCGGTGCCCGTCGGATTCATGCGCTCGTCGACCTCGATCACGGTCGCTCCCGTGCTCGTCACGGTGAGCTCATCGGTGTCGATGTCGCCGATGCGGTAGTAGCCGTGCGTGCCGATCCCCGCGGGCGCGGGCCGCGCGCCGCGGTTCGCTATCGTGTGCGCGACCTCGAGGCCGGCACCCGTGAGCGCATAGCGCACGCTCGTCGCGAGGCTGAACGGGTAGCCGCGCTGCGGGTGCAGGTCGGCGGCGAGCGTGATGCTCGCGGCATCCTGCGCCGCCACCCGGTACGGCTGCGTGCGCAGCAGGCCGTGGCTCGCGTTGTGGAACTTCGGCTCGCTGATGTCGAGCTGCTGGTTCTCGCCGTCGAGCTGCCACACGCCGTCGCGCACGCGGTTCGGCCAGGGCACGAGCACGTTTCCCTGCGACGCGACGGGAGCGGCATCCGACCCGAAATCCTCGAGCACGGCCGTGCCGTTCAGCTCGAGCTCGCGCAGGGTCGCGCCGACCTCCGTGGCGACGAGCCTGTCCCGCCCGTTCTCGATCGTGTACTGCTGCCCGGTCGGGTTCCACGGCTGTGTGCTCATGGTTCCATGGTAGGGCCGAGCGGATGCCGCCGTCAGAAGTAGACGGCGAGGGGCCCGCGCGGCCCGTCGACGACCTGGACGGGAGTGTCGAAGACGCGGCTGAGCACGGCATCCGTCATGATCTCGCTCGGCGGACCGAACTCGATCACGGCGCCGTCCTTCACGGCGCAGATGTGGTCGGCGTAGTGCCCCGCGAAGTTGATGTCGTGCAGCACGATCACGATCGTGCGGCCGAGCTGCTCCGCGGCGTCGCGCAAGTGCTGCATCATCTGCACGGAATGGCGCATGTCGAGGTTGTTGAGCGGCTCGTCGAGCAGCACGAACTCGGTGTCCTGCGCGAGCACCATGGCGACGTAGGCGCGCTGCCGCTGCCCGCCCGAGAGCTCGTCGAGGTAGCGGTGCTCGAGGTCGCCGAGGTGGAGGAAGTCGATGACCTCGGTGATGATGCGCTCGTCCGCGAGGTTCAGCCGCCCCTTCGAGTGCGGGAAGCGGCCGAAGCCGACGAGCTGGCGCACCGTGAGCCTCGTGACGTAGTGGTTCTCCTGGCGCAGCACCGAGACGATCTTGGCGAGATCCTTGGATGCCGTTCGAGCGACGTCGTAGCCGGCGATCTCGATCGTTCCGGCATCGATGCCGAGCAGCCGGCCGATCATCGTGAGCAGCGTGGACTTGCCCGCGCCGTTCGGTCCGACGAGGGCCGTGATGCCGCCAGCGGGGATGCGCAGGTCGACGGGGCCGATCGCGACGTCGTCGGAGTAGTTCTTTCGCACGTCGGTGAGCGTGATCACAGTCGGCCCTTTCGGAGGATGACGATGAGGAAGACGGTGCCGCCGACGAGCTCGATGATGATCGAGACGACGCCTTGCGCGTAGAACACGTGCTTCATCACGAGGTAGGCGCCCGCGAGCACGACGAATCCCGTGAGCGCCGCGACGGGGAAGACCAGTCGGTGGTCGTGCGTGTCGGCGAACTGGTACGCGAGGGTCGCGACGAGGAAGCCGAGGAAGGTCATCGGTCCGACGAGAGCGGTCGAGACGGCCATGAGCACCGCCACGAGCACGAGCACCCGCAGAACCTCGGCGCGATGGCGCAGCCCGAGATTTACTGCAGCGTCCCTGCCGAGCGCGAGCACGTTGAGCCGCTTCGCGCTCAGCCACAGCCCGGCGGCTGCGAGCGCGCACAGCGGGATCGCGACGGGGAAGTACGCGGAGTCCGCGTTCGACACCGAGCCGAACAGCCGCGCGGTCAGCACGTCGAACTCGCTCGGCGTCAGCAGCCGCTGCATGAACGTCGACACCGCGCCGAGTCCCCCGCCGATGATGATGCCGACGAGCAGCATGATCTGCAGGTTGCCGTACTTACCCGAGAGCAGCCAGCCGTAGAGCAGCAGCGAGAGCCCCACCATGAGCGCGATCTGCAGCGCGAACTGGCCGAGCCCCGTGACGGCGGTGATCCCGGCGGCGCCGAGGAAGAACACGGCGGAGGTCTGCACGGCGATGTAGAGCGACTCGAAGCCCATGATCGAGGGCGTGATGATGCGATTATTCGTGACGGTCTGGAAGCTCACCGTCGCGAACGCCTGACACGTGGCGACGATGGCCATGGCCAGGATGCCGCTCGCGCGCAGCTCTGCGATGCGCCAGAACCCGGCCGAGCCGGCGGGCATGGGGTTGTCGATGGCGAGAAGCCCCGCGGCGAAGCCTGCGGCGAGAACGATGAGCAGCGTGAGCACGAGGACGTAGCGCGAGCGGCCAAGTCGTGTCGGGAATGCTCCGGTCCTCGAGCGCGCGGTGGCGCTCTGTGCTCGAGCGGCGACTTGCGCCTCAGCCACGGCGACGCTGCCTCAAGAGCAGGGCGATGAACACGACGGCGCCGACGATGCCGAGAATGAGCGAGACGGGAACCTCGAACGGCATGATGATCGTGCGCCCCACGAGATCGCACACGACGACGATGGCGATGCCGAGCAGGCACACCCACGGCAGGTTGCTGCGCAGATCGTCGCCGCGCACCATCGAGACGATGTTCGGCACGATGAGCCCGAGGAACGGAAGGTTGCCGACGACGACCGTGACGACCCCGGTCGCGATCGCGATGAGTCCCGTGCCGAGCAGCACGACGCGGTTGTAGTTCACGCCCACGCCCGTGGCGATCTCCTCGCCGAGCCCCGCGATCGTGAAGCGGTCCGCGACGACGAACACCGCGGCGCCCACGACCGCGACGATCCAGAGGAACTCGTACTGCCCGCGCAGCACGGAGGTGAAGCTGCCGGCGAACCAGATGCCGAGGCTCTGCAGCATGTCCGTCTGCAGCGCGAGGAACGTGGAGACCGACCCTACGACGGCTCCGAGCATGATCCCGATGATCGGCACGATGAGCGAGGAGCGAAGGGTGACGCGACGCAGGAACAGGAAGAACACCATGGTGCCGATGAACGCCGCGAGGATCGCCCCGCCCATGCGCGCCATGATGCTCGCATTCGGCACGAGCATCATGACCGCGAGCAGCCCGAGCCCCGCCCACTCGGTCGTGCCGGTCGTTGTCGGCTCGACGAAGCGGTTCTGCGTCAGCAGCTGCATGATGAGTCCCGACATGGCCATCGCCGCGCCGGCGAGAACGAGCGCTATCGTGCGCGGGATGCGCGTGATCGCGAACATCTCGGCGCCGTCGTCGGCGCCCACGACGTCATAGACGCCCGTGAACAGGGACGCGACGAGGAGGGCGCCGACGACGAGGACTCCGAACAGGAGCTTCGGGTCGAACAGCCTCCTCGCGCTGCGTTCCCGTGGGGCGGCGGTTGCCGTCATCGCTGCCGGAGGCTCAGCTCTGCGCTTCGAGCGCGTCGGCGAAGGCGTTGAAGAACTCGGTGTAGGTCTGGATGCCCTCGTTCGTGTACGTGTCGGCGGGCATGTACACGATGTTGCCCTTCGTGACGGCGCTCACGCTCGCCAGTGCTTCCGAACCGGCGAGAACCTCCTCGGCGGGAGCATATGCCGGGTCGTCGGCTGCGACGGCGGCATCCCGGTCCATCACGAGGATCCAGTCGGGGTTCGAGTCGGCGATCGCCTCGACGGAGATGTCATCACCCTGGTGGTCGTCGCTGCTCTCCGGCACGTCAAGCGCGGGAGTGAGCCCGAGGATCTCGAACACGGGGCCGAGCGTGCGCCCCACGCCGGGGGCGACGTAGCCGATGTCACCGCCGGATGTGATGACTCCCATGACCGAGTCGGCGTCGTCGTATGCCGCCTTCGCGCGCTCGATCGAAGCGTCGAGCGCCTCGTTCAGCTTGTCGGCTTCGGTCTGCTTGCCGAAGATCTCGCCGAGCACGCTCGTCTGCCGCTTGAGCTCCTCGTCGAACGGCTCGCCCTCGCGCGGGTCGAGCTCAAGCACGACGGCGTCGGGAGCGAGCGACGTGAAGTCATCGTGGTAGTTGGCGAAGCGCTGCCCGTTGATGATGAGGTCGGGCTCGACGGCGACGACGGCCTCGAGATTCGGCTCACGGTGGTTCCCGAGGTCGATGATGGAGTCGTCTTCGGTGTACGAGATCGTCGAGGGCATGAGCGCGACAGCGGCGGCGCTGAGCTCGATTCCCCACGCGTCGAGCGTTTCGAACGTGCGGTTGTCGGTTGCGACGACGGATGCCGGTGGCGTGGCGATCGAGTGAGTGCCGTTGTTGTCCTCGACCTCGACCACGGCGCCCTCGTCCGTCTTCGCGTCCGGTTCGGCGGTGGCTCCTGCGCTGCAGGCGGTGAGCGAGAGAGCGAGTGCGCCGACGAGTACTCCTGCGCAAAGACGTGTCTGAGCCATGGTTTCCTTTGCAAGTCCGAGGCCCGAAAGGCCACCGCCACGATTACAAAGGTGAGCCTAACCTAATCACCGGGCCGATGCACAAGGCGATGACAGGAGCGAACAAAAGAGTCTCTCTGCGATCTCGTCAGCCCGCGGCAGAATTACACGCCTCGCGCGGGCAGCTATCGACGCTCCGAGAGACACCAAACCATGACGAGAAGGCGTCACTTCCCGTCCGCAAGTCATTGCCTTCGCGAGTTGTCCACAGACGGCCCTTCTTCGTAGATTTGTTCGAGTGAGTGTCGGTGGGTGCTGGCAGAGTAGACCCATGGTAATCCTCAACGATGACGATAAACACCCACCCGAAAGCCGCGACTCCCGGATCGGGAAACTGGCGGTGATGGTCGAAGAGATCTCCGAGCAGTACGCGTTGCTGGCGGTCGTGCAGGCGCAGGTGTCCACGATGATGGCCGACCTGATCGGCCACGCCGTGGCGAACCGTGACCTGTTCGTCGCCTCCGACACGGACACGACGAAGACGCAGGAGGTTGTGCGTTCCGCCCTGACCGGGGAACTGGCGGCGAAGATGCGGTTGTCGCAGCCGATGATCACCTCGATGCTCGGCACCGCGGAAACCCTCACCACGGAACTCCCCGCCACCCTGGAAGCACTCGGTGAGGGGGTGATCACGTACCAGCATGCGCGCACGCTGATCGATCAGGCCACCGGGCTCTCCACACAGGATCGGGCGGCGTTCGAGCAGGTCGCCCTCACGCTGGCGAAAACCTCCACGCCGCCGCAGTTCAAGAACAAGGCCCTCGCCCTGCGCGAGAGCCTGCACCCGGAAACCAGTACCGAACGCCACGAGGCGGCAGCGGAAGATCGGCGGGTGGAGCACTGGAACGCTCCCGACGGAATGGGCTGGCTCGCCCTCTACGCCCCCGTCGAGGTAACCCAGAGCATATTCAACGCCTGCCACACCACCGCCAAAAGCCTCCGCAAAACCGGAGACGAACGCACCATCGGGCAACTCACCGCCGACGTGTTCACCGACGCGGCCATGCTCGGGCTCACCACCGGGATCGGCACCGGCGGCAGCGGTGACGACAGCGGTGAGGGTGCCGGTGTTCCCGTCTTCGCCGGCCGTGGTGGGGCGATCCGGCCGACGGTGCATGTCACCGTCCCGGTGATGACCCTCCTCGGCCACTCCGAGGAGCCCGCAGAGCTCGACGGGTACGGGCCGATCAACCCCGAGACCGCCCGCCGGCTCGCCGCCCAAGCACCGAGCTTCACAAGGCTGCTCACCCACCCCGAAACCGGCGCCGTGCTCTCCGTCGGACGCGACCGCTACGCCGTCCCCGCCGACCTGCGAAAGACCATCGAAGTCAGAGACAAAACCTGCGGCTTCCCCGGCTGCAACCGGTCGGCCAGGCAATGTGATGTGGACCACATCCTCGCCTGGCAGGACGGAGGTGAGACCGACCTCGAGAACCTCAACCCCCTGTGCCGATCACATCATGTACTGAAACACTCGAGCACCTGGCAGGTCCAACGCGACGACGACGGAACCATCATCTGGACCTCACCCCTCGGACAGAAATACCGCATCCGACGCTCCACCAATGTCGGATTCGAACCCCTCGACGAATACGACGAAACCGAGCCTCCCGAACCGGACCTCGAACCCGACCTCGGCGACGAGGAAGTCGAGAACGACGGCTTCGCCGAAGACGAACCGAATCCCGACGACGAGTCGTGGTTCACCGACACCAAAACCGACGAAGCTGACGCGACCGACGGCAAGGACTACCCGGACAAGCCGCTCTTCTAAAGCCAACGATCGCGGGCAGACGCCCATCAATCAAGCGCACTGACGCCCGTTTACGGTGGCGTTAGCCATCGCACCCACACGGCGATCGGCAACCGGCTTCGCCAAAGCACGAACCCGGCACCATAGTGGCGTCAAGCGCGCCCGAAATCGGGCCCTAGAGAAGGGCCACGAACGATCGAGAAAACTGGAGCCGCCTGTCGGAATCGAACCGACGACCTATTCATTACGAGTGAATCGCTCTACCGACTGAGCTAAGGCGGCGTGCTCGCGCATTCCTGCGCGCACAGCAATCGATCTTACATGACGCGAAGGGGTGGTTTTGACCACAACGACGAGCAAGCAGCATCCGATCAGCCCAACGCCCACCCACCCGAGCATCGGGAGGCGTTCGTGCACGACGAGAACCGCGAGAATAGCGGCGACGAGCGGCTCGGCAAGCGACAGCGTCGTCGCCGTCGACGAGCGCAATCGCCACAGCCCGGCGCCGAACAGCAGATACCCGGCGAACATCGGCACGATGGCCATGTACGCGGTGACGCCGAGAGCCTGCGGTGTCGCAAGCACGCTGGCGCCCGTCGCGAGCAGCACGGGAACGAGAAGGATCCCGCCGAGCCCGAACAAGGCGCCCATGGCCGGCCCGCGAGGCACGCCGCCGTGCATGACGCGGCGCGCCGCGAACGAGTACAGGGCATACGTCAATCCCGCCACCACGCCGAGGGCGATCCCCGCGAGCGGCGCAGGCGCCTGCTCCCCCGGCTCCCGCTGCGCGAGGCACAACAGCACAGCGCCGGCGACACCGAGCGCCGTCCCGATGCTCCAACGACGGCTGAGCCGGTCCCCGTCGACGACCCGCTCGACGAGAGCGGACACGACGGGAGCAGAGCCGATCGAGACGACCGTGCCCACCGCGACGCCCGCCCAGCGCATCGACGTGTAGAACGCGAGCGGGTACGCGGCGATCGCGAACGCGCCGATCAGCAGCCAGCGCGCGTGGCCGGCGAGACCGCGGCGGTGCTGCACGATGCCGTTCACGGCCACAAGGCCCTGCAGCATCCCGCCGACTCCCATGGCCGCGGCGCCGATGGCCAGCGGCCCACGTGCGGAATGAACGATGCGGCCGTTCCCGTCGTGCCCCAGAGTACGGATGCCGCGAGCACGAAGAAGCCGCCCGAGACGGCGCCGGAGTTCAGCTGCACATGGGATCCTCATCGGGAACAGTGCCGTTCACGAGGAAGTCGTCGACGGCCTTGTTCACGCAGTCGCTGCCCTTGTTGTACGCCGTGTGCCCCTCGCCCTCATAGGTGACGAGGAAGCCGGAGTCGAGCTGGGAGGCGAGCGCCTCGGCCCACTCGTACGGCGTCGCGGGGTCGCCCGTGGTGCCGACGACCATGATCGGCGCAGCGCCCTCGGCGTGGATCGCCTGGCGCGGCGCGCCGTCGGTGAACGGCCAGTTCGCGCAGCCGATGTCCCCGTAGCTCATGTACGTTCCGAAGACGGGCGAGGCCTGCTCGATCTGCTTGGCCTCTTCGGCCATGTGCGCCGGGTCCGCGTCGAACTGGTAGTCACGGCAGTTGTAGGCCATGAACGCGTCGGTGGAGTTGTCGATGTAGTGCCCGTTCTCGTCGCGGCCGTTGTACTGGTCGGCGAAGTAGAAGGCGTAGTCGGCGTTGCCGGCCATGACGTCCGCGAACATCTGATTGAGGTAGTCCCAGTTGTTCGCGGAGTACAGCGGAAGGATGATCGCGGTGACGAGGGTGCTCGCGCCGAGCTCGCGCCCGTCGGAGCTGCGCAGCGGCGACGCCTCGACCGCCGCGAGCAGCTCCTTCACCGTGTCCATGGCTCCGTCGACGCTGCCCGAGAAGGCGCAATTTCCGTTGTTGTCGATGCAGTCCGTGAGGAAGGCCCTGAGTGCGTCTTCGAAACCGACGGCTTGCGTCTTCGAGACCTCGAAGTTGCTCGCCGACGGGTCGATCGCGCCGTCGAGGACAAGGCGGCCGACATTGTCGGGGAACAGGTTCGCGTACGTGGCGCCGAGGAAGGTGCCGTACGAGTAGCCGAGGTAGTTCAGCTTCTTGTCTCCGAGCACGGCGCGCAGCAGGTCGAGGTCCTTCGCCGCCTGCACCGTCGTGACGTACTGCAGGAACGGTCCGGTGTTGTCGAGGCACGCCTGGCCGTAGGCCTTCGCGTTCGCGCTCATCTCGGCGATCCAGGCCGAGCTGCCCACGTCCCGGTTCTTCGGCAGACTGTACAGATAGTCGTCCATCTCGGCGTCGTCGTAGCACGCGACGGCGGTCGAGCGACCGACGCCCCTCGGGTCGAATCCGACGATGTCGTAGTTGCTCTTGAGAGTCGAGTCGACGGCGTAGTCGAGCGATTTCGCCACGAAGTCGTACCCCGAGGCTCCCGGCCCGCCGGGATTCACGAGGAGCGAGCCGAGCGCCTTTCCGCCGGCCTTGTGCCGGATGAGCGCGAGCTCGATCTCGCCGGCCTCCGGCTTGTCCCAGTTCATGGGCGCGCGCACGGTGGCGCACTCGAAGCCGGACGCGCAGCCGTCTGCGCTCCACTCGACGCTCTGCGCGTAGAACTGCTCGGCGCTCGTGCCCGTCGTCGTCGGCTGCGGCTTGCTCGTGGGTGCCGGGCTCGACGCCGAGGTGCCGGGGACGAATGCGGTGAAGCAGCCGCTCAGGCCAAGCATGACAATGCCGACGACGGCGACGACGGCCGCGGCGCCGGTGATTCCTCGAGTGCGTAAGCGGTTCATTCTCCCCCTCAGCGGATCGCCGTCACGAGCATCGCCTCGAGGGCGAGCGCCGGGGCGACGTTTCCCGCAATGCGTGTGCGCGCCGTCTGGATCGCGTCCATCGTGTGAAGCGTACGCGCCGCGTCGGTCGATGCAGCCGCGCGTCGCACATCGTCGGCGAACTCCCGGTTGATGATCGCCTCCTCCCGACCCAGCTGCGCCATGGTGATGTCACGGTACAGCGACATGAGATCGACGAGGACGCGGTCGATGCCGTCGCGCAGGCTGCGCGTGGCGCGCCGCTTCTGATCTTCCTCAAGCGCCTTCAGCTGACTGCGCAGCGCGGGCGGCACGGTGCTGCCCGGCTCGACGCCGAGCGAGCGCAGCACGGTCTCGCGCTCGGCCTGGTCGCGCAGCTCGGTGAGCGCCTTCGCGTCATCGCCTGCGACGTCGATCATGCGGGCCGCGGCCATGACGGCGTCGGAGACGGTGCGGATGCCGAGCGCGGTGCGCAGCGTCTGCTCCCGCCGCGCGAGTGCGCTGTCGTCGGTCGCGAGGCGCTTCGCCATGCCGATGTGGCTCTGCGCGAGGCGCGCGGCGCGCTCAGCCGTGGCGGCATCCACCCCCAGCTGCTCCTCGAGCAGGGCGGCGACGTCCCCTGTGCTCGGGAGTTTGAGGCGCAGCGTGCGCACGCGACTGCGGATCGTGGGCAGCATGTCGGCGTCGCTCGGCGCGCACAGGATCCACACCGTGCGCTCGGGCGGCTCCTCGAGTGCCTTGAGCAGCACGTTCGACGTGCGCTCGGTCATGCGGTCGGCGTCTTCGATGATCATCACGCGGTAGCGGCCGACCGACGGCGAGTAGTACGAGCTCGTCGCGAACTGGCGCACTTCCTCGATCTTGAAGCTCACGTTCTCGGTGCGCAGCACGGACAGGTCGGGGTGCGTGCGCGAGTCGACCTGCGCGAGCGTGTGCGGGTCGCTGTCGGGGTCGCCGGCGAGCAGCGCGGCGGCGAACGCGTATGCGATGTTGGAGCGGCCGGAGCCGGGAGGGCCCGTGATGAGCCACGCGTGCGTCATCGTGGCGCTCGCGTCGGCGGCGGCCGCGCGCAGCACGTCGATGGCCTCGCCCTGCCCCGTCAGAGTGCTCCATGCTGTCACGGCGTCAAGCCTACCCGCGGCGCCTGACGTGACGCTGCGCGCGTCAGCGCAGCAGCGGCTCGACGCGCGCGCGGATCTCCGCCGCGATCGACTGCGGGTCGCGCGCGGCGTCGACGACGATGAAGCGAGGGTCGGATGCCGCGAGCTCGAGGTACGCGGCGCGCACCCGGGCGTGGAACTCCGCCTTCTCGGCCTCGAGCCGGTCGAAGCGCTTCTGGGCGGCATCCAGTCGCTCGCGCGCCTGCCGCTCGTCGAGGTCGAGCAGCACCGTGACGTCGGGCAGCAGCCCCTCGACCGCCCACAGGGAGAGGTCGCGGATCGCGTCGCCCGACAGCACGCGGCCGGCGCCCTGGTAGGCCACCGACGAGTCGAGGTAGCGGTCCTGGATGACGACCGTTCCGGCCTCGAGCGCGGGGCGCACCTTCGTCGCGATGTGGTGCGCGCGATCGGCGGCGTAAAGTAGCGCCTCGGCGCGCGGGGCGATGTCGCCGCGGTGGTGCAGCACGATCTCGCGGATCTGCTCCCCCAGCTCGGTGCCGCCGGGCTCGCGTGTGCGCAGCACCGCGCGGCCGGCATCCGTCAGCCAGTCCTCGAGCAGCTGCGCCTGCGTCGACTTGCCGACGCCGTCACCGCCCTCGAGCGTGATGAACAGTCCGCTCATTCGTCGCTCGAGGCGGCCTTCGCCGACGTGCCCGTCTTCTTCGCCGCCGGCTTCTTGGCCGTGGTGGCCTTCTTCGCGGCGGGCTTCTTCGCGGGCGTCTTCTTCGCCGGCGCCTTCTTGCGCGGCTTCGCCGGGCCCTTCGCGCGCTTGTCGGCGAGCATCTGCACGGCGCGCTCGAACGTCATGTCCTGCGGGTCCTCGCCCTTGGGGATCGTGACGTTCGTCGTGCCGTCCGTGACGTACGGACCGAAGCGGCCGTCCTTCACGCGGATCGGCTTGCCCGACTCAGGGTCCGCCTCGAACTCCTTGAGCGCGCTCGAGGCGCGGCGAGCGCCATACTTCGGCTGCGCGAAGATCTCGAGCGCACCGGGCAGGTCGATCGCGAAGATCTGGTCCTCGCTCTGCAGCGACCGCGAGTCGGTGCCCTTCTTGAGGTACGGACCGAAGCGGCCGTTCTGCGCCGTGATCTCCTCGCCCGACTCCGGGTCGGCGCCCACGACGCGCGGCAGCGACAGCAGCTGCAGCGCCGTGTCGAGATCGACCGTCTCGGGCGACATCGACTTGAACAGCGACGCTGTGCGCGGCTTGGGCGCCTTCGCCGACTTCTTCTTCGGCGCGGCCCCGTCAGCGGCATCCGTCTCGGGCTCGAGCTCGGTCACGTACGGTCCGAAGCGGCCGTCCTTCACGACGATCGACTTGCCGTTCTCGGGGTTGACGCCGAGTTCGCGGTCGCCGATGACGGGCGCGTCGGCGAGCTCGTGCGCCTTCGCGACGGTGAGCTCGTCGGGCGCGAGGTCGTCGGGGATGTTGACGCGGCGAACGGGCAGCTCGCCGGTGGCGGCATCCGGAGTCGCGTCGGCGTCGAGCACCTCGAGGTACGGGCCGTACTTGCCGATGCGCAGCGTGATCTCGTCGTCGAGGCGCACGGAGTTGATCTCGCGCGCGTCGATCTCGCCGAGGTTGTCGACGACGTTGCGCAGTCCCTTGTGCTGGTCGTTGCCGAAGTAGAACTCGGTGAGCCAGTCGCCGCGCTTGGCCTCGCCGGCGGCGATGCGGTCGAGGTCCTCCTCCATCTCGGCCGTGAAGTCGTACTCAACGAGCGACGAGAAGTGCTCCTCGAGCAGCCGCACGACGCTGAACGCGATCCAGTTCGGCACGAGCGCCGTTCCGCGCTGCGTGACGTAGCCGCGGTCGACGATCGTGGAGAGGATCTGTGCGTACGTCGAGGGCCGGCCGATGCCGAGCTCCTCGAGCCGCTTCGTGAGGCTCGCCTCGGTGTAGCGCGGCGGCGGGCTCGTCTCGTGGCCCTTGCCCTCGACGTCGGCGAGGGCGACGTCCTGCCCCTCGGTCATGGGCGGGAGCTTCGCGTTCTTCTCGCGGTCGTCGCGCGCCTCGTCGGTGCCCTCCTCATAGGCGGCGAGGAAGCCGCGGAAGGTGATGACGGTTCCGGATGCCGTCAGCTCGGCGATCTTCGCGACATCGCTCCCCGGCACCTCCGCCTCGACGGTGACCGTCGCGGTCTGGCCCTTCGCGTCGGCCATCTGGCTCGCGACCGTGCGCTTCCAGATCAGGTCGTAGAGCTTGAAGTCGTTGCCGTGCAGCGCGCCCTGCAGGGACTGCGGCGTGCGGAACGTGTCGCCCGAGGGGCGGATCGCCTCGTGCGCCTCTTGCGCGTTCTTCGACTTGCTCGCGTACTGGCGGGGCTTGTCGGGCACGGAATCGGCGCCGTACAGGCTGCGGGCCTGCGCCCTCGCGGCATCCGTCGCCTGCTTCGACAGCGACGCGGAGTCGGTGCGCATATAGGTGATGTAGCCGTTCTCGTACAGCGACTGCGCGACGCTCATCGTCTGGCGGGCCGAGAAGCGGAGCTTGCGCGCGGCCTCCTGCTGCAGCGTCGACGTCGTGAACGGCGCGGCGGGGCGGCGCGAGTAGGGCTTTGTCTCGAGCGTCGAGATGCGGGCGCTCGCGTTCGCGAGGGCCGCGGCGAGCGCGGTCGCGGCCTGCTCGTCGAGCGGGCGGACCTTCGCCGTGAGCTGTCCGTTGTCGTCGTAGTCGCGGCCGGTGGCGATGCGGGTGCCGTCGAGGCGCACGAGGCGCGCCTCGAAGCTCGAGTCGGCGCCGGCGGGGGTGACCTCGGCGGTCAGGTCCCAATAGGATGCCGCGACGAACGCGAGCCGCTCGCGCTCCCGGTCGACGACGAGGCGTGTCGCGGCGGACTGCACGCGCCCGGCCGAGAGGCTCGGGCCGACCTTGCGCCACAGCACGGGCGAGATCTCGTAGCCGTAGATGCGGTCCAGGATGCGGCGGGTCTCCTGCGCGTCGACGAGGGACTCGTTGAGCTCGCGCGTGTTGTCCTTCGCGGCGAGGATGGCGTCCTTCGTGATCTCGTGGAACACCATGCGCTTGACCGGCACCTTGGGCTTCAGCACCTGCAGCAGGTGCCACGCGATGGCCTCGCCCTCGCGGTCTTCATCGGTGGCGAGCAGGAGTTCGTCAGCGTCCTTGAGCGCGCGCTTGAGTTCGGCGACCGTCTTCTTCTTCGTGTCGGAGACGACGTAGTACGGCTCGAAGTCGTGCTCGATGTCGACGGCGAACTTGCCGAGCGAGCCCTTCTTCAGCTCGGCCGGCAGCTTCTTCGGCTCCGCGAGGTCGCGGATGTGCCCGACAGAAGACAGCACTTCATAGCCCTCGCCGAGATACCCGGCGATGGACTTCATCTTTGTCGGCGACTCGACGATGACCAACTTCTTCGTGCCTGACACCCGACTCCTTTCGTCGTGCACACCATACACACCCGTCGACCGACAACACCTAATCGTCGGCTGTGTGAATTCTGGACGCCGCCCCCACGCACATCGCTGTCTTCGCGGCGAGGGCTTGCTTCTTCGGCGCCGAAGAACACAATAAGGGTATGAACAACACCTCAGGCACCAGCTACACCGCCAAGCTCACGGACGGCCCGCTTGAGGGGAAGACGATCGCGGTCGACTTTCTGCCCTCGGGAGACGTGAAGCCGACAGTGGAGATCCCCGTCGACCCGGGCAAGTCGTATCTGTACGCGCGAACGAGCGACAGCGAGTTCGATTCGGACAACTCCGACCGCCCGACCGCTGTGGGCTACCGGTACCACACGACGAACTACGCGTAGGCGGCGGCCGCCCGCGACGGCGGCGCCCGTCTCGCTTCGGGCGCCACTTTCGCTTCGGGGAGCCAGAACGACATTTGGGAGCCACGATGTCGTGGCTCCCGAAACTGATTCTGGCTCCCGCAGCTCCGCAACCTCATTCGGGCGGAGGGCCGGCGCGTGCGGAGGCAGCGACGGGAAAGACGAGAACGCGCGTCGACACGGTGACGGTGACGACGAGGCCGGCGACGTCGCACGCCTCGAGCGCCGCGCCGTTGGCAAGGGCCGCGCGGCGCGCAACTTCGCAGGGCACGCCGGGCACGCGGCCCGACGCGGTGTCGGCGGCGCCGAGCGCGGCGGCATCCGCCGCACCGGCCATCTGCTGACGAGCAGCGATCGCGGCACACAGCGGGGCGAGCACGGCGGTCACGACCAGCAGGGCGGCGACGAGTCCGATGGCGAGAACGGATGCCGCGCCGCACTCCTTCTTTAAGGGCGCGGTGTTCACAGCCCGCCGTCCAGGGCGCAGCTGCGAGCGCGAAGCGTGACGGGCAGCACGGGCGCCCGCGTCGTGACGGTCGCGCACAGGAACTCGCCCGAGTGCGACGAACTCACGTGCGCTCCGGGGACAAGGGCGCCGACGCGGAAGCGGGCGAGCGCAGCGCTGTCGCCGCGCGCCATCGTGCGGGCCGCGTCGGCGGCGGCATCCGTCACCCGAACCTGGAGGGCCGTCGCCTGCAGCGCCCAGATGCAGCAGACGAGCACGAGCATCACGGCGGGGATCACCGTGGCGAACTCCGCCGTGACGCTGCCGTGCTCGCTATCCGTCGACCGTGAGCGCACGGCGCACCAGGTCGGTGAGGATGCCGCGCACCTCATCCGATTTCATGATGACGACGAGAAGCCCGGCGAAGCCGACGGCGGCCATCGTGGCGATGGCGTACTCGGCGGTCGCGGCTCCCTCGTCGTCGGCCAGCCGGTTGAGCAGGGCTCTCGCCCTGGCACGCGTTGAGTGTGGCATGTGCATCCTTTCGTCTCCCTTGCGGGGCGGATGGCACGAGCATTATCAGTCTGACGCGTGCGCTTCCCCAGCGCTTGCAAGGCACGTGATCTCTGGATAGTTGCTCGGCCGCACCCTCATGTGGACGACGAGAGGTACCCGGAGGCGTCGCTCACCCGCATCGCGGACTACGCCGAGAGGCGCTCGCGGCGCCGCGAAACGCGCTTCTCAAGCCAGGCTTCAACGGCGCTCTTGGCGTACAGCGGGCCCTGCGCCGTTTCAATGACCGGTTGGGGAAAGGCGGACCCCTTCGCATATTCGCGAGCGGTCTGCCGAGTCACTCCCGCCAGGCGGGCAATCTCGGCGTAGCCGATGACATCGGGAAAGGCAGGCTGATCGCTCTCCCGCTCGAATATCTCCTGAGTCATAGCGTCGATGCGGAGGAAGGCGGGAACACCGATCGTCGCGATCGCTGCTGCGCCCACGCGAGACGTCGCCGAGTCAATCGCTTCCTGAATTGAGTCGGCGAAGAGTGAAATTCCGACTTCGCCGCCCAGAGAATCACGGCGACGGCCCAAAGGCACTCCGCCAAGTTCGGCTGAGAAGGCGAACGCGGTCTCATCGTTCATTGCGGCCGCTACCTCGAACTCGATCTCGACGAACCAATTCATGTCAGGTCCTCCCGGGGTCAATGCGGGCGAGTGTACGGGCCTCATTTCGGGCTGAATCCCCGCTTCTTTAAGAGTCGCTCAACTTGTTTGTACCAATTGCCGTCGCTTGGGGTGCCATGGATCATTACTCCTCCGAGCGATGTGTCGGGTGGCCAACACATCCAGCCGTCTCTCTTCTTCTCAATGCGCCAGCCTTGGGACGCGAGCTGGCGGAACAGGGGCTTCAACCGCTTATCCACCAGCGGGGCCCTTTGCGTGACAACATTTCCGGTCGCTTCACATTCTAGTCCTCTAACCCTGTCGGCGACAGGGATTTCAGAAGCCGAGCTTCGTTGTCGAGAGCACGCCGAGCATCATCGGCACGACGCCGAGAAGCATGAACGCGGGCAACACGCAGACTCCGAGCGGGATCATGAGGCTCGTGCCCAGGCGAGCGGCCGCGCGGGCCGCCTGACTCGACGCGTCGCGCCGGATGCGCTGCGCCTCACTGCGCAGCAACTCGGAAGCGGGCACGCCCGCGCGCTGCGCAAGCTGAATGACCTCACGGGCAGCGTCGTCGTCGGTGCCAGGCAGGTCGAAGGATGCCGCACTGGCCGCGGCCGTCTCGAGGGCGCTGTCGGCGGAGGCCCCGCCCGACATCGCGATCGCGGTGAGGTCGACGAGCAGCCCGGGCGCCGAGTCGCGCGGCGTCGCCCTACGGGCGAGGCGGGAGCTCCACCGCCAGCCGGCGAGCATGAGCAGGATGCCGGCGATGGCCGCGGCCGCGCCGAACGGGCTGAGCAGGGCGCCGGCGGTATCGAAGCCGAGCAGCAGGCCGAAGCCGATGCCGACAAGCGGCAGCGCCATGACGAGGCGCGCGGTCGAACGGGGCGCCGCGAGCACCGTCGCGATGTCGCGCTGCGTCTGTCCGAGCGAGCGGAGCGTCTCGGCGAGGGTGCGCAGCGCTCCCGCGACGGGCGCGCCGCATGCTGTCGCGACCTCGAGTGCGGCGGCAAGGCAGCGCCACGCGTCGGCGGCGGCTCCGTCGGCGGCGGCGAGCGCAGCCGGAACGTCCTTCCCGGCCGCCGCCGCTGCGGCCGCGGCGGACACGGCCGGCTTCACGGGATCGCGGCGGCCGAGTGACTCGTCGAGGTAGCGCCACGCCATCGACGGGGCCACTCCCCCGGCCAGCAGCACGGCGAGGCGCTCGGCGACGCCGGCGGCATGCTCGACGGCCGGCGTCGGGTCGCGGCGCCTCATGGCTGCTCCTCGATCACGGCGAGTCGGCCGTTCTCGAGCGTGAACCGGCCGACCTGGGCGAGGCGGCGGGCGGCGCCGTCGCGTTCGAGGTGCAGCACGAGCCCGATGGCGCTCACGGTCTGCCGGGCGATCGCCTCGGCGCTCATGCCCGCGAGGGCGCCGAGCGCCTCGAGGCGCGCGGGAACGTCGGCGAGCGAGTTCGCGTGCAGGGTGCCGGCGCCGCCGTCATGCCCCGTATTGAGGGCGGCGAGCAGCTCCCGGATCTCGGCGCCGCGGCACTCGCCCAGCACGAGCCGGTCGGGGCGCATGCGCAGCGCCTCGCGTAGCAGCTGCTCGAGGCCGATGCGGCCGGCGCCCTCGAGGTTCGCCTGCCGCGACTCGAGCGACACGACGTGCGGGTGGGCGATGCGCAGCTCGGCGACGTCCTCGATCGCGATGATGCGGTCGGCGGGATCGGCCTCGCCGAGCAGGGCGGCGAGCAGCGTGGTCTTCCCGCTGCCCGCGGCACCGGTGATCAGCAGGTTCGCGCGCGCGGCGACGGCGCGGTGCAGCATCCTGACCCGGTCGTCGGACCGGCCGAACATGCCGCCGCGCTGCAGCGCGGCGAGATCGAGGCGACCGGCGAGCGGCACGCGGATCGACAGGAGCGTGCCGCTCGTCGAGACCGGTTCCAGGACGGCGTGAACGCGGATGCCGCCGGGCAGGCGCACGTCGACGCACGGGGTGGCTTCGTCGATGTGCCGGCCGCCGAGGGCGATGAGCCGGATCGCGAGCGCGCGCAGCTGCGCGGCGGGCAGGCTCCAGCGCGGGTCGCGGTGGAGGCCGGCGCCGCGGTCGATCCAGAGCCCGGCCTCGCCGTTCACGACGATGTCGGTGACGTCGGCCGCGGCGAGATAGGGCGCGAGCGGGCCGCAGCGACTCGCGACGTCGAGGCGCTCGGTGTCGCCGACGGGGCGAAGCTCGGCGCCGCGACGAAGGTGGGCATGACGGCAGGCTAGGCGGGGCTCCGCCTCGCGGCATCCGATCGTCGCTCGAGTGTGCAGAACCCGCGTCGTTCGCACGATTGTGGACGAGCGGTGCGCCCCCTGCTCTCTCGAGCACGTGCCGACTCGACCGGCCGAACGCGGCCCCGGAGGCCTCTCACGGCAGCCTCGAGCGGAGGCTGGAGTCCGAAGGTTAAAGAGAGGACGGCACCCATTGGGGGGAACGGGTGCCGTCCGCAACGTCTCGATTGGGGGGAATCAGTGCGTTGCACGCCAGAATGAAGCATTCGGCCTGTTCTATAGTACGCATTCCCGGGCCGAACGCAAGAGCTTTGGTCCGCCATTTGGGGGACAACTCTGAGCGCGCTCTCATCTGGCGGCCAGTGGGGCCATAGACGTGGTGAAACGCTCAGATTCTCGACCCGGCGGCGCGGCGAGTATTGTCGGTTCAGACAGCCTGACCCGCAAAGGAGCGACAAGCCGCACCATGAACACGCAGATCGATAACCTGCTGCACGAGAACCGCCGATTCGCGCCGTCGGAGGAGTTCGCCGCGAAGGCGGTCGCGCAGCCGTCCCTGTATGAGGAGGCCGCGGCCGATCGGCTCGGCTTCTGGGCGAACCAGGCGCGAGAGCTGCTCAGCTGGGAGAAGCCGTTCACGCGCACTCTCGACTGGTCGAACCCGCCGTTCGCGAAGTGGTTCGACGACGGCACGCTCAACGTCGCCTACAACTGCCTCGACCGGCATGTGGAGGCCGGCATCGGCGACCGCGTCGCGATCCACTGGGAGGGCGAGCCGGGCGATTCCCGCTCCATCACGTACGCCGAGCTCACCGACGAGGTCAAGCGCGCCGCGAACGTGCTGACGGGCCTCGGCATCGGCAAGGGCGACCGCGTCGCGATCTACCTCCCGATGATCCCGGAGGCTGTCGTCGCGATGCTCGCCGTCGCGCGCATCGGCGCGATCCACTCCGTCGTGTTCGGCGGCTTCAGCGCCGACAGCCTGCGCTCGCGCATCGACGACGCCGAGGCGAAGCTCGTGATCACGGCGGACGGCGGCTGGCGCAAGGGCAAGGTCTCCCCGCTCAAGCCCGCCGTCGACCAGGCGCTGAACGGCAAGGACGGCGACCCGCAGGGCACCGTCGAGCACGTGCTCGTCGTCAAGCGCGGCGAGAACGACGTCGAGTGGAACGAGGGCCGCGACCTCTGGTGGCACGAGCAGATGCAGGCGGCATCCGCCGAGCACACGCCCGAGGCGTTCGAGGCCGAGAACCCGCTCTACATCCTCTACACCTCGGGCACGACGGGGAAGCCGAAGGGCATCCTGCACACGTCTGGCGGCTACCTCACGCAGGCCGCGTTCACGCACAAGTACGTGTTCGACCTGCACGCCGAGAGCGACGTGTACTGGTGCACGGCCGACATCGGCTGGGTCACGGGGCACAGCTACGTCGTCTACGGCCCTCTCGCGAACGGCGCGACGCAGCTCATGTACGAGGGCACGCCCGAGACCCCGCACCCGGGCCGCTGGTGGGAGCTCATCGAGAAGTACAAGGTCTCGATCTTCTACACGGCGCCGACGGCGATCCGCTCGTTCATGAAGATCGGCCGGCAGGTGCCGCAGGAGTTCGACCTCTCCTCGATCCGCGTGCTCGGCTCGGTGGGCGAGCCCATCAACCCCGAGGCGTGGATGTGGTACCGCAAGGTCATCGGGGCGGATGCCGCGCCCATCGTCGACACGTGGTGGCAGACCGAGACGGGCGCGATCATGGTGTCGGCGCTGCCCGGCATCACGGCGGCGAAGCCCGGCAGCGCGCAAGTGGCGATCCCGGGCATCTCGGTGAAGGTCGTCGATGAGGCGGGCAAGCCCGTCGAGAACGGCGCGGGCGGCCTGCTCGTGATCGACGAGCCATGGCCGAGCATGCTCCGCGGCATCTGGGGCGATCCGGAGCGGTACAAGGAGACGTACTGGGAGAAGTTCGGCGACGTGTACTTCGCGGGCGACGGCGCGCGCCTCGACGAGGACGGCGACATCTGGCTGCTCGGCCGCGTCGACGACGTCATGAACGTGTCGGGGCACCGTCTCTCCACCGCGGAGATCGAGTCGGCGCTCGTCGCGAACGAGATGGTCGCCGAGTCCGCCGTCGTCGGCGCGACCGACGACACGACCGGCCAGGCGGTCGTCGCGTTCGTGATCATCAAGCAGAGCCACCTCGACGCGGCCGAGAAGATCGCGGACATCGCGGGCGCCCTGCGCGGCTGGGTCGGCGAGCAGATCGGCCCGATCGCCCGACCGCGCGACATCTTCATCGTCAACGAGCTGCCGAAAACGCGCTCGGGCAAGATCATGCGCCGCCTGCTGCGCGATCTCGCCGAGGGCCGCGAGATCGGCGACACGACGACCCTCGCCGACACGATGGTCATGAAGGTCATCAGCGACAAGGTGAAGAAGTAGCGCCGGCTCAGGTCGATATGACGATCGGATGCCGCGGTGCGAGGCCTCGCGGCATCCGTCGTGTCGACGACCGTGCTCATGCGCGAGTGAGATCATGAGAGCACGATGGTCAGCGCGCGAGCTCTCGTCCGATTCGCGGCCGTGACGGCCGCGGTGCTCAGCCTCTCCGGCTGCGCGCCCGCCGTGCTGCCCACGACCGCGACACCATCCGCAACAATGACGTCGTCGCCGACTCCGTCCCCCACGCCTGATCCGATCGCGGGCATGTCGCTGCGGCAGAAGGTCGCGCAGCTGTTCATGGTCGGCACGCACGTCGGCAGTGCGGACGCGACGGCGCTCGCGGCGGTTCGCGACGACGGCGTCGGCGGCGTCTTCCTGCACGGCCCCGCACCCGAGAGCATCGACGCTGTCGCGCAGCTCGTCGGCCGGTTCACGCAGGCGGACTCGTCCAAGCTCCCGCTGTGGGTCGCGACCGATCAGGAGGGCGGGCAGGTGCAGGTGCTGCACGGATCCGGCTTCGACGCGATCCCCTCCGCCCTCGAGCAGGGCCGCCTGAGCCCGGCCGATCTGCGGCGCAATGCCGCGCAGTGGGGCGCGCAGCTCAAGCGCGCCGGAGTGACGATGAACCTCGCGCCCGTCGCCGACATCGTGCCGGCCGGCAGCGCGGGATCGAATCCGCCGATCGGCGCGCTCGAGCGCGAGTACGGCGGCGACGAGCAGTCCGTCGCCGCGGGCGCGGGCGCGTTCGCGGAGGGGATGCGCACGGCGGGCATCATTCCGACGCTCAAGCACTTCCCAGGCCTCGGCCACGTCACGACGAACACCGATTTCGCCTCCGGCGTCACCGACGACGTCGTCTCGGCCTCGAGCCCTGACGTCGACGTGTACCGCACGCTGCTCGGCGAGGGGCCCGCTGTCGTCATGATGTCGACGGCGATCTACGCGAAGATCGACAAGAGCGCACCGGCCGCCTTCTCCCCCGCTGTCGTCTCGGTGCTGCGCGACGACGTGGGCTTCGGCGGCGTCGTCATGACCGACGATCTGAGCGCCGCGACGCAAGTGAGCGCCTGGTCGCCCGCGCAGCGCGCGATCCTCGCCATCGAGGCGGGAGTTGACCTCGTGCTCATCTCGAGCACGCCGTCCATCTACCCCGAGATGCGCGACGCGGTGCTCCAGCGCGCTACCGACGACCCGGCGTTCGCGCACAAGGTCGACGCCGCGGCCCGCCGCATCGCGCAGGCAAAGGCGGGATAGCGTTACGCGAACGCGAGGACGAGCTCGACCTCGACGGGCGAGTCGAGCGGCAGCACGGCGACGCCCACGGCGGAGCGGGCGTGCTTTCCGGCATCCCCGAACACCTCGCCGAGGAACTCCGAGGCCCCATTGATGACGCCCGGCTGCGCCGTGAACGACGGGTCGGATGCCACGAAGCCGACGACCTTGACTACCTGCGTGACGCGATCGAGCGAGCCGATGACGCTCTCTGCCGCCGCGAGCGCGTTGAGCGCGCAGACGCGGGCGTACTCCTTCGCGTCCTCCCCCGGAACAAGGCCGGGGCCGTCGCCGACCTTGCCCGTCGCCGGCAGCTCCCCGGCGACGAACGGGAGCTGGCCGGAGGTGTGCACGAGATTGCCGTTCACGAGGGCGGGAACGTACGCGGCGACGGGGGCCGCGACAGCGGGCAGCTCGAAGCCGAGCTCCGCGAGCCGGTCGGCGATGCGCGCCATCAGGCCTCCACCGGCCGCTTCAAGTAGGCGACGAGCCCGCCCTCAGGGCCCGTGACGACCTGCACGAGTTCCCAGCCTTCGCTCCCCCAGTTGTTGAGGATCGCCGACGTGTTGTGGACGATCAGGGGCGTGGTCAGATACTCCCACTTGGTCACAGGGGCTCCTTCGATTTGGCGCATAACATGCAACGTCACGATTCGGTGAACGGGCGCCCGCGTGGGCTAATTTCCAGAATCGTCACTTACCATCGATCCTATGCCTGAACAGAAACGCACGGCTAGAGGTGTGCTCGGAGGCCTTCTCGGCTTCGTCGGACTCAGCGCCGCCGCCGGTGTCCTCGCCACCGCAGCCGTCACTCCGGCTCTCGCCATGGCCGGCATGTCAGCCAACAGCGCCATCGGCGTGTTCGACAGTCTTCCCGAGTACCTCGAGATCAGCCCACTCATGGAGAAGTCCAACATCTACGCCAAGGATGGGGACAAGAACGTTCTTCTCGCGAGCTTCTACGAGCAGAACCGCGAAGAGGTGCAGTGGGATCAGATCTCGCAGTACCTCAAGGACGCGGCTGTCGCGACGGAGGACAACCGCTTCTACGACCACGGCGGCATCGACCTCACCGGAACGCTGCGCGCCGTCGTGTCGAACACCGTGGGCGACGACGTCCAGGGCGGTTCCTCCATCACGCAGCAGTACGTGAAGAACGTGCTCGTGCAGGAGTGCGAGCGGCTCAGCGAGGACGAAGAGGCCCTGCGCAAGTGCTACGAGGAGGCGGCGGGCGTCGACTACGCGCGCAAGCTCAAGGAGATGCGCTACGCGGTCGGCCTCGAGAAGAAGTACTCGAAGGACGAGATCCTCCGCGGCTACCTCAACATCTCGGGCTTCGGCGGCGTCATCTACGGCGTGCAGTCGGCAGCGAACTACTACTTCGGCACCTCGGCCAAGGATGTGACGCTCGCGCAGGCGGCGACGCTCATCGGCATGGTGAACAACCCGAACCTGCTGCGCCTCGACAAGCCGGACAACCCCGACAACGGCAAGGACAACGGCTACGCGCTCACGAAGAAGCGCCGCGACGTCGTCCTCCAGGCGATGCTGCACTACGGTAAGATCACGCAGAAGCAGTACGACGAGGCCATCGAGACGAAGATCGAGCCGAAGATCACGCAGCCCAAGGGCGGCTGCGCCTCGGCCGGTTCGAACGCGTACTTCTGCGACTACGTCACGAAGCTCATTCGCAACGATCCCGCGTTCGGCGCGACAGCGAGCGACCGTGTCGCCACACTCAAGCGCGGTGGACTCGACATCTACACGTCGCTCGACCTGCGACTGCAGAAGACCGAGGGCGACGCGCTGCACGCGGCCGTGCCCTCGCACATCGACGGCGTGAACCTCGGCGGAACGGCCGTGACGATCGAGCCCGGCACGGGCCGCGTGCTCGCGATGGTACAGAACACCGCGTATTCGAATGCGAAGAAGCCCGGGTACACGTCGGTGAACTACAACACCGACCAGGACTACGGCGGGTCGAGCGGCTTCCAGCCCGGATCGACCTGGAAGACCATGGTGCTCGTGGACTGGCTCCTGGAGGGCCACTCCATCAACGAGACCGTGAACGGCACACGTCGCAGCTTCAGCTACGACACCTGCAACGGACCGGTCACATGGCCGGGCGGCCCGAAGAACGCCGGTGACGGCGGCGGCGGCCCCGGCGGCGTGTTCACGGTGCAGCACGGCATGACGCAGTCGATCAACACCGTTCTCGCCGCGATGGGCGAGAAGCTCGACTTGTGCGACATCGCGCAGGTCGCGAAGGACCTCGGCGCTCACCGCGCCGACGGCGAGCCGCTGAGCACCGCGTACCCGACGGCGCTCATCGGAACCTCCGAGGACACGATCGCCCCGCTGTCGATGGCGAACGCGTACGCCACGCTCGCCGCGGGCGGCAAGCACTGCGAGCCGCGCGCGATCGACAAGATCGTGCAGTCCGACGGTTCCGAGATGCAGGTTCCGGGGCAGGACTGCAACCAGGCGATCCCCGAGAATGTGGCGGCGACAGCCGTGCAGACCCTCACGAAAGTCATGACCCAGGGCACCGGCCGCGGCGGCATGGTCTGGGGTCAGCCGATCTTCGGCAAGACGGGTACGACCGACAACTACAAGGACACGTGGCTCGTCACGGCGACGACGAAGGCCGCGAACGCCGTCTGGGTCGGCAATACGCTGACGAAGAACTTCACGCCGATGAACCGCACGTGGATCAACGGCAGCCTCGGCAGCCAGATCAAGTTCGGCCTGACCCGCACGATCCTCTCGAAGACGATCGAGCTGTACGGCGCTGACCAGTTCCCGCAGGCGGACTCGAACCTGACACGGCGCATCCTCAAGGAGGTGCCGAGCGTCGCGGGCATGTCGGTGGAGCAGGCGACGAGCACGCTCAAGGGCGCGGGCTTCGGCGTGTCGGTCTCCGATGAGCAGGTCCCCTCAACCGTGCAGGCCGGTCTCGTCGACCACTCCGACCCCGCGGGCGGCGCGCGCGTGAGCGCGGGCTCCTCCGTGACACTGTACGTGAGCAACGGCAAGGGCCAGGCGGTTCCGAATGTCGTGGGCCAGACGTATCACGATGCGGAGCAGGCGCTCAAGAGCGCCGGGTTCGGCAACGTGAAGCGCGCGGGCGAGTGCACCGAGCCGGGCAACCCGGCGAAGGACGCCGGCAAGGTCGCGACGCAGGATCCCGCGGCGGACGCGACGGCGAACCCCGACACCGCGATCACGCTGACGATGTACTGCGACGACAAGGGCAACGGCCGCTGAGCATGGGCAGACGAGGCGGAACCGGGCTGATCGCCGCTCTGGCGGCATCCGCTCTCGCCGGCGCAGCCGCGTTCGCGTGGGGGTCGCTCATCGAGCGGCGGCTGTTCACGCTGCGTGAGGTGACGGTGCCGATTCTGCCGCCGGGCGCGGAGCCGATCCGGGTGCTGCACCTGTCGGACCTGCACATGGCGCCGTGGCAGCGCGACAAGCAGCGCTGGGTCGCGGGCCTCGTCGACCTGAAGCCCGACCTCGTCGTGTCGACGGGCGACAATCTCGGGCACGAGGACGGGCTCGTCGGCATCCGGCGGGCGCTCGAGACGTACCGTGGCATCCCCGGGGTGCAGGTGCACGGCTCGAACGACTTCTACGGACCCATGCGCAAGAGCTGGTTCGCGTACCTCAAGCGGCACTCGGGCGGGGTCAAGAAGCGCAAGCCCGATCTCGACACGGCGGCGCTCGACCGGTTCTTCGGCGAGACGCTCGGCTGGCTCGACCTCAACAACGCGGTCGGCTCGATGACGGTGAACGGCACGGTTCTCGACTTCTTCGGCGTCGACGACCCGCACGTGCACCGGGACCGGCTCGGCCTGCTGACGCGGCTCATCGACGAGCAGAAGGACGACCAGACGCTCGACACCGACGATCCCGGCCTGTCGCGGCACGTCTCGATCGGGGTGGCGCACGCGCCGTACCAGCGGGTGCTCAACGCGTTCGTCACGCACGGGGCGCAGCTCATCCTCGCCGGGCACACGCACGGCGGCCAGGTGTGCATTCCGGGCTACGGCGCGGTCGTCACCAATTGCGACATTCCGCGCTCGAAGGTCAAGGGCCTCTCGGTGTGGACGCACGCGCTGCGCTCGTCGTTCCTCAACGTCTCGGCCGGTCTCGGCACGTCGATCTACGCGCCCGTTCGCTTCGCGTGCCGCCCCGAGGCGACGCTGCTGAAGCTCGTCGCCGCCCAGCACTGACCGACGAGTCGAGCGGATGCCGCCGGCTCGATTCGTACGCGTCAGCGCGGCGGCGATTGCACGTGCGCTCCGTGTGCGGGGTCAGTGAGGCAGCGTTCCTCGAGGAACGATCCATCGATGCGAGAAACGGGGCTCGACGGCCGAGATGTGCTCGAAATCACTGTCGTAATGAATGACGGTGCAGTCGTTCTGTACGGCGATGACGGAAATCTCCACGTCGGCATTTCCCACAGCGCGAACTCGTCCGGAGTTCCAGAGCAGCTGTTGAACGCGCACGCACTCCGTGCCGAACCCTGCTTGCGGCTCGGCCTCCCGGCAGGCGCCGATCACGTTGAGAAGCTTGGCATAGTCGCCGCCGCTGCGCGCACTCCACAAGAACTCAAGCAGTTGCGGGGCGCAGGTCACGATCTCGCAGCCCGCACCTGTGAGGTCGTCGAGGGCGGCTTTCACATCAGCGAGGCCCAGTCGCTGCCACACGCTGTTGTCGACGAGGATGCCCCGGCTCATGAAATCGCGGCAGTCCCGGCGTCCGCGTCCTCGTGCATGTGCGAAAGGATGTCTTGAATCTCCGGGTCCGCTGCCGCTTCAATCAGCTCAAGCTGCCTATGCATTTGCACCGTGCGCGTGAGAGATGCGGCAACAGCTTCCTTCTTGGTGCGCGCGCCGGTGATCCGCTTCACTTCCTTCAGAAGGTCGTCGTCGATATCGATGCTGGTGATTGCCATGCCCCACCTCACATATAAGACTTCTCTGATGATTATATGTGCCGGGGAGACATCAGTCTGAAGCGGATGCCGCCGGCCGGCGTTCACGCGTCCGCGCCGCCGCCGAGGGCGCGCTGCGCCAGGTCCTGGTGCGCAAGCCGCCGCAGGGCCAGCAGCACCGGCTCGTAGAGGGCGGTGCCGAGCACCGCGTACTGCACGGCCGCGGCGGAATCTTCCCGCGGCACGTGGCTGATGTCGAATTCCGCTCTCGACCGGCATTGCGTCCCACAGAGATCTCGCGTGAAACTCTTCATTCTGCAATATGCCGCGACACGCCGGGAACGGACGCCCGCGACCGGCGAGTCGCGCCGAAATGCAGAAAATAACGATGCGACACGTGGCTGGACGGCGCTCGCGGACACCATTCGCGGACCATTCGCTGAGTCGAGGGACTTTCCGCACCGAGAAGCTCACTGGCGGAGTTCGTGCCGTTCCTTGACGGTCGAAATCGGCCTAGACTGCGAGGTTGGACGGACCTCGTCGACACGCGGCGACGCGATAGCGGCATCCGGAGGCACACGAACAGATGATCACGATCAACTGGGTATCGGACACCACCCTCACCCAAGTGGTGCTGCTGTGCATCGCGTTCGTGCTGTCGGCCATCGTCGGCCTCGAGCGGCAGCGGCAGCTGAAGAGCGCGGGGCTGCGCACCCACACGATCGTCGGTCTCGGCGCGGCGGTGTTCACGCTCGTGTCCGCGTACGGCTTCGACAACGTGCTCGGCAGCGAGGTGCAGCTCGATCCGTCGCGCATCGCGGCGCAGATCGTGTCGGGCATCGGCTTCCTCGGCGCGGGCGTGATCTTCGTGCGGCAGAACGTGGTCAACGGCCTCACGACAGCGGCATCCATCTGGGTCACGGCCGCGATCGGCATGGCGTGCGGGGCCGGGATGCCGGTCGTCGCCGCACTCGCGACGGCCCTGTATCTCGTCGCGGTGACGGCGCTCAGTCTCGTGTCGAAGAAGCTGCCGGCCGCGCACACGGGCGTGCGATACGTGGTGCGGTATCGCAACAGCCGCGGCGCGCTGCGGCGCATCCTCGCCGAGGCGACGAGACTCGGCTACGAGATCTCGCTCGGCGACAGCCACAAGACCGAGTCAGGCGACGGCGACGTCATCGAGATGCAGCTGCGCTTCACCCACCCGAAGAAGGGCCCGGACGAGACGCTGTACGAGAAGCTCGCCGACACGGAGGACGTGCTCTCGGTGCAGACGCCTGACGACAACGACTGAAATCAGGAAGGCCAGTCGGCGCGCAGTTCGTCGAGGTATCCGTCACCGTACGCTTCGTCGAGCGAACCGGCCGATGCGTCGATCACGCTCGCCCGGCGCTCGCGAACAGCACCCCGTTCTAGGTCGGTGTTCGGGGCATGCGGATCGAACTCGCCCCCACATCCGTTGTGTTTGTTCTCTGCCATCACAATCTCACTGGGCCGGCTGGTCAACTCCGAGCTCCTCGCGCAGGCGCGCGACGTGGCCGTTCGGGTCGACGTCGTACTCGGCCAGGTCGACCATGCCGTCGCCGTCGATCACGAACGTGGAGCGCAGGATCCCCTCGCGCGTCTCGCCGTTGCGGGTCTTGTAACCCCAGGCGCCCCAGTTCTTCGCGACGGCGGCATCCGGGTCCGCGAGCAGGGGGAAGGTGAGCTTCTGGTCGGCCGTGAAATCGGCGAGCGCCTCGACCGGGTCGGGCGAGAGGCCGATGACCTTGTAGCCCGCGCCCTCGAGAGAGGCGAGGCTGTCGCGGAAATCGCAGGCCTCGGTCGTGCACCCGGGCGTCGCGGCCTTCGGATAGAAGTAGACGACGACGTTGCTGCCGCGGTAGTCGGAGAGCGACACGGTGTTGCCCTCGGAGTCCTCAAGCGTGAAGTCGGGCGCGGTGTCGCCGATCGCGAGCTGGTTGGTCATGAGTGCTCCTTCGCGTGGATTCGTGCGTCAGGGCCGACGATACTCCGTGCGGCTGACGGTGCGGGCAGAATGCTGTCAGCAGCGATTTTCGCTCACCTTGGGTTCGACCGATTTGTCGGATCTTGCCGAGATACCACTACAGTCCCGCCGCGCCCAGCGCCTCATTGACGAGTTCATCGAGAATCGGGATCAGGGCGGGAACCCCGGTCGTCGCGCGCCACACGATCTCGTAATCGATGGAGCCGTATTCGTGAGCGATTACGTTCCGCATCCCGGCGATCTTCTCGAGGTCCGGCACCCGGGCGGCTGTCTCAGGGTCGTCCCTCCGGAGTCGGTTCAAGGCCTCGCCGAGAACCTCCAGCTGACGCTCAATCGCCGAGCGCATGAGCACGTCGGAGTTGAACTCTTTCTCGGTCTTGCCACTTGCGAATTCGTGGACGAGCCTCGCGGCTTCAACCGTGTCCCAGAGATGCGCACCCACCTCAGGCCGCATAGAGATCCTGTGCGCCCCCGAAGGCAGACGCCTTGAAGAAGGGGTTCTTCACCGAGCGCTCCACGACGAGATCGACTCCCCGACCCACGATCCGCTCCAACTCGAACTTCAGGTCAAAGTAATCGTGGAACAGATTCTCGCGCTCCGGCCGGAATGTCACGAGGAAGTCGACATCACTCGTCTCCGGATCGAACCGGTCCGTGAGCACCGAGCCAAATACACGGAGCCGTTCCACGCCGAACCGCTCACAGGCGCGTCGGATCGCCTCAATGTCGAGGAGCGGGGAGGTTACCATGCGTCTAGTCTCCCAGATCGGGAGCGGCTCGACGAGATGTATCGCGCAGGGCGCAGAAGCGCCACGACTCTGCTTGATCGCCTCCTAGTCTCCTCAGACTCCCCTCCCCATGTGCATCGCGCACTTGCCGGAACTCACTCCTCGCGAACGGGATCCAGCGTGAAGAGCGTGCCGAGGTCGGCGTCGAGCGCGCGCCGCAGGGTGTCGTCGTCGAGCAGGCCGCGCTCCGCGAGGATCTGCAGCGCGTCGTCGCGGTCGTCCTGGATGGCCTCGCGCTCCTCCTCCGGCAACTGGGCGACGGCCTGGCGGGCGCGCTCCCGGTCGGAGACCGTCGGCGCGAGCGGCACGGCGTCCGGCTCGGGGTCCGCGGCGCGAGCGCGGTAGCGCAGCACGACGGCGACGGCGAGCGCCGCGGCGATCACGAGAGTGAGCCACACCGGCAGCATCCAGCCGCCGAGCGGCATGCCGTCACGGGCGGCCGAGTTCGGCATCCCGATCGCGGCGAAGCCCGCAAGCACGGCGGTGAGCACAGCGAAGCCGAGCAGCAGGGGCGACCACAGGGCGCGCTGCCGCAGCCACACGGCCCACAGCACGAGCTGCGTCAGCGCGGCGATGACGAAGCACACGCCCGCGATCGGCACGGCGATGTGCGCGTCGAGCGGCCCTGTCGGCGCGATGTGCACCGGCGCGTCCCCGTAAACGGCCACGCCGGTGATCGGCGCGAGAACCGCGATGAGCCCCACGATGAGGATGGCCGCGTTGCCCGCCCGCGTCGCCGGCGAACGGCGACGCTCTCGCTCGCGCGCGAACCTGGCCATGGCGGCACCGTCGTCGCCTAATGTGGCGACGATCTCGGGATGCTGCTGGAACGCGAATCCCTCCAGCCGCGCCAGCCGCGGCACATTGGCGAGCGAGTGGTCGCGGGCCCAGCTGCGGGCGTCAGGGTATGGGCTGTCCATGTGCGGCGCCTCCTTCGTGCGGCGCGAGTTCTGTCGGGTCGATGCGGCGTCCGTATGCCGCCCAGGCGAGCCAGCCGATCGGCCCGAGGAGTCGCGCCTGCTCGATCGTCGCGGTCGGAACCGACTGCAGTTCGGCGAGCGCGGCCTCCCAGTCGGCGCGCGTGCGCACCGAGAGCGCCCGGTCCTTCTGCGCCAGCTCCTCAGCCTGCGCACGCAACGAGGGTTCGCGATCCGGCCGCCCGCGGGCGAACGCGGCGTCCCGCGACCGGACGGCCCGCCGAAGTACGCCGGCGATGACGACGAGTTCCATGACGATGACCGCGGCACCCGCGAGCCACAGCACATACGCCGAGGGCGGGAGCGCAGCCGTTCCGCCCGACGGACCGACCACGAGCCGGTAGACGGCGATGCCCGCCACGATGAGCGCGACGATCACGCTGAGAATGACCCCGGCATCCGACGGGACGGGTCGATGGATGCCGCGGGCCAGAGCCGCCGCGAGCGCCAGCACCGCCACGATCCCCGCAGCCATCAGCGCCGGAACCGCCGTCGCCGGGTCGATCATGATCCGCTTGCCGGGCGGCCCCGCGAGGGCACCCGACACGACCGCCGCAACCAGCCCGATACCGAGCAGGGTGAAGAAGACCGCTCCCCCACGCGTCGGCGTCACCCGTCGCGCGCGAGCAAGCCGTTCGATGCCGCTCAGGATGCCGCCAGCCCGTGCGTCGTCGCGCCGCAGCACCGCCAACGCCTCCCGCGCGACGGCACGCACCTCGCCGTCGCCGCCCTGAAGCCGCGCCCCCGCGTCGTTCCCCACGGGTTCAGTGTAGCCAGCGTCCCCGCGACGACCGGCGAGCACGATAACCTCGACCTCGTGTCCCCGACCACCGCGGCCCCGCAGCGACGCGTCGCGAGCCGCACCCTGCTCGTCATCGCGGCGCTCGGCGCCGTCACCGCCGTCATCCTCGCGGCCCTCACGCCGTTCACGACCGCCGTGGCCTGGACCTCCCCCGTCGCCTACGCCGCCGTCGCCGGCATCCACCAGATTCTCCCGACCCTCGCGGGCCTGCTCACCCGCTGGTGGGGCGCGATCCCGCTGACCGCCGTCATCGCGGCCGCCCTTGCATTCCCGTTCAGCACCCTCGGCATCCTGCTCTTCCCCGCGCTAGCTCTTCCCGCCCTCGCGATCGGCCTGGCGATCAAGGCGACCGGATGCCGCTGGGCGTCGCGCTCGCGATGGGCTCTCGCCTCTCTCGCCGGCGCCATCATGATCTTCGCCTTGTCGCTGCCGATCATCAGCCCCGACCTCCTGACACCGACGCTCATTGCACTCGTGTTCGTCGCCCGTGTCGCGTCAGCCCTCGCGGCGACGGCGCTCGCGCTCCTGCTGCAGCGAGCGCTGCACAGCGCCGGGATCCGCACGGTTGGCTGATGGCGACCTTTCCGGAGAGGAACCACCCGACTAAAATCACGACCTTCGCCTGAGAGTTGAGGCTCGAAGGGCATCCCACAAGTAGGCCGGCGTTTCAGGCCGCATACACTTCGCGTGCGCTACCGAACGCCGACTTGGCAAAGAACGGGTCACGCACATTCCGAGCATCGACGAGGCTCAAAGGCGGACCCGCGATGTCACGGCTTCTTGCCGACACGCTAGCCCGGGTCCCGGGCGATGGATTCCTCTGTCGGGATCGAGGTTGGAAGATCTCACAGATGGACGACAGATCGCGTCCTCGATGTGGAACTTGAGACGCGCCTATACACGGCGATCCGCCTCAACTCCAGCGACGCGAGTCCGGATGCTTGAGATGAGCTGCCTGTAGTTGAACGACACCTTCGGCGGCCGTGCTTCCCAGCCGCGTGCGAGGGCATGAAGGGTGCGACTGGAATCGCGCCGGCTTCCCTTGGGCGGAGACTCATCGAGGTGCCAGCCGCCGATGACGTCGACGTCGTGTGACTCGACAATGCGAAACAGACTGTGCAGGTCGACAGCGTCCTTCGCCGCATGGCGCCCGTCCCACGCGTAGGCCTTGAGGATGATAGCGCCCTCAACCGACGGAACATTGCAGGTGAACTGCAGCTCCTCTCCGGTGCTGAGCCTGGCTACGACATTGATGCTCAGCCGCGTGGCGAGGGCTACCGTGAATCCCGGCATGCTGTCGAACTGGCGACCGTCGACCGCGTAGGTGCCGAGACGGATGTCGTGATTCAGCACAAGGAGGTCTAAGCTCTGCTCAATGCCGTCGGGGCCTCTCGCACGTAACGGTTGCCGCCGTCCCGTCGATACCCGCGCGCTAGTAGACGCTCGTGGATCTCACCTGAACCAGCCATCGCCCGTCGGTATCCCGCCGTCAGCGTCGTTGGTGCGGCGGGGAAGCGCACCGTACCGGAGCGGGATCCGCACTGCGCGGCAAGCACCCGTCAGACGTCAGTCCCTGCAACCAGATGAGGATCAGCTATTAGGAGAGGCCATACCGGGCGCGGACTCGCTCAACGAGTTCATCGGAGTTGATAGTTCCAGCGACGTACGAGTCAGCATCGGCGCGCGTTTCGCTCGTCACGTTTGAGCCTTCAAGCTCGATACTGTGAATCGCGGCTTCCACTTGGATTGCTCGTACCTCAACCGGTGCCATCTCGCCTCCGACTCGTTCCCAATTCTGCGCGACGGGACTGACATCGCCCTGACACGCTTGCAGGATGCCTGAGAGTGGTCCGGCAATTCCACCGGAGACGGAGAAGAGAAGTCGTAGGTACGCAAGCGTCGCTTTGAGATACCTGCGCTGCTCACGCCAAGAAGCGCAAAAATCGCGGAAGTCGATCGACTTCCGCGATTTTTGGTTTAGTCGGGGTGACAGGATTTGAACCTGCGGCCCCGTCGTCCCGAACGACGTGCGCTACCAAGCTGCGCCACACCCCGATGGCCGTAAGGCCTCAACAAGAATAGCTCATAATTGGGCTACCCATGACCACGGCGGGCGTGATCCGCGTCGGCGACGGTGGGCTCCGGGAGGAGCAGCAGAGCGCCCTCGAGCGCGGCTCGCTCACGGCGCGCGGCCTCGGCGGCGGCGTCGGGCGCGGCCGCGGTGAGGGAGCAGACGAGTCGCTCGGCGGCATCCGACAACGCCTGCTCGGTCACGTGCGCCCCGGGTTCGCCGAGACCTTCGCGGGCAGAGGCGGCGGAGGCGGCGCTCAGTCGCCCCTCGACGACGGCGATGGCGATGGGATGCCACCAGGGCATGTCGATCGGCACCTCGAGGTCGGTGGCCTCGACCACGTCGCGCGCGTCGATGGCGGCCTCGGACTCGGCGACCATGGCGCCGACAGCGGCGAGACGCTCGGCCTCGGCATCGGAGATGCCGGCGAGCGCGGGCACGTCGAGGCGCGCGTCGGCGCGGGAGCGGATCTCGGCCGCGGCGACGGCGATGAGGGCGTCGGCGGAGCGGCGCACCTCCCCTGCCTGCCACAGCAGCTGCGCTACGGCGTCGTCGGGAAGCTGCTGCACGAGCGCGGTGACGTTGCCGATGACCTGTCGGCGGCGCGGCGCGCGGGAGGGGCCGAGTCCGCGCACGGCGGTCGCCTCGGCCTGTGCCTGGACGCGGCTGACCTTGTGCACCGCGTGATCGAGTCGCGTGAAGATGTCCATGAGTGGCATGGTATCGAATACGTCTTCGGTAGTGCTACTTAATATTGACCGACTCTCTAGAACGCATTGAAGGTTCGGTGGCGAGGCGAATCGATGGACGCACCGGGCGGCGGTGAACTACAGTGGCAGCCACGGCAACCGGGCGCGCGCCCGGAAGGAGGCGGACCTCATGACCGACGAACGCCAGATGGTGTTCCGCATTCTCGTGTACAGCAGTGACCGTGAGGCGGAGTCGGTGCTGCGGCACTCCCTCATCGAGCGCGTGGCGCTGGCCGAGCTGCCCGCCGACGTCATCACCGAGAAGGGCGTCATCACCGAGCCGGTCGATCTGATCCTGGGGCTCAGCGCCGCCGACGTCGACCGCGCGGTGCGCCTGCTGCCCGAGGGCGCGACCGTCGCGTTCACGCTCGGCGAGTTCGCCGACGCCCTCGCGATCTCGGACGCGGAGGCGATCGACCCGCACTGGCTCGTCACCGACGTGCGGCCCTTCCCCTCCGGCGCTCCCCCGACGGTCGAGGCGCTCCGAGACATCGTCGCCCGCGCGCACCGGCTCAGCAACGCCGACGACCGCGCCTCCACCCGGACGGACGAGATCGACGCCCGGGTCGACAGCATCATCACGGCACTCTGCGCGTAGACCTCGAGAAAGAGCGGGCTGGATGCCGCGAGGCGCGGTGCTTCGCGTGGTGACTCCGTCAGGCGGCCGGCGCCTTGCGCGGGCCCGAGCAGATGAGATCCGCGGCTGGGACTCAGTCGACCATACCGAGATACTGAGGGCGGCACTTCATCGCGTGAATAAGCTCTTCGGTTCCGTCATCCCAGACCAACACGACCAACTCCAGCAGCCGCCCATGGGTATCGAACCCGAGGCGAAGGAAGCGACATGGGTCTTCGTCGTCGAGGGGAACAGAGACGAGCGGCCATGTAGCAGCTTCGATCCCGTCATCCTCACTGATGCCGTGCTTCCGCGCGGAGCTGCGAACGATCAAGCTGCGTGAGCCCAGCTCTTGAGCGCGGCACGAATCGCTTCTGACCGGTTCAAGTTCTCGCGCTTGGCTCGTGCCATGATCGCCTCGAGTTCCTCGTCAGTAAGTCGCACCGGTATGACGCGAGATGCTTCGGCGCCTCGGGCAGGACGCCCCATGCGCGTCTTGAGAGTCTCGGGGGCGTACCCTGCCTCCGCCTCCTCGACCCACTGATCGACCTCTGCCTCTGAAACTTCCCGGCCGCCCATTCGTCGCTCCATGCCAATAATCGTAATACGAATGTTCCTGGCTAACCAGAGCCCGTCGAAGTCGATGCCGGATCCCTGCATCATGCTCAGCGAACGGGTTAGCTTCAGAGTTGAACGGCGCGGCTTATGCGGAGGCGGAGCCGGTGCTGCGGCACTCCCTCGCCGAGCGCGTGGCGCTGGCCGAGCTGCCCGCCGACGTGATCACCGAGAAGGGCGTCGTGACCGAGCCCGTCGATCTGATCCTGGGGCTCAGCGCCGCGACGTCGATCGTCGCCCGCGCGCACCGGCTCAGCAACGCCGACGACCGCGCGTCCACCCGGGCAGACGAGATCGACGCCCGCGTCGACAGCACGGCACTCTGCGCGTAGACCCACAAAAGAGCGGTCGGATGCCGCTGGGCGCGGTGCTGCAGGTTACGCATCACGATGCAATAGCCGGCACGTCGCTTCCGCAGCGAGCACGGCGCCGTCACTCGTCAAGCCGACCTAACCTCCGCGCAGCTTCGGCATAAACTGCCATCGAGGCACGGCGGCCGACTGCAACCACTTCCACGAGCGATACTTCGATCCCGCCACTCTCGAGCACGCGGTAGACAAGACGGTAGCGCGGCGGACCATCACGGACATCGAAGTAGACCTTGAAGCAGTCCGTGAGGTCACCAGTGGCACGATGATTGCCGAGAGGCAAACCCCGCAGCCGGCCATTTGCAACATCGAGCGCGATCACGAGAGCACGACGCCTCAGATTCTCGGTCGGCAGCGCGTTGATGTCGTCCGCTACGCCTGGTCGAAATCGAGGCTTGGGGGACATTCAGAACGAGCCCGGATCGATACCGACAGCTCGAGCGACATCGTCGAAGGACTCGCTCGGCCTCGGGTCGTCCAGTCGCTCGCGCACCTTGTCCGCAAGCAGAACCTCTTCCAAAGCCGGAAGGAGCCGTTCAAAGAGCTCAAACGGCACAACAACCGCTTCGGGCTTCCGATGACTTCCAAAAACGAGAGGCTCAGCCGTGATGCCTTTCTCACGAAAGCGCTTCAGCACCGAATTGAGCCCGCTTCGAGCATCGCTGGTGGTGTGCACGGTCATCGACATGCACTTATTTTAGACCGACAACCCAGACCAAAACAAGTACTTATTTAAGACTTGCCAACCCAATGCGTTGGCAAGAGCCCTCTTCGTCAGGCGGCGGCCTCGCGCAGCCCCGAGCAGATGAGCTCGGCGACCGAGCGCAGGTTCTCGGCCGCATGCAAGGCCCCCGACGGCTCCCCCTCGAGCGGGCGGGCCGTCACAATCGCGCCCCACGCCGTCGCGGCCGCGCGCAGCGCGCGCGAGGCGACAGGCGAGGCGAGGCTTCCGGCGAGCACTTGCTCGATCGTGTCGTGCAGGGCGTGGCGATATCGGCTGAGCGCCGAGCGCACCTCGGGGTGCGTCTGCTCCTCCCGCCACACGATCACCCGCAGCACGTCGGATTCCGCCTGCGCCTTGAACAAGGTGTCGCTCACGTTCAACAGCGCGAGCACGGGGTTGCCCGGCACGACGAGGGGGCCCGGCTCGATGCCGCCGCCGCCCAGGCGTTCGCCGAGCAGGGTCGAGAGAATGTCGACCTTCGCGGGGAAGTAGTAGAACAGCAGCCCCTTCGGCACGGCGGCGGTCTTCGCGATGAGCGACGTGGCTGTCGCGTCGAACCCGCGCAGGGCGAAGAGGCGCTCGGCGGCGTCGAGGATGCGCGTGCGCGCATCCAAGACCGCGTCGCCGGAAGCGGCATCCGACCGGGTAATGGCGCTCGAAGCGGCATCCGACCGGGCTGCAGCGACGGCACGCGCGCTGCTCCCCCGGCGTTTCCCCGCGGCCAGGTGGCCGCGGTGTGCGATCGGCTCCGTCATGTCAGACTCCCGCCCGCGCGTGAGCGCACGCCCGAGCGCGCCGACCCTGGCGTGCGGGGCGGCGAGAAGTCGTCGCCTGGCACGCCATGGCCGGTTCGGTGCCGAGCGCGCCCGATCAGTGCGCCATCTGGGTGCCACCGTGGGTGGTGTGGTTCATGCGCATGGCCGGCGCGAGAGCCCATAGGCCCGTCACCACGCCGACGCCGCCGCAGATCCACGAGGTCCACGCGGCGCCCATGTGCGTGGCGTACTGCGCGACCCACGGGGAGATGAACAGCAGCGCGCCGAGCACGGCGACGATCCACTCCATCGAGACGAGCTTCGGAACCGCAACGCTCCAGACGCCTGCGATGATCATGAGCACGCCGAGCACGATCATCAGTGTGATGGATGCTGCCGTGCCCACCGTCCAAATGGTGGCGAGCGCTGCGTAGAGGCCTGCGGCCACTGCCACCCAGTCCTGCCATCGTGTCCACCGTTTCATCGAACTCAACTCCTTCTGGTGAGAAGGCTCCCGACTTCCGGGGGTCACTTCCTACGTTAAGCTTGGTTGACCGCCCGGTCAAGATCGATCTTTGTGAGGGTCGGATGCCGCTGGCGCGAGGCGCGTGCGGAGGGTCAGAGAAGCCCGTGCCGGCGCGCCTCGGCGACGGCGTCGTCGCGGCTGCCTACGCCGAGTTTGCGGTACAGCGAGCGCGACTGCGCCTTGATCGTGTTGCGCGAGACGACGAGCTGCGCCGCGATCTCGGGGAGCGTGCGCTGCGTCGCAAGCTGCTCGAGGATCACCAGCTCGCGCGGGGTCAGCGTCGGCACCTCCGCAAGCATGCGCAGTCCCGTCGGCAGCGGAGCCTCCGCGATGAACTCCGCGGTGCGACCGCCCATCCGGTCGGCGAGCGCCGTGATCGCCAGGAGGTCCTCCGCGGGTACCTGCAGGAGCGGCATGCGCAGCTCCCGCGCGGTCAGCAGTGCGAGCGCGGCTTGCGCCTGGTGCCCCGAGTCCCGTCCCTCGCGCAGCAGCAGCGCGAGTTCGAGGACGGCGTGCTCGGCGCGCAGGCGATCGGACGACAGCCCGGCGGAGGCGGCCTGTGCGAGCTGCGCCGCAACGACGCGGACCTCGCCGACAACGAGAGCATGGCGGGCGCGCGCGAGGGCGAGCACCGGTCCCCCACTTGAGCCGCGCAGAAGACGTGCTGAAGCGGCGACATCGCCGACGGCCAAGTGCAATTGCGATTCGATCGATGTAAGCGCGCTGTGCATGAACGTCGTCGGTCGTGCCGCGTGCCACTCCCTCGTCCGCGCGAGCTTCTCGAGGCCGAGCACGGGCTCCCCGGACGCGAGAGCGACGAACCCGTGAAGGTACGCGATGGCGGGCCAGTGCTCAATGGTGGACAGATGCGGGTCGAGCAGCCGTAAGTGCTCCGATGCCGCTGCAGGGTCGCCGAGCTCCAGCGCGAGGATCGCCTCCGCGACGCGGTAGAACGCACCGGCGTAGCCGTCCTTCCAGCGTGCTGGCCACGTGGCTGTACGTGCGACGCTCACGGTCGATCTCGCCTCGACGATGTTTCCCAGAATCGCGTCGAGCCCGGCGAGGTTCGCCAGTGGCTGGAACCGGAAATGCGTTCCGAGCAGGTCGGCGTCGGCGAGCGCCGCCTTGAAGAGTTCGCGCGCCTCCGTTGTACGCCCGGCGTGAAGCAGGCTCACTCCAGCATGGTTGCCGAGTACTGGCAGGAGCGTGCCGAGCTCCTCGCGAGACGAGACGTCCAGACCGCCAAGGAGCACGGTCGTTCGTTCTGCTGCGGCTGCAGCACGCTGCGATTGACCGATTACACGCAGCGCGGCGGACTCCATGCCCCGCAGCAGCGCCGCATCGGCGGGAGGCGTGTTGCGCATGAGTCTCGACGCCGCGACCGCGAGCCCGAAGAACTCGACGGCCTTGAGTCGATGATTCGGCGACTGGTTGTAGATGAGGGCGAGAAGCATCGCGACGAGCGGACGTCGCATGAGAGTGGTCAGCGGAATCCGCGACAGCAGCTCGCTGACGGCGAGCTTGTGCTCCGACACGAACCGGTACCACGCGCTCTTGATGACGAGGGCGACGAGATCGTAGTCGCCGATGCTGATTGCTCGCGCGAGCGCTTCGAGCGGTTTTCCCGTTCGGAGCTCCCAACGGGCGATGATCGCGTCGAGGTGCTTGCCTTCGGCCGGGAGGCGGCGCTCATGCTCGGCCGCGAGCGCCTCACGCACGAGCGTCGTCAGCGTGAACAGCTCACCCTTCGCGGTGCGCGTCCACAGCCCGAGCCCGCTCTCTTCCACGCGAACCAGCAGCGCATCGGAGTCATCGCAACCGGTCAACTCGCGAGCCAGCTCAAGGGTCACCCCCGAGGACCGCGCGATGCGAAGAACGAAGTCGAAGAACCGTTCGTCCTCGAGACGAGAGATCGAGCCGAGCAGAGAGCCGCCCAGCGCGTTCCGCACCTCGCTGAGCACGGTGTTCAGCCGCCCCTCGCCCTCCGGCGTGCGCGAAAGGCTCAGCACGAGAGCGTGCGTGACGAGCGCGTTTCCGTCAGACGCCGAGAGCACGGTCTCGGCGAGATCGGAGTCCGGGCCGAGAAGCTCCGCCGTCTCGTCTGCTGTCAGAGCGAGGTCGCTTCCCTCGATGAGGGAGACCGGAACGCGCGTCATGGCCTCGAGTGCCGCCAGCGGAGTGCGGCTGCGCGTGCCGACGATGACCCGCAGCGCCGGCGCGACAGCGACGACGTCCACGAGATCGCGGAGCACTTGCTCGTCGAGCATTTGTCCGTTGTCGACGACGACAGTTACCTGTTCCGGGAGACGTCCGAACAGGGTACCGAGCAGTGGAGACACGTCCGGCGTTGCCGAAAGCGACTCAGACAGCGTGCCGAGCAGCGAGAACTCCGGTTCATCGCTCAGCATGGCGAAGCGCCTGCCGAGCTCGGCCCAGAATGCGAGGCGACCCGACGACTCCGGCGAGGCTCCCAGCCACACGACACGCGCTCCCGCGTCCGCTGCACGTCTCGTCCACTGCGTGAGCAGCACGGTCTTTCCCGAACCTGCCGATGCTCGAACGACGGTGATCGCCGAGTCCTCGTCGAGAAAGCACAGCAGCCGCTCTCGTTCGAGAACCGTGACCGGCAGGCGTGGAGCGCCATGAACAAGAGTCATGCGGCGCGTCCGCCTTTCGTAATCGCATGAAGACAGGATCACGCTAGCAGGGCGGGTACGCTTCGCGAGGTGCCTGGCGGCCCCCAGTTAGGGAGCACCCGCCAGGCGCCTCGCGTCGAAGTGAGATTAGGGAGTTCTCACTGCGTGGTATCGAGCGTAACGTACCGGTCGCCCTGTTTCGGGATAGGCGTCGATTTCACCCCTCGATTAACCCCGCTCAGCGCGAGAGCGGTCGGCGACCGAGGCCCACGTACTCCCAGCCCGCGTCAGCCCACGCTTCTGCATCGAGGCAATTGCGGGCATCGATGACGAGAGGGTTCGCGACGACAGCCGCGACCTCTCTGGGATCAAGGTGGCGGTACTGCTTCCACTCCGTCACGACGACAACGGCGTCAGCGCCGGCGAGCGCCTCCTCGACAGTGCCGAAGGTCAGCTGCGGGTGCAGCCGCCGGGAATTCGCGATCGCCTCCGGGTCCGTCGCGACAACGTTGGCGCCGAGCCCGTGCAGCCGCACGGCCACATCGAGGGCGGGCGAGTCGCGCACATCGTCGCTGTTCGGCTTGAATGCGAGCCCGAGCACCGCAACCTTCTTCTGGAAGGCGCTCCCGCCGAGCCGCTCGATGACGAGCTCGACCACGCGTTCCCGGCGACGCAGGTTGATCGCGTCGACCTCCTTGAGGAAAGCGACGGAGTCGCTGCGGCCGAGCTCCTCGGCGCGGGCGGTGAACGCGCGAATGTCCTTCGGCAGGCAGCCTCCGCCGAAGCCGACGCCGGCGTTGAGGAACTTGCGTCCGATGCGCTTGTCATAGCCGATCGCATCGGCGAGCTTCGTGACATCGGCGCCGGTCACCTCGGCGATCTCCGCCATCGCATTGATGAACGAGATCTTCGTTGCGAGGAACGAGTTCGCGGCGACCTTGACGAGCTCCGCGGTGGCGTAGTCGGTGACGATGACGGGAGTATCGGATTCGATGGCCGCCGCGTAGACCTCGTTCAGCTCGTCCACGGCGATGTCATCGCCATCGGCGATGCCGTAGACAAGCCGGTCGGGGGCGATCGTGTCCGTCACCGCGTACCCCTCGCGAAGGAACTCGGGATTCCATGCGAGCCGTGCTCCGACCGCCTCGATGTCGGGCGCGAGGCGCGCCGCCGTGCCGACCGGAACGGTCGACTTCCCGACTACCAGATCTCCGCCGCGGAGGTGAGGGATCAGCGACGCGACCGCCGCGTCGACAAAGCGCATGTCCGCGCCTGTCGATCCTGCGAGCTGCGGCGTTCCCACCGCGATGAAGTGCACGTGTGCCCCGGCAGCGTCCGCGATATCCGTGCTGAAGCGCAGCCGCGTCGATTCCAGTCCCTCGGCGAGAAGATCCGGAAGACCCGGCTCGAAGATAGGGGCTCGACCGGCCGAGAGATTCTCGACCTTCTCGGGATCGACGTCGATGCCGACCACGTCATGCCCGAGATGGGCAAGGGATGCCGCGTGCACAGCACCCAGGTAGCCGCAGCCGATGACAGAGATTCTCATGATGGCTCCAGAGTAATGGCCGAAGGATGCGCGTTCGGTGAAGGTGCGGTCTCAGACCCAGAGCCGCAAGCCCCTAGAAACCGTTCGCCTCGTGGCGTACCGTCGCTGCCACATCCGCCCGCCATCCAAGGAGGTCTTCCATGGCGCCGCCCGTCTCGCTCGACACCGTTCACGCCTGGTGGCGAGCAGCCAACTACTTGAGCGCCGGCCAGATCTACCTCACGCAGGATCCACTGCTGCGCACCGAGCTCACTCGGGACGACATCAAGCCGCGTCTGCTCGGCCACTGGGGAACAACGCCAGGGCTCAATCTTGTCTATGCGCACCTCAATCGCATCATCGTCGAGCGGGGCACATCGATGATCTTCGTCTGCGGGCCCGGGCATGGTGGACCCGCAATGGTCGCAAACGCGTGGCTCGACGGCACCTACTCGGAGCTCTTCCCCGACGTCGGCCAAGATGTTGAAGGGCTGACTAAGCTCGTGCGGCAGTTCTCGTTCCCCGGCGGGATCCCTTCGCACGCCGCACCCGAGACTCCTGGTTCGATCAATGAGGGCGGTGAGCTCGGCTACTCTCTCATGCACGCGTACGGCGCTGCGCTCGACAACCCCGACCTCGTCGTCGCGTGCGTTATCGGCGACGGCGAAGCCGAGACCGGACCGCTTGCCGCAAGCTGGCGCGCGCACGCCTTCCTCAACCCGAAGACCGACGGCGCGGTGCTGCCGATCCTGCATCTCAACGGGTACAAGATCGCGAACCCGACCTTGCTCGCTCGCATCCCGGACGAGGAGCTCGCGGAGTTCTTCCGCGGGCACGGATACGAGCCGCTCTTCGTCACGGGGGACATCGACGATCCCGAGGGCGTGCACGGCGCCATGGCGGAGACGATGGATGCGGCATTCGATCGCATTCGTGAGATCCAGGCGTCCGCCCGATCCGGCAGCGACAACTCTGGGGACTCGCCTCGCTGGCCGGCCATCATCATGCGCACGCCGAAGGGTTGGACGGGACCTCGCGAGGTCGACGGCGTCCAAGTCGAAGGAACGTACCGCGCACACCAGGTCCCGCTCGCCGGGGTCCGCGACAACGACAAGCACCGTGAACAGCTTGAGCAGTGGCTGCACTCCTACCGACCGGATGAGCTCTTCACCCTCGAGGGAGCGCCGGTCGACGATCTGCTTCCTTTGCGACCGTCGCCGAAGCTCCGCATGAGCGCGAGCGACCACGCTCAAGGCGGGATCCGAGCGCCGCTGATGCTTCCCGATATTGAGCCGTTCGCGGTCGACGTCTTCGACACCGGTGCCCACACCGACGCGAAGGCGAGCACCGAGGGCGAGGGCACGGCCGACACTCCGGAGAACCGCAAGGACGGTCAGCCGTCGCGCACGGCGACCGCCGAGTCGACGAAGGTGTTCGCGGCGTGGCTCGCGGAGACGATGAGCCAGAATCGCGACTCGTTCCGACTGTTCGGCCCTGATGAAGTCGAATCGAACAGGCTCACGGCCGTCTTCGACGTGACGAATCGCGTGTGGCGGGAAGAGATCATCGACCTTGACACGCATCTGGCGGGAGGCGGTCAGGTCATCGAGGCGCTCAGCGAGCATCTCATGCAGGGGCTCCTCGAGGGCTACCTGCTGACGGGGCGTCACGGCCTGCTCACGTCGTACGAGGCCTTCATCCACATCGTCGACTCGATGTTCAATCAGCACGCCAAGTGGATTGAGTCCGCTGACAAAGTGTCATGGCGCCGACCGATAGCGTCGCTGAACTATCTGCTCTCCTCCCACGTGTGGCGCCAGGACCACAACGGCTTCTCTCATCAGGACCCCGGATTCCTCAACGTCGTCGTCAGCAAGCAGGCTGATGTTGTCCGCGTGTACCTGCCACCGGACGCGAACACTCTTCTCGCGACGATGCAGCACGTCTTCGACACGCAGAACCGCGTCAATGTCGTCGTCGCGGGCAAGCAACCGGAGCCGGCCTGGCTCACTCTCGACGAAGCGAAGCAGCATGTCAAGGCTGGACTCGGGGTATGGCCGTGGGCCGGCAATGAGAGGGATTTCGATTCCAGCGACCCGGGCAAGTCGACGCCCGACGTCGTGATCGCGTGCGCGGGTGATGTCCCGACGACGGAAGCGATTGCTGCAGCGCAACTGGTACGAGAAGAACTGCTCGATGTCACCGTGCGGCTGGTGAACATCGTTGATCTGATGCGTCTGCAAGATGCTCGCCGCCACCCGCACGGACTCGAAGAAGACGAGTTCGACGCGATCTTCACCGCCGATCGTCCCGTCATCTTCGCCTTCCACGGCTACCCATCGCTCATCCACCAGCTCACGTACAAGCGGACGAACCACGCGAACGTGCACGTGCACGGCTTCATGGAACGAGGGACCACGACGACACCATTCGACATGGTGCATCTCAACGACCTCGACCGCTACGCCCTCGCGATCGACGTCGTGAACCGGGTTCCGGGGCTGTCTGATCAAGATGCCGCAGTGCAGTGCGTCGATCGATGGCAGCGAGCACGAGTGGAGGCTCGCGAGTACGCGTACACGAACGGGGAGGATCCAGCGTTCATCACCGACTGGGAGTTCCACCGTTGACCCTCGAAGAGGAGCGCTGCCCTCAACGAGCCCCGTCGCTACGCTGAACTCGTGGCGAATCGCCGTCCGCTGATTCTGATCGGTATCGCGCTCGCGTACGCGCTGGCGCTCGCGGTCGTGGCTTTTCTCCCGACGCCAGTTGACGGAGGAGCTGCTCCGTTCCTGGAGCGGCTGATCACCTGGAGCCAGGCACGCGGCATGCCCTGGCTGACGTATGGAATGCTCGAGTTTGCCGCGAACGTCGCTGTGTTCTCACCGTTCGGCTTCCTCTTAGCCCTCGCATTAGGCCGCCGGTACTGGTGGCTCGCTATCGTGCTGTGTCCGCTCGCATCAGTGGCGATCGAGATCGCTCAGTATCTCCTGTTCCCTGCTCGAGTGGCTTCCGCCCGTGATGTCATAGCGAACTCGAGCGGGGCGTTGATCGGCATCCTCCTGGCGTTGCCCTTTGTCGTTACGCCCGTCGGCGCGCAAAACCGCTCAACTAAGAACCGCAGCCCTTCTCAGCGATCTTGATGGGGGTCTCCCGCACCATCGGCGTGTGCCACACTTCGATCGGGACATTCGATGCCGAACCGTCACCGGTGAGTTCGTAACCGATGGTGGTCTTCTTGCCCGGGTCCGTCGTGACCGAGATCTTGACGACCGAACGGCCCAAGTCGGCGCCCGAATACGTCGGCTTTACTGATTTGCCGTTCAGAGTGAGCCCACCAATGCTTGAGCCGATGGGTGCATAGATGACAACGTCTGTCGCGATGCGCCCGTGCTTGTAGAAGGGCCCCTGGATGTATGCCGGCAGAGAATTGGCCTTCGCCGGATCGAGAACATTGGATAGCGTCACGGTCGATACCGACGAATCAGATTCGGGCGCGCATGCGCGGTTGAGGTCGACGGCGACGTTCATGTAATAGTCCATCTTTGAACCGGTCGTGTCGTTGATGTACACGCCCGTTACGTCGCGCCCGCTGTTGTCCTGCGGCAGAGTGCCTGTGATTCGAGAGCCTTGAATGAGCTTGGCCTCGTCCTCATTGGCGGTCCAATACATGAGCCGACCTTCATCAGTGGCCTTCACAAGAGAGTCGGCAAGCGCCTTGATGTCGTCGGCTCCCGAGGTCACTGCATCGAAGATTGAGGCAGCAGCCGCAGCGAAGTACGCATCCTGTTCGGTATTGCCCGGGTAACGGTAATACACCTCGTTAAGGAGGAGCGGAACAGCGTTTTCAGAGGTGAGTGTGTCGCCCGTGGCGAGCTTCACGGGCCCGGTGGCCTTCAGCAGATAGCTCAGCGCTACGGGATCAAATGAGAGGACTCCGTCGATGTGCACATCGCTACGTTCTGCCCACCACGCCTGCGCAATGTGCGCTGTCGTCGGGAAGTTCGGAGTCAAGGTCATGTCCTGCATGTAACGGATGATCTTGTCGCCATAAAGCTTGATCGTCCTATCGTCAATTGACGTGTCGTGGTCGGCACGACCGTTCTTGAAATCGGTGCTCGACGCTTGGTCTGCGATTTCAATCTTGCCGTCCGTCACGTTGAGCAAGAGGATGGATGCAGGATTACCGCCGGTCCCCCTCGACTCAGCGTTGTTCTGAAACAGCATGAGGTAATTGCGGGGGCCATCGGCGCCGAGCGCGTTCGGCAGCACTTTCACGACAGTGCTCGCGCCCTCAAGCATCTCGGACGCCGAATCAAGCTGCGGTTCTAGCGAGTCGAGCGCGGAAGATACTTGCGACATCAAAGGTTTGCGGTCGATCCCAGCGATTGTCTTCTTCGCGTCTTTTGTCGCATCCAGCGCGTCATCGATGGTCGCGCCGAGGCCGGCGATCGCCTTGAGATCGAATCTGCCGTCGCTGGGCTGGAGATCGTCAAGCGATACCGATGTCATCGGAATGATGACATCGTCGGCTAGTTCATCGGCCACTTCGGCAGCGAGGCGCACTGCCGTGAGGTTCGCCCCCACCGACGGAACGGACTCCCCCAATCTCCAGAGGTTCCCATCCGACTCGGACTTCGCCTCTTCTGTGGCATCTGCAAGCTTCTTCGCCGTGGCGCGGGCCTTGTCGAGGTCGCCGTCAAGGATCTCGTCCTTGACCTGATGCACGAGCGGCATAGCAGTCTCGAGCGTGCCCTTGACCGCAGACGCCTGATCAAGGAGCGACTTCGCTGCAACCGCCACGGTGATGGCAGCAACGACGACGATGATGATGGTGCCCAGGGTCGCCCACGGCCAGACACGTTTGTAGAACGGCTTCTTGGGCGCGGACGGGAGCGCTGCGTCCCGGCGTGCGGCTGACTTCTCACCATCTTCGGACGCCATACGTCACCATGACTTCGGCTAGGGCTCGCAACGGCGAAGACGCCCTCGCGAACGGAACTGACTCACACCTCTCTGGAGTCTACGGTCGAATATTGCTCTCCAAGCGCCAGTCACGTCGCAAAAGCGCCCCACTTGTGGGGCCCCGAATGGCGCCCGTCCGTCAGATTGGCTGTTCCCTATCCCTTTGGCAGGCACACGGCGTACGGACCCTCGCGAACGGGCACGTCGGAGCACCGCGCCGTGAGGCGGTCTTGGAAAGTTTGCCTTCCGGCGGCCGTTGAATCGTAGTTTCGCCACAACTGCGGAGTGCCGTAGAGGCGAGGAACATCCGTCAAGCCTGCGTGCGCGCCCGACAGCACGACAACCGATACCTCCGGTCCCCAGGCCGACACCAACTTGTTATCGTCAAGGTCGCTGATCGCGGATGCTGCGGCCCGCTGATCCGCGAGGTCCTCACCGTAGCGCGATTGATCGGCAATTTGGGCTCTCCCCCACAACTGCAGCGATACGGTGGCGACGAGCACCACGGCAGCGGAAACGGCGAGCGCGCGGGCAGCTGTGGTACGGCGCTGCCGCTGCCAAAGGCAGACGATTCCTGCCACGGCGAGCGCCGCCAAAATTGGGACGAACGTGTAGATGCCTGGCGAGGGATGCCGCGGCCAGACCGGAGTACCGCGGGAGATCATCCACCACGCCGACCAGGTCAGAACGCCGACAACAGCAACCAGCCCGAGCGCGATCCGTTCACGGGCTACGACTTCTGCAGGTCGAACGCCAGCCACGCGAACCGCTCGTATGACTCTCCACACAACGAGCACGAATACGACGAGCACGATAACGAAGCACAACACCGTAAGCCAGATCGGCGAGAACCATGTCGTGAATAGAGCGTCAGCTTTGGCAGCCGGCGGCACGGGAGTGATCTTCTGTCCTCCGGTCTTGAAGAACCAGTAGAACTCTCGCAAGTTTGACCAGTACCCGGCCGGTCCGAGGGTGACGAGCTTCCAAAGCTCGTACAGTGCGCTGGGCACGACAGCCACCACAGCGCAGAGGAGCACCCGCTTCGCGCGGGGCCAGAATGCTCCTGTCGACGTGAGGAACACTCCGACGGCGATCGCCGGTGCGCCAAGCGCGGCGACAAGCTTGGTCTGCATTGCGAGACCGATGAAGAGGCCCGCCAGCCACGGGCGCTCCTTGAAAACGACGATCGCCCAGATAAGCAACGCAGCCGATGGCACCTCCCCGAGAATGTCCACGGGAGACTGGATCGGTGATGCTGACGCCCACGTGTTCCAGCCCAGCGGCACGCAAACGGCGATGAGGCCCGCGAGCCGACCGGTCGTCGTTCCACGTCCGCCGATACGATTCCCGAGAATCCAGAGCCCCGCCAAAAGCGCGATGTAGAAGCCGAGGATCACGAGCCGACCGCCGATCACGGGATCGGCGCCGAGCGCTATCACGAGCGTGATCGGTAGAAGCACGACGGGTCCCGTCGAGATGCGCGGGTCGAATGTGCTCAGCGCACTGCCCGAAAGTGTGCCGTCGCTGGTGTAGCCGTGTCCGGCAAGTAGGTTCAGCGGCACCGTGAGGTTGAAAGCTTCATCTTCCCAGAGCCTCATGACGAAGACGCCCGGAATCACGACCCACAGCTGCACAGCTATCACTGTGGCGAACAACAACCAGAGGATCACCCCTACCAGGCGGGTGCGAATAACAGAATTCATCGCATCGCGCGCGCAGCCACACGTACCGGAGCTCCCGGCCGAAGGCTGACCTTCCATAACTCCGCCGCCGCGGCCACAACAAACCGTCGGAGCCTCTTGGGCGGGAGAAGCGGTTGTCTCGTCTGCTCGCCCCACATGGTTCCGCTTGCTGTGGCTCCTCGACGTGGGATGCTGTGCACCCGGGCGTACTTGACGTTGAGCCCGAGTCGCTTCTCCGCGAGAGAGAAGTGAACGTGCGGAACGAGTGCCTCTTCGGGGACAACCTCGAGCAGACGGCGCAGGGCCGCCGGACGGTACGCGCGCAGCGGAGTATTCACGTCGGGAACTCGGCGACCGGCAGTCAATGCGACAACGAGACCCACCAGAGAGGTGAGCACTTGACGGAACCAGGGATCCGTGCGTCCGTGCCTCACCCCGTGAACGACGTCGATGTTGCCCTCTAGGAGCGCCGCGACAAGACGGGGGAAATCTTGTCCAAGGAATTGGCCGTCCCCGTCGACGTGCACGATTGCGTCCGGTTGCTGCGCAAGCCCTTCGCGGTATGCCTCGAGCGCTGTCGGACCATGGCCTCGATTACGCGGAGCGAGAATTGGAACCACTTCGGGAATCTTCGCTGAAAGATCGCCCAGTACAGAAGCGGTGTCGTCCGTTGATCGGTCGTTGACGACGACGATGCTCACCTCATCGGCGAGCGGCCTCACGTTCGTTGCGATCTCTTCCAGAAAACCCGGCAGGCCGTCCGCCTCGTTATAGGCAGGCATGACGATGGCAAGGTGCTTCAAAAGCGTAGTTCCCCCGGGGAAAGAAGTCGATCGGATAGTAGTAGCGTAGTCGAGGCATGACTGAACACTCGCAATTCCGACGGCTTGTAGGGCTGAGCACTCGCTTCCTCACCATCGGCGCGATCTCTACGCTTATCGAGATCGCGGCCTTCAACGTTCTCTTCTACGGTCTACACATCGACGGCGTCTGGTCGAAGATCATCGCGTCGCTGATCGCGCTCGTAAACGCCTACTTCGGCAATCGCGAGTGGACGTTCAAGAACCGCGGTCAGCACGGTCGCATGATCGAACTCGTCCTCTTCATCGCCGTCAACGGTGTTTGCACACTACTGGGCGCCGGCATCGTTGCGTTCGGGCTGTGGCTTTTCCCCGCCGCTGGACCTCTACTCGTGAATGTAGTGAACCTCTTTAGCATCGGCATTGTGGTGATCGCGAGATTCCTGCTGTACCACTTCGTGGTTTTTCGCGGCGTCCGTCCTAGCCGCACCGCTGAGATCGCGCTGCCCCAGAGCAACGACTAGGTTCCTGTGCGGCAACGCCCGATGCACAAACTGGAAATCATTCATCCGGCTTGCACCCCGTGATCGTGACCGGTGTATCGCGCACCATTGGTGTCGTGTCCACCGTGAAGTCACCGTACTTCTGGTCGGCAGCCCCCGTCATTGAGTACGAGACAGTGACGGACTGCCCGGGTTTCAGCACATAGTTCAGACGGACGACTGGACGTCCGTCTATCTCGCCCTTCGCAATCGCTTTGTACTCCTTGCCGTCGACTTTCCAGGAGTCGATCTTCGCGCCGACCGGTCCGTAGACGATGAAGTCGGTCGCTATGTGGCCCGGCTTGTAATACGGACCGGTGATGTAGAGAGGAAGATTTGCGGCTTCTGATTCCGTGATCTTGTTCGTAAGTGTCACGTCGACTTTGAACGTCGGAGCTTCACCCGCAGTGACTTCACACTGAGTGGATGCCGCGCTAATTGCCGCGTCCACGTAGTAGTCCATCTTGGAACCGGTCGTGTCATTGAAGTAGACACCGACGGCAGTCTCGTCCGAATTGTCCATTGGCAGAACGCCCTGTAGTGCTGTTCCTTCTAACGCCCCTGAGATGTCTTCGTGCGGGCTCCATATCATTAGGCGCCCCTCGTTCGCCGAGCGGACAAGGGCTGTCACCATCGCCTTCGGATCTCCACCGCCGCTTGTCAAGGCGTCAAAAACCGATGCGGCTGCCATCGCGAAAAAGGCGTTGGAGTCGGCTCCCGCCGGATAGCGGAAATAGGCTTCATTTAGGAGGAGAGGAACGGCATTCTCGGCCGTAAGCTCTTCCCCATTTTCCATCGTTACAGGCCCCGTGGCGCGCAATAGGTAGCTCAGCCCCACAGGGTCGAACGAGATTATTCCATCCAAAGGGGTCGTAAATTCCTCCTTCCAGTACGCGTCCATGAGAGCGGCGGTGGTAGGGAAATTGGGCGTGCTCGTGATGTTCGGGATGTACTTGGCAACGATGTTCGAATAGACCCTTTCAACGTCAGGGTCGAGTCGCATGACTGGGTCCCGAGCACCGGAATTCACAAAGTCTGAACTCGAAGTCTGTTGCGCGATCGAGATTGCACCGTTATCCACGCGAACGAGCACCATGGCGGCAGGGTTCCCACCCTCCGCGCGGATCTCAGAGTTTCCTTGGAAGATCAACAAGTAGTTGCGTGTTTCATTGTCGCCGAGTGCGGATGGCAGAACGGCGACCGGATTCCGAAGCTCGGTAAGTAGACGATCAGCCTTACTAAGCGCGGTCTCAAGCTTTGCGACGCCGCCAGCAATTTCTTTTAGCAGCGATCCTCGCGGAACCGACCGTAATGATTTTTGTGCCGAACCGATAGCCGTCCTAGTGGAGTCGATAACTGGGACAAGATCCGCAATTGCCTGCACATCGATTCTGCCGTCCGCCGGCTGCAGCGCCGAGAGAGACAGACCTGTCGCGGGCTCCACGACATGGGTTGCGAGCTGATCGACGGTTCTCGAAACGACACGGATCGCGACAAGATTGTCCCCCACGAATGGCACAGCTTCCGTTGCCTTCCATAGCTTGCCACTGGTTTGCAAACGCGCCCTGCTTGTATGCGCCCGCAAGCTGGTAGCCGTCTTCTCGGCGTTCTCGGTGTCCCCATCGAGGATTTGTTGTTGGACTTTTGCGGCAAGTGGCAGTGCAGCTTGAAGCTCGCTCTTCGCGTCGAGCGCTTTGGGCACCACCTGGGATGCCACGACTGCAACTCCTGCCCCGAGAATGATGAGGGCCGAAAGTATTCCTGCAGGGACCCAGAACCGAAAGCTCTTTAGAAGCGGTCGTTTACTTTTGCGCACACGTCCATCCACAACGACATCTAACCCCGTCTATCTGCAACAAAGCCCTGAACAAGCCAACGGGCAACCACCTAGGATCCTCAATCCTCGTGTTCCCCTCACGCGGCCACGGACCGGTCCTCGGCGTCCAGTGCGGCTCGTTTGAGGAGAAAACGCCGCACAGCACGCGCCAACCGGTGGCTTGGCCTTTCGATGGCTAGATAAAACAGGTATGACAGCATGACTGCGAGGGGCAAGGAAACTAACGTCGCTAGTGGCTCACGCCCCGGCCCCAGGAAGAATGCACACGCAAGCACGATCGGCTCGTGTACCAAGTACAAACTGAATGATATCTTGGCGAGCCATTGCACCACTGGGGACTCCAAGGCTTGCTTGGCACTATGCCAGAACAGCGCGGCTAGTACAAATACTAATGCGCCCCCGACGGTCACCGCGATGAGCCCACGCTGCACAATAGGCGCTGGGTTTAGGGGCGCAACTAGCCAATGTGACGAAAGCATGAGGGCGCCAAGCGCTGTTAGAAGGAACCAACGCATGTTTGCACTTTTCCCAGAAGAGAAACGAGTAGCCACTGACGTCAATTCAGGGAGCGCCACGGCCAAGACCACTCCGATTGCAAACATCGGTAGGAACCTCACCGCATGCAACGCACCTCCCACTGCGATCAAGAGCAGACAACCCGCTACTGCTATTAGGGGATGCCCACGAAGCTTTAGTGCGAACCATATGTATATGGGGAGCAAGAGAGAGAACAAGATCTCCCACTGAAGCGACCACAATGGGCTGGCCAACCCACCGTTACCCGTGACCAACGTTAGATCCCGGAGCACTTCTCCACCGGTGACTGCGACAGGCCGCTGCTCTATCCATACACTTGGCATTTCTGCAGTCCTTGGAGAGATCCAGAAGGTGGCAACGGCGAGCGCTACTGCCCCCCACACTGGGGCGTAAAGCCTGATCAACCTCTGGGGAAAGTACGCGCGCCAGTTGAATTGGCCCGCAGAGCGAAGCACTGGTAAGGCTAGGACAATCCCGCTCAGGATAAAGAAGACATAAACCGCCGCTGTCCCTTCCCAAAGAAGATGGAGCGGAGTGTAAGTGATCCACCATTCCCATGAGCCAGAACTCTGGTTCGCTTTCAGATCCGCATACGGTGCGGCCAAAGTGGGGTTAATAAGGAGTGAATGATGTATAAGGACGACTACCGCAGCCACTCCGCGTAACCCGTCGAGCGCTCTGAGCCTCTCCCCTGATGACGACGGCATTGAAAGCACGTTCGTAGAAGGCATAGGGAGATTCTATGTCAGCATGGATACGGCCAGAGTGGCGTTACGAGTAGGCGATGAGTTCGACCACGCGAAAAGCGCCTCATTTACCCTCGGAGCGACTCCGACGAGAGGCACATGAGTGAGTGAGAATGTGAGTAGCGAGCGATCGATCTCGCGGCGCGATGGCCTGATTTGGGGCGCCGGAGCCATGGCAGCTGGTGGTGTAATTGGGAGACTGCCCGCTGCATCACTAGGGCCTGGGCAAAACAATAGACAGTATGACGTCAACGTTGAACAGCCCAGCGTGTACGCCACCCTGTACGGTGTGATTGCTGATGGGCGCGCCGATGATAGTAAGGCCCTTAACAACGCTTTGAAGAGCGCTGCCGCCGATCGCCGGATTCTTGTGCTACCAGCCAAGAGCACCGTTGCGCTTAAAGAACCGCTACTCGTCCCAACCAACGCCAGGCTCAACATGAACGGCTCCACCTTGATGTCCTACGTAACAGGAAATCAGGCGAGCGTTCAGATCTCTAGCAAGTCAAACGTTCACATTCACGATGGGCGAATCGACTGGATTAATTCGGACGACGATCAAGAAACTGAATGGCGTCATGGCATAGCACTTCTGGGGTGCTCAAATGTTCGCTTGGAAAATCTAGTTATCTCTAACCACCGTGGCGATGGAATTTACATTGGAGCAGGTGCGGCTTCAGACGTTGGCGAGCAATTGGCATCTAATAGCGAGATCGTGATATCCGGTGTCCACTGTCTAGGAAATCACCGGCAAGGGATGTCGTTGGTGACTGCCAGCGGCGTATACGTTTCAGAATCATCATTCCGAGGTACAAACGGAACCCATCCCCAATCAGGGGTGGACTTAGAACCGAACACCGATGTAGAAGTTCTTGAAAACGTCAACTTCAACGGCTGTACGTTTTCCGATAATTCTGGCTTCGGTCTCGCTATCTCGACTCGCGCTGAACCACAGGCAAGGCAAAGCGGCTTCACGTTCGTGTCATGCCACTTCGAGAAGAATGCAAAGGACGGCATATATCTTCACAATGCGCAAGGTGCGGCTTTCCTTGGCACGTTCGTAAAGTCCAACGGTGGGAGCGGCGTCAGATTGGCGTCGAGCGAGTTAGGCTCTACCAAACATATCAATTTCACTTCTGCTACGTTCGCGAATAACGGCGAAGAAGGTGCAGTCTTAGCGGGCGCGTTTGAAGACCTCGCTTTTATGGGCTGTCGCTTCGAGAACAACAGCGACAATTTGGCCTCAAAGCCGCCCCACTTCGGATTGGATATCAATCCGACCCGACAGTCACGTGATCTCAGGCTAATAGGCAACCGAATAACTGGCCAGCAGCAAAGAGGCAGTTTGCGTACGGGTTCGATGGTGCTCGGCCTAACCCTTATCGGCAACGCGATAGTGGGAACTGCTGGTTCTGCAGTAGACCTAAACGACGATCGGCAAACTCGTGTAGAAATCTCGAGTGCCAGCAGCAACCTCGCTGGCACCGTACGAATAACACCAACAAGCCCGGGATCGACCGCTGTAGAAGTTCGTGCGCCAGGGGAAGAGTACCCTCGACTGTCCGTCAATTCCGCTGGCATCAGTTTCGGAAGCGGCGAAATCCAGAGCGACGTTAGTTTCTTTAGAGACGGCCCAAACCTCCTAAAGTCTGACGGCAAGCTCGTCGCGGGCAAGGGCCTCGGCGTCGGCAATAGTAGTGAAGGCCACGAATTGGGCGTCCTTATCAAGAAGATCGAGGTATTCGACGCAGCGGGGCGTTCGCTCGGGTTCATTCCGATCTTCGATTCCATCTCGTAGCCACACGAAGCGACCACGCGTGAGCTTCGGGTAAGCTCATTGTGGTTGTTTTTGTCATGTGGGGAGCAAAACTGAATATGAGTGCGAAGAAGCTCGTCGTCGTGGGCCAGGGATATGTAGGCCTACCGGTTGCGATGCGAGCCGTTGAAGTTGGTTACGAAGTCGTTGGCGTAGACCTGGACTCGAACCGCGTAAACAGTCTCAGGGCAGGCGTGTCGTATGTGGACGATATAACCGCAACAACGCTCCGAACGGCGCTCGATTCTGGCCGATACATGCCAACCAGCGACTACTCCTCTACTTCCGGCTTTGACTTTGCGATCATCACGGTACCGACACCGCTGCGAGAAAGTCTGCCTGACCTTTCCTTCATTGAGCAAGCCTCAATGTCTCTTGCTTCTCACCTTAAGAAGGGCGCCACAGTGGTGCTCGAGTCGACGACTTATCCCGGAACTACTGAGGAGTTGCTCGTCCCAATTCTGCAGGATGGGTCGGGCCTTAATGCAGGCACAGATTTTTACGTAGGCTACAGCCCTGAGCGAATCGATCCAGGAAATAAGACTTGGGGATTTGTAGAGACACCTAAGGTGGTCTCGGGAATCGATGTAGAGTCACTGAAACGCGTGCAAGGGCTCTATGACGACCTCGTACACAAGACGGTTCCAGTCTCGACTCCAAAAGAAGCCGAGCTCACGAAGTTACTCGAGAACACGTTCCGACATGTGAATATCGCGCTCGTGAATGAGCTCGCCATATTCGGCCATAAATTGGGTGTCAACGTTTGGGAGTCCATAGAAGCTGCCAGCACTAAGCCGTTTGGGTTCATGAAATTTACTCCCGGTCCTGGAGTAGGAGGTCATTGCCTTCCCGTGGACCCGAGCTATCTCTCATGGCAAGTACGCCGCAAGCTTGGACAGAACTTCCGGTTCGTGGAACTCGCAAACGATGTGAACGACCATATGCCAGACTATGTGGCGCAGAGGCTGATAGTCCTGCTCAATCGCCTAGGTAAGCCGATGCGCGGCTCACGAGTGGTTCTACTCGGTCTCTCTTATAAGAAGAACACGGGAGATATTCGGGAGTCGCCTGCGCTCCGTCTCATCGAGAGTTTACAGGAGCTGGGCGCGACGATAGTGGGAGTCGATGGTCACGTCGAGGAAAACCGGTGGCCAAAGGGTGTTGAGCGTAGGTCGCTCGACCCTCACACTCTCGAGTCGGCGGACGCAATTGTGCTCGTCACCGACCACGATGACTTCGACTTGGAATTGCTTGACACCACTCCAACTCCAGTACTTGATACGAAGAATCGTCTGTCCGGCGAACATATAGAAAGGCTCTGAAGCCGCCAGTCCAATGACGCTCATATGGAAAACAAGGGCCAAACTTTGACCGCATTGATCAAGAGCGGCGTAGAGCACGAGCCCAACCAGACTATCTGGCACAAGGCCGGGTACCTGCTGTTCTTCTTGATGCTATTTTCCCCCACTTTGTATCAACCCGCCAAAGCTGCGCTCTTGTTGCTGGTAGTGACCGCGATCGTTGTGTGCTGGGGACGTACTGGCTCGGGTTTCGTGATCCGGCCGGCTCTCGCCTTACCGGTGGGTGGTGCCGTTCTTGTCGGACTGTTATTCACAGCACGCGGAGTAGCGAATGGATTCACAGATGGGGCGCTCTCCATGGCGCCGGTCTTCGTCATTTGGCCCCTGGTATACCTACTGCTAACGGCGGGCATCTCTACGGAATCGCACCTCCGGAGCCTCTTCCGCACTATCATTTTTGCCACGTTAGCCGCTGGCATCTACGGCGTGTTGTTTGTAGCGAGTCAGATGATCGGCTCCCCTCTCACTAAGATATTGGAGCTTGTCAATCAGCGGCAGATCTACTATTCCGACGCGGCGGGTTCATACAGCGCTAGCTTCGCGTTCCTATCTACGCTCGTTCACACCGTTCCGTTCTTGACAGCGTTACTTATTTCCTGGCCGAGGGACGAACGTCCTCCAGCGTCAAGAATCCTCATCGGGTTCGCTCTGGCTCTCGGTGGGACGGTAGCCGTTCTGTCTGGTAGGCGTGCCCTGATCTTGGTGATCCTGAGTTCCTTGCTGATCGCCGTTGTCTTCTACATGTTTATGCACGTGAGACGACTGCCGACTAAGATAATCGGCCGTGTCCTAGCCCTAGGCGTAGGGACTGTTATAACCGCTGCAGTTGTTATAACTGCGACTGACTTAAACGTGGCGGCTCTGGTAAGTTCATTTTCGCAGGGATTCTCGCCTGCAGAAAGTGCTGACGCTAGCATTAGATATGCTCAGTCAGTAGCGCTTTGGGACGCGTGGAGCAAAAACCCGCTGCTGGGTTCGGGCCTTGGAGGCACCACGCCGGGGTTAGTTCGCGATGAAGCCAGTCCGTGGGCATACGAGCTGTCGTACAACGCATACTTGTACCACTTTGGGATAGTCGGCGTAACGCTGTATGCGATCGGATTCGCGGCGATCTTCGTTCAGTCCGTGCGTATTGCGCGAGCATTCCCAGAATGGAGAAGGTATATACTTCCGGCTCTTGTGGGGCTCACCTGCTTTCTGATCGCAAACGCCACTAACCCTTACTTGGCCAAGTTCGACAGCCTCTGGGTGGTCTTCCTTCCGTTGATGATTCTGAGTGTCATAGCGCGCCGCATCCGCTCGGAGTCCTCGTGGTGACAAGCAACGCCGCAGAAGACGGAGTAAGCAAACGGCGTCGAAAAATTCTCGACTTGGTCCTTTCGCAGGTCGCACCATTGGCGGCGTCATCCGTTATGACCTTCGCCACTGCAGCGATTCTCGGCGCCGCAGGACGTGGGCAGTTAGCTCTCATCTTGAGCGGGGGCGCTTTGTTAGGATCAATCGCTTTCCTAAGCCTTCATGTCGGCATTGTGAGCGCACACCGCGACGGCGACCCAACCGCGACGCGGCGCGGTTGGGTCATCGCCGGTGCTATTGCGTTGATTGTCGCAGGGGCAGGACTGAGCGTGAGTGTGGCGTTTCCGACACTCAAGGCTGGTCTCTTTACCCGGTCAACGGTGCTGCTCATCGCGCTTGGCGGAGCGTTCGTACTGTTCAATTTGGTCGTACTTCGAACACGACAAGGACTCGGGCATTCACGGATATTTCGAGACAGTTGGTTCCTTCAATCGATAACGTTTCCGGTCCTGGGCATCCCGGTTGCACTCCTGACGGACTCGCCCACCCTCGTCGCCGTGTGTTGGTATCTCGCGCTGACACTGTCAACGCTGTACGCCATGACAAAGAAGATGCACCATGAACGCGCTGTCTCGCAGATCTCCTCTCGCAGGATAGTTGCCACTTCGCTCGCTGCTCATGCGGGAAGTGTCGGGCAACAGATACTATTCCGAGGTGACGTCGTAGTTCTTGGCTTTCTCGTGAGTGCCTCATCCGTCGGAATCTACTCGATTGCCATGCCTATCGCTGGGCTCATCTGGGTCTTCTCAGAGGCACTGAGCCTCCTCGCCTTCGATACTGGAACTCGGCGCGAGTCTTCACTTGATCGCCAGCGCAATCGCCGTAACCTCGTGGCTACCAATTTTAAGTATGGTGGCCTTGGGGCAGTGCTAATTGCCGCCGGGAGCTGGTTCCTGATTCCCGTTTTCCTTCCGCAGTACGTGGACGCCATACCGCTCATTCTTATTTTGCTGCCCGGAGTACTAATTCAGGGCTGGGCGAGAATTGGGCTATCCAGCATCCTCACAACTGGTTCGGTTGGCGCCCCTATCACGATCGGTGCGCTTTCGGCTCTGCTTAGCACTCTCTACATCCCTTTTGTGGTCCTGTGGGGCGTAATCGGCGCAGCAGCAGCCTCAACCCTTATTTATGTACTTCAAACGTTAGTCGTTGCCGCAGTAACCCGTTACGTGAGCAAGCACCTTTAAGGTAGGTAACCAAAGAATGAATAGGCTCCCAAAGGGCAGCGCTGTGCGCATTGGAGTGGTAATTGTTGCGTTCAACTCGGACAACTTACTCAACGGCTGTATTTCCGGCGCACTCTTGGATCCGCAGGTTTCGGATGTCGTCGTAGTTGATAACTCATCGAGCGCCAATTCACGGCGCGTGGTGCTGGAGCGTGCGAAGGATGACAGTCGATTGAGGTATCTCGATCCTGGCAAGAATCTTGGGTTCGCCAAAGGATGCAATGAAGGAGCGTCAGCCATACAAGGTGCCACTCACTACTTCTTCGTAAATCCTGACGTGCAACTCTCGCGTCCGTTGGCTGCTCTCGTCACGCACCTCGAGAGCACAAGATCCGCGATAGTGACCGGGAGGCTAAGATCGCCAGCACACCCGCTAAGTGTCAATGTGCGCCCGCAAGCAAACTGGCGTCGCGAGACTATGAAGGCGATGGTTGGTAGCCGAGCATACATGTCCAAGTCCCTGTCGCCCTCACAAACGCCCGAAGGCGCTCGTCTGGATGTGGGACAGGTGGACGGCGCTCTGTTAGGCATAAGCGTCGATCATTTCAACGCCCTACGAGGATTTGATGAGCAGTTCGAACTCTATTATGAGGACGTTGACATCTGCCTGCGCGCGGCTGCCATAGGCGGATGCGTGTATGTGTCCGAAGAGTGGGGTATTCATGTTGGCGGCGCTAGCTCCGCATCCGTCTCAGCTCTCGCATACTCGGTCGCCCGTGTAAGTCGGGTACGTTTTCTTCGCAAACACTACGGCGTGTCACGCGCGGTAAGAATGGCCACCATCGCCGTCGCACTTCTAGAACTCGCGGCACGCACGGCGACAGGCCAGCCGGAAGGACTCCGAGTACGAAGCGACTCTGTCAGGTCACAACTCGCCGAGCTAACGCGCCCAGGATCTGTTCAAGTGCTCGCTTAGCGATAATCACCGATCTGGACCGCGCGTTTCCAGACTGAGCTCCAAGCGTGATAGCTATATCCCTTAACAACAGTTTCGCGTGCTCGCTTGCCCCGCGCTTCTCGCGAAGCAGAAGATTCTGAGAGGAGTTCTTCTATTGCTTCAAACCATTCATCATCGCCGATAGGAGCAAACCCATGAGCATCGGCCAGAAAGTTCTCGTTCGCCCCGACCGGGCTTCCGACCACCGGCAACGCCGCAGCACCGTATTGCAGAAGCTTGTAAGCGCATTTGCCGCGAGTCCAAGCGCTATCCTCAAGTGGCATTATGCCGAAATCGGCTCTGCCAAGCTCTTCTGCGTACCTTTCCGGCGTCCACTCCACGCGATCGACTATTGGGTCCAGAACCCCGAGCCGGCCATTACCAGCGCTCACCACTGTGAGTCGCAAACCATGTGTGCGGTTTAGCCGGACCAGCGGCGCGGCTATGATTTCAAGGTAACGCTCCGTGCTCGGTGACCCCATCCAAACAGCGCGAGGCACTTCTCCGATCTCCCACGTGCCTTTCTGCTGGTATTTGCCAGGATCGACACAACTTGGAATCATGACCACGTTGTTAGACATCTCACTTGCTTCGGAAGCGAGGATGCTATTGCCCGCGATAACTTGGTCCGCTGCTCGCACCGAACGTCTCCAAGTCTTGCTTTTTGACCACCACCCTCCAGGAAGAGACGAAGGTGCGTACATGAGAGCGTCATCGAAGTCGTAAACGCCATACTGGGAGGCCCTCAGCACCCGCTCTTCAATTGAACCGGAACTGAATGGGCTAGCTTGCCGCGACAATAGCAGGGAACATGCCGGCGGAGAAGATGCGAGCCGCCGAAGTCGCATTTCTGCCAGTGCGAGCTTGAGCGGTGCACGGATCAGCTGTGAGGCGCTATTTGACACGCCGTCCACATAGGTTTCGGACCTGGCTGAAACGCCTAACCAGTCGATCCAATCAAATACCCGCACACGTGCGCTACCTGCTCTCCGGCCGTACGTGGTCACCGTCGTCAATTGATAGTCCGGCATTACTTCAAACGACTCCTATTCCACGTGGATAGTCTGGTCCGGGCGCTCGCAACCTGCTCAAGATAGTATTCTTGCAATCGCTTGTGCACACTCTCGCGTCGAAAGTGCTCATTTACCCACGCGCTTGCTCGCCGTCCCATCTCCCCTCGCATTTCATCATCGCCAAGCACTTTTGTCAGGGCAGAGGCGAGCGAAGCCGCCGAGCCCACTTCCGCAATCAACCCGGTCTCCTCATGCACTACTGAGTCTTGAGCGCCGGTGGCGTCGGTCGTAACAGTGGGAATGCCCGCTGCGCCCGCCTCAAGTACGACGTTGGGGAACCCTTCTCGTAGAGTCGGCAGGCAGAGCACGCTCATCAACTGGTAGTACATAGCTGGATCTGCGACGTGGCCGGTAACCGCTGCGGCGCGGCCACACTCAAGAAGCCGTCTAATGGCCTCGTCGCTATCACCGTCAGCCTCGCCAACGACAAGGAGCTGATGGTCGAGTTCGGCCTCGATAAGCAGGTCCCGAGCATCGGCCAACACCTGAAGCCCTTTGTCCTTATTGAGACGGCCAACAAATCCAAGCACTGGAACGTCAGCCCGCAGTTTCAACTTAGCGCGGAGATCGCTAATTTCATCGCGGTCAAAATGGCTCGGGTCAAAATGCTCGACCTGAACACCATTCGAACTACCGAGGCCCAAGAGTTGCACCTTAGCCGCTGGCGCAATTTTGAGGCGGATAGCCTCACGCCGAAGGCTCGCACTCACCGCTAGGACTTTGTGAGAGCAAAGCGCGGTCATAGTTTCGAGCGATCGATAAATTCCGCGATGCGCCCCTGAAGTTGTTTCGAGTCGCAGTCCCCTGAGCAGATAAATTCGCCTTGGTATCCGAACGAGCGCTCCCGCTATCATCGCTAACAGCGCAGCCTTTGGTGTACCAACAGACATAACGGTTGGGCGGACCCGGCGCAGGAGTCGGGTCCACTCAAAGAGGGCCTTGAGATCCGAGCCAAGTGAGGGCTCACGGCGCATGGGGATGCGGTGTACGGCTACGCCCGGGACGACGGAAAGGCTTTCCAGATTGTTGCCGGGAGCGCTGACCACATGCACTTCCCAGCCACATTCGACAAGATATTCTGGGAAGCCTCGAAGCAGAGTCAGAGAAATGTCGGCTGTGACTCCGAGCAAGATCGACCTCTCACGCACAATTAACCCTGGGCTGCGTTCGGCTTAAACCAGTCGATTGTGGCTCCGAGTCCCACGGAGAGCGGCGTGGGACGAAGCGTTGGGAACAGTTTCCGAAGTATGACACCATCCGCCTGAGAGGCACGGACATCGCCCACCCGCGGATCGGAATGCTCGATCCGCAGCTCGACGGATAGCTTCCTCTCGAGCTCGTCGATTAGCGCAATGAGGGTCGTGTTCGTGCCGAACGCCAAGTTTACGGGATCCTTCGAATGAACCTTCCTGTCAATCGCATCCACAATTGCTTCACACACCGTACCCACATAAGTGAAGTCGCGAGATTGTTGCCCGTCACCGTGTACCACTAATGGGCGGCCACTCAAAGCAGCATCCAAGAATTTAGGAATGACGGCTGCATAATCGTGATCTGCAAGTTGGCGCGGCCCGTACACGTTGAAGAATCGAAAAGCGAGAGTCTTCAGACCGTAGGAGAAGTTGTACGCAATCGCATATCCCTCCGTGGCCTGTTTGCTTACTCCGTAGGGACTCATTGGGCGCGTCCAGTCGAACTCCGATTTTGGGAGGGCAGGGTTGCTTCCATATACGGAACTGGACGAGGCGACAATCACGTGTGCCGTTCCGGTCTCGCGAGCCGCCTCTAGAACGTTGAGGGTTCCCGAAATGTTAGCCTCGTGTGTGGGCCTCGGATGCGCAACAGAACGCGGCACACTACCTATCGCCGCAAGATGAACCACCGATTCCATTCCAGTGCAAAGATCTCGGACAAGCTCGAAATCGAGAATGGATCCCCGAGTGAACTGGATCGGCAGTCCTTCAATATTGGATAACCGTCCAGTGCTAAGGTCGTCCAGCACTCTCAGCTCCGCTCCGGGGTAGCGGTTGAGTATGTACCGGACAAGGTTAGAGCCGATAAATCCGGCTCCGCCGGTGATTAAGACTTTCATTGGGTACTCCCTACTTGGCGTGCTGGCACGCCAATGACTGTCGAATTGAATGGAACATCGCGAGTGACGCAGGCAGAAGCACCGATCACGCAGTTGCGCCCAACTCGGCGACCCTGCAACACAACGGCACCCGCACCAATCAAAGAGACCGCCCCGATATAGACGTCACCGGAAACTATCGCTCCTGGGTTCACGGACACGTACGCTTCGAGTACGGAATCATGCCCGACTGTAGCGTTCGGATTAACATGTGAATGCGCCCCTAGTTCAACATTCGTCGAAATCTGTGCACCCGCGCATACGACAGTACCGGGAGCGATAGAAGTGCAACTTCCGACCCCTGCATCGGGATGGAGCAAAATCGGGCTCTTGCGCCCAGTTTCGTTCCATCGATCTGCAATTGCCGAGCGAATCGACGGTTCTCCGACACCAATGACAAAATCCGCAAAGTTGCCGCCACGCAGCCACGCATCCTCGGTACCTAAGTACGGGGTTCCTCTCGCAGACAAGCAAGCGAGATTTGCGGAGGAGGGTGCCGAATCAACAACGCCAAGAAGTAAGAATTTGGGACGGCTCAGGTCGCGGTTGATCGCTTCGATAACATCGAGAACTTCTCGGCCAAAACCTCCAGCGCCGACCACAACTAAGGGAACACTCACTGCGTGTCCCCTTCCGATTCTCCGGCGCGGAACTCTTTCATGGTGGCATGGCCGTCCGCTGTAACACCCGACCTGGAAATAACTCGAGAGACAGTCCTACAAAGGATCTTCAAGTCGAGCGCGAAGCTGCGCGTCTCGACGTACTTCACGTCAAGCGCAAGCTTGTCCGTCCAAGAAAGCGAGTTCCGGCCACTTACCTGCGCGAGACCCGTGACACCGGGTTTAACTTCGTGCCGTCGCATTTCCTCGGCAGTGTAACGAGTGAGATATGACTCAAGTAACGGGCGCGGACCCACAAGGCTCATGTCTCCTCTAATTACGTTCAGCAATGTCGGCAACTCGTCAAGACTAGTTGCACGAAGAAACTTCCCGAGTCGAGTTAATCGTGCTGCGTCGGAGTCGACTCCTTCACCTCGTTGCGCTGGCCGCATCGTTCGAAACTTCACTAGTGTGAATATCTCTCCGTTGACACCGGGTCGCGGTTGACGAAATAGAATCGGACGCCCGAGGGTAATGACAACCAGTACCGCGACAACACACTGAACGGGCACGGTAAGAATGAACAGAATCAGGGCCAACAACAGATCAAGCAATCGCTTCTGAAGGTCGTACGCACTCTTCAAAGCTTCACACCGATAAACCGGGCGATCGTCGCCAGGACCAACGCTAGTTGATCATTCGTCAATCCAGACCCGCTGGGCAGGGTCATGCCAGTCGAGAATAGGCGTTCAGCGCTACCATTCAGAGTCGCCGGCGCATCGCGGAAGACAGGCTGAAGGTGCATCGGCTTCCAAAGTGGCCGGCTTTCAATGTTTTCGGCGGAGAGAGCCGCGGAAAGCTCCTGCGGCGTCCAGCCAGTCGTGGGCCCGTCGACAAGAATGGACGTCAGCCATGCGTTGTCCTCGGCGTCATCTTCACCTCCAAAGATTTCTACCCCTTTGACGGGCGCAAAAAGGTCTCTGTATCTATCGCGTATTTCATGCCGACGCGCAATCATTTGGTCGAGTCGCGATAGCTGTGCCCTTCCGAGCGCTGCGAGCAGATTACTCATGCGATAGTTAAAGCCCACGTCAACATGCTCGTAGTGCACGACCGGCTGTCGTGCTTGGGTAGCGAGATAACGGGTGCGCTCGGCGAGTGCCGTGTCATCCGTTAGCAGCATCCCACCGCCGGATGTGGTCATGATCTTGTTGCCGTTGAAGGAAAAAATGGAAGCACAGCCGAATGACCCTGCGGCTTTCCCCTTGTGGCTTGCGCCGAGCGATTCTGCCGCATCACAGAGCACAGGCACATCGTGCTCCTCTGCGATACGTGTTATCTCCGTATAGTTGGCGGCCTTTCCAAGAAGGTCGACCGGCAAGATCGCAGCTGGTCTAACGCCAGCCTCGCTCAACGACTCCAATGATTGGCGCAACAACCGCGGATCCATATTTCCCGATGAAGGATCGCAATCCACAAAGTAAGGCGTCGCACCGGTGTAGGCGATTGAGTTCGCAGTAGCCGCGAAAGTCATCGTGGAAGTAACCACGATGTCGCCTGGCTTGACTCCAAGTCCGAGTAGGCCAAGATGCAGGGCAGCTGTACCTGAGCTTAACGCAACACCGTGCCTCACACCGACCCTTTCAGCAAGGTCCCTCTCGAAAGCGTCCACGTCCGGTCCCAGAGGTGCGATCCAGCCCGAACGGATCGCAGCTACAACGAAAGATTCTTCAAGCTCGCCGACATCGGGCGCAGACATGTAAATTCGGTTCTTCATTTCGTCCGCACCTCTGATGTAGTCGATGGCTCCGACAGGTCGCGGCACGGTGACTTCTGAGACGCCTCATCTTCTGCCGCGCTCGTAAGACGCGCTTCCCAACCTTCCTTGCTCAATCGGTCGGGGGAAATGCCGTTCACGCGAGCATGCGAAATCTTCGGGTGCAGGGGGCGTTCGTCGGTTTCATTGTTACCGATCAGTTCCTCATGGAGTTTTTCTCCGTGACGCAGCCCCGTATAAACGATCTCAATATTCTTACCAGACATTGAAATCATCCGCTGAGCAATCTCAAGGATCCTGACCGGCTCGCCCATGTCGAGAATCAGCACCTCGCCCGGGCGCCCGATGCCACCCGCTTGAACCACCAATTGGCACGCCTCAGGGATGGTCATGAAGTACCGTGTGACGTCCGGATGAGTGACCGTTAGAGGCCCGCCCGATTCGATTAACGATGTGAAAGTAGGCAACATGGAGCCGCGGCTACCAATCACGTTCCCAAATCGCACCGAAAGGTACGCGTGCCCCGTCTCTTGCGCCATCCAGGCTGTTAGCTTCTCCGCAACTCGCTTGGAGTGGCCCAAAGCACTGGTCGGATTGGCTGCTTTGTCGGTTGACACATTGACAAATGTCCTAACGCCTGCCGCGCGCGCGGCGTTCAAGACGTTCAACGTGCCGATTACGTTCGTCTTCCACGCCTCATTGGGATATTGCTCCAGCATGGGAAGATGTTTGAGCGCAGCGGCGTGGAACACAACCTCAGGTGCGCGGTCGGCGAATATCGCCGTGAGCGCTGCTTCATCACGGATGTCCGCGAGAACTACGTCCTTGGTATCGAGAAGCCCGTGCCCCGAGATACCAATCTGAGCACCCTGTAGCCCAGTCTCATCACGATCGAGCATGATCAGCTCACCGGGTTTGTACTTGGCTATTTGGCGACAGAGCTCGGAGCCTATCGAGCCACCCGCACCCGTCACCAGCACTCTCTTACCTTCAAGATAGCCAGCGATAGACGCCACCTCGGTATCCACTGGGTGGCGTCCGATGAGATCTTCAATCGAAATGTCACGAAGATCACTAAGTCGGCTCTTCCCCGTAAGCAGTTCATCTAGAACCGGTAAGACTTTGACCTGAAGGCCAGCTGCGGTGCTAGCATCGGAGATCTTGCGGATTAGGACCGAATCTGCCCTGCCGATGCAGATAACCAGCTCCGTGGCTCCAGTTGCCTCGACAATTTTACCTAGGTCATGGAAGGTTCCCATGACTGGGACACCACGATGGCGTGCGTTGGAAAGCCTGGGGTTGTCATCAATTAGCGCGACCGGCAAGTACCTCGAATTCGAGTCCGTTAGCATCCTACGAACGAGGTTTGCGCCGAGATACCCTGCGCCATAGATGATTGTACGGCGCGCACCAGCACCCGGTTTCCCGAGATGCTCCACGTAGAGTCGCTTCGCGTATCGGATCGCAAACATGCCCACAAGCGCCATCGGAGTAGCGATTAACACGGTGCTGCGGGGAACGGTTACGCCGCTGCCCAGCAGGATAGTAGGCACGCACATGACGACGCCCGCTGTTAATGCGGCAAATACAAGCGCACGTACTTCGTCGAAGGTTCCATACGTGTACCGGCCCTTGTATAGGGCAAAGGCCCAGCCCACGAAGAATTGTAGACCTGCCGCTATTACACCGAGCGCAAGCACAGCCAGCCAATTGACATCCACAAGGCCGAACTCAAAACGAAATATCACCGCAAGAATAATCGCCGCTATCCAAGCTAGAGCGTCCAAGACAAATTGCGAACCAAATCGGACGAGCGGCGGCGTGCCATTCGGGCCCCCCGGTATTAGTTTGCGTTGATCCACTATGCTCACTTTCGTGCCCCCATCTGTTCATCGCCTGCCGCCTTCTAGGCCCATGCAAGCCGAATTAGTTTGCGCAGCCCAACTCAATCGCTCTGGCAATCGCCCAACAGGGCAAGCGTCCGCGAACCGCACGTAGATGAGGCTCGCGTTTGAAGACGCCCCCAACAGCACGGTTGCTTGGATTCCCGGCAGCATCATCGTTGCCTTTGTCTATCTTGAGAGTAGGAGGTTCGCGCACGCCCACTTTGTGATGCGTCGCCTCCACTCCAGCGGCGATCCGAACAACTCTCGGGCGCACGTGGGTGCACCACGACAAGAGCCGGACCGCTAATGTCACTGGAAGACCACAGCCCCCGAAGCGATGCCCCGAATGAACGATGCGGAGGCTGTGACCGCCGGCATCAACTGTTCAGCCGATTGCACGAAGATGTCATCAGTGCGACCGTATGGGTCCACGACGTCGTCCTCGCTTGGCGCTACAGGCGGGAGCATACCACGTTCGTCCGCCACCAGCCCTATAGCAGCATCAAAACGCTCAGTCAAGTCGTCGTTGGTTTCCAGGATGTCCCGGATATCCTCCTTCGAGAGAAACGAAGTAATTCGGGCAAATTCACGAATGGTGAAAGTCTTGCGGGCGGCGCGCGGCAGCAGTTCGACTACAGCCTTGCGATGTTCCCGTGCCATTGCAAAGACGAGATTCGATCCGCGCACCATTTCGATGTCTAGCGCGCGCGCGCAGTGCGCATCAGCATCTCGCGAACCAAGCCTCTCAGCCAAACGTGCGGCACGCTCGTCCATGGGCGAGCCAGTGAGCCCGATTGTGCCTGCACTGGCGACTTCCAGCCCATGCACGGGTTCTAGCTGCACACGAAGTATCTGCTCAGCCATTGGAGATCGGCAGATATTCCCTGAGCATACTGTCAAGATTTGAACTGACATTATGTCGCGGCCCTCCCAAGTCGGCGCCGCGAGGGAGACTGGCGCTCCTCCTCGTCAAGCAACCTTTCAGGGTCGGTAGTTGTGCCGTAGCTGTACTGGCCATATGCATAGGAATCGGGGCCACGTGTAGGCAACATTGTCACTATTACGCCCACGAGCTTGCTGCCGATACCTTCAAGCGTGCGCACAGCGTTCGCGAGTTCTTGTCGCTTAGTGCGACCAGAAGCGGCAACCATAATTGCACCGCCGGTTAGCTTCGAGACCACCGCAGCGTCTGTAACAAGTAGCAGAGGCGGTGCGTCGATGAGCACGTAATCGAACGTCTCCGTCAGCGTCTTCAATAGCCGAGCCATGGCCGCTGAACCGAGTAGTTCGCTGGGGTTAGGTGGCACCTGCCCACTCGGTAGGACATATAGCTTTCTGCGGCCCCACTTTTGGAGAACGTCGCCAATCTCCGCTCGGCCGATGAGCACGTCAGTTAGGCCGACGGCCCCCTCAATGCCCATGTATTCTGAGATTTTGGGCAATCTGAGGTCTCCGTCGATGAGGACAACCTTGGCACCCGTCTCCGCTAGAGAGATCGCCAGATTCGCAGTGGTAGTGCTCTTCCCTTCACCAGGGATCGAGCTAGTGACCACAAAACTTCGCGGCCCTCCCTCGACGTTCACAAACTGCAGATTGGTCCGTAGGCTGCGGAAAGACTCCGCTCGTGGATTACGCGGATCGGCGTGAACCACAAGAGGGCGCTTCTTCGCGTCGGGATCAAGAGCGATTCCTCCGAGTAGCGGCTTATCGGTCACCTGCTCGATGTCATGCTGGGAATGGATCCTTGTATCCAGAATGCTCCGCAATACTGCGATACCCACGCCGCCCACCAGACCGATCAGCAGTCCAAGGACTATGTTCATCCTGACGTTCGGGCTGACCGGCGCAGCAGGAACGGCTGCCGGTTGGATAGTCGCAATGCGGACAAGGCTCGGCGCATCACCCGCTGGCTTCTCAAGTTTGTTCACGACGACGTCCGCGAAGACCTCGCCGATCTTGTTCGCTATCTTGGCGGCCGTTTTCGGATCAGTGTCAGTTACTGTCACGTTAATGAGCACCGTGTTGATTGGGGTATCTGCAGAAACGTGGCTCGCTAGCTGGCTGGCACTTGTATTTAGACCCAGTTCTTCGATAACGCGATCAAGGACAATCGCCGTGTCAACAACGTCAACATATGACGTCACGGCTTGACGCGCGAAGCTTGTACCCTGCACTAGGTCGACCGTTGTGCCAGCAGCATCTCCGCCTTGCACGGAGACATAGAGTTGCGTCGTGGTCTGATACTTCGATGAAGTCATCATCGAGTAGGCAGCCGCTACGGCCACACCGACAAGCACGCACGCTACTATCAGCATCCAGTTCTTGTGCAGAATCCGAATATAGTCGCGAAGTTCCACCAAGTCCCCTAGATCTAATTGACGGCCGGCGGATCATCTCGTTCCAGGAAGAACCGCGACACTCCATCGTTACATATGGTCTGAGCAACCGTGAAACGCAGCTCTCTAGATTTCGTCCGGAGGAACAACAAAGGGAGCCTTTAGACCGCCAAACCCTGCGGCTTTTCCCGTTTCGGGATGACGACACAATCCCCCTTCTCTGGGGACATACCGAAGTCTGCAGCTGAGCGCGCACGGAAGCAATATCGCGTTCGCCCTACGCTCGAAGTGCACGGTTATTTGCGGAGCCACCGGAGAGAGTCAGAAAATAGGATGCCGATAAATCATGACCCGTGAGCAAGATTGCGACCATGAAATCAGCAAGCACGCAATCTTTAGATCTCGCGCACTTCCGCCTCTTGCGGAACTCAGCCGGCAAGATTTTCGATTCATCAGCACCCAGCGCGGACTCTCCCCTCATGTACTCAAGTTCGAAGTCTGCTCTGGCGATTATTCTCGCAGCGGCCTCTGTTCCATCGGACCGTCAGGTCAGGTCGCTAAATTCCGAAGGTAAGATCCATACCCGCTTTTTGCGAGCGTTGCCGCGTGATTTTGAAGTTTGCTGTCAGTTATCCAGCCTTGTCGCCAGGCGATTTCTTCGATGCAGCCGATCTTATGTCCTTGGCGTTCTTCGATGACGCGGACGTATTCGGAGGCTTGCATCATGGAGGTGAAAGTTCCCGTGTCGAGCCAGGCGGTGCCGCGGTCGAGGGTCTGGACTTGGAGGGTGCCGGCTGTGAGGTAGTGCTCGTTGACAGTGGAGATTTCGAGCTCGCCACGGGCGCTTGGTCGTATTGTCTTTGCGATCTCGACGACGTTGTTGTCGTAGAAATACAGTCCGGGGACGGCGTAGTTGCTCTTCGGGGTCTCGGGTTTTTCTTCGATGCTGACGGCGCGGTTGTTCTCGTCGAATTCGACGACGCCGTACGCGGTCGGGTTCGACACGTGGTAGGCGAACACGAGGGCGCCGTGGATGTTGTTGTGGCCTTGCAGGGCGGTGCCGAGACCGGTGCCGTGGAAGATGTTATCTCCGAGGACGAGAGCGACGGTGTCGTCGCCGATGAAGTCTTCACCGATGATGAACGCTTGCGCGAGCCCGTCGGGTGAGGGCTGGCTCGCGTATTCGAGCCTGATCCCGAGCTCGGAACCATCACCGAGGAGGGCTTGGAACTGGTCGTTGTGTTCGGGGGTGGTGATGATCAGGATCTCTCGGATCCCGGCCATCATCAGGGTGGACAACGGGTAATAGATCATCGGTTTGTCGAAAATCGGCATCAGCTGTTTCGAGATACCCTTCGTGATCGGCCACAACCGGGTCCCCGACCCGCCGGCAAGAATGATCCCCCGCATGACTAGTTCCCTTCCGTTCGTGTGGCGACGCTGGCGTAGTGTGCGCGGGCAGCCTCCCACGTGGGCAGAAGACTCTGCTCCTGTGCGTCGAGGAGGCCGGGGGCGTCGGTGTCTTTGGGTGAGAGCAGAAGCTCGGCTGTTGGGATGGGGAACTCGAGCCCTATCTCGGGGTCCAGCGGGTTGATGCCGTGCTCTCTGCTGGGGAAGTAGGTGTCGGTGACTAGGTAGGACACGGTCGCGTCGTCAGTAAGTGCAACAAAGCAGTGCCCGAGGCCTTCGGAGACGAACACGGCCTTTCGATCTTTCTCGTCCAGGCGGACGCTGTCCCACTGTCCGAATGTGGGCGACCCGACGCGGATGTCGATGATGTAGTCGACCACGATCCCCCGAGTTGCGGTGACGTACTTTGCTTGGCTGGGCGGAATGTCCGCGAAATGGATTCCCCGGACGGTGCCGCGCTTGGAGACGGAGGTATTGGCCTGTTTCAGATCGATCCGGCGCCCGGTTGCTTCTTCGAGTTTGTCGAACCGGTACCACTCGAGGAACACACCACGATCATCCCCGAACTGCTTCGGCGTGATTTCATAGCTATCGGGGATATCAAGTTCGCGGATCTGCACCCGGGAAGTCTAACAACCCGCCCGTCTTACCCCCCTGGCAGACCGCAACCATAAGAGAGGACTGCTCGTGCGCGTATTGATCACGGGAGCGAACGGAATGCTCGGCACCGACCTCACCCACGCTTTCACCGGCCACCAGGTCACCGCCGCGGGCCGCGACAAACTGGATATCACCGACGCGGAGGATGCGCGCCGGGCGGTCGCCGGGATGGACGTGGTGATCAATGCCGCCGCCTACACGAACGTCGATGCTGCCGAAACCGAGGAAGACACCGCGCACCGCATCAACGCTGACGGGGCTGAGAACCTCGCCGCCGCCGCCCGAAACGTCGGGGCCCGGCTGGTGCAGATCTCCACCGACTACGTCTTCGACGGCACCGCCACCACCCCCTACGACGAACACCACCCCCTCGCTCCTGTGTCGGCTTACGGGCGTAGCAAAGCCGACGGTGAACGCCGCGCCCTCACCGCGCATCCGGACGGAACGTATGTCGTGCGCACCGCGTGGCTTTACGGCGAGAACGGCGGCAACTTCCCCGCCACCATGCTCCGCCTCGCCGCCACCCACCCCACCGTTGACGTGGTCACCGACCAGACCGGGCAGCCCACCTTGACGAGAGATCTTGCCCGGCAGATCCGGCTGCTGGTCGAATCCGATGCTCCCGCCGGGATCTACCACGGCACGAACTCCGGAACCGCCACCTGGTACGAGTTCGCGAGGGCCGTCTACACCGAATGCGGACTCGACCCCGACCGCATCCACCCCACCGACAGCACCGCCTTCATCCGCCCGGCACCCCGACCCGCCTACTCCGTCCTCGGACACAACGCCTGGAGCCGAGCCGGGCTGCCCGAGATGCGCAACTGGCGCGACGCGCTGCACGACGCCGTGACAACCGGAGCCATCAGCATTCCCTGACAACAGGGACGACGCCGCATCCTATGCTGGGATGGTGTCTAAGCTTCTTGTGACCGGCGGTGCCGGGTTCATTGGGTCCAACTTTGTCCACTACGTCCTCGAGAACACCACCCACGACGTCACCGTCCTGGACAAACTCACCTACGCCGGCAACCTCGCCTCCCTGCAGGGACTCCCCGAGGACCGGTACACCTTCATCCACGGCGACATCGCCGACCCGGGCCTCGTCGACCCCCTCGTCGCCGACCATGACGCCATCGTGCACTACGCTGCCGAGAGCCACAACGACAACTCCCTCGATGACCCGCGCCCGTTCCTGGACACGAACATCATCGGCACCTACACGCTCCTAGAAGCCGCCCGCCGGCACAGCACCCGGTTCCACCACATCTCCACCGACGAGGTCTACGGCGACCTTCAGCTCGACGACCCGAACCGGTTCACCGAGAACACCCCTACAACCCCTCTAGCCCCTATTCCTCTACCAAGGCCGGCAGCGACCTCCTGGTCCGCGCCTGGGTGCGCTCCTTCGGAGTGCAAGCCACGATCAGCAACTGCTCCAACAACTACGGCCCCTACCAGCACGTCGAGAAATTCATCCCCCGACAAATCACCAACGTCCTCCAAGGCCACCGCCCCAAGCTCTACGGCAAGGGCGAAAACGTTCGCGACTGGATCCACGCCAACGACCACTCCTCCGCCGTGCTCACCATCCTCGACAAAGGCCGCATCGGCGAAACCTACCTCATCGGCGCCGACGGCGAGAAAAACAACAAAGACGTCGTCGAACTCATCCTCAGCCTCCTCGGACAACCCCGCGAGGCCTACGACCACGTCATCGACCGGCCCGGCCACGACCTCCGCTACGCCATCGACTCCACCAAACTCCGCACCGAACTCGGCTGGCGTCCATCCTTCACCAACTTCGAAGACGGCCTCAAAGACACCATCACCTGGTACCAGAACAACGAAAACTGGTGGAAACCGCAGAAAGACGCCACCGAAGCCCGCTACAAACAACAAGGGCAATAGGTAGCTAGAAGGCGTGCATTGTGGCCGAGTTAAGCCGTACCGAGCTTCCCGCCCGACTCCTGTAGGTAACACACTCCGCACAGCGACTCGTATTCGACGTCCACACCGTCGATCGCGACCTGACTGCCGTCGAAAATGAACTGGTCACCCACCCGACGCCCATTAAAGAGGGCCTTCCGCCCGCAACGGCAGATCGTCTTTAGTTCTTCGAGCGTGTGCGCGACTTCAAGCAGCCGGCGACTGCCAGGGAACGCCTGCGTCTGGAAGTCGGTACGGATGCCATAGGCCAGCACGGGAATGCCCTCGAGCAGTGCAATCCGCAGCATCCCGTCAACCTGGTCCCGCGTGAGGAACTGCGCTTCGTCAACAAGCAGACAGCTAATGTCCTGCTGATACTTCTTCGCGGCTTCCGCGCGCTTTTTCTGGAACTGCGCGTAAGTATCGTCGTCTGGCTCGATGGTGTAGTCCACCTCGCGGGTGACGCCGAGCCGGCTCTCGATGTTTCGATCACCTTTGGTGTCAGTCGCAGGTTTGGCCAGGAGAACACGCTGCCCGCGCTCTTCGTAGTTGTACGCCGCCTGAAGGAGAGAAGTGCTCTTGCCGGAGTTCATCGCGCCGTAGCGGAAGTACAGTTTTGCCACGGAACCAGCTTACGTGGCGAGTGCGGCCGTCAGAGTGCCAGGAAGACGAGCGAGACGGCCGCTGCCGCGACGACCCCGAGCAGCAGATACTGCCAAATTTTGGGTCCGTGAGAGTTGCGACGCTTCATCGGCTTGGGTTCAGTGGTACGCAACACGAGAACTAAGCTTACTGTGAAGCCGCTGAGCAGAGCGCCATTTTCTGGCCCCCTTTGGGGGGGCACACGGCGATTTGCGTCGCAATCAAATCGAACGCATAGCTTCAGACAAAGTTGCCGCGAGCCGCTCGCTCGCCCGCGGAGCGCGCCCCCAAAAGGAGGGGTGCGCCAATATGACGACTCCTCGTTTACTCCGAGAGAGCCGCGGCAGCATGCGGCTGACGCCCGAAGGGCCAAGAGGACGCCATCCGCTCGCGCTTCTCAAGTGCGAGCCCGAGCGGCCCCAACCACCACTAGCGTTAGCACGTTCAGGAAGTGTTGATCTCCTGCTCAAAGTGACCAATTCTCAGAAAGGCATTCACGTGCGCAAACTCTTCGTAGGGGGTGGTCTGACGGCCGTCGCCGCCGGCGCTCTCATCCTTGGCGCGGCGATTCCTGCTCAGGCGGCGCAGCCCGGGCAGATGACCGTCTCCACGACCAGGGTCGCTTCGGGCGGCAGCATCACCGTCAGCGGGACCGGCTGTGTCGCCAACGGCAAGCCCGTCTCCGTCGACGTGGGCGTTTCCGGCGGGCAGTGGGGCGATCACCTCGACACCGTCACACCGAAGGCCGACGGAACGTGGAGCACCACCGCCAGCTTGAGCGCGTACCAGGACGGTGCGCTCGCGATCGTCGCAACCTGCGACCTGTACACGAGCAGCTTCCGCTATGACGCGAAGAGCATCTTCCTCGGCGACTCTTCAAAGTGGTACGACACGAACTCTGCATTCTCCAAGACGCAGCTCGACTCATTCTTCGCCAAGGCCAAAAGCGATGCAGGGCTCAAGCTCAGCACCTCGACGGTGACCCCCGGTGAGTCTCTGACCGTGAGTGTGCCGGACGACGCGGGCTACTTCAGCGGTGAGTCGGTTGAGGTGTGGGCTCACTCCACACCTGTTCTGCTTGGCACGCTGACCGCGGCAGCCGACGGTTCCGTCTCGGGTACCGTCGCGATCCCGTCGACGCTCCCGGCAGGGAGCCACACCGTTTACCTCATCGGCGTGATGAGCGGCACGAGCACGTCGGTCCCGCTCGCCGTGAGCACGAGCGCGTCGGACATCAGCGGCAGCGTGCCCGGGGCCGCTACCGACCTCGTCGCACAGACGACGCCGAGCAACGGCTTCGCGATCGCCGGTATCGCTGCGGGTGTCGCGGGCCTCGGCCTCCTCGCAGCCGCGGGCGTGCAGTTTGCCCGTCGCCGCCGTGAGCAGCAGAACCACTAAAGGGCTCGTCGCCGGGGGCACCGCGCTCGTCCTCGTCTCGGCAGTTCTCTTCGGCCTCGCCGCTCTCACGCAGAGCGGCGAGGCCGAAGCCGCACCGTCCGTGATGCCGACGACGACTCCGACGGTGCCCACGACGGAGCCGACCCCGTTCCAGTTGGCGGCCTCTGCTCCCACGCGACTGACGATTCCCTCAATCGGCGTGGACGCGCCGGTGAGTTTGTACACCGTTGCCCAGGCCGAGGCCGGCAGTGACGGCGTAACGGGGCGGAGCTGTATCGACGACGGTGTCATCACCTGTATCGATCCACCAGATGGAACCTCCGTTTCGTGGCAGAAGGCTGCCGTAGGCGGCATCGCGTTTGGCGCAGAGCCCGGAACCGAGACTGACGGCACGGTCTATCTCTTCGGTCACAGCTCGAGCGTGCCGGGAACCGTCTTCAATTCCCTGTACAAACTGAAGTCCGGCGACTCGGCGCTCGTCACGACATCCGCCGGCGTGCTCACCTACGACGTCGAGCGAATCGTGAAACCTGAGAAGGGCGACTACACGTCAACGCCCGAGGCGATCGACCAGGTTCCGGGCCGACTGCTTCTCATCAGCTGCTATCACGGGCCGGGAGCCAAGACCGTGAACGGCGGCTACTCTACCCAGAACGTCGTCGCCGTATTGCAGTTGCGAGGCGGAACGCCGAACACCGGACAGTGATGACCCCCGCACACGCGGCGAAGCCTGGCCGACATCGCAAGATATTTGTCGCGGCGGGTGCCGCACTTCTTGCGTTGTTGCTCGCCATATGCGTCACCATTCCGGTCGACTATCTTGTGCTCAATGCCCGCATCGACCGTTCAGACTTCCCACTCTCGTCCGGCCCCGGCGAGACCTGGGTCATCATCGGATCCGACTCCCGAGATGATCTTCCTGATGGCCGCAATGTCTATGGCACCACGGCGGACACCCCTGGACAGCGCGCAGATGTCATCCTCGTCGTCCATAAAGCGGAGGGCAAAACCAGTGTTCTCTCGCTCCCCCGTGATCTCGTCGCCTACAACACGGAAACGCAGGGGCTCGAGCGGCTCGCCCTGAGCTGGCGAAATGGACCGGATGAATTCGTAAGCAGCCTCTGCGACTCACTCGGCGTGAACGTGTCGCATCTGATCATCGTGACGATGGCCGGCTTCGCATCGATCGTCGACGCCGTCGGCGGCGTCGAGGTGAACATCGAGCACCCCCTCAAGGACGCCAAGGCCGGGCTCGATCTCCCCCACGCTGGTCCGCACGTTCTCGACGGAAAAACTGCCCTCGCACTTGTTCGATCCCGCCACCCGATCCAGGAGATCGATGGGGACTGGAGAGAGTCGTCCGTAAATGCCGGCTCGACTGCGCGAACCGAGTGGGCGGGAAGAGTGTTCGCCGCGACGATGAGCACGGCGAAATCGCAGCTCATCGATCCGCTCGCAACCCAGAACTTGGCGCTGGCCGTTACGAACCACATCACGACGGACCGTGACACGTCACTGGCGGACCTTCTCCGGGCCTGGCCGGACTCCACGAGTGTCATCGATGTTCCCGCTCAGCCTTCCCCGGGCGTGCTCCCGCTGCAGATCAACCAGGAGACACTGGACACGCTCGCTGCCGCCGGTTTCAAGCCGGGGCAATGCCACACTTGACATGGCGTGTTGAATAACTGCATGGCCACTTCTCTCGTGCTCATCTCCGACACCCACCTCCCGAAGCGCGCGAAAGCGCTCGCGCCGCAGGTTTGGGACGCGATCGAGGCGGCCGACGTCGTCATCCACGCGGGCGACTGGGTGGACGAGGCGACGCTTGACGAGTTCGAAGCGCGTTCGAAGCGCCTCATCGCGGTGTACGGCAACAACGACGGCGACAACCTCCATGTCCGTCTCCCCGAGATCGCGCGAGCGGAGCTCGACGGCCTCCGCTTCGCCGTGATCCACGAGACGGGCGCCGCGCAGGGCCGGGAGAGCCGCATGGACGCCGCGTTCCCGGACACAGACGTGCTCGTGTTCGGGCACAGTCACATTCCGTGGGACACGACGACGCCCGGCGGCATCCGTCTGCTCAATCCAGGCTCGCCGACGGATCGGCGCCGTCAGCCCGTGTGCACGTTCATGACCGCCGTCATCGACGACGGGCAGCTGCGGGACGTGACGCTCGTGCCGGTGGACCGCTGAGCCCTACGGCAGGATGGCGTCGACGTAGCCGCCGTCGACGTGGACTGCTCCCCCGGTGGTCGCGGATGCGAACGGCGAGCTGAGGTAGACGAACATGTTTGCGGTCTCTTCCGGCTCGATGAGCCGCTGCAGAAGGGACTGCGGCCGGTGCAAGCGCATGAACTCGCGCTGGGCCTCGTCTCACGGAAGATTCGGATCGACAAGTTCGTAGACGAAGTCCTCGACGTCGCCGGTGTGTGCGGGGCCGGCGATCACGGAGTTGACAGTGACGCCAGTGCCGGCGGCTTCTTTCGCGTGCCCGCGGGAAAGTGCGAGGACCGCGGTCTTCGATACGCCGTAGTGGATCATGTCCTGCGGGATGACCACGGCGGAGTCGCTCGTGACGTTGAGCACTCGTTCCCCACTGCGCTTCATCATGTCAGGAAGTACGAGGCGGGTGAGGCGCGCGGCAGAGAGCACGTTAGCGTCGAAGTAGCATCGCCACTCAACATCCTTCATCTCGAGGGCAGGAGTCGCGTCGAAGATGCCGAGGTTGTTGACAAGGATGTCGACGGCACCGAGGTCGTCGATGATCGCCTGTGCAGCATCGGCGTCGGTCACGTCACCTGGTTCTGCGAGAAGGTCGGCGTTCGGGCGGTCGGCGCAAAGCTTCCTGATCGCTGATGCCACCGATTGTTCCGCGCGGCCGTTGACGACAACGCGCGCCCCCGCTTCGGTGAGCTCGCGCGCGATGGCAAAGCCGTGCGTTGAACCAGTGACGAGTGCGGGTGCGGCCTTCGAGCGTGATGGACATGGCGTTCCACACTAGATCCGCGCCGGGATGTCATCGCGCCCGGTGCAGGTTACGCCGGCTCATGGATGCTCAGCCACTCCGCCGGGCACACGGGTCATAGCAAGACTCAATCGGTAGCGTCCAACTCGGCCAGCGTCGGTGGATCAGCACCGGGTCGCGACACAGTGACCGCCGCTGCTTTTGCCGCTCGACTCAGGAGCGTACTGAGTCGGCGCTTCTCTAGCGTTTGGAGTGCCGAACGCGCATTGGACCCGAAAACGCCTTCAGTGAGTAATCCGTCGATCAGCGCACCCATGAACGTGTCGCCGGCACCCACGGTGTCCACCACCTCGACGGGAACACCCGGCACGTCGATCTCCAGCTCGTTCGTCACGGCGAGCGCTCCTCGGCCGCCGCGCGTTACTACGACAAGCAGCGGACCCGAGCGGACCCATTGCCTCGCGACGTCCGCGATCGGCTCGCCCGGGTGCAGCCACTCAAGGTCCTCGTCGCTCGCTTTGACCACGTCAGCTCGCTCGATGAGACCCAGCATGCGCGCGCGAACATCGCCTTCATTCTTCATAAGCCGCGGACGAACGTTCGGGTCATAGCTCACCAGCCCGCGGCCCCTATGACGATCCACGAAGTCCGACACCGCCGACGCCCCCGGCTCGAGCACAGCGGCGATGGATCCGACGTGCAGCACGTCGGCATCTGATTCAGAGTCGGCGTCTACATCCCACGCGATCGAGAAGCTGTATGTTGCCGACCCATCGGCGCCTACGTGCGCTACCGCGGTCGACGTGAACTCGGACGGCGCACCATGCACGCGCACACGCGAGGTATCGAGCCAGGCGCGAAGGGCATTCCCAGGCGCGTCCCGACCGAACGACGTCAGAAGACGCGGGTGACGTTCCAAACGCCCGAGCGTCAGCGCGACGTTTGCCGGGCTCCCACCCGGCTTCTCATCGACCGATCCGTCGGCGCGATGCACGATGTCGACCAGGGCCTCGCCGACAATGAGGACATCGGGGCTGGAGAGATCATCAAGTTCAGAAACAGCGTCCATGTCCTGGCTCCGTCCTGGTAGCGGGTATAAAAGCGAAGAGGGCGACTCCAGCGCGTGGTACTTGGCGAAGAGTCAGGTGACGAAACTGGACTCAGCCGAGTTCACCGACCTTGTCTACAGCACGGGCGTCCACGGCCTTGACCGTGATCGGCCCTCGTGCGTCGCTATCGACGGTTGTCCTGACCGGGCCGGTGCCGAGCGGAACCAAGTTTGACACGGCCGCCAAGCCGTCATTTACGAACACCTCAAGCAGCGGCCCATCAAGGCTCGCAAGCAGTTTCGCCGGTCCCTCAGCGCTGAGTGGGACCGTACTCACGGAGGGGAAATCGGGGTGAATCCTCTCGGAGTCCGGTCCCGCCCGCGTCACCCGAAGTTCGCTCTTCTCGACGTCGTATAAAACCGAAACGTTCCCGTGCCCCTCGCCTTGGAATTGCAGGCGCAGCGAGCCCGTGGAGCTTGGATCCCACTGCAGTTCGAATACGGCATTGCTGCTCGACGGCAGCTCGAGCGGTCCCTCCCCGCCGAGTACGGTCACCGGTGTCGCCGCCGCCAACCATGTAGGTACGAACCCGTACGGCTCCTGCGCAAGGCGGACGTCTCCGCCGATCGCGCGCAACGACAATCGACGCGGGAGCGACATGGCACCTCTCCATGGGGTAGTAGGAACGACGGTGGCATAGCGCCAGTTGCTCATCCAGCCGAGCATGATTGCATCGCGGTCTGGTGCGTTGTCGAAGGTAACTCCGGCATAGAAGTCCCGGCCGCAGTCGAGTCGTGTGAGGAAGTCGACCTCGGGAGTAAACGTCCGCCCATCGAATTGGCCGACGATATAGCTCATCGAGGACCCCACGGGGTCGGCCTCCTCACCCACGGGGTTGGTGCTAAGCAGCAGCACCCAGCGCATGTCGTCCGGGTCACCATCCACGCAGAGCCGAATGAGATCTGGACATTCCCAGACGATGTTCTCGGCGTCGTCCATACCGGCGTCGAGGGGGCCGAAAGTGCTGGCGTGTTCCCACTCGCATAGATCGGTGGATACATAGACCAGTACTTGCCGATCAGCGGCCTCAACAGCCACGAGCACCCAGTGAGCGTCGCCTGAGTCGTCGATGTATTGGAATACCTTCGGATCCCGGAAGTCGGTCGTTCCGCGGTCGAGCACAGGGTTGCTCGCATGGAACTCCCACACGTAGCCGCCGTCGGTGCTGGTCGCTCGCGACTGCGCCTGACGGCCGCTGTCGTACGCGCTCGTATAGAACGCGGTAAGCTGCTCAGCGCCCGGCTGCCGGCCTACCACTACTGAGCCCGAGAAGATCTGCTCACCGTCCCGACACTGCAGCGCCACCGGGTGCTCCGTCCAGCGCAACAGGTCGGGGCTCGTCGCGTGTCCCCAGCTCATGTTTCCCCAGTCCGCCCCCTCAGGGTTGAATTGGAAGTACGCGTGCCAGAGACCATCGTGATAGACGAGGCCGTTTGGGTCGTTCATCCAGTTGCGACGCGGAGTGAGATGGAATTTCGGCCGCGGCATCACTGACGATGCGGGCACAGTTCTCTCGGGCAAGATCGTTTCGGTCATGCTCTGCTCCTCAGACCGAGTGCCGGAGTATGGGCGGACACTCGACACGCAATGTTTCAACAGGGATCTCGAGCCCCAGCAGCATGCGAACTCCCGCTGCCCCGAGTTCGTAGTGCGGCAGCGCGACAGTGGAGAGCGGCGGTCGAAGGTGCGCTGCGATGACGTCCTGATTGTCGAAGCCGATGACGGCAACATCATCGGGGATACGCAATCCGTTCTCGCGCAGCCCGTCGTACAAGCCCATCGCGACGCGGTCGTTGTGGCAGAACACGGCGGTCGCGCCTGAGGCGAGCACGTCGGCAGTCGCCGCGTACCCTCCTTCCTGCTGCGGTTCGGCGAGGAAGACAAGGGAATCGTCGGACGGGATCTGCGCCGCCTCGAGAGCCGCCCGGTACCCGGCAAGACGACCAGTCTGGGCTGGTGAAGGCGTGATCGTGTTGAGGAACGCGATGCGTCGATGCCCAGCCGCAATGAGCTCCTCTGTCGCGGTTCGGCCGCCCCGCTCCTCGTCGGGGACGATGGCCGGAAGGCCGCTTCCTGAGGCAAAGCAGTCCACGAGAACGGCATCCGTCTGACGAAGCGCCTCGGGCACGGTGATCTCATGGTGATACCACGTGGAATAGAGGATGCCGCGCACCTGGTGCTCCAGCATCATCGCGATCGCATCATCCTCCACCTCGGCGTTTCCCTCGGTGTTGGCGACGAGCAGCACGAAGCCATGCTTCCAAGCTTCGTCCTGGGCCCCGTGGATGATCTGGCCAGCGAAGGGGGTGGTGGCGATCGCGTCTGCCACGAGGCCAATGAAGCGCGAAGATCCCCGCGAGAGCGTCTTGGCGAGCGCGTTCGGTCGGTACCCCAGCTCCGCGACAACCTCCTGCACGCGGCGACGCGCCTCGTCACCGATTCGCGCTCCTGGCTTGTCGTTGACGACGTGCGAGACCGTCGCGACCGACACACCTGCCGCTTTCGCGACGTCGCGCATCGTGACAGGCTGACCGCTTTTCCCGTGGTCCGGCGTGCTCATCCCTTGGTCGCTCCGCTCTCGAGTCCCTGGATCATCGCTTTGTTCAGGGCGAGGAATACCAGAAGCAACGGAGTGATCGTCACGCAGACGGCTGCGAATGTCGCCGTCCAGTCGGTGTTCCCCATCGCCCCAATGTAGTTCTGCAAACCGAGCGGGATGGTCTTCAACCCGTCGGAGAGCACGAAAGTGTTCCCGAAGATGAAGTCGTTCCAGATGAAGATGCTGTTGACGAGTACGACGGTGATGATCGTGTTCGTGGACAGCGGGAACGTGATCTGCGTGAATATGCGGTACGGGCCGGCTCCGTCGAGCGATGCCGCCTCATACGTCTCTCGTGGAATGTACTCGTAGAACGACGAGAACAGGTAGATCGCCATCGGAAGGGCGAACGCGGCGAGCGGAATGATCATCGACAAGTGCGTGTCAAGCAGCCCGACCTGCGAGTAGTCGATGAACAGGGGCACGAGCGAGATCTGCACCGGAACGATGATCCCGAGCAGGAACAGCACGCGCACGAGCGAGCTGAACCGGAATCCCAGCACCTGCAGCGCGTAGGCTCCCATCATTCCGGCCACGACGATGAGCACGCTCGCCCCGAGCGTGACGATCAAGCTATTTGCAATGTTGAGCCAGAGATTGCCTGCCGAGAACGCTCGTTCGTAGTTCTCGAGCGTAAACGATGAGGGAAGCGCAAAGGGATTGCCGCCAGCGAAGTCCGCAGCGGTGCGGAAGCTCGTCAGGATAAGCCAGAGCAGCGGATACACCTGCACGATCACGATCGCGACGATCGTCACGCTGAGCAACGTGCGTTGCGCACGCAGCCGCGGCGAGCGGGCCGGTTTGCGCTGCTTACCGCGCGGCGGTGTGGGCGGGGCGGATGACGAGGCCGGGGTGAGCACGGTGGTCACTTGTCGTCCCTTCGACGCAGGAGCAGAAGGATGAGGCCAACGGCAACGAGACACTCAAACACTATGAAGACCGAGATCGCGCTTGCGTAGCCGTAGTCGGTGTGCGCGAACGCGGTCTTGTACATGTACGTGGTCAGCAGCTCGGAGGACTGCCCAGGACCGCCGTTTGTGAGCAGGTATGGGATGTCGAAGCCGCGCAGCGCGTATGTCGTGGCCATGATCGTCGTGGTGATCCAGACCGGGCGGATGTACGGGAATCGGATGCGCCAGAACACCTGCCACCACGAAGCCCCATCGAGCCGGGCGGCTTCCTCAAGCTCGCGCGGCACGGCGATGAGCGCCGCATAGATGATGAGCATGTAGAGGCCCGTGAAGCGCCACCCCTCGGGGATCGATACGGCGGCGAGCACAGTCTGCACGTTCGAGAGCCAGGCCGTTTGCAAGTGCTCGAGCCCAACCCAAGCGAGAAGCTGATTGATCAGTCCAACAGGCTCGAGCGAGTAGAGCCGCTGGAAGAGCAGGGCTATCGCGACGGTCGAGATCACGGCGGGCAAAAGGTAAATGGTCTTGACCAGCTCGCGCGCCTTCGGGATGGCGGTGAGCAGGCTCGCCACGACGAGCGCTCCGCCAAGCTGCAGCACGAGGCAGATCACGAGATAGCCGATCGCGTTGCCGAAAGCCGTCCAGAATACGTCATCGCGCGTCAGCATCTTCAGGTAGTTGTCGAGCCCGACGAATCGCATGTCGCTGATGCCATCCCAGCGGAAGAAGCTCAGGGCGAGCGACTGGCCGATGGGCAAGAGCACGGCGATGCCGTACAGCAGGAGCGGTGGGACGAGGAAGACCGCGACGGAGAGGGCGGATCGCCGCGGCAGCATGGACACCGACATCAGCGTCCCTCGCTGTCGACCGGTGCGAACCGCCTTCTCTCTGCGCGTGAGCGTGTCAGTCATCGAGATTCTCTGCCAGAGCCGAGTCCATAGTCTTGACGAACTCGTCCGGGGTGACGTTGCCCTGCACGAGAAGCGTCAACTCCTGCTGGAGACGAGTATTCGTCGCCGGGTCGAGCTGCGTGTCCCACGGCACAGCGATCTTTTTGCCGACGTTGTCGGCCTGCTCGACCGCCTTCGAGTACAAGTCAGTCGCACCCTCGGGAATCGTAGTCTTCACGGATGTGGTCGGGGCCATCGCGCCGCTTGCCGCGTAGATCTCAGGGTAGTGCTTGAGAGCGAAGCCTAAGAAGTCACGGACGAGAGGGTCGTATGTCTTGGCGTTGACCGCCATACCAATGCCGGAAGTCGTCACGAATTCGTCGGCGTCCGTGACTGATCCCTCGATCGTCGGAAGCGTGAAGAAGTCGACCGAGTCCCGGACGCCCTCGTCGAGCGCATCTGTCGCCAGGTTCGAGAGTTCCCATGTGCCGATGTTGTAGACGGCGGCCTTACCGGAAGTGAAGAGCGCTTGGGCGTCGGCGTAGCCCGTAGATGAGAAACCCTCCTGGAAGCAACCGGCCTGTCCCAGGTCGTACAGCCACTTCGCGGCTTCCTGTCCGGCCTCGTCGGCGAACTTCGCCTCACCGTTCGCGAGGTCGCTAACGTAGTCGGCGCCGGCTTTCCGGAACGGGTAGTACGCCATGTACCGTTCCAGTGGCCACTGGTCCTGCCCGTCGAGGGCGATCGGCGTGATGCCCTTGGCGCGGAGCGATTCGCACATCGCTGGGAAGTCGTCGAGGGAAGAGGGAATGTCGATTCCCGCTTGTGAGAACAGGTCCTTGTTGTACCAGAAGTACTCGCTCGAGTATTCGAAGGGGACCATGTAGAGGGAGCCGTCGGGGAATCGCTGGTAGTTGAGTGCCGCCTCGCGGTACTGGTCAGTGAGATCGAGATCGTCGAGAAGCGCGCCGACGTCGATCATCCGCCCCTGTTTCGCGAGTTTTTGGGCAAACGGTGTGGCGTCTGTGTCAAACAGCTCAGGCAGCTTATTCGCCGCTGCGAGAGTCTCGTACTTCTGAATATACGACGGGCGGTCGGGCGTGGTGATGAGGTTGAGTGAGAAGCCTGGATGGTCCTCGGCGTACTCGTCCGCGATCTGCTTCATCGCCTGGATCACGCCACCGTCAGCCGGTCGCGAGAGCAGCCAGGAAATCTCGCGGGGGACGATATCCCCGCTAGGATCGACGGCCGTCGGGTCGGTGGCGCCGGCGCCCGAGCAGGCTGTCAGGGCGAGGGATGCGGCGGCGAGAGCGGCGAGGATGGTCGCGCCTCGCTTTGTCCTATTCGGCATTGTCAGAATCTCCGTTGATGTGTTGGGGGTGGGTGGATTTCGGTGTATTGCGGTCAGTAAGCAATAGCGAGGACGTCGTCCTGCGGCGTCATCGGGTCGGTGCGCTTGGCGCGGGTATGGGCGATGAACTCCCGGATCGTGACGGATCCATCACCGACGAAGGCGCCGAGGCGACCCGTCGTGTGGTCGTAGACGCGGGTGCTCAAGACTGTGGCATCGTCGAGGGTCGCGATGACGAGCTGGCCCGAGAGGATGACCTCGAGCACGTGCTCGCCTGGCGTGATGGTGCACGGACGCTCGAGTTCGACGGCGAACGGCACGTCGCCGGAGATCTGCCACTGCTCGGTGCCCGTTACCCGGCGAGGCCAGCGATCGAACAGGAGGCGCCCGCGACCGGGCTCGAGCCGGATGGCGTACCCCGTCTCGCCGTCTGAGCTCGCCCGGAAGAGCACGCCGCACTCGGCCGTCCGCTCAGCCACATCGAATCGGGCCACGAGTCGGACCTCGTCGGCGGCATCCGTCGTTGTCACGATGTCCGCGTATCCGTCTGGAGCGCTCAGAACAGTGTCGGCAGGGAGCGCCGTCGCCGTAGTGTCAAAGCTCTCGCGCAGCTCGGCGGTCGGGTGGAACGCGAGTGTGCCGTCGGCGCGCTGGGTGGCCTCGAGCACTGACATGGTTCCTGCCCACTGCCAGGCGCCGTCATCAGTAGAGTCCTCGCGCGAGGCGATCCAGCCGAAGAAGAAACGGCGTCCGTCCCGGGCGGCCGACTTGGCCGCGTAGTAGGCACGACCGTCGAGGGTGTCGTGCTCCGGCCTGATCCACGGACCGTGGAGACTGCGCGACATCCGGTAACGGGTGGTGAAGGCGTCGCTGAACTCCGAATAAACGAGGTACCACCAGCCGTTCCATTCGAATACCTCGGGGCATTCCTGGGCGATGTAGCGTCGGGGGTCCCAAAACGGCTCAGCCGGCTCCCACGTCGTCAAATCTGTCGACACGCACTGCGCGATAACGCCGCGTCGACGCTCGGGGCCGCTGGTGTGACGAGCGGTGATGAGCATCCGCCAGAGACCGGCCTCATCGTCGCGGAAGACGAATGGATCGCGCCAGTCGCCGGTCTCGTAGCCGGCCGTTGCACCGAACGTCTCTGAGGGATGGCGTTCCCACGTGCGCATACCATCGCTGCTCGTGGCATGGAGAATGAGCTGCAGCGGCCGTCCGTCCGCGCCCGTGCGGTCGGGGTTCTGCCCCGTGTAGAAGGCGTGGTGTGTTCCCGCTGCGTCTCGTACGACGCTGCCCGTGTAGATGTTGAAGTCCGGAGCATCAGGCCCCGCCGAGGGGATAGCTTCACCGAGCTCGTCGAAGTTAACAAGGTCCGTGGTGACGACGCGGTGCCACGGCATGCCGTCTTTCGGTTCGTGACGGGTCTCGTGCAGGTAGAAGAGGTGGAAGACACCCTCCTCTTGCCAGGGCACAACGTCCCCGACCCATGCGCCCTGCGGCTTGTAGAACCCTCGCTGAATCATCGTCACCTTCGCTTTGGTTAATCGGTTGAGCACGACAGTAACAGCCGAAAGCGACGTGGTCAAACGGTTAATCAAAACGTTACTTGACCGCCTCCAGAGCAAGCCCACAGAGTTTGGCCATCAAAGGCGCGCTTATGGCGGTGCTCGGCATAGTCACATTCCGTGGGACACGACGACGCCGGGCGGCATCCGACTACTCAATCCGGGATCACCGACGGATCGGCGCCGTCAGCCCGTGTGCACGTTCATGACCGCCGTCATCGACGAGGGGCAGCTGCGAGACGTCACGCTCGTTCCCGTCGAGCGCTGACGCGCGGCATCCGTCCCACACCTACCGGTGGATGCTCAGGGCCTCCGCCGTCTCGTCCAGCACGTCGTCCGCGAGCTCGGGCTTGTCGTTGAGCGTCTCGCCGTAGGTCGGGATCATCTGCTTGAGCTTGGGCTCCCACTCCCCCTGCTTGGCGGGGAAGCAGCGCTTCAGGATGTTCAGCATGATCGGCACCGCCGTCGACGCGCCCGGCGAGGCGCCGAGCAGCCCCGAGATCGAGCCGTCCTCGCTCGAGATGACCTCGGTGCCGAACTGCAGAACGCCGCCCTTCTTTGCATCCTTCTTCATCACCTGCGCCCGCTGGCCGGCGGTGATGAGGTACCAGTCCTTCGGGTTCGCGGTGGGCATGAACTCCCGCAGCGACTCGAACTTCTTGTGCTTGCTCGCCATGAGCTCGCGCAGCAGGTACAGGATGAGGTCGGGATTGTCCTTCGCCACGGCGAGCATGTGGATCAGGTTCGACGGGCGCACCTGGGTGATGATGTCCCACCAGTGCCCCTTCTTGAGGAACTTGGGGCTGAATCCGGCGTAGGGGCCGAACAGCAGGCTCGCCTGCCCGTCGACAACGCGCGTGTCGAGGTGCGGCACCGACATGGGCGGGGCGCCGACCGCGGCCTGGCTGTAGACCTTCGCCTGGTGCTGCGCGACGACCTTGGGGTTGTCGGTGCGCAGGAACTGGCCCGAGATGGGGAAGACGCCGTAGCCCTTGATCTCGGGGATGCCGGACTTCTGCAGCAGCTTGAGCGCCCAGCCGCCCGCGCCGACGAAGACGAAGCGGGCGCGCAGCTGCCCGGGGGTCTGGCCGACCTTCTCGCGGTAGCGGATGAGCCACGTGCCGTCGGCGAGCTGTTTGAGGTCGCGCACCTCTTCGTTAAGGCCGAGGGTCGCGCCGCTCTTGGTGGCGGCGTCGAAGAGCTGGCGGGTGAGCGAGCCGAAGTCGACGTCGGTTCCCGCTGCCTGGTAGGTGGCCGCGAACGGCAGATCCTTCTTGCGGCGCTTCTGCATGAGCAGCGGCGCCCACTCGTTGATCTTCTTCGGGTCGTCGCTGAACTCGATGCCCTCGAACAGCGGCTGCTTCTTCAGCAGCTCGGTGCGGTTCTTGAGGTACTGCACGTTGTCTTCGCCGCGCACGAACGTCATGTGCGGAGTGCCGTTGATGAAGGTGCTGGGCTCGTCGAGCAGCCCCTTCTCGATGAGGTAGCTCCAGTACTGGCGGCTCACCTGGAACTGCTCGTTGATGCTGACGGCCTTCGTCGCGTCGAGCGAGCCGTCTTTCGACTTCGGCATGTAGTTGAGCTCGCACAGCGCGGAGTGGCCGGTGCCGGCGTTGTTCCACGGATTCGACGACTCCTGCGCGACCTCGCCGAGGCGCTCGAAGATGCGGATCTTCCAGCTGGGTTCGAGTTGCGAGATGAGAGAGGCGAGGGTTGCGCTCATGATGCCGCCCCCGATGAGGGCGACATCCACCGGCTCAGAAGACGTCATGGCCTCTAGTCTATGGCCGGTCGGAGGCCGCTTCGGGACGGCCGCCGCTTGGCGGAACGCACGCGCGAGACGTCCCACTCACCCCCAATGTGCGGGGGTAACCATAGTGCTCTGAGGATTCCGCCCGATACCCTGAAATCCACTTGGTTCAGAGGGGATCGAATGACCGAGCGCTCGGCGGCGAACGTCGCCGTCATCATCGAGGACGACGACGACATCAGCGCGCTGCTCGACGCGATCCTGACCCAGGCCGGATTCACGACCGTCATCGCGACGACGGGGGCGGAAGGCGTGGAGGCCGTCCGCGAGCACTCCCCCGTCGTCACGACGCTCGACGTCGGGCTGCCGGGCATCGACGGCTTCGCCGCCGCGCGCATGATCCGGGAGTTCAGCTCGACCTACATCGTCATGCTCACGGCGCACGATGACGAGATCGACACGGTGCAGGGCCTCGGCGCGGGCGCCGACGACTACATCACGAAGCCGTTCCGGCCCCGCGTGCTGCGCGCCCGCATCGAGGCGCTGCTGCGCCGGCCGCGCACGATCACCGAGCCCGCTCTCGTTCCCGCGGGAGCACCCGCCTCCGAAGGCGCGCTCGTCGCCGTCGCCACGGCGCCCGTCCCGCAACAGACCCACGTCGCGACCCGCAGCTACCAGCACAACGGGCTCAGCGTCGATGCGGACATGCGCACGAGCGCCATCGACGGCGCCGACATCGACCTCACCCGGTCGGAGTTCGACCTGCTCGCCGCGCTCATGGAGTCGGGGCGCCGTGTGCGCAGCAAGGCCGATCTCGCGCTCGTGCTGCGCGGCGACGGCTACATCACGACGGAGTACGTGAGCGACGCCGATCGCCGCAGCGTCGAAGTGCACCTGGGCAACCTGCGCCGCAAGCTCGGCGACTCCACGAGCGAGCCGCGCTTCATCGAGACCGTGCGCGGCGTCGGCTACCGGCTCACCGCCGCGCGGTAGGCCCCTTCTGGCGCGAGCGGCGCCAGTCGGTTGTCGTGGATCTCGGCGACGACCTCGCACGCCTCCACCAGCATCCGCCCGTACTCGACGGGATCGACCGCGTCGTCGGCGGCGAGCTCGTGCACGAACAGCTCGTAGCGGCCGCCGCCGGAGATGTGGCTTCCCGCGAACGCTTCGGCGATGCGCGCCGTCCCGTCGGTGGAGCCCGTGACGATCACGTGGATGACGTCGGGAACCCGGAACTGGGTCGTGATGGTTTCGAGGATGCTCGCGATCGTGGCCTCGGCGTCCGACACCGTGAGGATGCACCCCACGGTCGCGCGAGCGTTAGGGAGTGCGCTCGCGCGAGCGTGGACGACGGCGTTCTTCGGGGCAACGCTGTCCGTCGCAGAGCCGGTTCGCAGGGCCTGAGGGATCATTGTCGAGGGATCCGCGTTCCTTCCTCTGGTGGCTACCGATTCCCTAAGGGGGATCCGCCGGGATCGGTTGCGCTCCAGCATGACGCATCGACCTCAAGCATCCCGTCGGGAGAGCGCCGGAAATGCGCAAGATTCGCGCAGAACAGTCGCCGCGGGCTCGTTGCAGTATTCGCCGCGACCCGATCCCCAGCACCGAGGTACTTAGACTCTGCCGTCGACGACGAGGTTGCCGCCGTTCGCGACGGCCTCGGCCCGCCTGGCTGACGCGATGGCGTACATCTCGTCCCAGTCCGGCGCCTCCACCCACGTCGTCGCGACGCCGACGCTGATCGTGAGCCGCAGCCCGCCGTCGGCGTCGACGGCGCGCTCGACGAGGGCGTTCTGCAGGCCCGCGAGCGTCGCCTCCGCCTCGAGCGGATCGACCATCGTCGTCACGACGCCGAACTTGCCGCCCGTCTCGCGGGCGATGATCGACGTGGGCGGCATCGTGTCGCGCAGCACGCTCGCGAGCAGCTTCACGGCGCGGTCGCCGACCTCGCGGCCGAACGCCGTGTTGATCTCGGACAGGCTGTCGATCGAGACGAGCACGAGGCCGCTGCTCATGCCGTGCGCCCCCGCGCGCTTCATGCGATCAGCGCCTCCGCGCAGAAAGTGGGACCAGTCGAGCAGGCCCTCGATCGAGAAGCCGATCTCGCCGTACGCGCCGGATTCGAGCATCTCGTTCGCGCGTTCGATACGCAGCATCGAGATCGCGAGGGTGCCGGCGACGACGAGGAGCATCGTGAGCCCCGTCGTCGCAGCGGTGCCGAACCAGACGAGGAAGAGCTCGGAGTCGGCGCCGACCGTGTAGAAGACGATCAGGCGCACGATGTAGAACAGCGCCTCGATTCCCGTCGCGGCGAGGAGGACGTAGCCGTTGATGCGGTGGCGCAAGCGCCGCGTGAAGCACTCGGCCGCGGCGAGCAGCGTGAAGCCGGCGATGCCGATCCAGGACACGGGCGCGCCGGCCCACTCGTTGTCGGCGGGCGCGTCGACGAGCGTCGCGACGAAGACGATGGCGGCGACCGCGTAGACGGCCCAGACCAGGCTGCGCCGTCCGTTGAAGGTTCGGATGCCGAGCCAGATGCAGCCCATCGCGGCGACGATCGTCGGGTTGCCGACGGCGTTCGCCCACCAGATGTCGTCGCTGGCGCCGTAGACGGCGAAGGCGAGCGACGAGACGATGCCGAAGGTGAGAGCGGCGCTCCAGTACATGCCCACGCCGTCGAGCCGGCCGAACACCGTGTTCATGACGAAGATGACCGTGCAGACGATCGTGAGCAGCCCGCTCATGACGAGAACGGTCGTGGTGTCGATCATCGCTGTTCCTCCAGTTGGGCCATCGCGCGCGGAAGCCGCACGGTGAACGTGGATCCCAGGCCGGGCTCGCTCGTCACGGTGATGTCGCCGTCGTGCTGCCGCACGATGTCGCGGCTGATGTTGAGGCCGAGCCCGGTTCCGCCCACGCTGCCGGCGGAAGGCGCCCGGTAGTAGCGAGCGAACACGGCGTCCACCTCGTCGGCTGTGAGTCCCTGGCCTGTGTCGGTGACCGTCAGCTCGAGACACTCGCCGTCCTCCGCGATGCGGACGACGACGGAGCCCTGCGGCCTGTTGTACTTGATGGCGTTCGAGACGAGGTTGTCGAGAACCTGCCGCAGCCGGAACGCGTCGCCGACCATGAGCGCGGGCTCAACGACATCGCAGCGCACGTCGACGCTTCCCGCCGATGGTCGGGCGGCCTCGACGGCGTCGCGAGCGACGTCCGCGAGATCCATCTCGGCCTTCGTGAGCTTGAGGCCGACCGCGGCGGCGCGCGAGGCCTCGAGCAGGTCGGTGACGAGCCCGAGCATGCGGTCGCTGCTCTTGAGCACGACCTCAAGCTGGTGGCGCGTGGTCTCGGAGAGCTCGGGAGCGTCGACTGCGAGCTCGACGAATCCCGTCACCGACGTGAGCGGGTTCTTGAGCTCGTGTGTGACGGAAGCCATGAGGTCGTCGCGCGCCTTGACGGCCTGGAGCTCCGTGGTGATGTCGCGGGACACGACGACGGAGCCCGAGACGTCCCCGTCGGCGCCGTCGAGGCGGTGGCCCGTAATCGCGAACGCGAGGCGCTCCTCGGCATCCGGGTCTCCCATCCACACGACGACGTCGCGGAAGGACTCCCCGCGAGCGGCGCGTGCGAACGGCCGCTCCTCCTCGGGGATGAGCGTGCGGCCGTCCGCCGCGTAGAGGTGCTCGGCGCCGAGGCGCCACTCCGGCTGGTCGTGCGAGCGCATCCACAGCCGGTGCGCGTCGTTCGTGAACACGGCGCGGCCGTTCTCGTCCATGCGCACGACGCCGAACCGCACGGCGTTGAGGACCTCGTCGAGGAGCTTCTCGCCGCGCCGGGAGCGCTCGAGGGCGGCCTCGAGAAGTCCTGACTGCCGGTCGAGGATGACGCGCTGCGCCTGCGCGCGCGTGCGCGACTGGTAGATCGCCGTCGCGACGAACGCGAACGTGATCGGCAGCACGAGAGTGCGCGGCAGGTCGACGGCGGAGAACTTCGACGTCTCGGAGACGATCAGGACGATGTAGAGCACGCTTGCAAGGGACGGGCCGAGCACGGCTCCCCACCGGCGGAAGTACGAGGCGAGCCAGATCACGGGGAACGCGTAGAAGAGCGCGACCGTGATCGTGGGCTGGTTCAGCCGCATGAGCGTCACGGCGATGATGTCGAGAACGGGGATGACCCCGATCGTCCACGACGGCACGCGCTCCCAGTCGATGGTCGCCGCGAGCGCCGTGAGCGCGAAGACGAGCGTGACGCCGAGGAAGAAGGAGATCTCGGAGACGACATCGATGTCGACGATGAGGAGGATGACGACGAGCGTGAGGACGCACACGGCCATGACGAGCTGCGTCAGAAACACCGAACGCCGCACGCCGAAACGGTGCGTCCGTGGGTACTGCGGGCTCATAGTCCGAGCGTACCGGGCCGCGGGGCCTGTCCGAATGGGCACTTCGTCCCCTTTTTACGTGGCGTGTCGCCGGCAGCCGCCTAAACTGTCGAGGACCACTGCCCCAGGAGAGCGATGCCCGCACACGCCGACGACGCCCACGCCGAACAGAGCAACGTCGCGCCTGAGCCCACACGCCGCTCCCGGCGACGGCCGCCGTCGCGGCTGCGGCGAGCGCTCTCGCTCGGCACGCGGATTCTCGGCTGGAGCGTCGCCGCGCTGTGCGTGGTGCTCATCGTCGCGTTCGTCGTCGTCCCCCGCGTCACCGGCGCGACGCCGTACACTGTGCTGACCGGGTCGATGCGCCCCTCGATGCCGCCCGGCACCCTCGTCGTCGTGAAACCGGTCGACTTCGACCAGATCCGCGTCGGCGACGTCGTCACGTACCAGCTCGTCTCGGGGCAGCCCGAGGTCGTCACGCACCGCGTGACGGCCATCGACGTCACCGACGAAGGGCCCCGGCTGAAAACGCAGGGCGACGCGAACGCGATCGCCGACGAGAAGCCCGTGCGGGCCGAGCAGGTGCGCGGCGTCGTCTGGTACTGGGCGCCGTACATCGGCTACGTCACCTCCGGCGTCTCGGGCACGACGAAGTCGTGGGCCGCGCGCGGGGTGGGCGTTCTGCTGCTCGGATACGCCGCGTTCGTCGTCGTCTCCTCGATTGTGAAGAAGCGCCGCACCCACTCTTGAGGATGCGTTGAGGATCGCCGGGAAGTCCTGAGGAATTCCTTTCCCGCATTGTCGATTCTCTGATCTCGGGCTTGATCTTGCCTCGGCACGATGGGACATGTCCAGAACGGACACACCCCCACACTCCCTACGTGAAAGAGGTCCACAATGAAGAAGTCAACGACCGCAGCCCTCGCCGGCGGCCTCGGATTCGTGCTGCTGCTCGGCGGCGCCGGAACCCTCGCCTACTGGAGCGACGCCGACGCCGCCTCCCCCGAGACGATCGCCTCGGGCACGCTCGACCTCGGCACCGCCACCTCCGGAAACTGGACCGTGCGTCACGGCGCGAACGACACCACGCCCGACGCCTACACCGGCCCCATCGTCCCCGGCGACATCCTCACCAAGACCATCGACGTGCCCGTCACCATGATCGGCCAGAACCTCGCCGCCGACCTCACCGTCGCGAACCCGAGCGTCCTCAACGCCTCCGCCGCGAACCAGGGCCTGCAGAAGGCGCTGAAGATCCAGGTCGTGAGCGTGAACGGAAAGGCCGGCCAGTCGGCATCCCTCACCGCCGCCGACGACAAGAAGTCTGTTCCCGTCGTCGTCTCGGTCACCTTCCCCTCCGGCGCGAGCAGCGACAACGCCGCCGCGTCGCAGAGCCTGCAGTTCGGCGTCTCCTACACGCTGACCCAGAAGCCCATCGCCGACTGAGCTTCACAACCGACCTCTGACCGGGAGCGGCCCTGACCCGAAACGGGGCCGCTCCACACGGCCGGACTCCCCCACACGACTTCCCACCACAGACACGAGCGAGAGAGCGACACGGATGAACAAGGCACTGCGAGCATCGATAGCGGGAGTGCTCGGCCTGACCCTGCTGACCGGCGGCGCGAGCACTCTCGCAAGCTGGACGGACACCGACTCCGCCGCTCCCGAGACCATCCAGTCGGGCTCGATCGCTCTCGGCGCCATCACGAGCAAAGACCTCTCGGCCACGATCAAGCAGCGCATCCCCGGAAAGACGGACACCGTCGCCGTGCCTTACACGGGCACCGCCATCGTTCCCGGCGACGTCATCACCGCCACCGTCGACATTCCCGTCACCATGGACGGCCAGGAGATCACCGCCGTCTTCGCCGTCGGCTCCGTCGCCGTGACCGCCGCGGGGTCCGCCGCAGCCGACGCCGCTCTCGCCACCGCGCTAAACGTCAACGTGCGCGTGATCTCGATCGACGGAACCAGCATCGCCGGAACGCCGAGCATCACCCTCACGCACACCGCCGGAACCCCCGTCGCCCGCACCGTGCGCGTCGTCATCGAAGCGACGATGCCGTGGGGCGCGCCCGGCGACGGAAACGCAGCCGTCGGCGGATCCGTCATCATCCGCCCCGTCTACACCCTCACCCAGACGATCCCTTAGGACTGACATGGGACGCCACGCTCGCTCTCGCTCGGCCTCGCCGCTGGCCGCGCTCGCCACCGCCGGCTTCGCCGTCGCGGCCGCGATCGTGCTCATCACCGGCCCCGGCACCTCGGCCGCCCTGAGCGACGCGACAACTCAGCCCGAGCAGCGCATCACCGCCGGCGGACTCACCCTCGACGTGACGCAGTCGACGTCGTGGCCGGTCGTGACCGGCGCCGCCGCCGGATCCCGCGGCATCACGACGAAGTCGACGACCGGCATCGTGCCGGGCGTGCGCGCCGCAACGGTGACGTTCACGATCACCAACGCGAGCAGCTCCGCCGTTCCGGCCGCCGTCACCGGCACCGTGAGCGCCCCGAAGACCGCAGCGTGGACGGCCGCCGAGAGCTACACCACCGTCACCGGCGGCGGCAGCAAGGGCTGCGCCGCCGGCGCCATGAGCACGACCGGCTCCGCCATCACCCTCCCCGTGACGAGCAGCCAGGCTCTCGCGCCCGGCGCCAGCTGCACCGTCACCGTCACCACGACGCTCTCTCGCTACAATGCAGCGGGAAGCGACGCCGCGATCGCCCTGCAGGGCTCGCGGCTGGCCGATCTCGCCGCCTTCACGCTCTCCGCCACGCTCACGCAGACCCCGAGGTAACACGTTCATGACCCGCCGTTCACTTCGCCGCTTCTGGCCGATCGCCGCGCTCATCGCCGTGCTCGCGCTCGCGATTCCCACGGTCGGCACTCTCGCGCAGCTCACGGCGCAGAAGAGCGCGACGGCGACGGTCACCGCCGGCGACTGGTGCGCCATGCCCGACGCGGCGGCGAAGAAGAACGTCTACAAGCTCAGCGACTTCACCGACGTCTCCGCCCCGAGAAGACCGGCGGGTCGACAGCGACGCACATGCTCGTGCTTCCCGTCGCGAACGACGGAAGCTTCGCACCGGTCACGCCGCTCTCCTCCACCGTCGGCGCGACGCAGAATCAGCTCGGCGTGCGCTTGTGGAGCTGCGCCAACCTCACCGCGTCAGCCGGAAACCTCAAGGTCACCGCGTGGCGCGGCGACTATGCGAGCAACGCGTTCTCGTGGACGACCGCGCCCACGCTCGGCAGCTTCGCGAGCGCCCGTCTCGCAGCGACGAGCACGAAGGCGCTCGATGCCGCGACGACCGCCGCGACCGACCCCGGCTCGGAGCTGCGCGACCTGCACCGCTCGCAGGACCTGCTCGGCGGCGTCGTGGACGGCACCGACCCGGTGACGGGCCGCTACAGCTGGCTGCTGTCGACCGGCCGCTCGAAGACCGCGACGACAGCCGACCCCGCGTGCGCCGCTGCCGCGTGCTCGCTCACGCCCGGCGCCGGCATCACCGGGTTCGCGAACGTCTTCTCGAGCGACATGTCGGCCGCGGCATCCGGCGGTGTGTCAGGGAACTCGGTGACGTATCTGGCGAAGAAGTACTACGAGTACGGCACCCGCACGGTCAAGGTGTGCCAGGAGCGCAGCGGAATCTGGCCGTTCTTCGGCGACTGGACCGACACCGACGCGTGCGGCACGAACGGGCTCTTCAAGCAGTACCGGCAGGTCGACCGCGAGTTCACGGGCTCTGCCGTGCCGGTGCCGGCCAGCGGCAAGCCCGCCGCGCAGGCCACGACGCTCTCCCCCGCCGCTGGCGCGAGCGTCGACGGCCTCCTGCGCGACAAGACGGGCACGAAACTGCAGTGGGTCGTGCTCGAGTGGTGGGGCAGTCAGGCGCCGACCGACCTCGAGATCGAAGTGTTCGTCGCTCCCTGACGTCGGCTCACATCCCCGTAGACTGGGGACAGACACTGGGTCGCAGACCGCACGCGAGAGGGGCGCGCACATATGCAGAACCGCAGGGCCGTCGTCATCGAGGATGACGCTGACATCGCCCTCCTTCTGGAGACCTCGCTCAAAGGAGCGGGTTTCGACGTGTCGAGCGCGTCCGACGGGCTGAGCGGCGTCGAGCTCGTCCGCGAGGTCGGCCCCGACGTCGTCACGCTCGACGTCGGTCTGCCCGGCATCGACGGCCTCGAGACCTCCCGCCGCATCCGCTCGTTCAGCGACGCGCACATCGTCATGCTCACAGCACGCACCGACGAGGCCGACGTTCTCATGGGTCTGGATGCCGGCGCCGACGACTACATGACCAAGCCGTTCCGGCCGCGCGAGCTGCGGGCGCGCATCGCCGCGATGATGCGACGACGGGATGCCGCGAGCCGCAGCTCCGAGGCCGCCGCCTCTGCCGTCAGCGCCGTCGCCGACGACGCGCGCGTGCTCGAGCACAACGGTCTCCTCTTCAACGCCGACGAGCGCACGGTCACTGTCGACGGTCGCCCGCTCACGCTCACGCGCACCGAGTTCGACCTGCTCGGGCAGATTCTCGCGAGCCACAACCGGGTGCGCACGAAGTCCGACCTCGTGCGGCGGCTGCGCGACGACGACTTCGGCCCCGACAGCTTCGTGAGCGAGGCCGACGAGCGTGCCCTCGAGGTGCACATCGGCAACCTGCGCCGCAAGCTCGGCGAAGACGTCAAGCAGCCGCGCTGGATCGTGACCGTGCGCGGCGTCGGCTACCGGCTCGCGGCCGCGCAGTAGGCGCCACGCTTCGCCGCGGCGAAACGTGCTCAGCCGCGGGCGTCGAGAACGCCGGTCAGCGCGTCCAGGGTCTGCTCGCCGGTCGTCGCGAGCGACGGGATGAGGCAGCGCACGTGCGAGATGTCGCCGGCGCGACCCGATCGCTCGACGTCCTCCGCGACGTAGTCGAGGCGCATGGCGCCGAGCATGCGGCTCGCCGAGCGGATGCTGAGGGTGCTGTCGAGCAGGTCGTCGAAGTCCGCGCGCTCGGCGGCGGAGGTCACCCGGGCGAGCCGGCCGGGCCACAGCTTCATGAACGTGGAGACGAAGCCGCGGATCGCGGCCATGTCGCCGCCGAGGTCGGCGCAGAGCCGCTCGAGGCACCGCGCGTCCACAGCGACGCGAGCATTCAGCTCGCTGCTGGCACACACGGTCGTCATTCTCGCTCCTCGTCTTCGGTTCAATGCTCCCACTCGAATATCAGGAGCACCTGCCGCAGATCCTCAACGTTTCCCAAAGATCTGGAGTGACTGCGCAAGCTTAGAAGTCTTCGACCAGGGCAGTGGGATGTGCGTGCGTGTGCCGAATGCCGATGCCGACATCGGAGGCGGCCTCGACAAGCGTCCGAGCCGGCCGTACGCTCACAAACGGCCCATCATGCGCGCCGGCATCCCCGAATATGCCGACAGCAGAGTCAACGTCGGCCTTCGAAGTGACGAACCGGGAGTTATAGAGGATGCCCCCGAAGCCCGCTCGCTCAAACGCTGAAGCCCATTGCCGTGCGAGTTCGTAGTGGGAGGTACTGGTGAGTTCATTCGTAACACCAAAGTCGGCCGCGCGCCTTGTTGTGAGGTCGGCGAGTCGAACGGGCTCCCGAGACTCGATCTCCCAAATAAGGATATGCCGCGCTTGCTCCCATCCCACTTTGCCTTCTCGCAAGAGCGACCGGTTTCGCTTCGGCCCTCCAGTAGCGCCCTGCGCTATCGGCGCGGCTACCCTTTCCATCACTGCGGTGTGGGCACTTCGCGCGAGATATAGCGTCCCTCGTGGCGTCGAAAGATCGAATCTGCCACCGACGCTGGAGTAGAACCCGAAGCTCGAGTATCTGTCCAGTGTTGAGCGGTAAAGCGATCCCTCACACCCCGAGGCGGGGAAACCGGCCAGATTGCCAGGTGAGCCCTGTGCAGGCTCGTCCCGGCTCGTCATGCGGCTCCCAGGCGGGCCGCATCCTCCTGTGCCCACGCGAGCACAAGGTCGGCGTCACCGTCCCGAAGGACATCCCACCGCGTCGACTCCCCCTCTTCATACGCACGGTCTGCCAACCATGCTGCTCGAGCCTCCTCTGAAACAAATCCGTTGGCGAGCGCGTCGAGCACGTCTTTGAGGTGAGGAATGATGTTGCCGTCGCGGAATTGCTGAACAGGGTAGAAATATGTGACCTTGTCACGTCCAAACCCGACACCGAGGAGCTTGTTGGTCTTTCGCCACCCATTGATCGTCTCAAGGTGCTTGCCAAATCTGTCGGCAACGACCGAACCACGAACCCATGGTCCCATCGCGTCGTAATAGTCCCGATCATCCGTCGAAAGATCAACCGTGTTCGTTGGTCTGGACGGGCGCTGCCGTACAACGACATCCGAGAAGGACGTGACTCCTGGCTTGAGGCCGGCACCGCGCAACGCATCGCCCTTGATGGAAAATTCGATCGCGCCCAACTTGATGATCACGGCGGCCGAGCCGTCCTCGAGATCGATCACGGTCTGATGGTGAGACGGCACTGTGTAGCCGTCATCCTTGAGCTCTACGACTGCCAACTCCGGACACCTCCCGAATATGCTGCTCCCTGAACCCTCCATCCTACCGCTCGTTTGGGCAATTTGGGCAGATTTCTCGAGCAGTCCGCACCACGTGAGACTGCCGTTCACTCGCGGACGAGGCGGACGGTCCAGTCTGCCTTCGAGGCTCGCAGGGCGCGCGAAGCGACCGTTACTGCTTTTGTGCAAACGCTAATAGTTAAGTAGCAACTTCTTGAATGGCGATCTCCGCCGCTGAGGCTGCTACGCGCTCACCTTCGCCGCCGCGATGACCTCGGCGATCTGCACGGCGTTGAGCGCCGCGCCCTTGCGCAGGTTGTCGTTGCTGATGAACAGCACGAGTCCCTTGCCCTCGGGAGCGGACTGGTCGGCGCGGATGCGGCCCACGTACGACGGGTCGGTGCCGGCGGCATCCAGCGGGTTGGGCACGTCGGCGATCTGCACGCCGGGAGCGTCGGCGAGAACCTCGTACGCGCGCTCGGGGGTGATCTCGTTGCTGAACTCGGCGTTGATCGAGAGCGAGTGGCCCGTGAACACCGGGACGCGCACGCACGTGCCGGCGACGCGCAGGCCCGGCAGCTCGAGGATCTTGCGGCTCTCGTTGCGCAGCTTCTTCTCTTCGTCGGTCTCGCCCTCGCCGTCGTCGACGATGTTGCCGGCAAGGCCCACGACGTTGAACGCGATCGGCTTGACGTACTTCACCGGCTCGGGCAGGGCGACGGCGTGGCCGTCGTGCACGAGCTGCAGCAGGTTCTCGTCCTGCACGGCCGTGCGCACCTGGCTCGCGAGCTCCATCGCGCCGGCGAGGCCGGAGCCCGACACCGCCTGGTACGTGCTCACGATGAGCCGCTCGAGTCCCGCCTCGTCGTGCAGCGCCTTCAGCACGGGCATCGCGGCCATCGTCGTGCAGTTCGGGTTCGCGATGATGCCCTTCTTCGCCTCGTCGATGGCGTGCGGGTTCACCTCGCTCACCACGAGCGGAACCTCGGGGTCCATGCGCCACGCGCTCGAGTTGTCGATGACCGTCGCGCCGGCCTCGGCGAAGCGCGGAGCGTGCGCGCGCGAGCCCGTCGCGCCGGCCGAGAACAGGGCGATGTCCAGCCCGGTCGGGTCGGCGGTCGCGACGTCCTCGACGGTGTAGTCGGCGCCGCGGAAGCGGATGGTGGTTCCGGCGCTGCGGGAGGTGGCGAAGAAGCGGATCTCACCGATCGCGAACTCCCGCTCCTCCAGCAGGTCGCGCATGACGGTGCCGACCTGGCCGGTCGCCCCGACGATTCCGATGCGAAGTCCGTTGCTCATGTCAATCCTCTGTTCGTGTGCTTCGGCTGCCGCGCGCCTCGGGCGGCGGCATCCGCTCTGTGTCTGCCTGGAGGGTGCGCGATCAGCGGCCGGTGCCGGCGTGCACGATCGCGACGGACTCGGCGTCGAGGCCGAACGCCGTGTGCACGGCGCGCGCGGCCTTCTCGAGCGTGTCGGCGCGCGTGACGACCGAGATGCGGATCTCGCTCGTGGAGATCATGTCGATGTTGATGCCGTTGTCGTACAGCGCCTCGAAGAGCTTCGCCGACACGCCGGAGTTCGCGCGCATTCCCGCGCCGACGAGGGCGAGCTTGCCGATCTGGTCGTCGTGCTGCAGCGCCGTGAAGCCCACGTCCTCCTGCTCGCTGCGCAGGGCCTGCAGCACGATCTGCGCCTGCTCCTTCGGCAGCGTGAACGAGATGTCGGTCAGTCCCGTCGCGGCGGCCGAGACGTTCTGCACGATCATGTCGACGTTCGCGTCGGTCTTCGCGACGATCTTGAAGATCTGCGCCGCCTTGCCGGGCACGTCGGGGATGCCGACGATCGTGATCTTCGCCTCGGACAGGTCGGTCGCGATTCCGGTGACGATGGGCTGTTCCACGGTGTCACCCTCCTTCGGGTTGATGACGAGGGTTCCCTCGTTGCTGTTGAAGCTCGAGCGCACGCGCAGCGTCACGCCGTGCCGGCGCGCGAACTCGACCGCGCGGATGTAGAGCACCTTGGCTCCGGATGCCGCGAGCTCGAGCATCTCCTCGGCCGTGATGACGTCGATCTTCCGCGCAAGCGGCACGACGCGGGGGTCCATCGTGTAGATGCCGTCGACGTCGGTGTAGATCTCGCACACGTCGGCGCCGAGCGCGGCGGCGAGCGCGACGGCGGTCGTGTCGGAGCCGCCGCGGCCGAGCGTCGTGATCTCGGCGGTGTCGACGTTGAAGCCCTGGAACCCGGCGACGATCGCGATCGCGCCGTCATCGAGGGCCTCACGGATGCGCACGGGCGTGACGTCGACGATGCGCGCCGCGCCGTGGTGGGCGTCGGTGATCATGCCCGCCTGCATGCCCGTGAACGAGCGCGCCTCGTAGCCCATGCTCTTGATCGCCATCGCGAGCAGCGACATCGAGATGCGCTCTCCCGACGACAGCAGCATGTCCATCTCGCGCGGCTCGGGCAGCGGCGTGACCTCGTGGGCGAGGTCGATGAGCTCGTCGGTCGTGTCGCCCATGGCGGACACGGCGACGACGACGTCGTTCCCCGCCTTGCGCGTGTCGACGATGCGCTTCGCGACGCGCTTGATGCTCTCGGCATCGGCGACGGACGAACCGCCGAACTTCTGCACGATAAGACTCACGTAGAAACTCCTGGGGGTTGTTGGGCACGGCCCGACTTCCCATTCTACGCAGGGCGCATATGCCCGCTCGCCCATGTGACGGCGCCCGGCGGCATCCGCTCGTCTACGTCGCCCCGACCGTCCGAGCCTCATCGACGGCCGAGCGGATGCCGTCACGCCACGGGTCGCCATGGCCGGGCAGCACGAGCTGGGCGTCGGTCGCGGCGAGCTTGTCGAGGGACTCGAGCGCGAGCGTCGAATTCGCCGTCGCGGCCCCCGCGATGATCTGCGGTCCGCGCGTGCCCTTGTACGGGTCGAGGGTCACGAGGGCGTCGCCCGTGATGAGCGTGCCGCTGCCGGGCAGCCACAAGGCGCAGTGCCCCATAGTGTGGCCCGGCGTGAAGATGACCTCGGGCGAGCCCGGCACCTCGAGCGCCCCCTCCGCGGGGAGCGCCTCGACCGCTTCCGCGCCCCGCACCGTGACCGCGCCGGCGAAGGTCATGGCGGCGAGGATCGGGATCGCCCGCGGGTATTTGAACGGGTAGAGGAACGGGGTGCGCTCGCGCGCGTACCTGTACGGGTGCCGCGCGATGCGGTGATCCTCCGGGTGCACCCTCGCCGGGATGCCGTGCTCGGCGTTCAGCCGGTGGGCGATGCCGAGGTGGTCGAAGTGCGCGTGGGTGAGCACGAGCGCCCGCACGTCGTCGAAGCTGCGGCCGATCTCGCCGAGCGCCGCCCTCACGTACCGCCAGCTGGTCGGGAACGCGGCGTCGACGATCGTGACGCCGGTCTCGTCCTCGAGAAGGTAGCAGTTCACGTACGCGTGCTCGAGCCGGTGCACGCCCGGCGCGAGCCTCCGGATGAATCGCGGCTGCCGTCCCCGCGGTGCCGATGCCATGGCGTGCTCCTCTGCTCGTGCTTCTCGATGCGCTTCTCTGGTCTACGCCGACGCTACGTTCGCGCCGGGCCTCCCGAATCAGTCGTCAGGCCAGGTGTGCAGGTCGAGCTCGACCGCGTCGCGGGCCGAGAGGACATCCGCCGCGAACCCGGCGTCGACTGCCGCGCTGCTCAGCAGCTCCGCGACCGCGCTTCCGTTCCCGGGCTCCGTCATCATCTCCATAACATCATGATGATCCGACTCGCTGACGCGGGGAAGAGCGACACGCAAGCGGTCCCCGCTCGAGGAGGCTCGAGCGGGGACCGCGGTCTGCGAGGTTCTGCTACTTCAAATCGACGGCGGCATGAGCACCGAGTCGATCAGGTAGACGGTCGCGTTGGCGGTGTGCACGCCGCCGCAGATCACGCTCGCGTCGCCGACCATAAGGTCGTCGCCGCTCCCGGTGACCTCGAGCGACTCGCCCTCGACGGTCTCGTGCTCGCCCGCGATGGCGTCGGGCGCGATCTGGCCGGGAACCACGTGGTAGGTCAGAATCGTCTTCAGCATGTCGGCGCCCTCCGGCGTCTTCAGCGAATCGACGGTCGCGGGGTCGAGCTTCGCGAACGCGTCGTCGACGGGAGCGAACACGGTGAACTCGTCGCCGTTGAGCGTGTCGACGAGGTTCACGTCGGGATTCAGCTTGCCCGACACCGCCGACACGAGCGTCGTGAGCATGGGATTGTTGGATGCCGCAACGGCGACGGGGTCGGCGGACATGCCCTCGATCGAACCGGGACCGTCGGGAACCTCGTCGGCGTACGCCTGGCAGCCCGGCCCCACGAGGTCAGCGGCCGGATCCGCCATTCCGGCATCCGACGACGAGTCCTCCTTCGGCGTCGACTGCGACTGATCCTTCGACGTGTCGCCCGTCATGTCACCGCTGCCCGAGCTCGAGCAGGCCGCGAGGCCGAGCGTCGCGGCGGCGGCGATGGCGAATACCGCGAGCGTGTTCCGTGATGTGGTGCGCATGATCACTCCTTCGTCTGTCGTTCCCGGTGCGGGAACGTCGCGTACAACCGGGGTTCGGAACGACGTGCCCGGCGGATTGGACGGATTTCCAAACGGATGCCGCCGGCAGCTCCGAACCCCGGCCGATCACACCTGGAGGACACAGTGCTCGCGATTCTTCTCATCGGATTCCTCGGCGGACTCGTCACGGGCATCTCGCCGTGCATCCTGCCGGTGCTGCCGGTCGTATTCCTCTCCGGCGGCATGCAGTCCGGCCGCGTCGAGGGCGCGAGCCCGTCACGCTGGCGGCCGTTCCTCGTCATCGCGGGACTCGTCACGAGCTTCAGCGTCGTCACCCTCGTCGGCTCGCTCGTGCTGTCGCTTCTCGGCCTGCCGCAGGACGTGCTGCGCTGGGCGGGCATCGTCGTTCTCGTTCTCATCGGCGTCGGGCTCATCGTGCCGGGCTTCCAGCACCTGCTCGAGAAGCCGTTCTCCCGCATCCCGCAGAAGGCGGTCGGCACGAACCGCAACGGCTTCGGCCTCGGCCTCGCGCTCGGCGCCGTGTACGTGCCGTGCGCCGGCCCCGTCCTCGCGGCGATCACCGTCGCGGGCGCCACGGGCCGCGTGGGCGCCGACACGATAGCGCTCACGCTGTCGTTCGCGATCGGCGCGGCGATCCCGCTTCTCGTCTTCGCGCTCGCGGGCCGCGGCGTCGCCGAGCGCATCCGCGCGTTCCGCTCGCGTCAGCGCGGCATCCGCCTCACCGGCGGCATCCTCATGATCGCCCTCGCCGCCGGGCTCGTCTTCGATGTCCCCGCCCAGCTGCAGCGTCTCATCCCCGACTACACGGCGCAGATCCAAGAGCGCATCGCGGGCTCCGACGAGGTCAGCAAGGCCCTGAACCTCGGCGGCATCGTCACCGAGCAGAACAAGCACCTCGACGAGTGCTCGAACGGCGCCACCGAGCTCGAGTCGTGCGGCACCGCCCCCGACCTGACTGGCATCACCGCGTGGTTCAACACGCCGGGCGATGCGCCGCTCAGCCTCGACGAGCTGCGCGGGAAGGTCGTGCTCATCGACTTCTGGGCGTACTCGTGCATCAACTGCCAGCGCTCCATCCCGCACGTCACCGCCTGGTACGACGCCTACGAGGACGCCGGTCTCGAGGTGATCGGCGTGCACTCCCCCGAGTACGCCTTCGAGAAGAAGGAGGCGAACGTGAAGGCGGGCGCCGCGGCCCTCGGCATCCGGTATCCGGTCGCGATCGACAACTCCCTGTCGACGTGGACGACGTACCGCAACCGCTACTGGCCCGCCCACTACCTCATCGACGCGAAAGGCGTCGTGCGTCACATCACATTCGGCGAGGGCGGCTACGACACGACGGAGAAGCTCATCCGCCAGCTCCTGACCGCCGCGAACCCCGACGTGCAGCTGCCGCCGCCCACCGACGTCGCCGACACGACCCCGGACGCCGCGCAGACTCCCGAGACCTACCTCGGCACGACGAAGGAAGTGAACTTCTCGGGCAACGAGGCGTACTCGGCGACGACGACGCACTTCCGGCTGCCTCGGGAGCTGCCGCGCGACTCGTTCGCCCTCGACGGCGACTGGGAGCTCGGCACCCAGTCGATAACGCCCGCGGCAGACGCCGCCCGCATCCGCCTCGCGTTCACGGCGGGCCACGTGGAGATGGTGCTCTCGGGCGAGGGCACCGTGACGATCACCCGCGGCGACGGGAGCACGGACACGATCGAGGTGTCCGGGGTGCCGCGCTCGTACGTCGTCGTGACGGATGCCGCGAGCGGAACCGGCACGCTCGACGCCGAGCTCTCGCGCGGCGTCACGGCGTACTCGTTCACGTTCGGCGGGTGAATTGTCCAATCCGCTCGGCACGCGACTCCGAACCCCCTGTGCACGGCCCCGCCGCGCATGACAAAGGAGGCAACAATGAAATCGTCACCGAACCGACTGCTCGCCACCATCTTCGGCGCCGTCTACCTGCTCGTCGGGCTGCTCGGCTTCGCCGTCACGGGAGGCGTCGGCTTCATCTCGAACGAGGGCGGACTGCTGCTCGGAATCTTCATGGTGAACCCGCTGCACAACGTCGCGCACTTGCTCATCGGAGCCGCACTCGTCATCGCGGGCCTCGCGAACGCGCGCGCCGCGAAGACGACGAACATCGTGATCGGAGCCGCGTACCTGCTGCTCGGCATCGTCGGGTTCTTCCTCTCGGGTCCCGCGAACGTTCTCGCGCTCAACGTTCCCGACCACTTCCTGCACCTCGGCAGCGCCGTCATTCTGCTGGGCGTGGGGCTCGGCGCCGAGAAGTCGACGCGCGTCGAGAGCCGGGTCGCGTAACCGCTCGGGGCGCCGCCGCGTTCGGCGGCGCCCTCTCGTTCCTGTGAGGAGGAGGCCGCTCATGGACATCACACTCACCGCTCACCCGCACGGCGCGGCGCAAGCCAGTCCCGCGCGTGAGGCGACGGCCGATCGCCCCGTGACGCGCGCCGTCGCGGGACTCGCGCTGCTCGGCGCGGGGCTCGTGCACTTCGCCCTCGCCCCGCAGCAGGGGCACGCGCTGCTCGGCGTGCTCGCGGCGCTCGGCGCGGCCGAGCTCGCGGGCGCCGTCGGCATCCTCGCCGGGCGGCTGCGGGTGAGCACGCGCGCCGCCGTCGCCGCGACGCTGCCGCTCGTACTGTGCGCCGCGCTCGCCCTCGGGCCCGCGGTGCTCGGCGTCGGCACGCCGCTGCCGGCGCTGCCGCTGCTCGCGGGAGCGCTGCTCGGCGTCATCGCGGCGCTGAGCCTTGCGGCATCCGCTCGGCTCACCCCGCGCACCGGCGCGCACCCGTGGAGGTTCACGCTCGCGCTCGTGATCGCGGCAGCGGTGCTGCCATTCATCGCGGTGCCGGCGATGTCGAGCGCCCAGTACCCGACTGGGGACGCCCCCTCGATGTCGCAGCTCCACGGCCATCATCACTAGGCCGTGGAGCGGACGCGCCGCCGTGCCTGCCCGTTTCGGGCGCCGGCGGGGCGTTTCGGTGTCAGAGCGCGCCGAGCAGGTCGGCGCAGGCCTTCTCGCAGCGGCGGCAGACGTCGGCGCAGATGCGGCAGTGCTCGTGCATGTCGGCGTGGCTCGCGCACTCGTCGCCGCAGCGCCGGCAGGCGGTGCGGCACGCCTCGAGCACGGCGCGGGCGACGTCGGCGTCGAACCCGGTGTGCCGTGACAGCACGTTCGCCGTCGTCGCGCACACGTCGGCGCAGTCGAGGTTCGCGCGGATGCACGTGCGCAGGTCCGCGACCATGTCCTCGGCCAGGCAGGCGTCGGCGCACGCGCTGCATGACTGGGTGCACTCGAGGCACGCCTCGATGCAGGCGGCGAGCGCGGCGCCGTCCGCGCCGAGGTCCTTCGGGTATCTCTTCAGCATGTCACTGACGGTCATGTCCGCTCCTCACGTTGCGTTGTCAGCGCCAGGCTAGGCGCCGCGCCGCCGCCGGCCCAAGGGGTTGCGCGGCGGCGCCGTGTGCGGGACGGCAGGAGCTCAGGGGGTCTCGATGGCGAGGATCGGGTCGCTCGTCGGCTGCGTCGACCCGCCCTTCGGCTCGACCGTGACGCCGACCGTGGTGCCCGCGTGCATCGTGCCGTCGAGCACGTGCCAGGCCGTGCCCGAGCTGCGCACGTCGAACGTGCCGGCGGCCACGGCGCCGTCGGCGCCGATGTACCACGCCTCGTACACGGTGCCGGACTCGAGCTTCGGCAGCGCGTCGAAGACGAGCGCCGACCGGCCGAGCGACGGCGACCAGACGAGCGTCGCGGCGACGCCATCGCTCGAGACGCTCTGGCGCTGCATGTCTTCGGCCGCGTAGATGCTCGCGAGCTCGTCGGATGCCGTGACCGTGGTCGCGCGGTCGGCGACGATCGCGCCCACGAGCGCTCCGCCGGAGAACACGAGAACCCCGGCGACGGCCGCCGCGACGATCATCGCAGCGGGACGCTCGAACCAGCGTCGACGTGCGGCGCGCTCCGCCGCTCCTGCACGGACTGCGCCCGAGGAAGCCGCGTCGCGCGCGGACGCGCCGGGAGCGGCATCCGGAGTCTCCTGCGGCAGACCCGCGATCGCGGAGAGGATGTCATTGCGCAGCGCAGCCGGGGGCTCAACCGGCTCGGTCGCACCGCCGAGCTGCGCCGCGACCTCCCGGTGCCGGGCGACCTCGGCGGCGAGAGCAGGGTCGGCGGCGAGGCGGCGCTCCATCGCGGCGCGCTCGACGTCGCTCAGGGCGTCGAGGGCGTGCGCCGCGGCATCCGTGTGCTTGTCGTCTCGCGTCATGCTGTCACCCCCAGCGCAGCTCGAAGTCTGTTCATTCCATCTCGCAGTCGTGTCTTCACCGTGCCGAGCGGCGCGCCCGTGGCGGCCGCGATCTCGCTCTGCGAATAGCCACCGTAGTACGCGAGGGTGATGGCCTCCCGATGCGCGTCGCTCAGGCCCTGCATCGCCCGTCGCACGCGCTCGGCCTCGATGCGGATGTCGCCCGCCTCGGCGACCGGATCGTACGCCGTCTCGACGTCTCGATTGGCGACGCGGTCGTCGCGGTCGCGACCCGACTGGGAGGAGCGCACACGGTCGACGGCGCGCCGGTGCGTGATCGTGAAGATCCAGCCGAGGGCGCTGCCGCGAGCGCGGTCGAAGCGCGGCGCGGTCTGCCAGATCTCGAGGAACACCTCTTGCGTGACCTCTTGCGACTGGGCGTCGTCGACGAGGATGCGGCGCACGAGCCCGTGCACGCGCGCGGCGACGCAGTCGTACAGCGCTGCGAACGCCGCCTGGTCCCCCGCGCCGACCTTGTCGAGCAGCACGCCAACGTCGACGGCGACGGTCGGCTCGGAGTCAGAGGTCACGGCTGCCAGTATGACAGGCGAAACCTCGCGAATCGCGTACTCCAGAGCAATGACCACACAAAGGGTTCGACGCGCGGGCCCGATCGGATTGCTCGAACCGCATCAGAGCTCGACGTCGTCCGTGGCGACCTCGCTCAGCGGACCGACGGGAACGTCGGCCTCCGCGAGCCGCGAGAGGAACCGGATGACGGTCTCCCGCTCGGCGGGCTCCAGCTGCGCGGCGACGGCGAAGCGGCGGGCGTGCTGGCGGCCGACGCTCTCGCGCGCCGCGACGCGCGTCGACTCCGTCACCTCGATGCACACCGTGCGACGGTCGGTCGGGTGCGGCCGCCGCACGACATGGCCGCCGGCGACGAGCCGATCGACGAGCTTCGTCGTCGAGGCGCTCGAGATGCCGACAGCGCGCGCGATGTCCTTGGGGGTGACGACCTCGCCCTGCTCGCGCGCGCGAATGAGCAGCCTGATCGCGCGCATGTCCGTCTCGTTGAGCTTCATGTAGCGCTTCGACGCGTTCGCGAGCGCCTCTTCGGCCGTGCGCCAGTTTCGCATCGCCCGCATGACCTCGAGCGACTGCTCCACGTCGCGCCGAGTCAGGCCCGTTCGATCGACGAGATCCGACGCGTCGGCGAAGTACCGGTCAAGCATCTCGGAGGTCTCATGCGATTCGGCGGGCACGATGACATCCTAGCGTTCGCGTGCTAGGTTGAACTCTCGCCTGTCTAACGAAATGGGAGCTACCGTGTCTCGAGCGACTGCCCTGGCGCCTCACGGCTCAGCCGTGCCGGGCCGACCGGAGCCCGGCGACCTCGCCGCTCTCGTGGACGCGCGGTTGCGTGAGCTCATCGACGAGCGCCGCGACAGCAGCCGGTCGCTGCCGCAGCCCTTCGCCCAGCTGTGGGAGTGCCTCGCCCACCTGGTGAGCGGCGGCAAGAAGATCAGGCCGCGGCTGCTTCTCGAGGCCTACGCTGCCCTGGGCGGCACCGATGCACGTGCGGCCGTGGACGCCGCGTGCGCCACGGAGCTGCTGCACGTCGCGCTCATCCTGCACGACGACGTGATCGACAAGGACCTCGTGCGCCGCGGCGAGATGAACATCTCGGGCCACTTCGCCTCGCAGGCGATGCTTCGCGGCGCTGACATCACACGCGCGCGGGGCTGGGGCGAGACGTCGTCTCTGCTGGCGGGCGACCTCATGCTCACGCTCGCCCAGTCGCTCCTTGCTCGACTTCCCGTCGCCGCCGAGAAGCGGCTCGGCGCGCTCGACGCCTTCGACCGAGCGGTGTTCGCGAGCGCCGCGGGCGAGCATGCGGACGTCTGGTTGAGCCTCAACCTCGAGCAGGCGAGCGCGTACGACGTGCTCTCGATGATCGAGAACAAGACCGCCGCGTATTCGTTCGAGGCCCCGCTCACTCTCGCCGGCATCCTCGCCGGCGCCGAGGACGCCCTGCTCGCCGAGCTCGCCGCGATCGCGAAGCATCTCGGCGTGATCTACCAGCTGCGCGACGACGTGCTCGGCGTGTTCGGCGACGAGCACGAGACGGGCAAGTCGACGCTCAGCGATCTGCGTGAGGGAAAGGAGACGCTCCTGGTCACCTTCGCCCGCGCCGACCGCTCCTGGCCCGAAGTGCAGCACTTGTTCGGCGATCCCGAGCTCACCCCGGACGGCGGCCGACGACTGCGCGCCGCGATCGAGGCCTCGGGCGCTCGCGACCTCGTGGAATCGCTCATCACGGACCGCTGCGAGCACGTCAATGCACTCGTGTCCTCCCCGTCCATCCCGACAGCCCTGGCCGACCGGCTCTCCGCCCTCGCCGAGACCTGCGCCGCGCGAACCGCATGACAACGACCGATCTCTCGCTGTACACCGCCACCGCCCGAGCGAGCGCCGCCGTCGTCATCGCCCGGTACTCGACCTCGTTCGGCTGGGCGAGCCGGCTCCTCGATTCGTCACGTCGCGCGCACATCGCGAACATCTACGCTCTCGTCCGCGTCGCCGACGAGCTCGTCGACGGACCGGCGACGGCGGCCGGGGTCAGCACGGCGGCGCAGCGGGAGCTTCTCGCCGACCTCGAGAGGGAGACGGAGCGCGCGATCCGGCAGGGGTACAGCACGAACCTCATCGTGCACGCGTTCGCGACGACGGCGCGCGAGCACGGGATCGGGGCCGAGCTGTGCCGCCCGTTCTTCGCGTCAATGCGGCGGGATCTCGACGGGGCCGGCTACGACAAAGACGGTCTCGACGCCTACATCTATGGCTCGGCCGAGGTCGTGGGGCTCATGTGCCTCGCCGTCTTCGAAGCCGGCGCCACCCGGACCGACGCCGAACGCGAGCGGTTGCGGGCGGGAGCGCAACGCCTCGGCGCCGCCTTCCAGAAGGTCAACTTCCTGCGCGACTTCGCGGGTGACCACGACGAACTGGGACGCACCTACCTCGCCGGCGCGAGCGCCGCGCTCACCCCCGACGCGCAAGCGCGCGTGATCGCCGACATTCGCGCCGACTTGCGCGCCGCCGACGCCGCGCTCCCCCTGCTCGGGGCCGGATGCCGCCCCGCGGTCTGGGCGGCGCGTGCCATGTTCGGGGCGCTCGCCGATCGTCTGGAGGCGGCATCCGTCGCCGAGCTCATGCGCTCCCGCGTGCGCGTCCCGAACGTCGTGAAGGCTCGGATCCTCGCCCGCGCTCTCGCGATGAAGGCGGCGCGATGACGCGCGCCGTCGTGATCGGCGGCGGCGTGAGCGGTCTCGCGACCGCGTGCCTGCTCGCTCGAGACGGGCACGAGGTCACGCTTCTCGAGCGGCATGCCGAGTTCGGCGGCCGCGCCGGCGTGTGGGAGCACGAGGGGTTCACGTTCGACACGGGACCGTCGTGGTTTCTCATGCCCGAGGTGTTCGACCACTTCTATCGGCTCATGGGCACGAGCACCTCCGAGCAGCTCGATCTCGTGGGCTTGAGCCCCGGGTACCGCGTCTACGGCGAGCCGGAGTCGTCCCCTTCCGCGCCCCTCGATGTGCGAGCCGGTGCCGCCGAGGAGCTCTTCGAGTCCCGCGAACCGGGGGCCGCCGGCCGCATTCGCCGCTACCTCGTCTCCGCCGGCGCCGCCTATGACTCGGCCGTGAAATCGTTCCTCTACAACCCGTTCTCCTCGTGGCGGAGCCTCGCCTCCCGTCACGTGCTCGCGGCCGCCCCCGCCGTGCTTCCGTTGCTCACCCGGTCGCTGTGGTCCTTCATCGCCCGCCGGTTCACCGACCTCCGACTCCGGCAGATTCTCGCGTACCCCGCCGTGTTCCTCGGCACGTCGCCGTTCGAGGCTCCCGCGCTCTACCACCTCATGAGCCACCTCGACCTGACGGCGGGCGTGCAGTACCCGCGCGGCGGCTTCGGCCGCGTCGTGTCATCGCTCGTCGACCTCGCGCGCGCCAACGGTGTCGACCTGCGCTCCGAGAGCGATGTCGTGCGCATCGACAGCTCGGACGGCGCCGTTCGCTCGGTGACGTTCGCTCGGCACGGCGCGACAGCCCGCATCGACGCCGACATCATCGTGTCGTGCGTCGACGAGCACCACACCGAGACCGTGCTTCTCGAAGAGGCCGACCGCTCGTATCCGGAGCGCCGGTGGCGGAAACAAGTGACCGGTCCAAGCGCGGTCCTGGTCATGCTCGGCGTCGAGGGAGAGCTTCCCGAGCTGCTGCACCACACCCTGTTCTTCGCGAACGACTGGCGCGACAACTTCGACGCGATCTTCTCCGCGCCCGGCCGCATCCCCTCGCCGCCCTCCCTCTACGTGTGCCGGCCGAGCGCGACCGACGACGGCGTCGCCTCCGCCGGGCACGAGAACCTCTTCGTGCTCGTTCCGATCCCGCCCGATCCCGCGATCGGCCGCGGCGGGATCGCGGGCGGGGGCGACGCGCGCGTCGAAGCGATCGCCGACGCCGCCGTCACCCAGATCGCCGACTGGGCCGGCATCCCGGATCTCACCTCGCGCGTCCGCGTCCGCCGCACCGTCGGCCCCGCGGACTTCGCGGAGCGGTTCAACACCTTCCGCGGCAGCGCCCTCGGCCCGGCCCACACGCTCACGCAGAGCGCCTTTCTGCGCGGCGTGACGCGCTCGAAGCGCGTGAGCGGCCTGTACTACGGCGGAGCGACAACCGTGCCGGGGGTCGGCCTTCCCATGTGCCTCATCAGCGCGGAGCTCGTGCTCAAGCACGTTCGCGGCGACCACTCGCCCGGCCCGTTGGAGGAGCCGTGAGCATCGTCTACGCCGCAAGCCTCATCGTCAGCGCCGCGTGCCTCGCCGTCATCGACGCGCGATTCCGACTCGTGATCGGGCGGATGCCGCTTCGCGCCGTCGCCGCGCTCGTCGCCGGTGTGCTCTTCTTCGCCTGCTGGGACGCCGCCGGCATCGGCCTCGGCGTGTTTCGCCACCTCGACTCCCGCTGGGCGACGGGAATACTGCTCGGCCCGCAGTTCCCGCTCGAGGAGCTGCTGTTCCTCGGCTTCCTCAGCTACCTCACGCTCATCCTGCTCAGCGGCGCGCGCCGCCTCGACGAAAGGCGGTCGCGGCGGTGACCTACCTGCTCATGTCCGTGCCGTTCATCGTCATCGCGGGCGTCGTGTTCGCGATCGGATGCCGCCACGCGGCAGCGCTCGGCGGCATCCGCCCCTACCTGCTCTCGTGGGCCGCCGCCGCGGTGACGCTCCTCGTGCTCACGGCCGTCTTCGACAATGCCATGATGGCCGCCGGCCTCTTCGACTACGGGGCGGACAAGATCTCCGGCGCACGGCTCGGGCTCATGCCGCTCGAGGACTTCCTCTACCCTCTCGCGGGCTCGCTTCTGCTCGCCGGCCTGTGGCAGCTGCTCGGCTCCCACCGAAAGGACGCCCTCGCGTGACCGGCATCCTGACCACGACCCGCACGCTCCTTCTCGCGTCCCGCCCGCTGAGCTGGATCAACACGGCGTACCCGTTCGCCGCCGTCTACCTGATCACGACCGGCACAATCGATGCGGCGCTCGTCGTCGGGACCGTGTTCTTTCTCGTGCCGTACAACCTCCTCATGTACGGCGTGAACGACGTGTTCGACTACGAGTCGGACCTCGCGAACCCGCGCAAGGGCGGAGCCGAGGGAGCCAAGCTGCCGCCCCGACTGCACCGCACGACGCTCGTCGCCGCCGCAGCGGTATCCGCGCCCTTCGTCGTCGCGCTCGTCGTGCTCGGCGCCCACCGGCCGGTGTCGCTGGCCGTGCTCGCTGTGAGCCTCTTCGCCGTTCTCGCCTACTCGGTTCGCGGGCTGAGGTTCAAGGAGATTCCCGTGCTCGACTCGATCACCTCGAGCACGCACTTCGTCACGCCCGCCCTGTACGGTCTCGCCCTCGCCGGCACGGCCCTCACGCCGGGCATCGTCGTGACGATGATCGCGTTCTTCTGCTGGGGAATGGCGAGCCACGCGTTCGGCGCCGTGCAGGACATCGTCCCCGATCGCGAGGCGGGGATCGGCTCGATCGCGACGGCGTTCGGGGCCCCCGCGACCGTGCGCATCGCGTTCGCGCTGTGGACGCTCGCGGGGCTGCTGATGCTCATCACGCCGTGGCCCGCGCGCCTCGCCGCCCTCGCTGTCCTCCCCTACCTCGCGAGCGTCGCTCCCTACCTCGGCGTCGACGACGCGCGCTCCGGTTCGAGCAACCGGGCGTGGCGGCGCTTCCTCGCCATCAACTACGTCGTCGGCTTCGCCGTGACGATGCTGCTCATCGTCTGCGCCATCGAAGGGATGTTCAGATGACTCGGGTACTCGTGACCGGCGCGACAGGCTACATCGGGGGGCGCGTCGTCCCGCAGCTCCTCGACGCCGGTCACGAGGTCACGGTCTTCGTGCGCTCCCCGTGGAAGCTCAGGGACGTGCCCTGGCGCGGCGACGTCCGCATCGTCGAGGGCGATCTTGCGGATGCCGCGGCAACGCGCCGCGCCATGGCCGACGCGCACGTCGCTCTCTACCTGGTGCATTCGATGAGCGCCGGTGGCGACTTCGCGGCGGCCGAGAAGCAGGCCGCGTCGACATTCGCGCGAGCTGCCGCCGACGCCGGCCTCGACCGTATCGTCTACCTGGGCGGGCTGCACCCCGAGGGTCGCCGCCTGTCGAAGCACTTGGCCTCTCGTGCCGCCGTCGGGCGCATCTTCCTCGACGCTCCCGTTCCCGCTATCGTGCTGCAGGCCGGCATCGTGATCGGCTCCGGCTCCGCGTCGTTCGAGATGATTCGGCATCTCACCGAGGTGCTGCCGTATATGCCCGCCCCGCGCTGGGTGCGCAATCGCGTCCAGCCCATCGCGATCCGCGACGTGCTGCGCTATCTCGTGCGGACGGTCGACGTGCGGGGAGAGATCAATCGCACGTTTGACATCGGCGGCCCCGACGTGCTGCGTTACGGGCAGATGATGAACGGCTACGCCGTCGAGGCGGGCCTCCGCCAGCGTCCGATCGCATCGCTGCCCGTTTTCACACCGTGGCTCGCCTCGCAGTGGGTGAACGTCGTCACCCCGGTACCGCGTCAGATCGCGATTCCCATCATCGCCTCACTGCAGCACGACTGTGTCGTGACCGAGCACGACATCGACGATCTCATTCCGCGACCGCCTGAGGGCCTGCTGCCGTATCGCGCCGCCGTTCGACTCGCGCTCAAACGCGAAGCGGACGCGCAGGTTGACACGAGCTGGCAGAACGCGACAGTCGCGGGAGCGCCGAGCGACCCGCTTCCGAGCGACCCGGAGTGGGCCGGGTTCACCGTCTACACCGATGAGCGCGAACGCTCGAGCAGGGCTCCAGCGGAGGCCGTGTGGCAGGTCATCGAGTCGATCGGCGGGACGCGAGGCTGGTATTCGTTTCCCCTCGCGTGGACTGCGCGCGGGCTCATCGACCGGCTCTCGGGCGGTGTGGGAATGCGCCGCGGTCGGCGTCACCCGTCTCACCTGAACACGGGAGACGTCGTCGACGTGTGGCGCGTCGAATCGCTCGACCGGGGCCGTGCGCTCCGGCTGCGCGCCGAGATGCGGATGCCCGGTCGAGGCTGGCTGGAGCTGAGCGTCGAACCGGCGGGCACCGGGAGCCGGTACCGCCAGCGGGCCGTGTACTTCCCGAAGGGCCTGACCGGCCGGCTCTACTGGCTCACGCTTCTGCCCTTCCACGGCCTCATCTTCACCGGCATGGCGCGCAGCATCATCCGTGAAGCAGAGAGCATTGCCGCCCGAAGCGCCTGATTCTCACGGCTCACCGCGAACCTGCGCCCAACGCGCCGTTTTCGGCGGCGGCATCCTTCCCTCGCGTTCGGCGTCCCTCACACCTGAGCCGAGCGAAGCGGTGGCCGCGAGGCCGACAACCAGGAACCCCGCGGCGGACCACGCGGCCGCGCGCGTACCATCGCTCAGCGCTGTGCGCGCGTCGGCGGCGAACTCGCTCGTGCGGGCATTCTGCTCGAGCGGGCCGATCGCCGCTCCCGCGCTGTCAACCACAGTCGTCACGATTCGGTCGCGCGTGCTCGCCGGCACGCTCGCGTCGTCCAGAAGTGAGCCGAGCACGGTTCCCGTGGAGCTGAAGAGCACGGTCCCGAGCACCGCGATGCCGAGGGCCGAACCGATCTGACGCGCCGTGCTCTGGGTTCCGGAGCCCCTCCCGCTCTCGGAGAGCGGCACGTCGGCGAGCACGACTCCGGTGAGCTGCGCCGTCGCGAGTCCCACCCCGAAGCCATAAACGAACAGGAAGACGGTCAGTGGAAGCCACGGCGTGTCCGGGCCGACGACGAATCCGATGGCTCCCACGCCGACGATCTCGGCGATGATTCCCACGCGCACGATGATCACGGGCGCTACGCGATTCCCGAAGGCCCCCGCGAACCCACTCGCGAGGAAGGCGCCGCCGGCGAGCGCGAGGAGAACCAGTCCGGTTTCGACGGCAGAGTAGCCGAGAGCGTTCTGCAGCCAGATCGGCAGCGCCAGCACAATGCCGAACTCTCCGAGCGAGACGATGAGCGCAGCGATGTTGCCGTTCCGGAACGACGGAATGGCGAACAGGTCGAGCGCCAGCATCGTGGACCGCCCGCGTCTACGGCGACGCCACGCGCTCCCGACGAACAGCACGCTCGCCCCAAGCGCGAGGAGGAACACGAACGGGATGATCGACACCTCGAACGGCCAGGCCCAGTCGCCGATGCGCAGCGTCGCCTTTGTCAGCCACCAGCCATACACGCGGCCCTCGATCAGGGCGAACACGAGACTTGCGCTCGCGATGATCGACAGCACCGCACCAGCGATGTCAATGCGTTCGTGTGACTGCGCGTCGCGCGACTCGTCGACGGTGACGAGGGCTCCGAAGATGATCAGCACGCCGAGGGGAATGTTGATGCCGAACGCCCAACGCCACGAGAACTCCGTCGTGAGCCAACCGCCGAGGAGCGGCCCGAGAGCGGTCATGCCGCCGATCGTCGACCCCCATACGGCGAACGCGAGAGCGCGCTCCCTCCCACGGAATCCCGCGTTGATGAGGGAAAGGGTCGTGGGGAGAACGAGTGCGCCGCCGACGCCCTGCACGAGCCGCGAGGCGATGAGGAAGGCACCCGTCGGCGCACAGGCGGCCGCGATCGAGGCGAGCGCGAAGACCGCGACGCCGATGATGAGCAATAGGCGTCTTCCCCGGCGGTCCGCAATCGTGCCGAAGACGAGTAGCAGGGAGGCGAAGACGAGCGTGTACGACTCCTGAATCCACTGCACTCCTGTCGAGTCGACGTCGAGCTCGGTCACGATCGAGGGGATCGCGACATTGACGATCGTCGAGTCGACGATGATCATAGCGACGGCCAGGCTCACAAAGACGAGACCGAACCAGCGTCGACGGGGCTCCGGCATGATTCTCCTAGCTCGGGTAATTACTAGCTAAGCTAACGATACTCTTGGTGTACGGTCCCCGGCACCGCCCGGTGAGAGGAGCATGATGGAGGGATGGGACACCTCATTTACGCGAACTCTGCAAGCTACGACTTCGACGACCGGGTACTCGCGCACTTGAGGGTCGTGATCGGCTCGCGCCTTCGCCGGCGCGAGAGCTTCTTCCTGAGCTGGACGACGGATGCCGAGCACGGCTCGGGCCGCAGGACGGTGTGGCTCTCCCCCGACGTGCCGCTCGCGTTCCACTTCTCGAGCGCGCACCCCGTTCGGCTCAACCGCGAGTGGCTCGACGTCCTCTCGCAGCTCGCGCACAGCGTGGACGGGCTCACGCTCGTGAGCGAGGAGCAGGCGCACGGGATGCACGGCTCGCTTCTCGCCGACAAGCGCGAGTACGCCGACGAAGGCTGAGCCCGCTCCATGAGACTCTGGTCGGTGCACCCGCGCCACTTCGACAGGCAAGCGCTCACGGCGTGCTGGCGTGAGGCGCTGCTCGCGCAAGCGGTGATCGTCGCGCCGGGCCGCGGCTACTCCCGGCACCCGCAGCTGCAGCGGTTCCGGGAGGCGGCCGACCCGCTCACCGCGATCGGCGCGTACCTGCACGGCATCGCCGACGAGGCCGACGCGCGCGGCTACCGGTTCGCGCGCGAGAAGATCACCTCAGGCGCCGACGCTCCTCGTCTGGAGGTGACCGACGGTCAGCTCGACTACGAGTGGGGGCACCTGCTCACCAAACTGCAGGCGCGCAGCCCCGCCGTGTGGGAGCACTGGCGCGAGGTGGCCCGCCCTGAGCCTCATCCGCTGTTCACTGTCGTGCCCGGCCCGATCGCCGTATGGGAGCGCCCCTGACGCCGTGAACCGGCGCGGGGCTACCATGGCGTATGGCTGAACGGGTTCTCATCGCCGGCGCCTCCGGCATGATCGGCACGGCCCTCGCCGCGCAGCTGCGCGACGCGGGGGCCGAGGTGCACACGCTCGTGCGCGGCATCGCCCGCACGACGACCGAGCACGCGTGGGATCCCGCGTCCGGCCGCGTCCCACAGGAGGTCATCGATCGGGCGGATGCCGTCGTGGGGCTCTCGGGTGCGAGCCTGTCCCGCCTGCCGTGGACGCCTGGATACCGGCGCACGATCCTGCGCAGCCGCATCGACACGACGGCGACGCTCGCCGCCGCGATCACCCGCTCGGCGACGCCGCCGCGCGTGTGGGTGAACGCGTCCGCCGTCGGCTTCTATGGCCGCGTGCCTGGCGACCGCCCCTTCGACGAGTCATCGCCGCAAGGCGAGGGGTTCCTCGCCGGCGTCGTCGGGGAGTGGGAGGATGCCGCGAGGCCGGCATCCGACGCGACCCGACTCGTCTTCGCCCGCACCGGCGTCGTGCTCGGCCCGGAAGGCGCCGTGAAACCGCTCGCGCTCGCCGCGCGGCTCGGCGTCGGCACGACCTTCGGTACCGGAAACCAACGGTGGCCGTGGGTGGCGCTCGAGGACGAGGCCCGCGCGATCCGCCACGCGATCGACACCGAGGCGATCAGCGGCCCGATGAACATCGTGGCGCCGGCGCACGACACCGCCGCCGACGTGTCGCGGGCGATCGCCGCGGCGCTGCACCGGCCGTCGTGGCTGCGGGTTCCCGGCCCGCTCGCCCACACGCTGCTCGGCACCGCCGCCGACGAGATGCTGCTCGGCGACCAGCCCGTGGCGCCGCGCGTTCTCGAGCAGACCGGCTTCAGGTACGCGCAGCCGAGACTTGCGGATGCCGCCGCCCGCGCGGTGCGGCGCGCCTGAGTCCGGCGCGCCGGCCGCACGCCGGCCGGCGGCATCCGACCATCTCTCCCCCTCAGAGATCGAGCGTCTTGTTCTCCCCCACATCGGGCTGCGCGCCCGTGACGGCGGAACGGGCGAGCTTGAACGCCGTGACGACCTTGGGCTCGTCGCTCGTCCAGTACTCGGCCGTGTCCGCGTGCACGACCACGAGGCTCAGGTCGGGGTCGTCTTTGCCGCCCGGGAAGAACGCGTCGACGGCGGGCGACCAGTACTCGTCGATGCGCGACTGGTCGTGAACGACCTCCGCGTGCCCCGAGATCGAGAGGTACCCCATCGACCCGGTCTTCATCGCCGCGTTCACTTGCGGGTTCGCCTGGATCTCCTCGGTCTTGTGCGAGTCGTGCTTCGTGATGAACCACAAGTCGCCGTCGAACTCGACCTCCTGCACGGCAAGCGGCCGGCTCACGAGCTTGCCCTCGCTCGTGCACGTCGTGAGCAGCGCGATCTTCGACTTCTTCACCAGCTCGGCGACGGTCTTGATGTCTTCCACGCTCATGCGAGTCTCCCTTCTCGTTCGCCGCTGGGTTACGGGGTCGGCATTCCGCCGTTCACGCTCAGCGTCTCGCCGATGACGTAGCTCGACTCCGAGGAGGCGAGGAACACGTACGCCGGAGCGAGCTCCGTCGGCTGGCCGGCACGGCCGATGGGCGTCTGGCTGCCGAACTTCGGCAGCTCGTCCTTCGGCTGGCCGTCGGACACCTGCAGCGGGGTCCAGAACGGCCCCGGCGCGACGGCGTTCACGCGGATGCCCTTCGACGCGAGCTGCTGCGCGAGTCCCTTCGTGAAGTTGTTGATCGCACCCTTCGTCGTCGCGTAGTCGAGCAGCGTCGGCGACGGCAGGTACGCGTTCACCGATGTCGTGTTGATGATCGACGACCCGGGCTTCAAGTGCTTCAGCGCGGCCTTCGTGATCCAGAACATGGCGTAGATGTTCGTCTTGAACGTCTCGTCCCACTGCTCGTCCGTGATGTCCTCGATGCTCTGCTGCGCGATCTGCTTGCCCGCGTTGTTGACGAGGATGTCGAGCCCGCCGAGCTGGCTCACGGCGTCGTCGACGAGTTTGCGGCTGTTCTCGGGGCTGCTGATGTCGGTCGGCAGCGCGACGGCCTTCTTGCCCTCCTTCGTGATGAGGTCGGCGATGCGCTGCGCGTCCTTCTCCTCGGCCGGTAGGTAGGCGATCGCGACGTCGGCGCCCTCGCGCGCGAACGCGATGGCGACGGACGCGCCGATACCCGAGTCGCCGCCCGTGATGAGCGCCTTGCGGCCCTCGAGCCGGCCGGTGCCGCGGTACGTCTCCTCGCCGTGGTCGGCCTTCGGCTGCAGCTCGGCGTCGAGGCCGGGCTCGGGCTGATCCTGCTTGGGCGGTTCGATCTTGGGGAACCGCGTCACCGGATTCTGAAACGCCAACTGGTCGTGTGCCACCGTGTGTCCCTCCCTGTGGTGAGTGCCGACGCGGGCGCGTGCGCTGTGAGCTCGTCGTTCTGCGCCACCATCGCGTCGGTCCGTTCACGCTAATCGTCGGATGCCGCCGACGGCAGAGGCTTGCGCAATCACGAGCCGCCGCCTAATGTCGCCGGCCCGTTGAACGATCTCCTGTCGTCGAGGCGGAGACCGCTGCCGCCGACCTGCGACCCGGTCCCTGCGCTGAGCGTCGAGGTGAGAGCGAATGCCGGCTGGGTCGATTCCGGTCGCCTCATGCGGCGCGGACGGGTGCCTGCGAACTACGCCTTTCGAACGCACCGAACAGCCGCGTACCCGAGCGTCGAAACACCACGGCGCCGATTGGGCATGCTGCCGTCTCATCACGTCCCGCTGCTCACGACCTGATCGACCCATGCCGTCGCAACTCGGCTGCTCGCGACGCGATCGACCACGCCGTCGTGATCTCGCCGAGGTGATCGGCCCATGCCGTCGTGATCCCGCCACTCGCGATGTGATCGAACCATGCCGTCGCGATCTCGCCTAACAAAAGGATAACGAGCAGCCCCACCGAACACCGCGCCCCGTCGCAGGTGCCACCTCGCTTCGTCGACCACCGCCAACAAGCCGCTTCTTCCACACACAGGCCCCATCCGCCGAAACGCAGCCTGGAGACCACGATTCGCCGCCACGTGACCCCGGGGGCCCCAGAATCACTTCCCGAAGGGTCGACTTCTCGTCCACAGGCGGCCCATTCGGCGACCTTGTCGAGTTCGTAGCTTTGTTCGAGTAAATGTCGGTGGGTGGTGATTGACTATCGTCATGGAATTCGAAGATGAATCACGGGGAAGACCCCCAGACCCCGACGGCCCCGGCCGCCGGGCCGACCGGCTCTCGGGCCTGGTCGACAGGCTCGTCGCGCAGCAGGCGAGCATCTCCCGCGCACAGGCGAAGATGACCGGTCAGCTGGTGAACATTCTCGAGACCGCGTTGTCGGACCCCGATGTGTTCACCGAATCGACGCGCGGTGACAGCCGAACCGTCGAGCAGGTGCGCCGGTCGCTCCGCTCCGAACTCGCGCTCGCGCTGCACCTCTCGGAGGGCAGGGTGCAGTCATTGCTCGACACGGCCGAGGTGCTCGTCGCCGACTTTCCGGACACTCTCCGGTCGCTGAAGGCCGGCCGGATCTCGTTGCCGCACGCGGAGTGCATCGTTCGGGAGTCGACCGGACTGGATCGCGACGACCTCGCCGTGTTCGAGGAGGCGGTGTTGGAGTACGCGGAGACGAGCACACCGAGCCAGCTGAAGGCGCAGGCGATCCGCATCCGGGAAGGCCTTGCGCCGGAGTCGATCACCGAGCGCCACACGAGCGCCCTCGAGGAGCGGCGCCTGGAAGTGTGGAAGGGCCACGACGGCATGGGCTGGCTCGCCTGCTACGACCGCATCGAAATCGTGCAGAGCCTCTACAACGCGTCCCACGCCACCGCGAAGTCGTTGCGGAAAGCGGGCGACGAGCGCACCGTCGCCCAGCTGACCGTCGACTCGTTCGTCGACGCCGCGATGACGGGCTTCGTCAGCGGCACCGACCCGGCCGACGATGACGCGGCGACAGGTCCCGCGCTGGCTGGCCGTATGGGGGCGATTCGCCCGACCGTGCACGTGACGGTTCCGGTGTTCACACTCATGGGACTGAGTGACGAACCGGCGGATCTCGAGGGATACGGGCCGATCGACCCCGAGACCGCCCGCCGGCTCGCCGCACAGGCGCCAAGCTTCACCCGCCTGCTGACGAACCCCGAGACCGGCGCGGTCCTCTCGGTGGGCCGCGACCGCTACCAGGTGCCCGCGGACCTGCGGAAGGCGATCGAGATCCGGGACGTCACCTGCCGGTTCCCGGGCTGCAACCGATCAGCCCGGCAGTGCGACCTCGACCACGTGGTCGATTGGCAGTTCGGAGGTGAGACCGACCTCGACAACTGCCAGGCCACGTGCAGAGCGCATCACACTCTGAAGCACGCGACCAGATGGGCCGTCGAACGCGACCCGATGGGCAACGTCATCTGGACATCACCTCTCGGACGCAGCTACCGAATCCGGACGGAATCGAAGGTCGGATTCGAGCCCCTCGATCGGGACCGGCCGGTAGATGACCACGAGATCGCTGACCTCGTCGGTGCCGACCCCGATGAGCCAGTCGACGCGACCACCACGGACGACGAGAAGTGGGCCGACGAATACCCGGAGAATCCGGAGTTCTGACGGGAGCAACCTGACCGGGCCCATCGAGCGCTGACCGCGCTCGAGCTCATTGGGCGTCCCTGCCCGCGCGGCACTAATTCAGCGGATCTGGCGTATTCAGTAGGTGCCGCGGGCGGCGGTTCGAGAACAGCACACTTCTACGACAAGGACGTCCCGCCTCCGGGACGATCCTCGCTTCGGCGAGCCTGCGATCAGCCGAGGACGGTGCGGCCCTCGAAAGCGCGCCCGAGGGTGACCTCGTCGGCGTACTCGAGGTCACCGCCGACGGGAAGCCCGGATGCCAATCGGGTGACGCGGATCTCCAGCGTCTTGAGCAGCCGGCTGAGGTACGTCGCCGTCGCCTCACCCTCGAGGTTCGGGTCTGTTGCGATGATGACCTCCGTGACCGTGCCGTCGGCCAGGCGCTGCATGAGCTCGCGAATGCGCAAGTCGTCGGGACCGATGCCGTCGATGGGGCTGATCGCGCCGCCGAGCACGTGATACAGGCCCCGGAACTCGCGGGTGCGCTCGATCGCGACGACGTCCTTCGCCTCTTCGACGACGCAGATGAACGAGTGGTCGCGACGCGGGTCGCGGCAGATTGCGCACTGCGACTGCTCCGCCACGTTCCCGCAGATCTCGCAGAAGTGCACCTTATCGCGCACTTCGACGAGCAGTTCGGCCAGGCGCGAGACGTCGAACGACTCCGTCTGGACGATGTGGAACGCGATGCGCTGCGCCGACTTCGGCCCGATGCCCGGGAGCCGACCGAATTCGTCGATCAGCTCTTGGACGATTCCTTCATACATGGATTAGTTGAACCTCTGCTGCGGCGTGTACTGCTGCTCTTCGATGAAGCGCGCCCGAAGCACTTCCCTGACGACGGCCTCGCCGTAGCGGGAGCGCTGCTGGCGCTCTGGCCGTTCGGGCGCCGGTTCGGCGGGCGCGACGTGCGGCGTCGGCGCGGCGACCTGTGCGGGGGCGCTCGCCTGCGGGGACGGAGCACCGGCATCGGCGGTGTGTGCGGGAGTCGGCGCCGCAGGGGCAGCCGCCACTGCTGCTGCCGGAACAGACTCGGCAGGGACGTCGTCGTACTCGTCGGCGGGAGGCTCACTTGCCCACTGCTCGTCGTCGGGCTCTGCCCACGCCTCGGCGGCACCGCCGGACGGAGCAGCGTTCTCTGCCGTGAGGTCTTCTGGGTCGTCGGCCGGAATCTGCACGACGTCCCAGCCGGTCACGGGGCCGGACGGAGCCTCGGGCGCCGAGGGGGCAGGCGCGGACTGCGGAGAACGAGCTGCGCCGGAAGACGCGGGCGCCGCGCCGACGCGTACTCCGACGGTAGACGGGCTCTGCCCGTTGGTGGCACGCGGCTCGGCCGCACGGGGCTGGTCGGCCGGCGGCGGCGCGTCGTCGTAGGGGTCGTACGGCGGTTCGTCGTCGGCCGGCGCCCAGTCGTCGGGGATCGCAGGCTCCTCGCGGGCCGGCGCCGGATGGCTCGCGGCATCCGTTCGGTGAGGTTCGTCGGAGGGCGCACCCTCGTCGACGGGTTCGGCGGCGCGCTGCTCGGAGCGCGGTGTCCGTGGCGCCGCGGACGCGGGCTGCGGCGCGGGAGCCGTGCGCGTCGGCTGCTGCGCGGGCGGCGGACCGGAAGGGGCGCCTTCGACCTTGGCGATGTACTTGACGCGCACGCCGAGCACTTCGAGGATCGCGCTGCGCAAGTGCTCGCTCGGGCCGTCTCCCGCGTTGAGCTTCTTGAACGCGTCGACGTCCTTCGGGCTCGGGAACACGAGAGTGAGCACGTCATCGGCGTAGTCGCGCACGTCGGAGTTCATGATGAGCATCCACGACGCGCGCTTGGCGGCGGCGACCTTCTCGAGGATCTCGGGCCACGTGTCCCGCACGAGCTTGAGGGTGACCGGTCCGGTCGGCTTCGGTCGCGGCGCCGGCTGCGGAGTCGGGGACGGTGTCGGACGCGCATCGACCGCCGGTGCGGCCGGGGTGGGAGCACTCGGGGTCGCCGCCTGCGGTGCCGGAGCGCTTGACGTCGAGGGAGGTGCGGCGGGCGTACTCGGAGCCGGTGTAGGTGCCGCAGGGGCGTTCTGCCGCTCGATCGACGAGTCGATCGCGGTCGCAGCCGCTTCCGGCATCCCCGCTCGACGCTCGAGCCGCTCGACGCGCGCGAGGGCGCCGCGCTCGGTCTCGTCGACGGCGGGCACCAGCATCCTAGCCACCATCAACTCGAGGTGCAGCTTGGGCGAGGTCGCGCCCGTCATCTCGGTGAGCGCCGTGTTCGCGATGTCGGCGATGCGCGACAGCTGAGCCTGCCCGAACAGGGCCGACTGGGAGGTCATGCGGTCGAGCTCGTCTTGCGGGACGCCGCGCAGGACGGATGCCGCCGCGCCCTGCGTCGCCGCGACGACGATGAGGTCGCGCAGTCGCTCGAGCAGGTCGTCGACGAAGCGGCGCGGGTCCTGCCCGGTCTGGATGACATGGTCGATGGCCGTGAACGCCGCTTTCGCGTCGTTGCGGCCGAGCGCCTCGACGGCCTCGTCCAGCAGCGCCGTGTGCGTGTAGCCGAGCAGCGCGACGGCACGCTCGTAGCCGACGGTGCGGCCGTCGGAGCCGGCCATGAGCTGATCGAGAAGCGAGAGCGTGTCGCGGGGCGAGCCGCCGCCGGCGCGCACGACGAGCGCGAGCACGCCCGGCTCGACGGTGACGCCCTCCTCGTCGCACAGCTTCTGCGTGTACTCGAGCATCTGCGCGGGCGGCACGAGCCGGAACGGATAGTGGTGCGTGCGCGAGCGAATCGTGCCGATCACCTTGTCGGGCTCCGTCGTGGCGAAGATGAACTTCACGTGCGGCGGCGGCTCCTCGACGATCTTGAGCAGCGCGTTGAAGCCCTGCGGCGTGACCATGTGGGCCTCGTCGAGGATGAAGATCTTGTAGCGGTCGCGAGCGGGCGCGAAGATGGCGCGTTCGCGCAGGTCGCGCGCGTCGTCGACGCCGTTGTGGCTCGCCGCGTCGATCTCGACGACGTCGAGGGAGCCGCCGCCGGCTCGGCTGAGCTCGACGCAGCTGGGGCACACGCCGCACGGAGTGTCGGTCGGGCCCTCGGCGCAGTTGAGGCAGCGGGCGAGGATGCGCGCCGACGTCGTCTTGCCGCAGCCGCGAGGACCGCTGAACAAGTACGCGTGATTCACGCGGTCGGAGCGCAACGCGGTGCGGAGCGGATCGGTCACCTGAGACTGCCCGATCATCTCGGAGAAGTTCTCGGGCCGGTAGCGGCGATACAGGGCGGTAACCACGGAGTCAATGCTAACGGTCGGCGCCGACATTCGGCTGGGCGAGAAACGAGCCGCCGGGAGACGCCAACCGGCGTAGCCTGGGAGCATGGCTGAGACAACCGGGGCCCGGGCGGAGTTCCTCGCCTGGACCGCCGAGCAGTTCCTGCACAATTCACGGTCGGGACGCCGCCTGATCGCCGTGGAGAGCGCCGGCGCCCCGGCGGCATCCCGATTCGCCGACGATCTCGCCGGGGCCCTCGCCGAGCGCGGACAGCACCCGCTGCGACTCTCGCTCGGCTCCGTCGGCGAGGCCACCCTGCGTCGCGACACGATCGAGCCGTTCCGGGCCGGCACCCTCGACGGCGCCGACGACCCCGACACGGTGCTCATCGTCGACGGGCAGCGCCTGCTCAACGAGAAGGTGCGCGGCATCTGGCACTACACCGTGTGGCTGCTCGCGGGCGAGGAGCTGCCGCACGCGGGCGCGAACCTCATCGTCGACGCGAGCGACGAGTCGGGGCTGACGGACTACTACTACGACTTGTGCAAGCTTCCGCCGAGCTTCGGCGAGCGCGCCTGACTACCCGTCGGCCTGATCGGGCTTCTTCACGCGCACCGAGGCCGGTCCTTCGGGAGCGTTCGAGGCGAGCGTGCCGACCTTGTCGAGCGCGGCGAGCTTGAGCTCACGCGCGAGCCGAAGCGTGGGCTTCAGCACGAAGAACACGGAGCCGATCAGGAAGCACCACGTCGCGGGAATCTTCGTCTGCTCGCTGAAGAACAGGGCGCTGCCGACGACGAACAGCCCCGCTGCGGCGAAGTCGGCAACGGCGTGCGCGAGCCCGAATGCCGCGTACACGCGTGCCGCGTGGGGACTGAGGTCACGATTTCTCGGATCGAAGAGAGCCATACCCGAGAGTAAAAAGCGTCTGCCGAGCACCTCAAGGGGTGGACAAAGCGCTACGCGAGAGGCGCGTGGATCGGGAAGTCCTGGTTCTCGAGGATGACTTGCGCCGCGGCCCCTGTGGTCGTGTTGACGACGACGGGCGCCATGAGGTTCACACTCACACCGTCGTCGGAGGGGTTCGCGACGACGAGTAGCATCGCGTCAGCGGCATCCGTCAGCTCGAGCTCGCCCGCCTGCTCGTCGGTGATGACCGGAGCGTAATCGCCCAGAACCGTGGCGGGGTCGACGAGGAAGACGCGCAGGCCCTCGTCGCGCACGGCGCGCAGCGAGAACAGTCCCTCGGCGCCCTCGACCGTGGCCAGCTCGAAGTCGATGTGCGGGTCGAAACCGGGCGGCGGGGCGACGAAGCGCAGTGCAGCGCTCATCGGAGGAAGTCCATGAGCGTCGGCTGCAGCACGCGCGAGGTGACGGCGAGCGCGGACTGGTAGACGAGCTCCTGCGCCTTGAGCTGCACGAGCACTTCGGCGGCGTCCACGTCTTCGACGGCGGTGCGGCGGGACTCGAGCAGAACGGATGCGTCCAACGTCGTCTCCTTCGCCCTCTCGATCTGCGACTGCCGGGCGCCGACAGCGCCCTGAGCACCGAGCATAGTGCCGATGCGGTCGTCGATCGCGTTCAGGCGCTGCCCGATGTTGACCCCCGATCGGAGGTCGGCGACGATGCCGTCGATGAGCGCGAACGCCGAGTCGGGGCCCTCGCCGAACACGGCGGCCCCGTCGGCGTCGACGCGAACGGTCGCGTTGTCGGCGACGCGGCGAGTCACCTCGGCGCCTGGCACGCCGGTGAACGTGTAGCTGCCGGGCGTCGCCGCATCGGTCATGAAGGCCGCGCCCTCGTTCGAGGTCCCCGCGAACACGCTCCGGCCAAGCAGGCGCGTGTTCGCCTGGGCGAGCAGCTCGTCGCGGATGCCCTCGAGCTCCACGGCGATGGCCTCTTTCGCTGTCGCGTCGAGGGCGCCGTCGTTCGCGCCCGTGACCGTGAGGGTGCGCACGCGGTTCATGAGGCTCGTGCTCGACGCGAGCGCGCCGTCGACGGTCGACACCCACGCGAGGCCGTCGTCGATGTTGCGCGCGTACTGCGCGTTGCGCTGCTGCTCGGCGTGCAGGCCGAGGGTCGTCGCGGCGGCCGAGGGGTCCTCCGACGGCACTTGGAACGCCTTCTGGCTCGTCGCCTTCTGCTGCAGCCGGGCGAGCTCCGAGAGGCTGCCCTGCAGGTTGCGCAGCGACGACTGCGTCATCGTCGATGAGGTCACGCGAGAGAACATGTCGCTCCTTCCGCTTAGCGTCCGACGAGGCCGGTCTTGTTGATGAGCACGTCGAGCGATTCGTCGACGGCCGTGAGAACACGCGCGGCGGCCTGGTACGCGGTCTGGTAGGTGAGCAGGTTCACGGTCTCCTCGTCGCCGTCGACGGACGCGACCGACTGCTGGGCGGTCACGGCGGTGACGGATGCCGTCTCGGCGAGGTTCGCGCGCTGCGCATCGCCCGCCGTCGCCACGCCGAAGCGGGTGACGAAGCTCGCCCAGATCGCGTCGGGCGAACCCTCGGCCTGGCCGATCTGCGAGACGAGGTCGGCGTTGCCGCCGTCGAGCGCTCCCGCGTCGGGCAGCGCGAGGGCCAGCTGGGCGCGGCTCTGCGGGATGACCGTGAGCCCGAGCGCGGCCGGGCCGTCCTCGGCGCTGAGGGCGAAGAAGTCGCCGCCCGGGTTGTTGTCGGCGGTGACGCCGGCGCCGTGCACGGCGTTGACCTGCCGGGCGAGCTCGGTGGCCACCTCGTTGTACGATTCCGCGACCTGCGCGAGCGTTCCGCCCTCGCTCGCGGGTGCGAGCACCGCGAGGGCGCCGCCGAGCTCTCCGCCGGCGAGGGTGATCGGCAGGTCGGGCCGCGACTCCCAGGCGAGGCTGACGCGTCCGCCCTCGGCGAGGTCGCGCGGTCCGCTCGCGACGAGGTGCCGTGCGGTGACGCCGTCGACGAGGGCGTTGCCGCCCACACGCACCGTGAGTGTGCCGTCGGACTCGAGGCTCGCCGTGGCCCCCGCGAGGCGCGAGACGTTCTGCGCGAGCAGGTTGCGCTGGTCGATGAGCTCGTTCGCGCTGCGGCCGGAGTTCAGCGCCGAGCGGATCTGCCCGTTGAGCGCCGCGATCTGGTCGGCGGCGCTGTTGACGCGGCTCGTCATCCCGTTCACGTCGACGCGCGTGCTCTGCCACTGGTCGGCGACCGACTGGTAGCCCGCGCTGATCTGCGCGGCGAGAACCTGCGCCTGGTTGAGGATCACCGCGGCAGCGGCATCCGAATCGGGGTTGTTGGCGAGGTCCTGCCACCCCGCCCAGAACTGCGAGAGCTGGCTCGAGAGCCCGTTCTTGCCCGGCTCCGCCATCGCGCCCTCGGCCGTGAGCGACGCCGTCGCCTTCGTCGCCCAGAACCCGGATGCCGCGAGCGTGTCGCGCACCCGGGCGTCGAGCAGGTCGTTGCCGAGCCGCGCGATGCCGTCGACGCTCACGCCCCGGCCGGGCTGCACGCCCATGCTGAACTTGCCCGCCATCGCGGCGGAGTCGAGCGCGCTCGTCGTGACCCGCTGGCGCGTGTAGCCCTCGGAGCCCTGGTTGGCGATGTTCTGCCCCGTGACGTCGATGCCGATGCGCGCGGCCGCGATCGCGGTGTAGGCCGTGTTCAGACCGCTGAACGTTGACATGGGTTCCCTTGCTTACAGTTCGGTGTCGATGAGCCGCGCCGAGTCATCACGCGACGTGTCGCCGTGCGAGGTGTAGACGCCCGTCTCGACGTTGAGCCCCGCAATCGTCTCCTGCGTCGCGCGCATGGCGGCGCGCAAGTACTGCTCGTTCGCGTTCCGCAGCTGCGCGATCTCCTCCGTCAGCTTCGTCATGACCCGCAGGTGCTCGGTGAAGATGTCGCCCCACGGACCGGCCGGCGCGTGGCCGATGAGCTCCCGAAGGGTCGCGTCTTCCGGCGCACCCCACTCATCCGCCACCGCGGCGACCTCCACGGCGCGGCCGAGGCCCGTCGTGCGCAGCCGATCGAGCACTTGCTCCACCTCACGGGTCGCGAACTGAATCCAGCGCGACTTGCCCGCCGTGAGCAGGAGCTGCTCCTCCTCGAGTTTGAACAGCAGCATCTCGAGAAGCTCGCGCTCCCTCCACAGCAGCGTCGAAAGTTCGTTGGCAGCCACGAGCCTCACCTCAATCCCTGTCATTCCCGATCGTTCTTGCGTCTCACGAACATCTATCGGCCGGTCGCGGCGCCGCGTTACAGATCGGGATGGGGAGCGCTCCCCATCGACATTCTCCCCGACTGTGGTTAGGGGACAGCTGAGCCAAGTCCCCGTTTTGGGGGCGCGGAAACGTTCGTCGTTTCGGCCGCGATATGGAAGCGTAGGTCTCGGTCATCCACTGTGGATCACCTCACACTACGCTGTGACCCTCGTTCGCGTTTCATGCGTGTTTGCAGGGAACAGCGTTTGCCGGCATCCCCGTCTCAACGCCGGCGGCCACGACCCGACGTGCGAGTGCGAGGAGTGACAGAGCGGATGCCGCCACACGGCGAGCTGTGAACCCCAGCGAGCCGTGCGCCTCCCTAGGCGAAAACACGACATGCCATGGATGGCACGAATGAAAGCGTCAGGGAAGCCTGCCATGCAGCGAGCAGACCGGAATCGTCTCATCGAAGACAACCTCCCGCTTGTCGGATACCTCGTGGCCGATGTGTGGTCACGTGCCACCCACCTCTCTCGCGAGGACCTCGCCTCCGTCGGAGCCGTCGCCCTCGTCACCGCCGCCGACGCGTTCAAACCCGAGCTCGGCGTGCCGTTCGGCGCGTTCGCCCGCCGCCGCATCCTCGGCGCCTTCGCCGACGACATGCGCTCGATGGACTGGGCGTCCCGCGGCACCCGCAAGCGCATCAAAGAGACCTCCGCGGTTCAGGAGAGCCTCACCGCCGCCCTCGGGCGCACGCCAACGATCGACGAGATCGCCACGACGATGAGCGTCGACCGCGACACCGTCGCCGAGGCCCTCGCCGACGCCGCGCGCACCGTGACGACGCTCGACGACCCGTCGGCCGAGAAGCTCGCGGCCGACATCCCGCTTCCCGACGAGGCCGTTCTCGTGACCGAGCGCCTCGAGATCCTCGAGTCCGCGATCGAGGCGCTGCCCGAGCGCATGCGCACGATCGTGCGCCAGGTGTACTTCGACGATCGCCCCGTCAAGGAGATCGCCGCCGAGCTCGGCATCACGCACTCGGCCGTGTCGCAGCAGCGTTCCGAGGCCGTGCGGCTGCTGCACGACGCCCTCACGACGTACTTCGCCGAGAAGCCGGCTCCGGATGCCGTGATGACCTCGCGCGTCTCGGCCGCGTCCCGGGCCGCCTACTTCGCGCGCGTCGCCGAGCACGGCAACCTGCGCATCGCGAACGCGTTCCGACAGCAGGTCCCCGCGGTCTGAGGCGCCCCTCGCCATTGTCGGTGCAGCGGTGTAGAACGGCTGCATGAACGGCAAGCGAGGTTCCTCAGCGGATGATGACCAGCTCGATGCGCGTGCGCGGCAGGCGGTAGAACTCGCGCAAGCCGAATCCGAGGCGACTCGCGGCCTCCCGTTGCCGGAAGACGCGAAGGGTGTGCGTCGCAATCGTCCTGGAAGCGAATCACGCAAGTGATGTAAGATTACATCATGCAACGCACGCAGATTTCCCTCTCGGAGGAGGAACGCCGATTGCTTGACGCCGAGGCTGCGCGCACGGGCCGGTCACTTTCGGCCCTTATCCGTGATGCTGTCACCCTCGCCTACGGGTCGCGGCGGGACACCGAAGCGGGTCTCCGAGCGATCTCCGAAGCTTTTGGCGCTTGGAGCGATCGCGATTTCGACGGCGAGGAATACGTCGAACGACTCCGTTCGGGCTCGCGCTTGCGCGAGGCATCAGAACGATGATGACTGTCGTCGACACGTCCGTACTGATCGACGTCCTTCGATCGAACGCTCAAGCCCAGGACGTGCTGAGCACGGCGTTTTCCCAAGGAACGCTGTATGCGAGCGAAGTAACGCGAGTCGAAATCTTGGCCGGCATGCGCTCGCACGAAGAACACCGGACCCGCTTGCTTCTCGGGGTAATGACATGGATTCCCGTGGATAAGGAGATTTCTGAAGTTGCCGGTGAACTCGGTCGAAAGTGGCTCCCCGGGAATCAGGGAATCGACTCACCTGACTTGATTATCGCTGCAACTACTCGCGTGACTGGTGGAACCTTGCTGACTCGCAATATCAAGCATTTCCCGATGTTCGAAGGCCTCACTGCTCCTTATTAGTGGCACCTCCTTCGATCAATTGCGTTGCTGCCTAACTTTCTTCCCCTTCTCGCCGATAGGTGACTTCAGGAGCCCACGGATGGGCTCAGCACCATCACCCACTCACGGAGGAACCAATCATGGGTATGCAAATCAACACCAATGTGTCGGCGCTCAACGCCTACCGCAACCTCTCCAGCACGCAGAACGATCTGTCGAAGTCGCTTGAGAAGCTGTCGAGCGGTCTGCGCATCAACCGTGCAGCGGATGACGCTGCCGGTCTCGCGATCTCCGAGGGCCTGCGCTCGCAGGTGAACGGCCTGAACGTTGCAGCCCGCAACGCCCAGGACGGCATCTCGGTCATCCAGACCGCGGAAGGTGCATTGACCGAGGTCCACTCGATTCTCCAGCGCATGCGTGACCTCGCTGTTCAGGCCGGAAACGACTCGAACAACGACAAGTCGCGCGAGGCGATCACCAAGGAAGCTTCTCAGCTCGCCGAAGAGCTTGGCCGAATCGGCGATTCGACCAACTTCAACGGCATCAAGCTCCTCGACGGAACCGCAAACCTGAGCTTCCAGGTTGGCGCGGACGGTGACGCGGCGAGCCGAATCGGCGTTAACATCTCAGCGAACGTTTCGGGTCTCGCCGACGCACTCGCCGTCGGCAGCGCCAACATGTCGTTCGTAATCGCCGATGCGACCGCAGTTGGCGGAACGCAGGAGTTCACGCTCAAGGCCGCGGACGGGAGCACAAGTGTTGTCTCGGTGGAGCTTGACGCAGCCACTGCCTACAACGCTGTTCAGGACGTTGCAGACGCGCTCAACGGAAGCGGTGCATTTAGCTCCGCGATGACCGCGACCGTCAACGACGCAGGTGATCTCGTTGTTAACGCCATCAACGGCGCAGAGGTATTGAGCGGCGCGGATGGAGCTTCGGCACCGGGCGCTGGTATTGCGGCCGGCACCGCTGGCACTACAGGGGTTCTTGACTTCAGCACCGCTGCAGGCGCCGCCGCTGCGATCACCACGATCACCGACCAGATCACGGCGATCTCCTCGGCCCGCGCCGACCTCGGTGCGATCCAGAACCGGTTCGAGTCGACGATCAACAGCCTCAACGTCTCCTCGGAGAACCTTGCCGCTGCTGAGAGCCGCATCCGCGACACCGACATGGCATCGGAGATGGTCAAGTACACCGCTGCGAACATCCTCTCGCAGGCCGGTACCGCCATGCTCGCCCAGGCCAACCAGGGCAACCAGGGCGTGCTGCAGCTGCTCCGCTAGTAGCCGATAAGCCGGGCGCCCGCGGCACGGAAAGACCTGGACCGTCCTTCCGAGCCCGGGCGCCCTATCGCACTCCCTCCAAAGAAAGGCATCGCAATGGGACTCTCGTTCGACGGACTCGCGAGCGGACTCGACACCACTGCGATCATCGACGCCCTCATGAACGTCGAGGCCATTCCGAAGACCCTGCTGCAGAACAAGATCAAAGACACCAACTCGATCATCTCCAACCTGCAGGGCCTCAACACCAAGCTTCAGGAGCTCGCCAAACTGGCGAAGGACTCCACCTCCCCCACCGCGCTCCTCGCTTTCAAGGGCTCGAGTTCGAGCGACGCCGTCACCCTCACGGCCTCGGGGTCGGCATCCGCTGTCACCACCGATGTCGTCGTCAACCGCCTCGCGACCGCGCAAGCGCTCGTCACAAGCAAATTCTCGACCTGGCCCGACGACCCGCCGGTCATCACTCTCGTGAATGCCGAGGGCAAGCAGACCGAGATCACCGCGGCGTCGGGTTCGGCCTCCGACCTCGTCACCGCGATCAACGCGGCGGGCGTCGGCGTGAAGGCGTCAAGCGTTCCCTCGGGAACGGATGCCGACGGCAACACGCTCTACCGGCTGCAGCTCGTGAGCTCGGAGACCGGCGAGAAGCACGCCTTCACCGCATATCGCGGCGACGCGGCATCCGTGACCGCCGGAACGGCCAGCAACCTTGCGACCGAGACGGGCGCCGCCGTTGTCACGCCGGCCGTCGACGCGCAGGTCACGCTGTGGGCCGGCACGGCCGCCGAGCAGACGGTCACGTCGTCGAGCAACACATTCACGGGACTCATGACCGGTGTCGACGTCACCGTGTCGAAGGCTTCGACCGACCCCGTCACAATCACGGTCGCCGCGGACTCGAAGACGAGCGCCGCGACCGCGAAGTCGTTCGTCGACAAGATCGCCGCGATCCTCGCGAACATCACGAGCGGTTCGAAGGCGACCGTCGCGACCGATGCCGGGGACACCACGACTCTCGGCGTGTACACGGGCGACAGCACCGTGCGCTCGCTCAAGCAGGCGCTCTCGAACGCCGTGCAGTATCCCGTGGACGGCGTCTCGCCGTCGAGCATCGGCATCTCGATCGACCGCTACGGCGTGCTGAGCTTCGACGAGGCGAAGTTCACCAAGGCCCTCGCCGACGACCCCGACGCAGTCTCCGCGATCTTCACGGGCGTCGCCGCGCGTGTGCAGGACACGACCGAGCAGTACTCCGACAAGTACGACGGACTGCTCACCAAGCGCATCACCGGCCAGGAAGACCTGGTCAGCAGCATGAACGACCAGATCGACAGCTGGGACACCCGGCTCGGGCAGCGTCGTGCCACTCTCGAGCGCACCTACGCGCAGCTCGAGGTCATGCTCAACAAGATGCAGTCGCAGAGCTCCTATCTCACTTCCCAGTTGTCATCACTCCCGAGCATGAAGACAGGTTCCGGATCATGAACGCATCAGCCCTCCGCGCCCAGCGCCAGTACCAGTCCGACGCCGTCATGTCGGCGACGCCCGAGCGTCTGCTCACGATGCTCTACGACCGGCTGCTGCTCGACGTCGAGCGCGCCGAGGCCGCGCAGCAGGCGCAGAACTGGGCCGTCGCGAACGAGAACCTGCAGCACGCGCAGGCGATCGTCGCCGAGCTCACCTCCTCGCTCACCGACGCCTGGGAGGGCAGCGCGAACCTGCGCGCCGTCTACACCTACCTCACGCAGACCCTCATCAGCGCCAACGTGCGCCGCGACCCCGCCCTGAGCGCCGAGTGCCGCGAGCTCATCGCCCCCCTGCGCGAGGCCTGGCACGCGGCTGCGGCTTCACTCGCCGGCGCGGCGGTGAGCGCTCATGCCTGACGCGATCGCGGATTGGCAGGAGCTGCTCGACCGCTTCGAAGACGACCTCGCCTCGCAGACGGCGGATGAGAGAACATGGATGCCGCCGGGCGCTCCCCTGCCGGCATCCCTCGCCGATCGCGCACGGCTCATCGTCGCCCGCCAACGCGAGGCCATCGCGCGCATCGAGCAGGAGATGTCGCAAGTGCAGCTGCACCTGCACGCCCTCAAGCGGGTGCCGCCCGTGCGCACGGACGCGGCGATCTATCTCGACGTCGACGGGTAGCGCTCGCCCAGCGACAGTCTCCTCCAGGAGATCAAGCACCTAACGCTTCGCGGCATCCGGTCGATAGAGCCAAGGGAGCACGGATCGCTCACCCGCTCGGCCACGGATCGGCCACCCGTTCGCATCACGAAAAGGTGCCCGTGTTCGATTCCGTGACCGCTGCCGCGCTGACGAGCGCGCTTGACGGCCTCTCGCAGCGCCAGCGCGCGATCGCCGACAACATCGCCAACGTCAACACGCCGAACTATCACGCGAAGCGCGTGCAGTTCGAGGACGCCCTAGCGGCATCCGTCGCCGAAGGCAATGGCCGCGTGACGGCGACGACCGGCGAATCGCTCGAGCCCACGCGCCTCGACGGCAACAACGTGAACCTCGACACCGAGACCCTCTCGAACATCGACACCGTGCTGCGCTACCAGTTCGCCACGCAGGCGATGAACGGGCAGTTCAGCTCGATCCGCACGGCGCTGAGGAGCAACTGATGACCTTCGACGCGATCGGAATCGCGGGCACCGGGCTCACCGTGCACCGCAAGTGGCTCGACGCCCTGAGCGACAACATCGCCAACATCAACACGGCGCAGCCGACGAACGGCGCCGCGTTCCAGGAGCGCTACGTCATGGTCGAAGCCGGCGAGGGCACCTCGGGCGTCTACGTCGCCGGCACCGCGCTCGGCGACGCCGAGGGGAAGCTCGTCTACGAGCCCGACCACCCGCTCGCCGACGCGGAAGGCTACGTGCGCTACCCCGACATCGACCTCGGCGACCAGATGAGCCAGCTCATCCTCGCGCAGCGCGGCTACCAGGCCAACGCGGCTGTCGTGGACCGGGCGAAGACGAGCTACGAAGCCGCCCTGCAGATCGGACGCAGCTGATGCCCCTCTCCCCCATCGACGCGGTCTCGGCCGCGAGCTCGTTCAGCCCGCCCACGATCGACACCGCATCGACCGACGGCAGCGGCTTCGCCACCTCGTTCACGGACGCGATCGACGAGCTGCAGCAGCTGCAGTCCACGTCGAACGAGCTCGCCGTCGCCGCGGTCACGGGCGATCTCAACGACATCCACGCTGCCACGATCGCGTCAACGCGCGCCGCCGTGACGCTTGAGCTCGTCGCCGCCGTGCGCAACAAGGGCGTCGAGGCGTTCAACGAGATCATGAGGATGCAGGCCTGATGCCCCGCGCGGTCACGAACGTCTTCCAGCGCTTCGGCCAGACGGTCAAGGGCTTCTCGGTCGCGCAGCGCACGATCGCGATCATCGGCGTCGCCGTGCTCGTTCTCGGCATCGTCGCGCTCACCACGTGGCTGTCGAAGCCCTCGTACTCGCCGCTGTTCACGGGGCTGAGCGCGAGCGACGCGAACAGCGTCGTCGAGCAGCTGAAGTCGAACGGCGTGCCGTACCAGCTCACCGACGGCGGCGCCACGGTGCTCGTGCCGCAAGAGGACGTGTACGACCAGCGCCTCGCCGCGGCCTCGGCCGGACTGCCGTCCTCGAGCTCGGGCGGGTACACCCTGCTCGACGACATGGGCGTGACGACCTCGGAGTTCCAGCAGTCGGTGACGTACAAGCGCGCGATCGAGGGCGAGCTCGCCGACACGATCGCTGCGATCGACGGCGTCACGGCGGCATCCGTTCAGCTTGCGATCCCCGAGGAGAGCGTCTTCGTCGCGGAAAAGGCCGACCCGACGGCATCCGTCTTCGTCGAGACCGACAAGGGAACGACGCTGTCCAACGGGCAGGTGGAGGCGATCGTGCACCTGACCTCCGCCGCGATCACGGACATGAAGCCCGAGAACGTCGCCGTCATCGACCAGTCCGGCGCCGTGCTCTCGGCCGTCGGTGTGGGCGCGACCGGCGGCGTCGACCAGCAGTCGAGCGACTACGAGTCACGCGTGAGCGCGAACATCCAGCAGATGCTCGACACGATCGTCGGCAAGGGCAACGCGACCGTCACCGTCGCGGCGCAGATGAGCCTCGCCTCGAGCGAGCGCCTCGACGAGACCTATACGGCACCGGAGGGCGACCCGTCCACCGACGAGCAGTCGAAGAGCGAGACGTACACGGGCGGTGGAGGCGGCGGAGCCGGCGTGCTCGGTCCCGACAACATCGCCGTGCCCGACGGCAGCGGCTCCGGAAACTACACCTCGACGGAGACGACGAAGAACAACGCGATCAACAAGTCGACCGAGAAGACGACGATGCCGGCCGGCTCGATCGACCGGCAGACCGTGTCGGTCGCGGTGGACGCAGGTGCCGCGAAGAACATCGACCTCGCCCAGATCCGCGGCCTCGTGAACACGGCCGCCGGCATCGACACCGCCCGCGGCGACGACGTCACCGTCGCGCTCGTGAACTTCAGCAGCGCCGACGCTACCGCCGCGCAGGACGCGCTGCAGGCCGCGAAGGACGCGGCGGCGGCGGACCGGATGAACGCGATCATCCGCACCGTCATCATCGCGCTCGCCGTGCTCATCCCCTTCATCGCGGGACTCGTGCTGTACGCCCGCAAGAACAAGCGGCAGAAGCGCGAGTCGATCGAGCTCACGCAGCTCGAGGACGCCGGCGAGTTCGACGCCCTCGTCGAGGGCCCGACCGAGAAGCTGCCGATCGCGGCGCCCGAGCCCGACCCCGAGCCGGAGCCCGAACTGCTGTCGGTCGAGCGCCGCCGCATGGAGATCGACGCGATGGCCGGCCGCGACCCGAGCAAGACGGCCGAGCTGCTGCGCAGCCTCATGGATGACAGGCAGGACGCATGACCGAGCTCACGGGCGTGCAGAAGGCCGCCGTCGTGCTCATGAGCATGAGCCGTGAGCGCGCCGCCGAAGTGCTCAAGCAGTTCACCGACACCGAGGCGGAGGAGATCGCGGCCGAGATCGTGCGCATCCGCCGCGTCGACGGTGAGACCGCGGAGGGCGCCCTCACCGAGTTCCACTCCCTCGCCACCCAGCGCAGCTTCCAGGGCCGCGGCGGCCGCGAGGTCGCGACGGGGCTGCTTGAGGCGTCGTTCGGCGCCGAGCGCGCCGCCGGGGTCATGACGCGCGTCAACTCGAGCCTCGCAGGCAAGTCGTTCGAGTTCCTGAGCGCCGCCGATGCGGGCCAGCTCACCTCCCTGCTCGACGGCGAGATGCCGCAGACCGTCGCCCTCGTTCTCGCGCACCTCGCGCCCGCGCAGGCCTCCACCGTCATCGCGAGCCTGCCCGACCCGCGGCGCACCGACGTCGCCCAGTGCATCGCCACGATGGGCACCGCCACGCAAGAGGCCGTGTCGATCGTCGCCGAGACGCTCAAGTCCCGCTCCGGCGGCGTCTTCGCCGCGCGCGACACCCCCGAGGTCGTGGGCGGCGTGCAGCCCCTCGTCGAGATCATCAACCGATCGGATGCCGCCATCGAGAAGGCGCTGCTCGACAGCCTCGAGTCCCGCGACGCCGAGCTCGCCGAAGACATCCGCTCGCGCATGCTCACGTTCGCCGACCTCGTGCGCCTCGAGTCCCGCGATGCGCAACTGGTGCTGCGCGGCATCGACGCGACCGTTCTCGCGACCGCCATGAAGGGCGCCGCGGAGCCCGTCATCGAGGTCATCCGGCAGAACCTCTCCGAGCGCAACCGCGAGCTGCTCGACGACGAGACGCAGAACCTCGGTCCCGTGCGGGTGTCGCAGGTGGAGGAGGCGCGCAGCGAGATCGTGCGCGGCATCCGCCAGCTCGAGGCCGACGGCGAGATCACGGTGCAGCGCGGCGACGAGGAGGAGTATGTCTACTGAGCACCCCGTCGCCTTCGCCCCGGCCGTCTTCCCCGCGATCGCGGGCCGCGGCGCCCAGCAGGAGCTCGAGCGCGCCCGCAGTCGCGGCTTCGCCGCGGGCCACGCCGAGGGCATGCGCGTCGCCGCCCGCGCTGCCGCCGCTCAGCGCGATGCGATCGAGGTCGAGCTGCGGGAGCTGCTGGCCGACGGGCGCCGCCAGATCGACGAGGCCATCGGGGTTCTGGATGCCGCCGCCGCGGCGCTCGGCCGGCGCGCGGAGCAGCTCGCCGCCGTCGCGCAGCAGCGGCTCGAGAATCTCGCCGTCGAGCTCGCGACCGCGGTCGTCGCTCGCGAGCTGTCCGATGCGGAGGACTCCGCCCGCAACGCCCTGCACCGCGCCCTGCTCACGGTCGAACCCGCCGACGTGCACGAGGTGCGGCTGAGCGCGGTCGACGCGGAGGCCCTGGGCCGGCACGAGGCCGTGCCGGCATCCGTCACTCTCACGATCGACCCGACACTCTCCGCCGGCGACGCCCTCACCGTGCTCGACGACGGCTTCGTCGACGCGCGACTCGGCGCCGCGTTCGAGCGCGCCCGCGCCGCCCTCGCCAGCGCCGACACCAGCTCGGACGCCGCACAAGCCGAGGAGCCGGCATGACGACCGCCTGGCCCGCCGCCCTCGCCGCTGCCCGCCCCGAACGGGTCGGCCAGGTGTCGAAGGTGCTCGGACTCGGCGTCGAGCTGCGCGGCCTGAACGGCGCCGTCGGCGACCTCGTCACGATCGGCGACGGCGTGCCCGCCGAAGTCGTCGCGACCACGCGCGAGCGGCTCACGTGCATGCCGCTCGCCCCCGTCACCGGCCTCACGGTCGGCGCCGAGGCGCGCTCCGACGGCCGACCCCTGCTCGTTCCCACGGGGCGCGCGCTGCTCGGCCGCGTTCTCGACGGGCTCGGCCGCCCCATCGACGGCAAAGGCCCGCTCGTCGGCGCCCCACGCGTGACGCTCGACCACGATACGCCGTCCGTCATGGGCCGCAGCCGCATCACCGCGCCGCTCTCGCTCGGCGTGCGCGCCCTCGACACCCTCGTCACCGCCGGCCTCGGCCAGCGCCTCGGCCTGTTCGCCGGGTCCGGCGTCGGCAAGTCCTCGCTCATGTCGATGATCGCGCGCGGCACCTCCGCCGAGGTCTCGGTCATCGCGCTCGTCGGCGAGCGCGGCCGCGAGGTGCGCGAGTTCATCGAAGACGACCTCGGTCCCGACGGCCTCGCGCGCTCCGTCGTCATCGTCTCGACCTCCGACGAGCCGGCGATGGCGCGGCTGCGCGCCGCCTTCGTCGCCACGCGCATCGCCGAGGACTTCCGCGACGAGGGCGCCCACGCGATGCTCATGATGGACTCCCTCACCCGCGTCGCGATGGCGCAGCGCGAGATCGGCCTCTCCGCGGGCGAGCCGCCGGCGACGCGCGGCTATCCGCCGTCGACCTTCTCGGTTCTCGCGCGGCTGCTCGAGCGCGCGGGAACGGAGCACGCGGGCTCCATCACGGGCCTGTACACCGTGCTCGTCGACGGCGACGACCACAACGAGCCCATCGCCGATGCCGCCCGCTCCATCCTCGACGGCCACGTCGTGCTCGACCGCTCCCTCGCCGTCACGGGCCACTTCCCCGCGATCGACGTGCTCGGCTCCGTCTCCCGCGTCGCCGGCAAGGTGACGACGTCCGAGCAGCGCCGCCTCGCGACAGCCCTGCGCACGGTTCTCGCGGCGAAGCGCCAGGCGAAGGACCTCATCGACGTGGGCGCTTACCAGCCCGGCGCGAACCCCCAGGTGGATGCCGCTGTCGCGAACGAGCGGCAGATCGCCGCCTTCCTCACCCAGGCGATGGACGAGCGCTCGGATGCCGCCGGCGCGTGGCTGCAGCTCGAGAACCTCGTGTCCGCGTTCGGGGGTGCCGCATGAGCCGCGCCTTCTCCCTCGCCGGGCTGCTGCGGCTGCGCAGCATCCAGGAGCGCCAGGCCGCCGAGAACCTCGCCCGCGCCAACATCGAGGCGCGGCAGATGGCCGCGCGCGACCGGCAGGCCCGCGCCGCCCTCGCCGCCACGGGAACCGACGCCGTCGACGTGCGCACCCTCGCCGCGATCGCCGCGTCCCGCGTCGCCGCGCGCAGCCAGCTCGCCGAGCTCACGAACCTGCAGGCCGAGCAGCGCCGCCGCCTCGACGAGGCGCGCGCCGCGCACAGCGCCGCCAAGCGCAACGCCCTCGGCCTCGAGAAGCTCGAGGCCGCCCACGACGAGCGCGAGCAGAAGCGCGAGCTCGCCGACGAGCAGGCCGCGATCGACGAGATCGCCACCTCGAGATGGACGGAGACCGAGTCATGACCATGGCCGTCGCGCTTCAGCGCATCACCGACATCGAAGCCCAGCTGCAGCAGCTCACCACGGGAATTCAGGCGACGGATGCCGCGACCTCCGGCACGTCGGCCGCGACGTCGGCCTCGTTCGCGAACGCCCTCGACGCGGCGCTCGGCGCCACCGGCCAGTCGGGCGCCGTGACCGGGAACGACATCGTGGAGGGCGCGAAGAAGTACCTCGGCGTGCCCTACGTCTTCGGCGGGGAGGACGCGAACGGCATGGACTGCTCCGGTCTCGTGCAGCGCGTGCTCGCCGACCTCGGCATCGACGCTCCCCGCGTCGTGCAGGACCAGGCCGACATCGGCGTCGAGGTTCCGTCCCTCGACCAGGCGCAGCCCGGCGACCTGCTCGTCGTCAAGGGCGAGGGCCACATCGTGATTTACGCCGGTGACGGCAAGATCATCCACGCTCCCCGCCCGGGCAAGAACGTGCAGCTCGTTGACAACTACCTGAAGCCCTCGGACATCTCCACGATCCGACGCGTCGTGCCGAGCGCGAGCGCGGCAAGCGCCTCCGCGTCGGTGGCGGGCACGGCGGGCGTCGACGGTTCCCTCCTCAGCACGCTCGGCCTCGGCGGCGCGGGCACGACGGCGGGCGCGTCGCCGTCGCAGCTGCTCGCGCTCATGCGGAGCGGCTTCTCGCAGGCGGTGGGCTCATGACCCTCATCGGCACGTTGACCCCCGCCGCTCCCGCCGGCCGCCCCACCTCCGGCGCAACCGGCGCGAGCACCGTGAGTGCGGGCTCCGCCTCGGCATTCGACGAGGCGCTGAACTCGGCGCTCACCGCGGCGACTCCGGCAACTCCGGCGGCTCCGCGGGCGGCCGCCGACGGAGCGGCCACCGAAGAGGCGAAGCCCGCGGAACACCAGACCGCTACGGACCCGGCTCTATCCGTCGACACGGGCGACGCCGGCGTTCCGGACACGGCGCCGTCTTCCCAGCCGGCCTCCGGCGCTCCCGGGCTCGTCATCGGCCAGCTTCCCCCGACGGCGACGACCGATGGGCCGCCCTCAGAGGAAGCTTCCCGCAACGACGATCTCAGCACGGGCGATTCCGCAACTGCGGATGCTGACGTAACAGGTGAGTCCGTCGTCGCCGGCACTGTCGATGCCGCAGGCTCGGCTCCGACGCTCGACGTGATCCAGGTGTCCGAGACCGCTGTCGCCGCAGCCCCCAGCCCCGTCGCATTCGCTGCGGTCGCTGAACCGAGTGCGGCGCCAGCCGAGGATCCGGTGACGGCCCCGAACGCCCCCTCCGCCACGTCGTCTCCCGCGGCGGCGACGTCCTCGACGGCCGGCGCCCAGCCCTCCGCGGCCGCGCCCGCTAGCGCCACCGCCCGCACTCCGGCCGCCGCAACGCCACCGGCACCGGCGAGCACCGGCGCCCCCGAGCCGCCGAGCGCTGTGTCCTCCGCTCCCTCCGACGCTTCGGTTGCCGCAAATGGCTCGGAATCGGCGCGCACGCAGCCACTTGCGGCAAGTGAAGGCGGAAGCGAGGCTGCGGGAGCGAGTGCTCCCGCCGCGGTGCAGGGCGCGCAGGGCACGGTGCCCGCCGCGGCGCCGGCCGCAGCGGCCTCCGCCCCTCGACCTGCCGCCCCACCACAGCTCGCCCCACAGCTCGCGCAGCCGATTGTCGCGCTCGCGCAGTCGGGCGACGGCGACCACCAGGTGACGCTCACCGTGTCGCCCGAGAACCTCGGCCCCGTGACGGTGCGCGCGCACATCGCGGGCGGCGCGATCCATCTCGAGCTGTTCTCCCCGTCGGACGCCGGGCGGGATGCGCTGCGGCACATCCTCGTCGACCTGCGCCGTGATCTCGCTGTCGCCGCGCCCGGCGCCTCGCTCGCCCTCGGAACCGGCGACGCCTCGGCGGGGCAGCAGAGCCCGCAGAGCGGCGTCGGCCAGCAGGCGTGGGCCGGCCAGCAGAGCTCCGCGTCCGCGGGGCAGCACGGGCAGTCCGGGCAGCACGGCCAGTCCGGGCACGGGCAAGGACACGGCTCCGCACAGCAGGGCCCGGCCAGCCCGGGCGATACGCGGCGCGGCCCGCTGCAGGCTGCGGCCGAGACGGCCGCGCACGCGCCGGGCGCTGCCGGGCGGCATCCGTCATCCACCTCCATCGACCTCTTCGCCTGACCGGAAGGACCAGACATGCCACCCGTCGACGCCGTACAGGCGACCGGCTCCGCCGCCTCGCTGCAGACGCCCGTGCCCGAACGCAAGCAGACGCTCGACTCCGAGGTGTTTATGAAGCTGCTCGTGGCGCAGCTGAAGAACCAGGACCCGAGCTCCCCCATGAACACGAACGAGATGATCTCGCAGACGACGCAGCTCGCCATGATGGAGCAGCTCACCGCCATGTCGACGACGTCGACCGAGAACTTCGCCCTGAGCATGCGGCAGACCGCCGCGGCGCTCGTGGGCCAGCAGGCCACCTATCTCGACGCCGACGGTGTCGAGCAGTCGGGCCTCGTGACCTCCGTCTCCTTCGCCGGTTCGGTGCCCCAGGTCACCATCGGCGACACCACCGTCCCGCTCGACGCCGTCTCGGGCATTTCGACCGCATCCTGATCCACAGAAAGGCAGCACAATGCTCCGCTCGCTGTACTCCGGCATCTCAGGGCTTCGCTCACACCAGACGATGCTCGACGTGACCGGCAACAACATAGCCAACGTCAACACCACCGCCTTCAAGGCCTCGTCGGTGCAGTTCCAGGACACGCTCTCGCAGCTCGTCAAGAACTCGCGGCTTCCGCAGCAGGACGTCGGCGGGTCGAACCCCGCCCAGGTCGGCCTCGGCGTGCAGGTCGCCGGCATCTCGACGAACTTCGCGCAGGGCGCCGCGCAGTCGACGGGCGTGCCCACCGACCTCATGATCGACGGCGACGGGTTCTTCATCGTCCGCAACGGCGGCTCGACCCTCTACACCCGCAACGGCGGCTTCTCGTTCGATCCTCAGGGCCGCATGGTCACTGCCGACGGTGCGTTCGTGCAGGGCTGGACGGCGCAGAGCGGCGTCATCACGCCGGGCAGCGCGACGGGCAACATCACTCTGCCCGTCGGCGCGGTCTCCCCCGCGACCGCCTCGAACTCGGCATCCGTCACGGGGAACCTGCCATCCGAGACTCCGGTGGGCGACTCGCTCGTTCGCGACGTCACGGTGTATGACAACGAGGGCACGTCCGACACCCTCACCCTCACGTTCACGCGCACGGCTGGCGGCTGGGGCGTTTCGACCGACGGCGGCACGACCACCGCGACGACACTGACCTTCAACGACGGAGTGCTCACGGGCGGCGGAGCCTTCACCGCCGGACCGATCGAGGTCGACCTCTCCAAGATCACCGGGTACGCGGAGCTCTCCACGACCGCGATCACGGCGAACGGCCACCCCGCGGGAACTCTCGAGTCCTACGCCCTATCCGACGACGGCAGCCTCGTGGGCACCTTCAGCAACGGCGAAACCCAGGTGCTCGCGCGCGTCGCCCTCGCCTCGTTCGTGAACCCGGGCGGACTCGAGAAGGCCGGCTCCTCGCAATACCGCCCGACCGTCAACTCTGGCGCCGTGACCGTCGGCACGGCCGGCACCGACGGCATGGGCGGCCTCGTGAGCGGCGTGCTCGAGATGTCGAACGTCGACCTCTCGCAGGAGTTCACGAACCTCATCGTCGCGCAGCGGGGTTTCCAGGCGAACGCCCGCATCATCACCACGAGCGATGAAGTGCTTCAGGAGCTGACGAACCTGAAGCGGTAGCCGATAGAGAAGAGGAGAGACGGGCGACGCCGTGGGGGCAGTCGCCCGTCTTCCGTTTCTGCGGCGTTGTGCTCGCCGTTCTGCAGCGTTTGTGAAGGGGTCTCGCCGGCTTGCGCTGAGGATCCGACGAACGTCGGCGGTCGGTGTCATGATTCAGGTCCATCGGATGCCGCTCCCGCAATGCGCGAGCGCCCTCACCGCCCGCGCGGCCCTCGGGCCACGCCCAACGCGCAAGCCCCTGACCGCCCGCGCGACCCTCGGGCAACCCGCGACACTGCCGAGCAGCGCCGCTGAGCTGCCTCGCCGAGCCGTCTTGTGGAGCTGCTCGCTGAGCCGCTGGCGTCGATTTCTCCTCCACAGGTCCCGTGCACTCTGACTTATCCAGTTTCGTAGTTGTGTTCGAGTGAATGTCGGTGGGTGCTGGCAGAGTAGACCCATGGTAATCCTCAACGATGACGATAAACACCCACCCGGAAGCCGCGACTCCCGGATCGGGAAACTGGCGGTGATGGTCGAAGATATCTCTGAGCAGTATCAGCTTCTCGCCGTGGTGCAGGCGCAGGTGTCGATGATGCTCGCGGATCTTCTGGACCATGCGACGGCGAACCGTGACCTGTTCGTCGCCTCCGACACGGACACGACGAAGACGCAGGAGGTTGTGCGTTCCGCCCTCGCCGGGGAACTGGCGGCGAAGATGCGGTTGTCGCAGCCGATGATCACCTCGATGCTCGGCACCGCCGAAACCCTCACCACGGAACTCCCCGCCACCCTAGAAGCACTCGGTGAGGGGGTGATCACGTACCAGCACGCCCGCACGCTCATCGACCAGGCCACCGGGCTCTCCACACAGGATCGGGCGGCATTCGAGCAGGTCGCCCTCACGCTGGCGAAAACCTCCACGCCGCCGCAGTTCAAGAACAAGGCCCTCGCCCTGCGCGAGAGCCTGCACCCGGAAACCAGCCTGCAACGCCACGAGGCGGCAGCTTCAGATCGGCGGGTGGAGCACTGGAACGCCCCGGACGGAATGGGCTGGCTCGCCCTCTACGCCCCCGTCGAGGTAACCCAGAGCATTTATAACGCCTGCCACACCACCGCCAAGAGCCTGCGCAAAACCGGCGATCAGCGCACCATCGGGCAACTCACCGCCGACGTTCTCACCGACGCCACCATGAACGGGCTCACAACTGGAGCTACCACCGGTCGCGACAGCGGTGAGGGTGCCGGCGACGGGCAGCCGCTCTTCGCCGGGCGAACCGGGGCGATCCGGCCGACGGTGCATGTCACCGTCCCGGTGATGACCCTCCTCGGGCACAGTGAGGAACCGGCAGAACTCGACGGGTACGGGCCGATCAACCCCGACACCGCCCGCCGGCTCGCCGCCCAAGCCCCAAGCTTCACAAGGCTGCTCACCCACCCCGAAACCGGAGCCGTCCTCTCCGTCGGCAGAGACCGCTACGCCGTCCCCGCCGACCTGCGAAAGACCATCGAAGTCAGAGACAAGGTCTGCGGCTTCCCCGGCTGCAACCGACCCGCACGGCAATGTGATGTGGACCACATCCTCGCCTGGCAAGACGGCGGCACCACCGACCTCGAGAACCTGAACCCGCTGTGCAGACGCCACCACGTACTGAAACATTCGAGCACCTGGCAAGTCGAACGCGGCGACGACGGGACCATCATCTGGACCTCACCCCTCGGACAGAAGTACCGCATCCGACGCTCCACCAATGTCGGATTCCAGGCCCTCGACGAATGCGACGAGACCGAGATGCCCGAGCCCGACCTCGGCGACGAGGAAGGCGAGCACGATGGATTCGCCGACGAACCGAATCCCGATGACGAGTCGTGGTTCACCGACACCAAAACCGACGACGCTGACGCGACCGACGGGAAGGACTACCCGGACAAGCCACTCTTCTAAAGCCAACGATCGCGGGCAGGCGCCCATCAATCAAGCGCACCGACGCCCGACTGCGGTGACCTGAACCATCGCAGCCACACGGCGATCGGCAACCGGCTTCGTCAAAGCACGAACCCGACACCATAGTGGCGTTAAGCGCGCACAAAAACAGCCCACCCAAGAAGCGCCACGACCGAGAAAGCGATCGAAAGAGCCGAAGCCCCCGGACCCGTCAGAAACAGACGGCTCCACGCATCGTCAAGCACGTTCGCCGCGCGCAAGCCACTCGGCCACGAGAGCGTGAAGCAATTCCGGCTGCTCGTGCGGCAGAGCATGCCCAGCGTCATCGATGACGGCGACACTCGCATGCGGATAGACATTCACGAGGTCGACGGCCGCCGCGTACCCGACGGTCGAGTCGAGCCGGCCGGCGACCACGAGCGTCGGTCCCGCAAATGTCGGGCCATCCGTGTCGGCGATCTCCCACCGCTCGCCGATTCGCTCAAGCGCTTCGCCGTCGACGAGCGCGGCAGCGGGCGCGACGTAACGCTCGTACCGGTCAAGCATCTCGGGAGTCTGAATCACGAAGTAGCTTCGAAAGCCCTCGTCACCGATATCTCCGCCGCCAACGACCGCACGATGATCCGGCACCTCGCGCATATCAGTCAGCAGCGGGCACACGAGCGCGAGACCCGCGATCCGCGAGCCCTCTCTCGCGGCCATCGCGCGCGCGAAGTACGCGCCGGCTGAGTGACCGACGAGAAGATACGGCACATTGCCACTCACGGTGCGAGCGAACTCGCGCAGCAGCTCCACCACGCCCTCGGCACTCTCCAGCTCCGCCGGCGCCGGCGTCCGGCCCATGCCTGGAAGATCCGGATAGATGCGCCGCCACCCGGTGCTGTCCGCGAAAGCGGCCTCGAAGCACGCCTCCGTCTCACGGTGATCGACGCCCGCGCCGTGCAGCACGATCACAGGGCGTCCGACGCCGTGCTCCACGAATCGGATACCCGCCGCATCCTTCATACCGGGGAGTGTAAGCCCACGCCGGCTGACGCGCCACGATTTGCCCGCAGCTCGCAGCATCCGCGACCCCATACCGCGTTTTCGACGTCCCCCGACTTACCGACACGCCACGAACGCCGACAGTGACGTGTGACGGCCCAGGACGGGCCCGAATGCACTTCCAAGGATGGACCGGATGATTGTTGTCACTCGGCTGAACGGCAGCCAATTCGCGGTGAATCCCGACTTGATCGAGCGGATTCACGCGTCACCCGACACCACGCTGATCATGGTGGACGGCGCCAAGTACGTGGTGACCGAGACCATGGCCGATGTCATCGCCCAGATCACCGCGTTCCGTGCCCGCGTCCTCGCCGCAGCGACCGCGTATCCGGAGTCTCCGGCGCGTCCGGCCACCCTCGGCCTCGTCCCACCGCTCGACGAGCCAGCCGTGGAAGGCGGCGAGTAATGGATCCCGCATTCATCATCGGCCTGGTCATCGCGTTCGGCTCGCTCCTCGCGATGATCACGCTCGAGGGCGCCCACGTCTCGGCGCTTCTGCTTCCCGCGCCCATGGTTCTCGTGTTCGGAGCCACCATCGCGGTCGGCATCGCGAGCGCCACGATCAAGGACGCCGTCCTCGCCGCGAAGGCGCTGCCCAAGGCGTTCCGCGGCAAGTCCGCATCGCTGAACTCCACGATCGAGTCCGTCGTGGGCTACGCCGAGAAGGCCCGCCGCGAGGGACTGCTCTCGCTCGAGCAGGACGCCGCCGAGGCGAGTGACCCGTTCGTCAAGAGCGCGCTGCAGAACATCGCGGACGGGACGGATGCCGAGGAGCTGCGCATCCTGCTCGAAGACGAGATCGCCACGACAGCTGGCCGCAACCGCACCGCGTCCCGCTTCTACTCGATGATGGGCGGCTTCGCCCCCACGATCGGAATCATCGGAACCGTCGTCTCGCTCACGCACGTGCTCGAGCAGCTCTCGAGCCCCGAGAAGCTCGGCCCCATGATCGCTACGGCGTTCGTCGCGACGCTGTGGGGCCTACTGTCGGCGAACTTCATCTGGCTGCCGATCGGCACGCGCCTCGCGCGCCTCGGCGAGCTCGACATCGAGCGCATGACCGTGCAGATGGAGGGCCTGCTCGCCGTGCAAGCCGGCAGCCAGCCGCGCCTCGTCGGCGAGCGCCTGCGCGCCCTCGTCGCCGAGAAGCCCGCTTCGGCGAAGAAGGGCAAGTCGGCCGAGCGCGAAGCTCCCGCACGACAGGCGGCGTGACATGAGCCTGCGCCCGAAACGCCGCGTCCCCGCGGCCGACGACGTGCACCCGGACGAGCGCTGGATGGCGTCGTACCTCGACATGGTGACCGTGCTCATGTGCATGTTCATCGTGCTCTTCGCCATGTCGACGGTCGACCAGGAGAAGTTCTATGCGCTGCGCTCCTCGCTCGCGACAGGGTTCGGGCAGACGGTGAGCGACGTCACCGACGTCTCGCAGGGCGTCATCGTGCCGAAGGAGCTCGTGCACGAGGACGGCGAGGGCTTCGTCGCCGACGCCAACACGGTGCTCGCTCGGGCCGAGGTGCAGGATCTCACCGATCTGCGGGACCGGCTGCAGGGCGCCCTCGTCGACCGGGGGCTGCAGGACACCGTGACGTTCACAATCGACTCGCGCGGCCTCAACATCCGCCTCGTCGGAGGCGAGACGTTCTTCACGACCAACAGCACGGTGCTGAGCGCGAAGGCCGTCTCCGTGCTCGACACGCTCGGCGGCATCCTGAAGAGCGTGCCGAACGAACTGTCCGTCGAGGGGCACGCCGACTACCGTCGCTCTGTCGCGCCGTTCCCCACGAACTGGGAGCTCTCGTCGGGTCGCGCGACCGAAGTGCTGCGCCACCTCGTCGAGCAGGGCAAGGTGCCCGGCAGCCGCGTGAAGTCGGTCGGCTACGGCTCCACGCGACCGGTCGCGAAGGGCACCTCCGACGCCGATCTCGCGCTCAACCGACGCGTCGACATCGTCGTGCTCTCCGGCGCGAGCGAGGACGTGCGCAACCTCATCCCCCAGATCACGGGAGCCGCCCCGGCATCCTGACCCTTCCCCAAGCCGCCGTGCCCGCCGACCCGAAGCGGCACGGCTTACCTGGCGTGCCCGCCGTCCGATAGTCACGGGCGTGACGGTCCAGGAACACAGCGGCGCAGCCGCGCCCGCCGCGGCATCCGTCGAAGTGTACGACTTCGGCCGGCCCGCGACGCTCGCGCGCGAGCACTCTCGCGTGCTCGAGCTGGCGTTCGAGACGTTCGCCCGGCAGTGGGCGACGCAGCTGACCGCGAAGATCCGGGTGCGTTCGCACGTCACGAGCGAGCAGCTGTCGATGCAGACGTACGACGAGTACGCGGCCTCGCTTCCCCCGACGACGGCGATGGTGATCTGCACGTTCCCGGGCACCGACCACAAGGCCGTCGTGCAGTTCCCGCTCTCGGCGGCGCTGTCGTGGATCGTGCAGATGCTCGGCGGCCGCCCCGTCGACGTCGTCGATGAGCGGACGTTCACGCCCATCGAGCAAGCGCTCGTTCGGCGGCTCATGACCGACGCGCTCGAAGACCTCGACTACTCGTTCGGCGAGCTGCTTCCCGACGGGATCACGGTGTCGGCGATGCAGTACAACTCGCAGTTCGCGCAGGCCGCGGCATCCGGAGATCTCGTCATCGTCGCGCGCTTCGCGATCCGCGTGGGCGACCTCGTGTCGCCCGCGAGCGTCATGATCGCCTCGGAGCTCGTGCTGCCGCGGCTGACGACGGTCAACCCGACGGCGCCCGTCGACAACGCGCCCGAGCTCATGCGCCGCCAGGTGGGCGAGACGCCCGTCGAGCTGTCGCTGCGGCTCACGCCCGTCGCCGTCACGCCGCGGCAGGTGCTGCACCTCGCCGTCGGCGACGTGATCCGGCTGCGCCACGCGCACGACCGTCCCCTCGACCTCGTCACCGGCGACCACGTCGTCGCCACCGCAGCCGTCGGCACGGCCGGCGCGCGCCTCGCGTGCGTCGTGACCGGCCCCACCCCCTCCGAGGAGTCCGCGTGATCAGCACCACCACTCAAGAGTCAGCCGTCGCCGCGACGTTCGCCGCGACCCTGCCCACCGCCTCGCCCGTGACGGCGCGGGCCTCGTCGGGCACGGGTGACACCGCCGACGCCGTGCTCGTCTCGTACGTGGGAGACGCGAGCGCCGACCTGGCCGTGCAGCTCATCGACGCCGCCGCGCTCATCGACGGACTGCCGGGCGCGCCGCTCGCCGACCGCTTGCACGAGGCTATCGACGCCGCCGTGAGCGTGCTCGGCGCTGGAGTGCTCGGCGAGGCGACGCACGGCGACGCCGCGAGCCTGTTCGCCGACCCGGCGACGCAGGCGTTCGACCTGCAGGATGCCGCCGGCAACACGATCGGCCGGCTCGCCGTGCGCATCACGCGCACCGCCGGCGCGAGCGCGGCGCCCGGCAACCTGCATCGCATCGCGGGCGTCGAGATGGACCTCACCGTCGAGATCGGGCACACGCGCATGGCCGTGCGCGACGTGCTCGGCCTCGAGCCGGGCCGCATCGTCGAGCTCGACCGATCGGCCGGCGCCCCCGCCGACATCAAGCTCAACGGCCGACTCATCGCGCACGGCGAGGTCGTCGTCGTCGACCAGGACTACGCCGTGCGCATCACGCGGATTCTCGAGAACACCGAAGGCTGACCATGGACGGGCTGCTGCTCACCCTGCGCGTGATCGTGTCGCTCGCGGCGGTGCTCGGCGTGCTCTGGTATCTGCAGCGAAAGCTCAGCCGCGGCAGGGGCCGGGCGAAGAAGAGCGAGGCCATCACGGTGCTCGGCCGGCAGGGCCTCGGGCAGAAGGCGCAGCTCGTCGTCGTGCAGGTCGACGACACCCGCTACGTGCTCGGCGTCACCGAGAAGGGCGTCTCCCTCATCGACTCGAGCGCCGCCGCGCGCCCGCGGCCGACCGCCGTCGAGCCTCGCGCACAGCGGGAGGCCGAGGGCACGGTGACCGAGTTCGACCGCGTGCTCGCGGCATCCGGAACCGACACGGCCGTTCCCGTGGACAGCGTCGAGCCGCTGCGCCGGCCCCGCAACCACGCGCGGGCCGCGAAGAGCTCGCCCCTCGCGGGCTCCATCCTGTCGCCGGAGACCTGGCGGCAGACGGCCGAGGTCATCCGGCACGGCCGATGAACAGCACAGCCCCCACGCTGAAGCACCGCCTCGCCCACCTCGCCGCACTCGTCGCCGCGGGGCTCGTGCTCGCCGGCGTGCTCGTCGCCGTCACCGCGACCGTCGGGCACGCGGACCCGCTCGACCCGACCCCGCCCGTCGCGCCGACCGACGCGCCCGGCGAGGGCGTCACGGTGGAGATCAACGGCGTCAACGGCACCCCGTCCGCGTCGATCGTGACGCTCATCGGCATCACGCTGCTGTCGGTCGCGCCCGCGCTGCTGCTCATGATGTCGAGCTTCACGAAGATCTTCGTCGTGCTCGCGATGAGCCGCAACGCGCTCTCGCTGCCGTCGATCCCGCCGAACCAGGTGCTCGCGGGGCTCGCGCTGTTCTTGTCGCTGTTCATCATGTGGCCCGTGCTCGTCGACATCAACACGATCGCCGTGCAGCCCTACCTCGAGGGAACGATCACGTTCGGGCAGGCCGTCGACGTCGGCCAGGGACCCTTGCGGGACTGGATGCTGGCGTACACGCGGCAGGAGGACCTCGCGCTCATGACGCGTGCCGCCGACCAGGCCAACCCGACGGATGCCGCGAGCGTCCCGCTCTACACGCTCATCCCCGCGTTCATGATCTCCGAGCTGCGGGCGGCGTTCATCATCGGCTTCGTCATCTTCGTGCCGTTCCTCATCATCGACCTCGTCGTCGCCGCGGCGCTCATGTCGATGGGAATGATGATGCTGCCGCCCGTGATGATCTCGCTGCCGTTCAAGATCCTGCTGTTCATCCTCGTCGACGGATGGGGGCTCATCATTCGGTCGCTTCTGGAGAGCTACGGAGGTGTCGGATGAGTCCCGAAGCGGTTCTCGACATCGGCATGCAGGGCCTTCTCGTCGCCGCGAAGCTCGGCGCGCCGATCCTCGTCACGGCGCTCGTCGTCGGGTTCGCGATCTCGCTCCTGCAGTCGATAACGCAAGTGCAGGAGGTGACGCTGTCGTTCGTGCCGAAGGCCGTCGCGGTCGCGATCGCGCTCGTCGTCGCCGGCAATTGGATGATCGCCGAGATGATCGCGTTCACGAACGAGCTGTTCTCCCGCATCCCCCAACTGCTCGCGGGCGGCTGACGTGAACATTCCGCTCGACTTCGCCTGGCTCGAGGCCACGATGATGGCCGCCGTGCGCATCACCGCGTTCCTCATGATCGCGCCGCCGTTCTCCTACGGCGGCATCCCCACCCGCGTGAAGGCGATGCTCGGCGTCGGCCTCTCCCTCGCCGTCGGATCGGCGGTCGCACCCGGCTACCAGAACCTCGACACGGGAGCGTTCATCGGCTCCCTCGTGCTGCAAGTGGTCACGGGGGCGCTGCTCGGCTTCCTCGTGCTCATCTGCTTCTCGGCCGTGCAGGCCGCGGGAAACCTCATCGACGTGTTCGGCGGCTTCCAGCTCGCGCAGGCGTTCGACCCGCAGGCCATGGTGAACGGCGCCCAGTTCACGCGGCTTTTCCAGATGACGGCCCTCGCGCTGCTGTTCGCCTCGGGCGGCTACCAGCTCATCATCGCGGGCATCGTGGGCAGCTTCCGCGTCATCCCCGTCGACGGCGTGTTCGCCCTCGCGGCGCCCGCCGAGATGATGGTGCGCGCCGTCGGGCAGATGTTCCTCTCGGCCGTGCAGATCGCGGGCCCGCTCGTGATCGTGCTGTTCCTCGCCGACGCGGGGCTCGGCCTCATCACGCGCGTCGCCCCGGCGCTCAACGCGTTCGCGATGGGCTTTCCGCTCAAGATCATCATCACGCTCCTGCTCGTCACGAGCGTCTACCTCGCCCTGCCCGGCGTCGTGAACGCGCTCACGGGCGACGCGTCCCAGCTGCTGAGGGGGGTGCGGTAGTGGCCGAGTCGGACAGCGGAGAACGCACAGAGAAGGCGACCGAGAAGCGGCTGCGCGAGGCCCGTCAGAAGGGTCAGCTCTCCCGAAGCCAGGATCTCACCGCGTGGGTAGGGGTCGCGGCGGCCGGCGTCATGCTGCCCGTCGCGATCGCGGCCGGCGCTCAGGCGGGCACCGAGCAGATGCTCACGGTCACCGCGATCGCGAGCGACCCCGACCCGCAGAAGGCGCTCGCGGCGCTCGGCAGCGGGCTCGCCTCGATGCAGGACGTTCTCGGCCCGCTGCTCGCGGTCGTCGCCGTCGCTATCCTCATCGGCGCCGTCGCGCAGGGCGGCGTGCACCTCAAGAAGATGACGGGCCGCTTCGAGCAGTTCAACGTCGTCGCCGGCGTCAAGCGCGTGTTCGGCATGCGCGCGCTGTGGGAGGGCGCGAAGGCGATCCTCAAGACCGCGGCGATCGGCGGGGCCCTGTGGCTTGTGATCTCGGGGCTCATGCCCGTGCTCACGGCGAGCGGCGCGCACTCGGTGAGCCAGCTCCTGGATGCCGCTGCGGGCGGCACCGCGAATATGCTGCGCGTCGCGGTCGCCGTCGGCATCGGACTCGCCGTCGTCGACCTCTTCGTCGTCATGAAGCGCAACCGCAAGCACACGCGCATGACGAAGAAGGAACTGAAGGACGAGAACAAGAACTCCGACGGCGACCCGCTCATCCGGCAGCAGCGCCGCTCCCGGCAGCTCGCGATGAGCCGCAATCGCATGATCGCCGCGGTCTCCGGCGCCGACGTCGTGCTCGTCAACCCCACCCACGTGGCCGTCGCGCTCAAGTACGAGCCGGGCAAGGCCGCGCCGCGCGTCGTCGCGAAGGGCACCGGCGTCATCGCCGCGCGCATCCGCGAGAAAGCGGAAGAGGGCGGTGTGCCGATGGTCAAGGACATTCCGCTCGCGCGCGCGATCCACGCGGCGTGCCAGCTCGGCCAGGAGATCCCCGCCGAGCTGTACAACGCCGTCGCGCGGGTGCTCGTGTTCGTCATGGCTTTGAAGAAGCGCGGCGCCGCCCGCGGCATCCATTCGCTTCCCGCAAGGAGGAACGCATGAACGCGACACTGAGAAAGCTCGCCGTGCCGATCGGGGTTGTGGGCATCATCATGCTGCTCGTCGTGCCCGTCGCGCCCGTGCTGCTCGACACGCTCATCATCACGAACATCATGTTCGCGCTGCTGATCCTCTTGACGACGATGTTCGTGAAGAAGCCGCTCGACTTCTCGGTGTTCCCGTCGCTGCTGCTCGTCGCGACGCTGTTCCGGCTCGGCCTCAACGTCGCCTCGACGAGGCTCGTTCTCGGCGAGGCGTACGCGGGCCAGGTGATCGAGGCGTTCGGCACGATCGCCGTCGGCGGCTCGCTCATCATCGGCGCGGTCGTGTTCCTCATTCTCGTCGTCATCCAGTTCGTCGTGGTCACGAAGGGTGCCGAGCGCGTCGCCGAGGTCGGCGCGCGGTTCACTCTCGACGCGATGCCCGGCAAGCAGATGGCGATCGACGCGGACCTCAACGCGGGGCTCATCACCGACGCGGAGGCGCGCACGCGCCGCGCGGAGGTCGCGGCGGAGGCGGACTTCTACGGCGCGATGGACGGCGCCTCGAAGTTCGTCAAGGGCGACGCGATCGCGGGCATCGTGATCATCATCATCAACATCGTCGGCGGCATCGCGATCGGCATGGTGCAGCACGGCATGTCGATCGAGGACGCCGTCAGCACGTACAGCCTCCTGACGATCGGCGACGGCCTCGTCACGCAGATCCCCGCGCTGCTCATGGCCGTCTCGACGGGCATGATCGTGACCCGGTCGAACGCGGAGACCGAGATGGGCGAGGCCGCGTCGACGCAGCTGCTGCAGTCGCGGCAGGCGCTCACGATCGCGGGCAGCGCGGCGATCGTCATGGCGCTCATCCCCGGGATGCCGAAGATCCCGTTCGTCGCGATCGGCGCCGTGCTTCTGCTTCTCGCGCAGCGCATCAAGGCGAGTGAGAAGCGGCGTGCCGCCGAGGTCGAGCTCGCGCCGCCCGCGCCCGCGGGCGACGGTTCGGAGGAGCTCATCGAGAAGATGCGCGTGCACTCGCTCGAGATCATGCTCGCGCCGAACCTCGTCGACCTCGTCTCGGGCGGCCCCGACGACCTGCTCGCGCGCGTGCGCGCGCTTCGCCGCAAGATCGCCCTCGAGCTCGGCTTCGTCGTGCCGCCCGTGCGCACGCGCGACAACATCGAGCTGCCCACCTCGACGTACGCGATCCGCATCGCGGGCGTCGAGGCGGGTCGCGGCATCGCGCCGTCCGGCGCCGTGCTCGCGCTCGGCGACGCGCTCGACGCGCTGCCCGGACCCTCCGTCGTGGACCCCGTGTTCGGGCTCGAGGGCAAGTGGATCCCCGTCGAGATGCGGCACAGCGCCGAGCTCACGGGCGCGACGGTCATCGACCGCGCGAGCGTCGTCGTGACGCACCTGTCGAGCATCGTGCAGGCCAACGCCGCCCGACTGCTCAGCCGTGAGGACGTGCGCCAGCTCACCGAGGGGCTCAAGCACGTGAGCCCCTCCGCCGTCGACGAGCTCACGCCCGCGCTGCTCTCGCTCGCGGAAGTGCAGCGCGTGCTGCAGGGGCTGCTCGCCGAGCGCGTGCCGATCAACGACCTCGCCCGCATCTACGAGGCGCTGTCGCTACGCGCGAAGGCGTCGACGGATGCCGAGGGGCTCATCGAGGCCGCGCGGGCCGCGCTCGGTCCCGCCGTCGCCGCGCGCTTCGCCGAGGACGGCCGGCTGCGCGTCATCATGATCGACCCGCTGCTCGAGCAGGCGATGCTCGAGGGGCTGCGCGGCACCGACGAGGGGCCGCAGATCGTTCTCGACCCCACCCGCATCGAAGCCGTGATCGGATCGGTGGGGCGCACCGTCGCCGAGATCGACCCCGCGCTCGGCGAGCCCGTGCTCGTGTGCGCGCCGAGCCTGCGGCCCGCGGTGCGCCGGCTCGTGTCGGCGCAGGCGGACGGGCTGCCCGTGCTGAGCTACACCGAGGCGACCGCGTCGGGCCTCGCGATCGACACCGTGGGGGTGGTGCGTGACAACCAGACGCTTTCAGCGTGACGGCGAGACGCTCGAGCAGCTGCGCGAGCAGATCCGCCGCGAGCTCGGGCCGCGCGCCCGCATCGTCTCCATCGAGAAGGTCACGGTCGGCGGCATCGCCGGCTTTCTCGCCCGACACCGCTTCGAGGCGACAGTGGAGGTCGACGAGCCCGACGGCCCGACGCTGGTCCCACAGCAGCATGGCATCGCCGCGCTCATCGCCGACGCCGAGCAGGCCGAGTCGAGTGCCGCCGAGTACGAGACGGAGTACGAGGTGTCGACCTCGGGCGAGAGCTTCGAGCAAGTGATGCGCAGCCTCACGGCGCAGACCGCCGAGCCCGTCGTGGCACCGGCGAGCACTCCGACCGGTGGCGGCGCGGGCTCCCCCGCGAGCGCGTTCGCGACGACGAGGGTGACGGATGCCGCCCTGCCGAGCTTCCCGGCGCATCGCGCGCTGCCGGAAGCCGCCACGCCGGAGGTCTCGCCCCTGAGCGCGCCCGGCGACCTCATCGTCTTCGTCGGCATCGGCGATGCGAGCCTCGAGGCGGCGCGGACCTCGCGCGGACTGCTCGCGGCGGGCGGGCGAGCGGCGGCTCGCGGCATCCGCTCTCTCGACGACAGACGAGCCGCGTACCTGGCGCGCGCCGACGCCGTGTCGGCGAGCGCTCCCGTCGCGCTCGCGTGGGGGCTCGGCGGAGCTCTCGCGGGCGAGGACGAGCTGCACGGCATCGCGGCGCTGCAGCCGGATCAGGTGTGGGTCGTCGTCGACGCGACCCGGAAGGCGGAGGACACCGCCCGCTGGGTCGGCCTCGTTGACCGGGTCGTCGGCGTCGACGCGATGCTCGTCACGGGCGAGGAGCACACGGCGAGCCCGGAGACGGTTCGCCTCCTGGGCGTGCCGCGTGGGCGGCTGGGCGGTTCCTGACAACCCCCTGCGCGCGAGCGGCCAACCGACGTATCGTGAGCCCATGGCCAACCGCATCTTCACTCTCGAATCAGGGCGGCCCATGAGCATGCCGGCGACGGGAGACCCGCTCGCGCAGCGGCTCGTGGTGCTGTGCCTGCCGACGCCGGGAGGCGGCCAGTTCGACCCCGACCCCGTCATCACCGACTCGTGGGGCGTGCGCCTCGTGATGCTCGACCGCCCCGGCTACGGCGGGACGCCGGCGCGAGAGGGCGACGATCCGACCGTCGAGGAGCGCGCTGACGAGCTCGCCGAGTTCCTGCGCCGCACGGGGCCGCCGGTTCCCCCCGACGAGGGGAACGCGCTCGACTCCGCGGGCGCCGTCGGCTGGGGCACGGGCGGAATGGTCGCTCTCTCGCTCGCCGCGCGGCATCCCGACCTCGTCAACCGGGTCGCCGTCGTGAACACGGCTGCTCCGCGCCGCATGGCGATCGTGCGCGACGAGCGGACGATGCTGCCGTTCGACCGCGATGCCCTGTTCATCCGGCCGGACGATCCCGCGCTCGCGAAGCCCGGACTCGGCAACCGCATCGATCGCCTGCTCGACGAGGCCGGCCGGCAGGGCGCCGCAGGTCTCGAGGAGGACCGTCGGATGCTGGCGGATCATCGCTGGGCGAAGGAGCTCTCGCGCATTCAAGCGGAGGTCGTTCTCGTGTACGGCGACGATCACCCCGACGTGTCGATGGCGGACGGGCGCTGGTACCGCAGCCGCATCCCCCGCGCGCGCACGGCGCGCGTGCCCGGCGGCGGCGCCCTCACGATCGCCGAACGCTGGGGCAAGATCCTCGCGCACGTCGCTCCCCGCCACGGCGGGCTCTCGCAGCGCACGCGCTGGGGCGGGCCGCATGCGCCATGGGAGCCGTCAGCCTGAAGCGAAACGTCGCTGTTCGACGCTGACGCCGCGACTAGCGTTGGCTTTGTGCCGGAGACCGACGACAACACGCTGCCCCGCTGGCTGCGCGCCCACGGGCACCAGCTCGCGACGCTCGACCCGGATGCCGAGGACGATCGGGATCTCGAGCCGCTGCTCGAGATCGTGGGCCACGCGCGCGTCGTGGCGCTCGGCGAGTCGATGCACCGCAGCCACGAATTCCTCGCGCTGCGGAACCGGCTCTTCCGCTTCCTCGCACGCCGAGCGGGGTTCACCGCTCTCGTTCTCGAGAGCGGCTTCCCCGAGGGCTTCGCGCTCGACGCGTGGATCGGGGCGGGCGGCGCGGGGCTTCGCTCCATCCTGAACGACGCCGTCACGTATCACTTCGGCAAGTGCCAGGAGACGCTCGACCAGGCCGCGTGGATGCGGGAACAGGCGGCGAACGGCGCGCGGTCCGTGCGCTACTACGGCATGGACGTGCCCGACTCCGCCGCGAGCGCCGCTCCCGCCGTCCGGCTCGCGACCGAGGTGCTGGAGCGAGTGGATCCCTCGTTCGCCGCCGCCGTGCGGAACCGACTGCTGCCGCGCTTCGGCTACCTGCCCGCCGACCGGTCCGGTCTCGCGCGCGCCGCCCCCGCCATCCACGCGTACCTCGCGCTTCCGGAGGCCGAGCGGAACGCCATCACGGCGGGCATCGCCGGTCTCGCGCAGCGGATCCGCGCGAAGCGCCTCGACTACGCCGTCATCGACGCGGAGGGAACGGAGATCGCGCTGCACTCAGCCGAGGTCGCCGTCGCTGCCGACGCGTTCCTCGCGGCCATGGCGGACGGGCCGACCCGGACGTGGTCGCCGGCGAACATTCGCGACGCGGCGATGGCCGAGACAGTGCAGTGGATCCTCGAGCGCGAGCCGCGCGTTCTCGTGTTCGCGGCGAACGGGCACGTGCGGAAGACCGCCTACCTCGCGCCGCCGTTCGTCACGCAGCCGATGAGCACGATGGGCGAGCACCTCGCCGATCGCCTCGGCGACGACTTGCTCGTCATCGGCACGACGTTCGGCGGCGGCACGGCGTGGCTGCATCGGCCAGGGCCCGACGATCCCGAGGGACACTCCACGCCGTTCACGGAAGAGCTCGCTGACGCCGACCCCGCGAGTCTCGACGCGGCTCTCGCGGACGCCGAGCTCGGATCGTTCTTCGTCGACCTGCGCTCCGCGCCGGCCGAGGTCGCCGCGGCACTTGACGCGACCTCGGGCAGGCGCAACGGACCATACATCGAGCCCGCCGACGTGCGACGCTCGTTCGACGCGATCGTGCACGTGGACCGGATCTCGCCGTGGCACACGTGGATCGACGCGCATGGGCACTGGGAGTAGCGCCTTATAAGCGAGCCCGAGCGTTTCGTCAAGCACTCCCCGCGGAGCGATTTCGACAATACGCTCAGTTCACGATCGAGGACGGATCCGGCAGCGGCGATATGGGGTTCGGGCGCGCGGCTGCCTCGTCATCGATCACGGGTCGGGCGAGAGGGCGCCCGACCCCAGGGGCTGATAGGGGGTTGTCATGACAACGTCAGTGCAGGTGCAGAGCACCACGGCGCTCGGACTTCCGACCGCCGATGAGGTCGTTCTCGACCCGATCTCCGAGCGCGAATGGCGCGTCATCGACACGCGTCTCTCGCAGCAGGACGCGCCGAGCGTGCTGGGCTTCATCGAGCGCTTCGGCGACGACTACGAAGTGCTCGTCATCGGCCATGGCTTCGAGCGCTGGAGCTTCACGAGCCTGCGCGACGCGAAGGCGCACTTCACCCAGTAGGCGGAGCGGCCGCTTGTGCTGACGAGACCCTGTCGGATGACTCGATTACACTGGTAATCGAGTAAAAGGGGTGGTCAGCATGGATGCAAAGTCGGACCTTGCTCGCAGGCGAGACGCCATTCGCGATGCACGTCGGTCCTCCGAACTCGAAGGCTCCCGTAGCACTGCTGCCACACGCCACGACCAAGATGCATACGTTCGTGGAGAGATCAATATCGAAGAGCTCGGACAGCGAGTTCGCGAACGCTATGGGATCGGTTGAGCGAATCCCGGCCGTGGGAGCGCGGCGATCCAGACGCACGTTGGGCGGGCTACTTTCTTGATGCCGAATCTCGGGTTCTCCGAAACAACCTCGGGCTCACTTCGAGAGACGAATTGCAGAATGCTGAGAATGATTTCGTGGAGTTTCGCCTCGCCGAGTTGCGAGAGTTTCCCGTTCTCACTCCACGCACTTTCGACCTGAAGCAGTGGCAGGCGATTCATCGTCAGCTTTTCAGGACGTCTACCCTTGGGCAGGCGAATTGCGCACCGTTGGCCTCGCGAAGGGAGGAGGCGAATCGTTTATGCCGCCTCTTGAGATCGAGCGACCGGTAGCCCACGCCGCCGAACGAATCCGCCAGACCCACCATCTCCGAGATGTGCCGCCGATCGACCTGCCTCGAGAGACGGCGTACCTCTACGACTATCTCAACTTTGCGCACCCGTTTCGGGAAGGAAATGGGCGGTCCCAGCGAGAGTTCTTCGTTCAACTGCTAAACGAGTCCGGCCATACTCTGGACTGGGAACGGGTCCACATGAGCCAGCTGCATATCGCCCGGAACGAGGGCAATCTGTCTGCTCTTTCTCAAATATTCGACACCATCATTGGATAGACGGTCATTCGCCGAACAGCTGCTCCCGATGCGGCACACCACCGAGCAGGCAACTCGCGATCCCGCTAGGCTGGGCGAGTGCTGGTGTTGACGAGGCGGATCGGCGAACGCGTGCTGATCGGGGACGATGTCGAACTGACCGTTCTCGACGTGAAGGGCGACAGCGTGCGCATCGGCGTGCAGGCGCCCCGCGAGACGCGCATCCAGCGGGCCGAGATCGTCGACGCGGTCGGCAAGGAGAACGTCGCCGCCGCGAGCGCGGGAGACGACGTCGAGGCGGCGCTCAAGCGCGCCCTCTCGCAGCGGACCCGAACCGAGTAGCCCCGGCTCAGTCGCGCGGCAGCGTGAGGGTCACCGTCGTGCCCGCGTTCTCCGCGGAGCGCACGACGAGGCTGCCTCGCACGCCGCGCACGAGCTCGTCGGCGCGGGCGAAGCCGAGGCCTGTACCCTGAAAGGCGCCGTCGCGCGCGTTGATGCCGCGGAAGAAGCGCGTGCCGAGCATGTGCTGCTCGCGGCGCGGGATGCCGATGCCGGTGTCCTCGATCGTCACCGTGCCTCCCGTCGCGCTCTCCGCCGCCGTCACGCGAACGCTCTCGCCGTCGTCGCTGAACTTGACGGCGTTCTCGAGGAGCGCGTCGAGAGCGAGCCCCAGCTTGGCGGCATCCGTTCTCACCGTCGGCGCGTCCGCGGCGTCGATCTCGAGGCGGATGCCGCGAGCGGCTGCCGACTGCTCGGCACGCTCGCACGCCGCGCGGACGATCTCGTCGAGCGGCTCGGGCGCGAAACGTGACTCGGTCGGCTCGGCGCCGGCCTCGAGCAGGTTCTCGACGAGCCGGCGCAGGCGATCGACGTTGCGCCCGATAACGTCGAGGTACAGGGTGACCTCCGCGCTCGGCCGCGGACTGACTTCGCCAATGAGCTCGAGATAGCCGACGATCGACGTGAGCGGCGTGCGGAACTCGTGCGACACCGTGCCGACGAAGTCGTCGGTCGCGCGCAGCGTCTCGATGTACTCGGTCACTTCGTCGAACGCGAATACCGCGCCGCTGAACTCGCCGTTGCGATCGTGCAGAGTGTCCGCCGACACGAGGATCGCGTGCTGGCGCGCTTCGGGCGGCCCCACCCAGTAGACGACGTTCGAGAACGCCTCACCGCCCATCGCGCGAGCGACGGGCCCGGCGCCCTCGGGAACGGGCGTGTGCCGATCCTGCTCGTACAGCAGTCCGTGCTTCTCGAGATCGATGACGGAGCCGCCGTCGCGCGCGAGCAGCGGATGATTGCGCACTGTCGCGTTCGCGAGAACCTCGGTGCCGTGCCGGTCAACGGCGACGATGCCGATGTCGACGGTGTCGATGATGCGATCGATGAGTTCGGATGCCGCCTGCTCGCGGTCGGCGAGGCGAGTGATGCGCGTGCGCAGCAGCCGGACGGTGAGCGCCACGAGCAGCACGACGAGCGGCGTGAGGACGGCGACCGCGCGACTGGCCGGGTCCCCGATCGCGGAGGGGTCGACGAGGCCGAGTGTGAGCACGATGACGACGACGGTGAGGATGGCCGAGGGGAACAGCGCGAGCCAGAACGCGGGCAGCACCGCGAGGATGCCGATCGCCTGCATGCCATCGCGCGTGGCGAGGCCGAGCAGGATCACGGCCATGAAGTTCGCGATCGGCAGTGCGGCCCGCCAGGAGCGCGGCCCCGCGTGATGCTCGCCGACGAGCGCCGCGACGAGTCCGGCCGCGACGAGCACGATCGCCGACAGGGCCGCCGCGTCGGTCAGCACGCTCACGTCGGCGAGCGCCGCGAACAGGCAGACGAGCGCGATCAGCACGGCGAACGTCGGCTGGAAGATCAGGGCGACGCGCGCGCTCCCCGGAGCCCACACTTCATCGTGGTAATCCGTCACGTCCGTCGACATGGTTCAAGAATACGCGGCGGCGAGAGGCTGCTCTCGCGGTTCGGCGGTCGGCTCCCCGCGACGCGGCGTGCTCATTCGCGCACGGCCTCGCTCGGCCCGCGGCGACGTCGGCGCCGCGCGAGAAGGAGAAGCAGGATGCCGCCGCCCAGCAGCGCTGCGCCCGCGCCGAGCCACGGCGCCGCTTCCGCGCCCGTCCACGGCAGCGCGCCGCCGAAGCCGCCGCCTCGTGCGGCGTCGCCCGGCGCGTTCAGCCCCGGCGAAGCCGCCGCCTCGGCGGTCACGTCAAGGCGCACGTCGAAGCTCACGCCGAGCGCGCGGTCGCCGTGGTTCCCGACCGTCGCCTCGGTCGGGAAGAGGTACGAGAGGTCGATCGTGGCCGCGCCGCCGACCGGAAGCGCGACGTCTCGCGCGAGGCTCGGCTTCTCACCGAGCTCGCTCGCCGGCGTGCCGTTGATGAGTAGAGCACCGAAGAACGGGTCACCCGCGTCGCCGACGAAGCGAACGTTCGCGACCTCGGCCGAGAGCACGCCCGCCTGCGAGCCGGTGTTCACGACGCGGATGCTGCTGCCGCCAGCGTCGCCAGGCACGACGCGCTCGTTCACGAGCCCGTCGACCGGCACTGTCGCCGTGTCGATACCCGTGCCACCGACGTCAACGTGCACGACGTCAGCGCTCTGCTCCGCCGCCGCGACGGGCGCCGCGGCGGTGAGCACGGTCGCCGCCGCGAGGGCCGCGGCCGGCAGCATCCGGAATCTCATTCACGATCCCTGCGACGAAGGGCGCGCGTGAGCATCACGATGCACACGACGATGAGCGCGACGCCCGCGATGGGCAGAAGCCAGGCGAGGTTGAGCGCCGTCACCCAGTTGCTCACGTAGCCCATGAACGGCACCGTGTAGAGCATCTTGCCCATCACCTGGTCGGGCACGATCGCCTTGTCGGACGCCGAGTTCGCGTCGCCCTGCGTGATGATGTTGCGCGTGCCGTCGCTGCCGAACTCGAAGCCGATGATGCGGTGAGTGATGAGCATGGGGTCGCCGCTGACGGGCTGGAACGTGATGACCTCGCCGATCTCGAGCGCCGCGGGGTCGGCGACGGGCTTGCTCACGACGAGGTCGCCCGGGTTGAACGTCGGCACCATCGACCCGGACAGCACAGCGAGCGGCACGGCGCCGATGACGCGCGGCAGCACGCCCGAGGCGACGATGACGACCATGAGCGCGAGCAGCAGCGAACGGCCGAGGCCGCGGGCGATGACGCCGCCGAGCGAACCGTGGTGCGCGTCGGTCTCGGCCGACTGCTCTCGCTCGGCGCGGATGCGCTCGAGCTGCGCCTTGCCGGGGTGCAGCTCGCTGAGGCTGCCGCCGTCCATGATGCGAGTGATGGATGCCGCGACGGCGGCGCCGTGCACCTGACTGGTCATTTCGTTCCTCCTGCCGCGCCGCTCGGGGTCTCGCCCGGGCGCACGCTGATCGCGGTGAAGTTGAAGGTGATGGAGGCGTTCTTCGCCGCCGCAGACGGTTCCGCCTGGCCGTACCAGGAGTCATGGGCTGTGACCTGGACGGTCGTCGTCTTGCCGTCCTGCGTCTTCGCGTCGCCCGTCGCCGTGGCCGTCGCCGTGTTGCTGTACTCGCCGTAGTGCGCGGGAAGCGCGAGCGTGACGCAGTAGCGCGCCGAGCCCGTGTCGCTCGTCTTCTTCGGGTCCGTGCTCGTGTGCGGCGACGAGTTCACGATCTGCAGGGGCTTGATCGAGAACCCGGCGAGGCCCGCCGCCGTGCCCGCGTAGAGCGGAGTCTTGGGGGCCGTCGCGCCGCACGTGGTTTTCGGATCGGCGCTGTATACGGTCGCCTGCAGAGCATTGACCAGTCCGGCATCCTGAGCGGTGACGGCGATGTTGGGGAGCGCGTAGTACAACCCGCGGTGGCCCTGCTGCTCACCCTTGAGGTCGATGGTGATGGTCTGCTTGTCCGATGTCGCAGCGGCGAGCGTCGCCGACGGAATCGTGAGCGCCGGCGTCTCGCTGCCGTTGACGGTGAACGTCTGGATGCCGGTCGTGATCGTCGTCTCCTTCACGCTCGCAGCGCTCGACCATTCGGCGAAAGTGCCGGGACCGGCGACAGCGACGGCTGCGACGGCGAGCGCGGAGACCGTGATGCCGATCTTTGCGGTGCGGCGCATTGTCATCTGCTTTCGTGGTGGACGGATCGAAGAGTTGTGGGGGCACGCCCCGGCCTCAGGTTCGAGCGGTTGAGACCGGGGCGGCACGTGTTAGCGAACCTGCGTGAGGTTGAATGCCACCGTTCCAATTGCGAAGGTCTGCACCATCCCGGTGGTGTCACCGTCGACGCCCTTCGGGTAAGTGAGGACAATAGTTCCGGTAAGGGTCCCTTCGCCCTTCGGCACTTGGAACTCGTTGCCTGTACCGAGCGGAACGTCAGTGCTGCTGCCCTGCGCGTTCGTGTACTTGAGTTCGTACGTGTACTCAATCGTCTTGCTGTCGTACAGGCCACCACTCAGACTTGATTTGCTCAGATCGACATCGAGGCGGGCCTTCAAGTTGTCTCCCTCGACGTTTACATCAAAGGTTTGGGAGCCCTTGACCACATCGCCGGGAACCATCTTGAACGTGTTCAAGTTGATCGGCTGCCCGACATTCGTAGAGTCGCGGCTTTCGTCCGTCCAGGTCTGATCGCCTGCAACGATAGACAGCTGGCCGGCCGAGATGGTCGCCGCTGTCGTCTCGGCACTGGATGTCCAAAGAGCAAACGTGGTGCCGCCGGCTAGGAGGGCGATGCCGGCCGCTCCGGCCACGAGACCGGTGAGGATGTTCTTGCGGGTTTTCTTTGTGGTGTTCATCGGGTTCACTTTCGGGTTGTGGCCACTAGGGATGGCCGGTAGGGAGATCCGCGAGGGAGCGGATATGGGTTGTGGGACTCGTCACCGAGTTCCGGTCAAGGAGCTCATGAGGTTCGGGGAAAAAAGGCGGACATATCTGAAGTTCCGGTGCATGTCATTGATTCCTTCGGTGCGAGCGTTGTTTGCGGACAGGTGATTTTCACGCCCTTGTCGTCAGTAACGACGATGTTGCTCAGCGCGCCGCTTCCCGTGTTCTCGACGATGTAGAAGAAATTCAGCGGCTGGGCACCGATGAAGCTCGCCGGATCAGCAACTGTGCCCACTTTGGCCGTGCCCTCGTCCGCACCGGCCTTCTTAACTACCGTGAGTTCCGGATGGTAGAGCGCTACTGAGGCGCAGGATGGGGACACGCACTCTGCCGGGAACTTGGCGAGCTCCGTGTTGGTCGCGAATGCCCTGCTTGTGAGCACCTCATCCTTAGTTCCGTTGTAGGTGACGGTGTAGGAGATGACGACCGTGCTGCCCTTCGGAAGGGCACCGGACCAGGTCAGCTTCGAAAACGAAGAGGTAAGCGAGACAGGAGCACCGCCGTCGACAGCGACCGTCGCGCGCATGAATGATGCCTCGTCCGTCACAGAGCTCAGGTCGACGGCGAGGTATGCAAGCTTGTTTGCAGCGTATTCGGCGGTTCCGACGTTCTGGGCTGTGACCGTGTAAGTGACTGTGCTGTTTGTCGCGGGCACCTCTTTGCGGTCCGCCGTTTGAGCGATCGAGAGGGCAGGAGTCCCGGCGGTTAGGAGCACAGTGCACAGCACCTTGTCGCCCGGGGCGACGCCCACGACGATGCTCGCGGAGCCGGATCCGCTGGGAGGGAAAGAAGCACCGTTTCGAGTGCACGTCCAAGCCAGCGCGTAATTGCTGAGAGACGTCGACCCGTTCGCGGCAGTCACGACGAACGTTGCGGGCGCTGTTGAGTTGCTTGTCGAGACGACGGTGGTAGCGGTTTTCGAGGTGCTCCCGGTCGTCGCAGAAACGCGCTCGCTCGTGCTTCTCGCGGCACTGACAGTAACGGAATCGTTGGCGAGCGCTCTCGCACCCCCGGCGAATGTCGCCGTCGCCTGCACGGAGGACGCAGGATCAGCAGGAAGCACGATGCCAACCGCCACGCCCTGGAGGCCGGACCCCGTCATTTGTACTTGCACGAACGTCGAATCGGAGCGTACGACGGCGGCTCGCGCTCCGGAAGTCGGCTTCGGACCGCTGCATGTGAAATTCGAGCCGAGCGGGTACGTGCAGTTCGACGGCCGCAAGCCCACTGCAGTCCACTGTGCGTTTGCGTTGAAAGTGATCGACTCGGCGCCGTCCGTCGATTCTGCGTCGGCCATCACCATAGAGAATGCCGGCACGCCATTTCCTGGTCCGGCAAGCGTGATGCCGTCGAGTTGAAGCTGCGTCATGCCGTTTTGGGCCGTCTGATACAGGACGGAAGACGAAGCAATTCCCTTGTAGGACTGCACGTCGAAACTGGCGTCCCAATACTGCGACGACTTCACGACTCGTGCCGACTTCCCATTGACATTCATCGTGAACGACAGGGTGTAGTTGTCCGACAGTTTGAGGGTCATCTTGTTGCTGGTCCACCGGTCGGTCACGGTCGGATTGCCGCCGTTGAACGAGGCGAGGTTCAGCCAGCAGATGGAGCTTCGGTCTGCTCCAGTCCCTGATGTCGCGTATGAACAGTCATAGTTACCCGCCCCCGCCGGAAGCGCGGCGGCAGGGACCATCAAAGACGCGACAGAAGACGCGACATCTGCCCGCGCTGCGGGAGCCGGAGCGGCCATGGTCGCTGCTAGGGACAGCGCCACGGCGGCTGCGGCAACCGCAAGCACGTGGGAAAGGCGCGCAGAGAGAACGCGTTCTTTGGGCATGCTGAAAGTAGGGCCTTTCAGGTGACACACCGCCGATTCGGGACGCACGGCGGGTGACCATGCGTCCCGGTCCGGAGACGTATCTTCGGGTTCAGTGCGATGTCGGGTACATCGCAACCTCGTTGGCTAGGGACCTTTGAGGCATTCCCTAAGCTATGGCAGAGTCGTCAGGTTTTGCTCAAGATTTCGGCAAGATCGACCGATTAGTTAGCGAAATTTGGTCCCCAATATAGGGGACAATTGTCCCCCACGTGGCGGACTAGATGACAGAGAGCGTCTGACGCGCGATTTCGAGCTCCTCGTTCGTCGGCACGACGAGCACCGTGACGCGCGATTCATCGCTTGAAATCACCCGAGTCTCACGAGACCGCGCCTCGTTTCGGGCGTCGTCGACGACGATGCCGAGCTCATCGAGCCCCGCGAGGGCCTCCCGCCGGATCTCGACGCTGTTCTCGCCGATGCCCGCGGTGAAGATGATGGTGTCCACGTGGCCGAGCTGCGCGTAGTAGCCGCCGATGTACTGCTTCAGACGGTGCACGTACACGTCTTGCGCCGCGCGCGCCTTCGCGTTCCCGGCATTCGCCTGCTCGGTCAGGTCGCGCATGTCGCGGAGCCCCGAGAGGCCGTAGATGCCGCTCTTCTTGTTGAACAGCTCGTCGAGCTCGGCGACGTCCATGTCGGCGCGCCGGTGGAGGTGGAAGGAGACCGCGGGGTCGATGTCGCCCGTGCGGGTTCCCATCACGAGACCTTCGAGCGGCGTGAGGCCCATCGAGGTCTCGACGGACTTGCCGCCGGCCACCGCTGTCGCGGAGGCGCCGTTGCCCAGGTGGAGCACGATCTGGTTGAGCGAGCCGAGGTCCCGGCTGAGGAACTTGGCCGCCTCCTCCGACACGTACTTGTGGCTCGTGCCGTGGAAGCCGTACTTGCGCACGCGGTACTTCTGGGCGACCTCCGCGTTGAGAGCGTAGGTGTACGCGGCGGGCGGCAGCGTCTGATGGAAGGCGGTGTCGAAGACGACGACGTGCGGCACGTCCGGGAACGCCTTCTGCGCGGCATCAATGCCCTGCACGTTCGCCGGGTTGTGCAGCGGCGCGAGCTCGGAGAGATCCTCGATGTTGATGCGCACGAGCGGCGTGACGACAGTCGGCTCGAAGAACCGAGCGCCGCCGTGGACGACGCGGTGGCCGACGGCGACGGGCGGATGCTGCTCGAGCGAAGGACCGTGCTCGGCGAACGCGTCGAGCATCACCTGGAAGCCGTGCGTGTGGTCTCGGATCTCGAGGGTCTTCTCGAACTTCTCGCTCTCACCGTTCTCGCTCATGTCGTGCACGAGATGGGCTTCGGGCGTGCCGATGCGCTCGACGAGGCCGTGGGCGAGCATCGTCTCGCTGTCCATCTCGAGCAGCTGGTATTTGAACGACGACGAGCCCGAGTTGATGACGAGGACGGCGGTCATGCTGTCGCCGCCTGGATCGCGGTGATCGCAACGGTGTTCACGATGTCTTGCACGAGAGCCCCTCTCGAGAGGTCGTTGATCGGCTTGTTCAACCCCTGCAGCACGGGGCCGATCGCGACAGCGCCGGCCGAGCGCTGCACGGCCTTGTACGTGTTGTTGCCCGTGTTGAGGTCGGGGAAGATGAACACCGTCGCGCGTCCCGCGACCTGCGACTCGGGCATCTTCGTCGCGGCGACGGCCGCATCCGCGGCCGCGTCATACTGGATGGGCCCCTCGACGGGCAGCTCCGGCATCCGCTCGCGCACGAGAGCGGTCGCTTCGCGCACTTTCTCAACGTCGGCGCCCGAGCCCGACTCCCCCGTCGAGTACGAGAGCATCGCGACGCGCGGCTCGATGCCGAACTGCTGCGCCGTCGCCGTCGACGAGATCGCGATGTCGGCCAGCTGCTCTGCCGTAGGGTCGGGGATGACCGCGCAGTCGCCGTACACGAGCACGCGATCCTCGAGGGCCATGAGGAACACGCTCGACACGACGGAGGTGTCGGGCTTCGTCTTGATGATCTCGAAGCCGGGCCGGATCGTGTGCGCCGTCGTGTGGCTGGCGCCCGACACCATGCCGTCGGCGAGGCCCAGGTGCACCATCATGGTTCCGAAGTACGACACGTCGGTGACGATCTCGCGAGCCTGTTCGATCGTGACGCCCTTGTGGACGCGTAGACGGTGGTACTCCTCGGCGAACCGCGTCGAGAGCACCGGGTCGAACGGTGAGAGCACCTCCGCCTTCGAGAGGTCGAGGCCGAGCTCGATCGCCCGCGCCATGACCTCGAACCGCTCGCCGAGGATCGTGAGCTCCGCGACCTCGCGCGCGAGCAGCGTGTGCGCCGCGCGCAGAACGCGGTCGTCATCGCCCTCGGGCAGCACGATGTGCCGGCGATTGCTGCGGGCCTGCGAGAGCAGCCCGTACTCGAACATGAGGGGGGTGACGACGTCGGTCTTCGACACGTCGAGCCGACTTGTCAGTTCCTCGCGGTCGACGTGCTTCTCGAACGCGGCGAGCGCGGCGTCGAACTTGCGCTGCGAGTCGGCGGCGAGCTTCCCGCGCGTGTGGGTGATGCGCACCGCCGTGTCGTAGGTTCCCCACTTGGTCGAGATGATGGGCAGCGCGAGCTTGAGCCCGTCGATGAGCTGCTCGATCGGCTCGGGCAGCGGGAAGCCGCCGTTCAGCACCACGCCCGAGATCGACGGGAACGCCGCCGACTGCTGTGACAGCAGAACCGCCAGGAGCGTCTCGGTGCGGTCGGCCGCGATGATGAGCACGGCGCCCTCGCCGAGCCGGGGCAGCACGTTCTCCATGCTCATCCCCGCGATCACCACGCCGAGCGCCTCTCGCGAGAGCAGCTCGGGGTCTCCCTTGATGAGCGTGCCGTCGACGGCCGCCATGATGGTGCCGACGGTCGGGGCGACAAGGTACGGGTCCTCGGGAATCGCCCACACCGGCACGTCCGGTGCGACGGTCGCGATGTTCGAGACGATCTCGTCAAGGCTGTCGGGGTCCGCGCGGTTCGCGACGATCGCGAGCAGCCCCGCGTGCGCCTCGCGCAGCTCGAGAAGCGCGAGCTCGGCGATCTGCCTCATCTCGCTCGGCGTGCGCGGGTCGGCCTGGCCCAGCCGCTCGCCGTTTCCCTGGTCGCTTCTCCCTCCGAGAACGAGCAGAACGGGAGCGCCGAGGTTCGCCGCGATGCGGGCGTTGTAGCTCAGCTCGGTGGGGCTGCCGACGTCGGTGTAGTCGGAGCCGAGCACGACGACGGAATCGCACTGCGCCTCAACGGCCTTGTACCGTTGCACGATCGTCGCGAGAGCGGCATCCGGATCCGCGTGCACGTCGTCATAGGTCACGCCGATGCAGTCGTCGTAGTCGAGGTCGACGCCGTCGTGCTCGAGCAGCAGCTCGACGACGTAGTCGCGTTCGACTGTCGAGCGAGCGATGGGCCGGAACACTCCGACGCGCTTCACTTCGTGCGAGAGAGTGTCGAGCGCCCCGAGCGCGATCGTGGACTTGCCCGTGTGGCCTTCAGCGGATGTGATGTAGATCGATCGGGACACAGTCACCCCTTCTGCGCAAGCGTGCGGTTTAAACCTACACTGTTCTACGCGTCGTAGAACATGGTTGCCGAGACGATTCTCAGGTGCGCGGGCTCGGGCGTGAACCAGAGACGATCACCGGATGCCGGGAGGCGACCGCCCGCGAGACGCACCGCCTCGTCGAGGCCGATCTCCGCGGCGAAGCCCGCGCCGTCTTCGAGCTTCACGACGCCCGCGCGCGCCGAGACCGCGGTCAGCACGGCGGGCCAGCTACCGTCCGTCGCGCTCACGCGCACCGCCGAGGGCGCGAGGATTCCGATCGCGGCGTGCCCCTCGCCGATGTCCCCCTCGACGGTTCCGGCGAGGCGTCTTCCGCCGACCTCGAGCCCTCCCCCGGAGTGCGTTCCGCGCACCACGCCGTATCCGGCGAGGGCGGCGGTGAACGGATGCCGCGGGCGCACCGCGAGCTCCGCCGGGGAGCCGCTGTCGATCACACGCCCCCGCGCGACAACGAGGCAGCTGCCCGCGAGCTGCCAGGCGTCGGCGAGGTCGTGCGTGACGACGACGCTCGTGGTGCTCGTGCGGGCGAGCTCGTCGACGAGCATGCGGCGCACGGTCGGCACGCTCTCGGCGTCGAGCGCCGCGAACGGCTCATCGAGCAGCAGCACGTGCGGCTGCGACGCGAACGCGCGTGCGATCGCGACGCGCTGCTGCTGCCCGCCGGAGAGTTCGTGCGGCTTCGCGTCCGCGCGGGCCTCGAGGCCGACGCGGCGCAGCCAGTCGAGGGCGATCTGCCGGGATTCTCGCCGACCGATGCCCTGCGAGCGCGGCCCGAACGCGATGTTGCGCGCGATCGTCAGGTGCGGGAACAGGCGCGGCTTCTGGTCGAGCAGGCCCACGCGGCGCTGCTCGGGGCGCAGCCGCTCGCCACCCGCGCGCTCGAGCAGCCGCGCGCCGAGGCGAACCTCTCCCGCGTCGAGCGGGGTGAGCCCGGCGAGCGCGTGCAGAAGCGTCGATTTTCCCGCGCCGTTCTCGCCGAGGATGGCGAGACACTCACCCGCGGGGACCTCGAGCGCGACATCGACCTCGAAGTCGGCGCGCGCGACGGTGACATACGCGGCGAGGCGATTGTCCACGCGGCTCATCGCACGGCGTCCGCTCGCCACGAGCGCATGCCGCCCACGATGATCGCCGCGCACACGAGAAGCAGGAGGGAGAGCGCGACGGCGGAGTCCTGCGTCACGCCGACGCCGTTGAAGGCGGTGTAGATGGCGAGGGGCATCGTGCGGGTCACGCCCGCGGCATTGCCCGCGAACAGCGCCGTCGCGCCGAACTCGCCGAGCGCGCGGGCGAAGCACAGCACGGTGCCCGCGGCGAGCCCTGGGAGAATGAGCGGCAGCGTCACGCGCGTGAGCACCCGCCAGCGTCCCGCTCCGAGCGTCGCGGCGCGCTGCTCGTGCGACACGCCGGAGGTGCGCAGCGTCCCCTCGAGCGTGATCACGAGGAACGGCATGGCCACGAACGCCTGCGCGACGACGACGGCCGCGGTCGTGTACGGCAGGCTGAAACCCGTCGCCTCGAAGATCGGCTTGCCGACGAGCCCCGACCGGCCGAGCAGGGCGAGCAGCGCGAGACCGCCGACCATGGGCGGCAGCACGAGCGGCACGAGAACGATCGTGCGCAGCACCGCCGCCGTGCGCGCGGAGGACCGGGCGATCACGACCGCGAGCGGCATCCCGAGCACGACGCAGACGGCCGTCGCGCACGCCGCCGTCGAGATCGACAGCCACAGGGCCGTGAGCGACGAGACCGAGAACAGGTCTTGCCACAGCGTCGCCCAGTGCACGCGCGACACGAGCCCCACGATCGGCAGCACGAGGAGCGCGAGCGCGCCGATCGCCGGGAGGTAGAGGCCGCGCGGCAGCGTCACGGCCGCCCGAATCCGTACTTCTTCAGCACACCCTGTCCGGCGTCCGAGAGCACGAAGTCGACGAAGGCCTTCGCCGCCGTCGGGCTCGGCGCGTTCTTCGACACGGCGATGGGGTACCGGTTGACGGCCTTGTCGGCGTTCGCCGGCGTCACGCCGTCGAGCTTGCCGTCGGATGCGGCGACGTCGGTCGCGTACACGAGCCCCGCGTCGGCCTCGCCGTTCTCCACGCGCGTCACGACGCTCGTGACGTTCGTCTCCTCGCTCGCGGGCGACACGGAGACGCCCGCGTCATCGAGCAGCGTGTGCGAGGCGGTGCCGCACGGCACCTCCGCGGCGCACAGCACGACCGTGAGATCGGAGTTCGCGAGGTCGGACAGGTCCGTGATCCCCTTCGGGTTCCCCGGCGCGACGGCGATCTGCAGCGTGTTCGTGGCGAAGATGGTGCTGTCGTCAACGGCGCCGGCGTCCGTCACCGGCGTCAGGCTCGGCTCGTTCGCGAACGCGATCACGTCGACGTCGGCGCCGTCCACGATCTGCGTCGCGAGGGCCTGCGAGCCGTCATACGTGATCGGGGCGACAGGGTACTCGGGATGCGCAGCCGTGAACTCGGCCGCGAGCTCGTCGAAGGAGCCCTGCAGCGACGCGGCCGCGAAGATGATGAGGGGGTCGGATGCCGCTGCGCTCCGTTCGCCGGCGGGCGCCGAGCCGGCGCACCCCGTGAGCAGAGCCGCCGCGGCGAGCACCGCGAGAGCCTTCGGGAATCGACGCACGGCGATCACTTCCTCTCCGGCGTTTCGACGATCACGGTCGTGGCCTTGACGATCGCGGTCGCGAGGGAACCGACCTCGAGGCCGAGCTCGCGCACCGCCTCGCTGGACATGAGCGAGACGACGCGGTGCGGACCGCACTGCATCTCCACTTGCGCCATGACGGTGTCGCTGATGACGTTCGTGACGATGCCGACGAAACGGTTGCGGGCGCTCGACGCACGGGACACGGGGTCATCGGGACCGGATGCCGCGCTCGTCAAGTGCGCGGCGAGGTCGGCGCCGTCGACCACCGTGCGGCCCACGGCGTCCTTCGCCGACGGGAGCTGGCCCTGGTCGATCCAGCGGCGGAGCGTGTCGTCACTCACACCGAGCAGGGGTGCGGCCTCGCTGATGCGAAACGTGGTCATGCGGCCACGCTAGCACCGCATCTGCGGAACAGACATGGCCTTTATTCCGCATTTGCGACTCCGGGTCGTCATACTGCGTCGGCTGACGGTGTGCCCCTCTCCCTAATTTCTGCAGAACGCGTCGACACGCCGTCTGCCACGCTCGACGCGCCGTGCTACTGGCCGAACTGAGGGCGCTTCGCCGAATCAGCTGTAGAAGCGGCTGTCCAGGATCGAGCGCGGCCGTTCGCTCGGGCTCGGATAGGCGATGACGATGCGGATGTCGTCCGGGTCGCGCCCCTCGACGAATGTCACGTCGCCGCTCGTGTGGGTGTCGATGTAGCAGTTGCGGGACGAAAGCTCCTTCGTGAACCGGCCCAACGCCTCACTAGTGTCGGTCCCCCACATCAAGTACTGCGTTCCGATGTCGCCGGAGGGATGCGCCGCTCTCTCTCCCTTGGCGATGATGTAAAGCTGGAATCCTCCCGAGCGAGAAGCAGGGCGCCCGAGTCTTCGTTGAGGGCGACCTCGCACCCGAAGACCGCGGAATAGAACTCGACCGTCCGATCCAGCTCGGTGACGAACACGACGGATGAGGTGACTTTCGCGACATCGCTCATGCGCCCATTCTTCCTCGTCGGCTGCTGCGCGTCGAGATCGGTCGCGTCAGCGGCCAGGATCGTGGTCGGAGCCCTCTTCTCGTGCGGGGGCAGGAAGAGCTCCACCCGCTGACGAGAACTGCTGGCTGCCGATGACCCGCAGTAGCTGGAGCTTCTCGTCGGCGTCGGTTCCCTCGAGCGGGAAGAACGCGATCAGTTCCACGTCTTCGGCCGGAGTGAGCAGCACCTCGCAGCGAAGCTGGACGAGTCCGACCTCCGGGTGAACCACGGTCTTGATGTCCGACCGCCGAACCCCGACGTCGTGCCGGCTCCAGAGCTCGCGGAACTCGGCACTACGGGCTACCAGGTCGTTGACGAGTCTCGTCACCTCGGCATCCGCGGAACGGCGCGCGTGCGCCGCTCTCAAGTCACTCACGTGCGAGGCGGAGATCCGCGCCCACTCCGCTTCGGGCATCGGCCGCGACATCGGCTCAGCGAACCACCGCCAGATCACGTTCCGCGGCCCCTCGGACCCTTCGGGAAAGTCGCGCATGAGGGCTTGGGCAAGCGCGTTGCGCCAGACGAGCTCACCCAGGTCGGTGGTGATCATGACGGGGATGTCGACGAGGCGATTGGCCAAGGCGATGAGGCCCGGGCGGACGTGGCCGCCGGCGCGGCGAGGAGGCGCTGCCACGCCGGCGAGGTGAAAGAGATGGTCGCGTTGGTCGAGATCGCACTGGAGCGCTCGAGCAAGTGAGGCGATGACGGATGCCGATGGCGTAGAGCCGCGGGCCTGCTCGAGCCGGGAGTAGTAGTCGGTGGAGATACCGGCGAGGGCCGCCACCTCCTCGCGGCGCAGCCCGGGAGTGCGTCGCCGGTTTCCCACGGGGATGCCGGCATCGACCGGCCGCAGTGTCTCGCGGCGTCGGCGGAGGAAGTCGGCAAGGCCTGTGCGATCGAACACGTACCCATCCTGCGCCTCGGCCGTCCCGGTATCCAGGGACGGCGCCTCCCTGGATAGATCGTGCCTGCCGCCGATCGCGCTGGCGGCCGAAGCTGGATGCCATGACGAAACTCAACAGGCGCCGGCTCGGCGCGAACGGCCCCCACGTCACTTCGCCCGCTCTCGGCGGCATGAGCCTCTCAGGGGCGTACGGTCCCGTGGACGACGAGGCGAGCGTGCGGGTCATCCACGCGTATCTCGACGCCGGGGGCACGCTCATCGACACTGCCGACTTCTATGCGGCGGGCCACAACGAGATGCTCATCGCCGGTGCGCTCCGCGAGCGGCACCGCGACGACGCCGTCCTCTCGGTGAAGTTCGGCGCCCACGTGACGCCGACCGGCATACCCTCCGGCTTCGACGGTCGTCCGCAAGCGGTGAAGAGCTCGCTGACCTACTCGCTGCAGCGACTCGGCACCGACCACGTCGACATCTACCGACCGGCACGGCTCGACCCGCACGTGCCGATCGAGGACACCGTCGGCGCCGTGCAGGAGCTCGTCGAGGGCGGGTACGTCCGCCACATCGGCCTGAGCGAAGTCGGCGCGGACACGATCCGCCGCGCAGCGGCCGTCGCCCCGATCAGCGACGTGCAGATCGAGTACTCGTTCCTCAGCCGCGACATCGAGCGCAACGGCATCCTCGACACCTGCCGCGAGCTCGGCATCGGGATCACCGCCTACAGCGTGCTCGCGAAGGGCATCATCGGCGGAGGGACGACCGGAGGCGCCCGGGCCCTGTTCCCTCGTCTCCAAGGCGCGAACCTCGAACACAATCGGGCGCTCGTCGCGCCGCTCCGCGAGATCGCCGACGCCCACGGCGCAACGCTCGCGCAGCTCGCCATAGCGTGGGTCGCGGCGCAAGACGAGTCGATCGTGCCGATCGTCGGCGCGCGGCGGATCGATCAGATCGAATCGATGATCGGCAGCTGCGACGTCACGCTCGACGATGACGAGCTCGCACGAATCGACGCGCTGGTGCCACAGGGAGCCGCGAAGGGCGAGCGCTACCCGGCGCCCGCCATGGCGGAGTTGGACAGCGAGCGCTGAGGAGGCCGCGGCCGTCCAATAGTCACGACGACGAGGGACCCACGGAAGCGCGCTGCGCGCTAGCGTGGGAGCATGGCTCTTCCTCCCCTCGTGGACCCCGTCGCGGAGCTTCCCGCCGACGAGCTCGTGCGCGCCGCCCGGCAGCTCAAGCTGCCCGAGCTCGGCGAGCTCGCGCAGCGCCGCCTGTTCGCCGCGAAGGTCGGCGTTCTCGGCGCGGGAGGCCTCGGCTCCCCCGTGCTGCTCTATCTCGCGTCGGCCGGCGTCGGCACGATCGGCATCGTCGACGACGACACCGTCGACATCACCAACCTGCAGCGGCAGGTCATCTTCGGCACCGCCGACGTCGGGCAGCCGAAGGCGACGGTCGCCGCGCGCCGCATCCGCGAGCTCTCCCCGCACACCCGCGTGATCGAGCACCGCGAGCGGCTCACGCCAGCCAACGCCGAGACGATGCTCGGCGGCTACGACCTCATCATCGACGGCAGCGACAGCTTCGACACCCGCTACGCCGTCGCCGACGCGTGCGCCGCGATCGGCGTCCCGCTCGTCTGGGGATCCGTGCTGCGCTTCGACGCCCAGGCCACCGTGTTCTGGTCGAAACCGCCGGCCGGCCCCGCCGTCACGCTGCGCGACGTGTTCCCCACACCGCCCGCTGCCGGCGAGGTCCCCTCCTGTGCGGAGGCCGGCGTGCTCGGCGCCCTCTGCGGCCAGCTCGGCGGCATCCTCGCGGCCGAGGCCGTCAAGCTCATCTGCGGCGCCGGCGACAGCCTGCTCGGCCGCATGCTCGTGCTCGACGCCCTGAGCATGCGCATGCGGGAGGTGCCTCTCGCCCCCACGACGAGACGGGTTCCGGATGCCGCTCCCGCCTCGCCCGGCAGGCCCGCCGTGTCTCGCATCGGGGTCGACGAGCTCGACGCGCTTTCCGGCGCGACGCTTCTCGACGTGCGCGAACCGCACGAGTTCGCGCGCGGCAGCATCCCCGGCGCCGTGTCGCTTCCCCTGTCCGGGGTGCTGGGCGACCCGGCATCCGTCACCGTCGACGGCACGCTCGTGGTGTTCTGCCAAGAGGGACCGCGCGCCCGCGCCGCCGCCCGCGCCCTCGCCGCCGCGCATCCGGGCGCCGACATCCGCGTGCTCGACGGCGGCTACGCCGAATGGTCGTCGAGGAGCCGGGCATGATCCCCATCCAGCAGCACCGCGACCGCATCCTCGCCGCCGCGACCGAGCTGCCGACCGAGCGCGTCCCCCTCGCCGACGCGCTCGGCCTCGTGCTCGCCGAGCAGGTCGTGAGCCGATTCGCCGTCCCGCTGTTCGACAACTCGGCCATGGACGGCTACGCCGTCAGGCGAGCGGATGCCGCCGAGGGCGCCCGCCTGCGGGTCGTCGCCGATGTGCCCGCCGGCTCCGCGCTCGATCCCGCGCTCGGCGCCGGCGAGGCCGCGCGCATCATGACGGGCGCTCCCGTCCCCTCCGACGCCGACGCGATCGTGCCGCTTGAGGCCACCGACCTCGGCACCGCGATCAGCACGGCCCCGCCCGAGTGGATCATTGTGACGGCCGAGCCGAAGCCAGGCGCGCACATCCGCCACGCGGCCGAGGACTCCCCCGCCGGCACGGTCACGGTCGAGGCGGGCACGAAGCTCGGCGCATGGCAGCTGTCGGCGATCGCCTCCGCCGGCCACGACACGGTCGCGGTCGTCCGCCGGCCGCGCGTGGCCGTGATCTCCACCGGCTCCGAGCTCGTCGCCCCCTCGGCCACGCCGGGGCGCGGGCAGATCCCCGAATCGAACTCCGTGCTCCTGGGCGCCGCGCTGCGCGACGCGGGAGCGCTCGTCACGCACACGCTCACCGTGCCCGACGATGAGGACGAGCTGCGTCGCGTGCTCGAGACGGCGACGGCCGACTCCGACGCCGTCGTGCTCTCGGGCGGCGCGAGCGTGGGCGCGTTCGACGTCGTGAAGGCGGTGCTGGGCCCCCTGGCATCCGTCGACTTCGACGCCGTCGCGATGCAGCCGGGCAAACCGCAGGGCTTCGGCACGGCCGCGTCGGGGGCGCTGCTGTTCTGCCTGCCCGGGAATCCCGTGAGCGTCGCCGTGTCGTTCGAGATGTTCGTGCGGCCCGCGCTGCGCGCCATGGCCGGGCACGCCGACATCGACCGGCCGCTCATCACGCGCACGGCCGGCGCAAGCTGGACGACGCCGCCGAACCGCACGCAAGTGCTGCCCGTCGTATTCAACGACCAGATCGCGCAGCCGGCGTCCGCGGGCGGGAGCGGCTCGCACCTCGTGAGCTCGCTCGCCGACGCCGAGGGCTTCGCGATCGTGCCCGCCGACATCGAGCGCGTCGCCGAGGGCGATGCCGTGACGGTGATGGTGCTCTCATGACGGATGCCGCCCAGCCCTTCACCCACCTCGACGCCGCCGGCAACGCGCGCATGGTCGACGTGACCGAGAAGACTCCGACCGTGCGCAGCGCGACCGCGCGGGCGTTCGTGCGGGCGGCGCCGCACATCATCGCGGCGCTGCGCGGCGGCAGCGTGCCGAAGGGCGACGTGCTCGCGGTCGCGCGCATCGCAGGCATCCAGGCCGCCAAGCGCACGCCCGAGCTGCTGCCCCTCGCGCACGTGATCGGCGTGCACGGCGCGGCCGTCGACCTCGAGATCGTCGACGACGGGGTCGCGATCGAGGCCACCGTGCGCACGGCCGATCGCACGGGCGTCGAGATGGAGGCTCTCACGGCCGCGAGCGTCGCGGCGCTCACCGTGATCGACATGGTCAAGGGCCTCGACAAGTCCGTGTCGATCGAACGCGTCGAGCTGCTGCGCAAGACGGGCGGCAAGAGCGGCGACTGGGCGCGGCCATGACCGCGGCGATCGTGCTCGGCGGCGGGCGCGCGTCCCGGCTCGGCGGGGCCGACAAGGCCTCCGTCGAGGTCGACGGGCGGATGCTGCTCGACCACGTGCTCGCGGCTGTCGCCGACTGCTCCCCCGTCGTCGTCGCGGGCCCGGCGCACCTCGCCCGACCGGGCGTCACGGTCGTGCGCGAGGATCCGCCGTACGGCGGCCCCGTTGCCGGGCTCGCCGCCGCTCTTGGCGCGCTCGGGGCTAATTTCTGCAGAACGCCGCGACACGCCGCACGTGGTGCCCTCGACACGGCGCGCCGCGACGATCTGCAGAAAAACGCGGCGGCGGAAGAGACGTGGCTGCTCGCGTGCGACCTGCCGCGCGCGGCCGACATCGTCGCGCTGCTTCGCCCCGTGCCGATCCCCGACGAGGCCGACGCCGTGATCCTCGCCGACGCGGACGGCCGGCCGCAGTGGCTCGCGGGCCGCTACCGCACGGCCGCGCTGCGCACGGCGCTCGCGGCGCTGCCCACCCCGCACGACGCGTCGATGAGGCGCCTCGTCGGCGGCATCCGCACCGTCCTGGTGCCCGACGCGCACGGCGCCGCCGTCGACCTTGATACCTGGGCGGCCATCGACCACTATCGAAGCACGAGAAGGGAACCCCATGCCTGACACACCTGAGGACCTCGACGCCTGGGTCGCCGAGCTGGCTCCCGCGCTCGGGCTCGACCCCGCCGACGTGCCGACGGGCCTGCTGCTCGATCTCACGCGCGACGCCGCGCACGGCATCACGCGCCCCGCCGGTCCGCTCACGACCTACCTCGTCGGCCTCGCCGTCGCGAAGGGCATGACACCGGATGCCGCCGCCGCGACGACCCGCGAGCTCATCGAGCGGAGGCAGTCGTGAGGATCCGCTACTTCGCCGGCGCCGCCGACGCGGCCGGGCGCGAGGAAGGCAGCCTCGCCGGCCCGATCACGCTCGGCGCGCTGCGCACGGCGCTCACGGCCGAGCACGGCGCCGAGTTCGCGCGCGTGCTCGGCCGCTGCTCGCTTCTCGTCGACGGCAGCCGTCTCACCGACGACGACACGGTTCCGGATGCCGCGACGGTCGACGTGCTGCCGCCCTTCGCCGGCGGGTAGCGCGGCGCGCGCGCCCTTCTACTGCGCGGCGCGTGCCGCGAGCAGGTCGGCGTGGTGCACCTCGGCCACGTTCGGGTGGGCGCGCAGCCGGTAGCGCAGCGCGTTGTCGCCGTACGTGTCGAGGATGGGGCTGTTCGTCGGATCGACCGAGAGTCCGCGCGCCTCCGCGGCGAGCTCGGGGCTGAGCGGAAGCTGCGGCATGACGGTGTCGAGCTTCGGGTTGAAGAAGAACGGGATCGAGATGCGATCGGTGCCGATGATCGGCGAGATCACGCGGTGCAGCGTCGCCTTGAGGTAGCCGCCCGTCGCGAGCTCGAACATCTCGCCGATGTTGACGACGAACGCGCCGGACACGGAGGGCGCCTCGATCCACTCCCCCTCGTGCTCGACCTGCAGCCCGCCCTTCCCGGGCTCCACGAGCAGGAGCGTGAGCACGCCGCCGTCGCGGTGGGCGCCGACGCCCTGCTTGGGCTCGGGGTTCGACTCGCCGGGGTAGCGCACGATCTTGAGCAGCGAGAACGGGTCCTCGGCGAACGCCTCGTCGAACACGTCGTCGGGCGCGCCGAGCGCTTGCGCCCACGTGCGCAGCAGGCGAAGCGCGACGGCGCCGAGCTCGTTCATCCAGCGCGTCGCGACCTGCTGCAGCTCGGGCAGCTGCTCGGGCCACAGGTTCGGCCCCTCGAGCCGCCAGTAGTCGGCGGCGCCCTCGGCCGTCACGGCATCCCGTTCGACGCCGATATCGATCTGCTCACGCCAGTCGACGTCGCCGTGGGTCAGCTCGCCGCCGACGCGCGTGTAGCCGCGGAACTGAGCGCTGCCCGTGTTCTCGATCGCGAGCTTCTGCTCCTCGGGCAGGTCGAAGAAGCGGCGCGAGACCGCGAGCACCTCGTCGATGAGGTCCTGCGGCACGCCGTGCCCGACGAGGTAGAAGAAGCCGACGTCGTGCGTCACCTGACGCAGTTCGGCGCGGAACGCGTCGGCCTCGTCGGGGCCGGCGTCGAGTCGGGACAGGTCAAGGATGGGAAGCGAGTCGAGTGAGGAAGTCATGTCCCGATCCTCACACTGTGCCGGCCCGCATCGGTCGAGTGTTACGGATGCCGCGTCACACGGCTTGGCTAGCGCACCGCGCCGTCACATTACGCCGCATGACTCAGCCGCCGATCGCCGACATCGGGCGGTCGGGCTGCAGGAACCCGGGATCGTCGATGCCGTGCCCGGCGCGCTTGCCCTCGATGTTCTGCCGCAGCATCCGGGCGATGTCCTCGTCGCTTCCGCCGGCGCGCAGCAGCCCGAGCAGGTCGGACTCCTCGCGGGCGAACAGGCAATTGCGCAGCTGACCGTCGGCCGTAAGCCGAACGCGGTCGCAGGCTCCGCAGAACGGCGCGGTGACCGAGGCGATGACGCCCACCGTCGTCGGACCGCCGTCGACGAGGAACAGCTGCGCGGGGCTCGAGCCGCGCTCGCCCACTTCCTCGAGCGTGAACTCGGCCGAGAGCTTCTCGAGGATCTCCTCACCCTGCACCATCTTCACGCGCGACCAGATGTGGCCCGCGTCGAGCGGCATCTGCTCGATGAAGCGCAGCTCCGCGTCGTGAGCCTTCGCGAAGCGCAGCAGGTCGCAGAACTCGTCGTCGTTGACATCGCGCATCGCGACCGTGTTGAGCTTGAGCGGGCGAAGACCGGAGGCGCGAGCGGCCTCGATTCCCGCGAAGACGTCCTCGATCTTGTCGCGGCGGGTGAGCTCGGCGAAGCGGTCGGGCCGCACGGTGTCGAGGCTGATGTTGAGCCGCTCGAGGCCGGCGTCGACGAGGTCGTCCATGAGCCGGTCGAGGCGGATGCCGTTCGTCGTCATCGAGACCCGCAGCGGGCCGCGCTCCCCCTCGATTCGCGCGAGGCGGCGCACGACGTCGACGACGTCGGGCCGCAAGAGCGGTTCGCCGCCCGTGAGCCGGGTCTCGACGATGCCGAGGCGAGCGAGCACGCGGGCGACGCGTTCGATCTCGTCGGTCGTGAGCAGGTTCTGCTTCGCGAGCCACGGAACGCCCTCAGCGGGCATGCAGTACGTGCAGCGCAGGTTGCACTTGTCGGTGAGCGAGATGCGCAGGTCGCGGTGCACGCGGCCGAACCGGTCGACGAGCGGGCCCTCGAACGGATCAGTGCTCACGAGCCAGCCTCCCCAGGCCGACCCACGACGAGGACCCGTCGCTCTCGACCTGCTTCTTCCACACCGGGAGCTCCGCCTTCACGCGTTCCACGAGCGCGCGGCTCACGTCGAAGGCATCAGCCCGGTGCACCGACGATACCGCGGCGACGATGGCAAGGCCACCCACGTCGAGCGATCCGACCCGATGGCTCACCGCGATGCGCAGTCCCGGTCCGTCGAGTCCGGCCGCGATCTCGGCGAGGATCCGCTCGGCGTCGGGGTGCGCGGAGTAGTCGAGTCGCACGACGCGGCCGGCGGCATCCGGATCGTTGTCCCGCACGGTCCCCACGAACAGGGCCGTCGCACCCTGCTCGGGCGCCGCGACAGCATCGAGGTGCGCGGCGGGATCGAGGTCGGCGTCGCTGACGCGCGCGAAGGCGATCACGAGTGGTCACCACCGTCCAGCTGCGCGACGACGTGGGCGGCGACCCCGAGGACGACCGGAATGCCGTCGCGGACGGCGCCGGGCGAGCCGGCGAGGTTGACGATGAGCGCGTCGCCGCAGATGCCGGCGATGCCGCGCGAGAGCAGAGCCTGCGGCAGCTTCTCGGCGCCGACGCGACGGATCTGCTCGGCGATGCCGGGCAGGCGCAGGCGCAGGAGCGGCGCCGTGGCCTCGGGCGTCACGTCGCGCGCCCCGATGCCCGTGCCACCGGTCGTCACGACGAGCCGGGCGCCGGCGTCGATGGCCGAGCGGATGCCGCCCGCGATGGCGTCCTGCTCGTCGGGCACGACGGTGACGCTCGTCGTCCAGCCGGCGGCGCCGAGCAGCTCCGCGGCGAGCGGACCCGAGGCGTCTGCGTAGGTTCCGGCCGCCGCGCGGTCGGAGACGGTGATGACGGCGGCCTGGTCCGTTGGGCGGCTCATACCGACAGTGTAGGCGATGGCGGCGAGATTTCTACGACTCGTAGAAAACGGGAGGATTCCCGATTAAACACGGTCGCGCGCCCCCTCGAAAGCGTTCTACGAGCTGTAGAAATTAGCGTAACGAGGCCTCGAATACGAGTCGGGGCCACGCCGAGTTAGCCTGTCCTGCCCCACTGGTAGTGCGCTAGGCTCCCGACAAGGCAGCCCGATCGGGAGGGACGGTCGGGCTCGGCGTATACCGTCAAGGGAGGCGCTGTGGACGCAAAGGCCGACATCGGGGGAGTTTCCGCTGGCCTGAAATCCGACCTGTCGAACTGGAACCCGGAGAACCCGGAGACCTGGGACAGCAAGCTCGCGTGGCGCACGCTGTGGATCACGACGTACACGATGATCCTCGCGTTCGCGACGTGGTATCTCGTGAGCGCCATCGCGCCGCGGCTCAACGACATCGGGTACGACCTCACCGACCAGCAGTTGTACTGGCTCGTCGCGCTTCCCGGTCTCGCGGGCGGGCTCATCCGCCTCGTGTTCATGTTCCTGCCGCCGATCCTCGGCACGCGCACGCTCGTGACACTGTCGGCGCTGCTGCTCGTGCTGCCCATGCTCGGCTGGACGTTCGCGGTGCGCGACCCCACGATTCCGTTCTGGTTCCTCATGACGCTCTCGTTCAGCGCGGGCGTCGGCGGCGGCAGCTTCAGCGGCCTCATGGCCTCCACGAGCTACTTCTTCCCGAAGCGGCTCTCGGGCACCGCGCTCGGCCTGCAGGCCGGCATCGGCAACTTCGGCATCGGCGTCGTGCAGCTGCTCGTGCCGTGGGTCGTCGGGTTCGGCCTCCTCGGCACCGCCGCGCTCACGCCGCAGTCGCAGACCGACGGCACGCTCGTCTGGCTGCACAACGGCGGCCTCGTCCTCATCCCCTGGGTGCTGCTCGCCGCGGTCGCCGCGATCGTCTTCCTGCGTCGCGTGCCCGTGACCGCGAACTTCCGACAGCAGCTCGACATCTTCCGCCTCAAGCACACGTGGATCATGTCGGCCCTCTACCTCATGTCCTTCGGAGCCTTCTCCGGCCTCGCCGCGCAGACGGGCCTCATCATCCGCAACGTCTACGGCGGCTTCGAGAACGCCCCGAACCCGCTCGCGTGGGCCTGGATCGGCCCGCTGCTCGGTGCCGGCATCCGCGCCGCGTGCGGTCCCCTGTGCGACAAGTGGGGCGGCGCGATCTTCACCTTCATCGGCGGTCTCGGCATGACCCTCGGAACCGTCGTCACCGCCTTCTTCCTCACTCCGACGAGCGTGAACCAGTTCTGGGGCTTCCTCACCGGGATGATGATCATCTTCTTCTTCTCCGGCTTCGCCAACGCCGGAACCTTCAAACAGATGCCGATGATCTTCACGAAGGTGCAGGCGGGCGGCACGATCGGCTGGACGGCATCCATCGGCGCTTTCGGCCCGTTCCTGGTCGGAATGGCGCTCTCGGTCATGAGCCCGCTCGCGTTCTTCATCGTGTGCGCGATCTGGTGCGCCGTGTGCTCGTGGCTGGCCTGGTGGTATTACACACGGCCGAACGCGGAGAAGCCGAGCTGAGAATTCGCGAGGATGAAGAGTTCGCGGAAGTAGAACATCGAAAGGACAGTGGGATGGCGAAACGTAATCGGGGCACGACGCTCAGCCGCACCGACTCGGGTGCACGAACGGACGGGCCGCTCGCCGACTCCCTCGTGAGTCTCGGCCGGTACCTGCGGCCGGGCGAAGTGTCCGATGACTTGCGCTCCGTCTACCTCAAGGGCGGCCGCGCGGGCGACTCCTTCTACCGCGACCGCTGGTCGCACGACAAGGTCGTGCGCTCCACCCACGGCGTCAACTGCACGGGCTCGTGCTCGTGGAAGGTGTACGTCAAGGACGGCATCATCACGTGGGAGACGCAGCAGACCGACTATCCGACCGTCGGGCCGGACTCTCCCGAGTACGAGCCGCGCGGCTGCCCCCGCGGCGCCGCGTTCAGCTGGTACACCTACTCCCCCACGCGCGTGCGCTACCCCTACATCCGCGCGTCGCTGCTGCAGATGTACCGCGAGGCGAAGGCTCGGCTCGGCGACCCCGTCGAGGCGTGGGCGGATATCACCTCCGACCCCGAGCGTGCGCGCACGTACAAGTCGGCACGCGGCAAGGGCGGCCTCGTCCGCGCCGACTGGAGCGAGGCGATCGAGATCGTCGCCGCCGCGCACGTGCACACCGTGAAGGAGTACGGGCCCGACCGCGTCGCCGGCTTCTCCCCGATCCCCGCGATGTCGATGGTGTCCCACGGCGTCGGCGCGCGATTCATCAACCTGCTCGGCGGAACCATGCAGTCGTTCTACGACTGGTACGCGGACCTCCCCGTCGCGAGCCCGCAGGTGTTCGGCGACCAGACCGACGTGCCCGAGTCTGCCGACTGGTTCAACTCCTCGTACCTCATGATGTGGGGTTCGAACGTCCCCGTGACACGCACCCCTGACGCGCACTTCATGACGGAGGCGCGCTACCGCGGCCAGAAGGTCATCACGGTCTCCCCCGACTACGCCGACAACTCGAAGTTCGCCGACGAGTGGCTCGCCCCGCACCCGGGAACCGATGGCGCCCTCGCCATGGCCATGGGCCACGTCATCCTGCGCGAGTTCCTCGTCGATCGCCGCACCCCGTACTTCGCCGAGTACCTCAAGCGCTACGCCGACGCGCCGTACCTCGTCGCTCTCGACGAGCGTGAGGACGCATTCGTGCCCGGCAAGTTCGTCACCGCCTCCGACCTCGGCGGTGCGGATGCCGCCACGGCGAACCCCGAGTTCAAGACGGTTCTTCTCGACAAGGACGGCACTCCCGTCGTGCCGAACGGTTCGCTCGGGCACCGGTTCGCCAAGGAGGACGAGGGCAAGTGGAACCTCGACCTCGGCGACGTCGACCCGCTGCTGTCGATCCTCGACTCCCCCTCGTGGGGCGGCCAGACCGCCGCCATCGACCTCCCGCGCTTCGACGTGACGCCCGAGGCCGGCGAGGAGCAGGAGGGCGGCACGGGCGTCATCCGCCGCGGCGTGCCCGTCATGACCGTCGCCGGCAAGACGGTGACCACGGTCTTCGACCTCCTCCTCGCGCAGTACGGCGTCGGCCGCGACGGCCTGCCCGGAACGTGGCCGACCGGCTACGACGACCCCACGTCGCCGGGAACACCCGCGTGGCAGGAGGAGATCACGTCGGTTCCCGCCGAGCAGGTGGCCCGCATCGGCCGCGAGTTCGCCGACAACGCGGAGCGAAGCGGCGGCCGTTCCATGATCATCATGGGCGCCGGAACGAACCACTGGTTCCACTCCGACACGATCTACCGCACCTTCCTGACCCTCACGACCATCACCGGCTGCCAGGGCGTCAACGGCGGCGGCTGGGCGCACTACGTCGGCCAGGAGAAGGTCCGCCCGCTCACCGGGTACAACCAGTACCAGCTCGCCGCCGACTGGGTGCGACCCGCCCGCAACATGATCGGCACCGCATTCTGGTACCTCGCGACCGACCAGTGGCGCTACGACGGCCTGCCCGCCGACCAGCTCGCCTCTCCCCTCGCGCGGGGCATGTTCGAAGGCCGCACGACGGCCGACTGCCTCGTCGAGTCGGCGAAGCGCGGCTGGATGCCGAGCTACCCCACGTTCGACAAGAGCCCGCTCAACATCGTCGACGAGGCGCGCGCGAAGGGCGTCGAGCCGCAGCAGTACGTCATCGACAGCCTCACCGACGGCAGCCTGCGCTTCGCGTGCGAAGACCCGGACTCCCCCGAGAACTTCCCGCGCGTGCTCAACGTGTGGCGCAGCAACCTCCTCGGCTCGTCCGGCAAGGGCAACGAGTACTTCCTCAAGCACTTGCTCGGAACGGATGCCGCGGTGCGCGCCCCCGAGTCGGAGGGAGACCGCCGGCCGAGCACCATGACGTGGCACGAGGAGGCTCCGGAGGGCAAGCTCGACCTGCTCGTCACCTCCGACTTCCGCATGACGAGCACGACGCTGTTCTCCGACGTCGTGCTGCCCACGGCGACGTGGTACGAGAAGTACGATCTGTCCTCGACCGACATGCACCCGTTCGTGCACTCGTTCAACCCGGCGATCCAGCCGCCGTGGCAGACGCGCTCCGACTTCGACATCTTCCAGACGATCGCGAAGCGCTTCAGCGAGCTCGCCGCCACCCACCTCGGTGTGCGGGAGGATCTCATCGCCGCGCCGCTCACGCACGACACGGCCGACGCGATGGCGACGCCGCACGGCACCGTCGAGGATGACCTGCCTCTCGTGCCGGGCGTCACGATGCCGAAGCTCATCGTCGTCGAGCGCGACTACCCGAACCTCGCCAACCAGATGACCGCGCTCGGCCCGCTCACGGCGAAGGCCGGCATGGTCACGAAGGGCATCACCTACGACCCGACGCCGGAGATCGAGCGCCTCGCGCGCAGCAACGGCGTCGTCGCGGCCGGCCCCTACGCCGGTCAGGTCCGCCTCGACACCGACGTGCGCGCGTGCGAGCTGATCCTCGCCCTCTCGGGAACGACGAACGGCCGCCTCGCCGTGCAGGGCTTCAAGTCGCTCGAGAAGCACACCGGCCAGTCGATGGCGGAGCTCGCCGCCGGCAACGAGGACAACCGCGTGACCTTCCCCGACGTGCAGTCCCGGCCGGTCCCCGTCATCACGTCGCCGGAGTGGTCGGGCAGCGAGCACGGCGGCCGCCGCTACACGGCGTTCGCGATCAACGTCGAGCACAAGAAGCCGTGGCACACGCTCACTGGGCGCATGCACTTCTACCTCGACCACGACTGGATGCTCGAGCTCGGCGAGTCGATGCCGATCTACCGGCCGCCGCTCGACCTGTATCGCCTATACGGCGACGCGAAGGTCGGCTCGACGAAGCCGACCGGCGCCGCAGGCTCCGAGGGGCATGCGGAGGTCGCGGTGCGCTACCTCACGCCGCACTCGAAGTGGTCGATCCACTCGGAGTACCAGGACAACCTGTTCATGCTCTCGCTCAGTCGCGGCGGCCCCACGATCTGGATGTCGCCACAGGATGCCGCGAAGATCGGCGTGCGCGACAACGAGTGGATCGAGGCGTACAACCGCAACGGCGTCGTCGTCGCCCGCGCGAACGTGTCGCACCGCATGCCCGAGGGCACGGTGTACATGTACCACGCGAAGGACCGAACGGTCGATGTGCCGAAGGCCGAGACGAGCGGGCTGCGCGGCGGCATCCACAACTCGCTCACGCGCGTTCTGCTCAAGCCGAGCCACCTGATCGGCGGCTACGGTCAGCTGTCGTTCGCGTTCAACTACCTCGGACCCACAGGAAACCAGAGAGACGAAGTGACGGTTATCCGCCGCCGCAGCCAGGAGGTCGAATACTGATGCGAGTCATGGCCCAGATGTCGATGGTGATGAACATCGACAAGTGCATCGGATGCCACACGTGCTCCGTCACCTGCAAGCAGGCGTGGACGAACCGCACCGGCATGGAGTACGTGTGGTTCAACAACGTCGAGACCAAGCCCGGCCTCGGCTACCCGCGCACCTACGAGGACCAGGAGAAGTGGGGCGGCGGCTGGGTTCGCACGAAGCGCGGGCGGCTCAAGCTGCGCGCCGGCGGTCGCCTGCAGAAGCTCGCGAACATCTTCTACAACCCGAAGCTGCCCGAGATCGAGGACTACTACGAGCCGTGGACGTATGACTACGACATGCTGCTCAACGCCCCGGCCGGCGAGCACACGCCCGTCGCGAAGCCGAAGTCGCTGCTCACGGGCAACGACATGAAGATCGGCTGGTCGGCGAACTGGGACGACAACCTGGGCGGCTCGACCGAGACGGCGGCGGAGGACCCGATCCTCAAGCACATGAGCGACCACGTCTCGATGGAGTTCGAGCAGGCGTTCATGTTCTACCTGCCGCGCATCTGCGAGCACTGCCTCAACCCCTCCTGCATGGCGTCATGCCCGTCGGGCGCGATCTACAAGCGCTCCGAGGACGGCATCGTGCTCGTCGACCAGGACCAGTGCCGCGGCTGGCGCATGTGCGTCTCGGGCTGCCCGTACAAGAAGATGTACTTCAACCACAAGACCGGCAAGGCCGAGAAGTGCACGCTATGCTACCCGCGCATCGAGGTCGGCCTGCCGACCGTCTGCTCCGAGACGTGCGTCGGCCGACTGCGGTACCTCGGCCTCGTGCTGTACGACGCCGACGGCGTGCTCGCCGCGGCATCCGTCGAGGACGAGAAGGACCTGCTCGACGCACAGCGCGACATCATCCTCGACCCGCACGACCCCGCGATCATCGAGGCCGCCCGCGCCGAGGGCATCCCCGAGGACTGGATCGAGGCGGCGCAGAACAGCCCGATCTACAAGCTCATCAAGGAGTACAAGGTCGCGCTGCCGCTGCACCCCGAGTACCGCACGATGCCGATGGTCTGGTACATCCCGCCACTGTCGCCCGTCGTCGACGTCGTCGCGGGAAGCGGCAACGACGGCGAGGACGTGCGCAACCTGTTCGCCGCGATCGACAAGCTCCGCATCCCCATGGAGTACCTCGCCGGGCTGTTCAGCGCCGGCGACCTCGGCCCGGTCACCGAGTCGCTGCAGAAGCTCGCGGCGATGCGCTCGTACATGCGCAACATCAACCTCGGCGAGGAGCGCGACGAGTCGATCGCGGAGGCGATCGGCATGACGGGCACCGAGGTCGAGGCGATGTACCGGCTGCTCGCGATCGCGAAGTACGAGGACCGCTACGTCATCCCGCAGGCGCACTCGGAGCAGGCGCGGGAGCTCGACGAGCTCGCGTGCTCGCTCGACTACGAGGGCGGCCCGGGCATGGGCGGCGCGGGCCCGCTCGGCCTCTCGAGCGGCCACGGCCCGCAGCCGGTGTCGGTGGAGAACTTCCACGTGCTGAAGGACCGGCAGACCGCCGACCGGCCGTCCACGCCGGGCCGCGTGAACCTGCTGAACTGGGACGGCAACGGCACCCCGACAGGCATGTTCCCGCCGAAAGACAGGAACGACGAGTCATGAGCCCGGTCAGGCCGCTTCCCGAGCCGGTCGCGCCGCTGCCGCTCAGCGATGACCAGCGGCGCATCGCGCACATGGCGGCATCCATTCTGCTCGACTATCCCGACGAGCTGCGCCTGTCGCACTGGCCCGCTGTCGCCGAGGCGGCGGCGCACCTGCCGGCGCCGCTCGCGGAGCGGTTCGCGCGATTCTTCGCCGAGACGACGGATGCCGCTCCCGAGCAGCTGCAGCGGGGCTACGTCGAGACGTTCGACCTCAAGCGCAAGTGCGCGATGTACCTCACCTACTACGCGGCCGGCGACACGCGCCGACGCGGCATGGCGCTCGTGCGCTTCATCGAGGCGTACCGCGCGGTCGGCTGGACGCCCTCGGAGGAGGAGCTGCCCGACTTCCTGCCCGAGGTTCTCGAGTTCTCGGCGGCATCCGCCTCCCCCGTCGCCGTCGACCTGCTCGCCGCGCACCGCGACGGCATCGAAGTGCTGCGCGCGGCACTCACGGGGTACCGCAGCCCCTACGTGCACCTGATCGAGGCGGTAGCGGCATCCCTCCCGGCGATTTCCAACGAGGTCAGGGAGCGCTATCTGAGCCTCGTCAACGACGGACCGCCCACCGAGACCGTCGGCCTGACGTTCCTCGGCAACCTGAAACCGTTCTCCGCACGCGAGGAGGCCCGCGCATGAACGCGCTCGACTTCGTCCTCTGGGTGGCGCTGCCGTACGCGGGCATCGCCGTGTTCATCGTGGGGCACCTGTGGCGCTACCGCTACGACAAGTTCGGCTGGACGACGCGTTCGAGCGAGGTCTACGAGAGCCGGTTGCTGCGCATCGGCTCGCCCATGTTCCACTTCGGCATCCTGCTCGTGCTCGGCGGCCACGTCGTCGGACTGCTCGTGCCCGCCGAGTGGCTGTACGCGATCGGCATCGACGAGCACATGTACCACTGGGGCGCGACGGTGCTCGGCACGGCGGCCGCGGCGATGCTCGTGTTCGGCCTCGCCGTGCTCATCTACCGGCGCCGCACGGTCGGCACGGTGTTCCTCGCGACGACGGTCATGGACAAGATCATGTACGTCTTCCTCGCCGCGACGATCCTGCTCGGCACGAGCGCGACCGTCGTGCACCAGATCGCCGGCGGCGGCTACGACTACCGCGAGACGGTGTCGCCGTGGGTGCGCAGCATCATCCTGTTCCAGCCCGACCCTACACTCATGCTCGACGTGCCCGTGCTGTTCCAGCTGCACGCGATCTGCGCGACGCTGCTGTTCATCCTGTGGCCGTTCACGCGCCTCGTGCACGTGTTCTCGGCGCCGATCGGCTACCTGTTCCGGCCATACATCGTGTACCGCTCGCGCGACGAGCACCGCGGCTCCCGCTCGGTGCGCCGCGGCTGGGAGGGCTCGACCCTGCCCGAGAAGACGCCGCAGCAGCGCCGGTTCTGACGCACTGCCTCTTTGCGGGCGGTTCGGCTTCGGTCGGGCCGCCCGCGTCTCTGCGTGGGCCGCGACGAGCGGACAAAGAAAAGGACCCCTCGCGCACCCGCCAGAGCCCGGTTACCCTTGCTACGTTTCCGTCCTGGGGGAGTTGGCCTGGATGGCGCCACGCGAGGAGCCACCATCCATTGTACAGATTCCGGATGCCGCCCGGCGCACGCCCCTGTGTCAGCAGCGGCCCTCGCTCTCGGGTAGGATAGCCAAGGCCCGTCGGGAACGACGGCCGAGGAGAATTCGCCTAGTGGCCTATGGCGCACGCTTGGAAAGCGTGTTGGGTTAACGCCCTCGGGGGTTCGAATCCCCCATTCTCCGCCAATTTCTGGCCTCGTGCGCGGCAGCCTTCGCTCCGCTCCGTCCGGCTGCTCGCGCGTCCCCCCAAGGGCGTGCCCGACGTGTCGGCGGCAGATGGCAGACTGTCTACCGGACGGAGACGCGGGGGGCGTGTCCGCCAAAGAGAGGACGGCGACGTCGATGATTTCGTACGAAGATGTACGTGGAGGACCGATGGGGGAAACGGCCGACGCATCCACGTCGATGACGGTGCATGTGCGACGATCCGTGCTGTGGCAGGGCATTGGGGTGTCCGTCGCGCTCGCGGTGCCGACCCTCGTGACGCTGTACTGGCTCGCCATTCCGGCCGGCGCGTTCTGGTGGGTGTTCGGCGCGCAGACGCTCTTCCTCGTGGTCGGCATCGTCGTGCTCGTCCGCTACTTCCGCGCGCGCATCCGCGTGACGGCTGACACGCTCGAGGAGGTCAGCTTCTTCGGCGCCACCCGCCGCACGCCCACCGAGACGATCGGCCGTGCGATCGTGATGTCACTCCGGCGCAACGCGTCGATGCCGCCGACGATGCAGATGTTCGTTCTCGATTCCGAGGGCAGGCTCGTGCTGCGCATGCGCGGCGAGTACTGGAGCGATGACGACATCAACGCCATTGCCGAGCGGCTCGTGACCGTGCCGATCGAGCACATTCAGGGCACCGTCCCGCTCGACGAGCTGCAGCGCACGAACCCCGACATGCTCTACTGGTTCGAACGGCTCCCGCAGCGCAGCCGCTGACTCAGAGGCGCAGACCGAACGTGACGCCGCCGCCGCGCTCGAGCACCTTCATGCCGAGCCGCTCGTAGAACGCGAGCGCACCCGTGTTGGAGGCGCCCGCCGTCAAGTGCAGTCCCGGCACCCCTCGGGCGCGCAGCGCATCCGCGAGCGTGTCCACGAGGCGCCGCCCGAAGCCCTGTCCCTGCGTCTCGGGCAGCAAGTCGATGTGCAAGTGCGCCGGATACGCGTCCACCGCGGGCACCAGCATCCGATCGGCGTTCGCTCCCGTCGCCACGAGCTCACGCTCCCCCGGTTCCTCCTCCGGTGACGCCGGGTACTTCCCCTCGACCGACGGCCACCACGTGTCGGCGTACCAGCGCACGAACGCGCGCGTGTCCGAGGTCGCGATCACGTAGCCGATCGCGCGATCGCCGCGATCGACGACGAACGCGAGCCCGGGCTCGAACTCGAGGTACGGCCCCGCGTAGATGTCGGGCAGCAGGTCGGGTCGTGAGTACCGGCCGGTCGCGTCCCGGCCGCTGTCGCCGGTGCGCACGCAGATGTCGTAGACGGCGTCGCGGTCGGCAGGTCGATAGGGGCGGATGCTGCTCACGCTCGCAGTCTACGGCGCGCTCCCCCGCTCGGGCGGAGCCGCTCGCTACAGTGGGCACATGACGGGGCTCTCGCGTGCGCGATCGCTCGCTGCGCACCGCCGACGGTGGACGCTGACGCCGGACGGCGAGGTCGTCGAGACCCCGTCGTCGTGGCTGCAGCCGGTGCTGAGGACCGACGGGGCGCGCGCGATGCTGAAGGTCGCCCGTATCGCCGAGGAGGCGCGCGGCGGACGCGTGCTCGCGTGGTTCGCCGGCTTCGGTGCCGCACCGGTGCTCGAGCACGACGACACCGCGGTGCTGCTCGAACGGGCGCGCGGCGTCCGGAGCCTCGCGGGGCTGAGCGCGACGGGTCACGACGACGAGGCCACCGCGATCCTGTGCGACACCGTGCTGCGGCTGCATGCGGCATCCGTCTCTCGCCCGCTTCCCGGCGACCTCATCCCCCTCGACAGGTGGTTCAGGGAGCTGCTCGCGCGCGTGGACGATCGGGGATTCCTCGGCCGAGCGGCGGGCATCGCCCGCGAGCTATTCGAGGGCGCGCGGGAGCCGATCGCGCTGCACGGGGACGTGCACCACGGCAACGTTCTCGACTTCGGCGAGCACGGCTGGCTCGCCATCGACCCCAAGGGGCTGCACGGCGACCGCGTCTTCGACTTCGCGAACATCCTGTGCAATCCTGAGCCGGTGGCGGCGGTTCCGCTGCTGGATCGCCGCGTGGCGCTCATCGGCGAGCGCGCCGGCATCGACCGGGAGTCGCTGCTGGCCTGGACGATCGCGTGGAGCGGCCTCAGCGCCGTCTGGGCGGAGAGCTCCGACCCGGCCAGGGCGCACGGCGTGCGTCGCATCGGCGAGGTCGCGGCGTCGCAGCTGGCTCGCACGGCGGGATGATTCTTAGGCGAAGGCTCGTTCGTTCGTGGCAATGTGCTCACAGAGGAGCCCGACGTGGACACTTTGCCACAAATGAGATGACTCGGGGCGACGTTCGGATCAGCAAGATCAGGCGGATCAGCCGACTCAGACAGCTCAGCCCTCGTCGCCGAAGACCGCGTCGAGGAACCGGTTGCGGAACACGTGCTGCGGATCGTAGCGGTCGGCGAGCGCCCGGAAGTCGTCGAGCCGCGGGTACGCCTCGCGCAGGGCGACGGCGTCGGCCATGAACAGCTTGCCCCAGTGCGGGCGGGCGGCGAGCGGCAGCAGTCGCTGCTCGAGGTCGACGAGCAGCCGCTCCACCTCCGCCTGCCGCGACTGCCAGGTGAAGTGCAGGCCGACGACGTCCTGCCGGTACGCGGGGCTCAGCCACAGCTCATCGGCCGCGACCGTGCGGATCTCGTTCACGAGCAGCAGCGGCGCGATCTGCGCCGAGAGCTCGCGCACGTGGCGCAGCGCCTCGACGGCGCGATCGCGCGGCACGAGGTACTCGGTCTGCAGCTCGTCGCCGTTGGAGGGCGTGAAGTCGAGGCGGAAGTGCGGCAGTCGGTCGATCCAGGCGCCCGCCTCGCCGAGCTGCGTCGTGCAGATGTCGCCCGGCAGACCGGGGAGGGGGTGCCGGGCGATTGTCGCGGGACGTGCGCCGAGGAGGGTCGCGGGCACGCCCGTGGCGGCATCCGCTCGTCTCTTGAGCCAGGCCATGTCGATCGTGTCAGGGTCCCGCCAGGTGGTGAAAAGGCTCACGCTGTATGCCGCGCCCGTGACGGCGTCGAGGTTCTCGAGCGCGTTCTGAAGCGGCAGCTGCTCGAACACGTGCTGGGCGACGTGGAAGCTCGGCTCGATGTCGAGCGTGACGCGCGTGACGATGCCGAGGGCGCCGAGGGAGACGACGGCGCCGTCGAAGTCCGCGTCGCCGCGGCGCAGGGTCACGACCTCGCCGGCCGCAGTCACGAACTCGAGGCCCGCGACGGCGGCGGCGAGGGAGCGCACGCCATCGCCCGAGCCGTGGGTTCCCGTGGCGATCGCGCCGGCGACCGAGATGTGCGGGAGCGAGGCGAGGTTGGCGAGCGCCCAGCCGGCCGCCTCGAGCTCGCGGCCGAGCTCGCCGTAGCGCACGCCCGCGCCGACCGTGACGGTGCGCGCCGTCTCGTCGATGACGGGGGCGTCGGTCAGGCGCGCTGTGGAGAGCAGGAGGCCAGGGGTGTCCGCGATCGTGTTGAACGAGTGCCGCGTGCCCACGGCGCGCGCACGGCTCGCGGCGGCGAGAGCGAGTCGCACCTCGTCGACGTTCGCCGGGGAGACGAGCCGTTCGGCGGTGAAGGCGAGGTTGCCCGCCCAGTTTCGTCCGATCTCAGCGATCACGCGGTTTCCTTCTCTTTTCGTCGGGCGCCGCGGTCGCGGCGGAGGTTCGGGGGCGCGCCGGCAGCCGGTGCCGTTCACGGAACAGCCGGTCGGCGAACGGCGCGCCGATGATGAGGGCGACGCACACGCCGATGAGCACGCCGCCGATCGTGTCGGTGAGCCAGTGCGCACCGAGGTAGGTGCGCGTGAACGCCATGAGAGCGACGCCCGCGGCGCCGGCGAGCCATACGAGCACGCGCGGGAACAGCACGCCGAGCACGAGCGCTACCGTCGCGGCGTTCGCCGTGTGACCCGACGGGAACGAGCCGAAGTCGCTCGTGACGAGCATGTCCTCGGGTCGTTCCCGGCCGATGAGATGCTTGACGAGCTGCACGACTCCCGCGCTCGCGGCGATCGCGAGCAGCCAGTACAGCGCGGCGAACGGCCGCTTGACGATGAGCAGAGCGGCGACGCCGAGGAGCGGGATGACCCAGACCGCGACGGGACCGCCGCCGAGCTGATTCATCACGTTGCTGACGATGTCGAGGAATCCGGTCGGGTCTTCGCGCACTTCCACCGCCCACTCGGTGTCCACGCTGAACGGGCCCTGCCGCAGCCATACGAGCAGTCCGAGAACCGCCACGAGGACCGCCGCGATGATGCCCGAGATGAGCGGCCAGCGACGGGAGATGCGGCGCGTGGCCAAACGGGCTTCCTCACGCGTGCGGTACATTCCTCCATCCTGCCATCGCCCGGCGCGCCCGGTTACAGTGCGACGGCCGCGACGACCGATACGCCGACAAGGCGCTCGTCGTGCACCCCCACAGCGACGGTGTCGCCCGTTATCTCGAGGCGCGTCTCGGTCTCCCGCTTGTCGCACGAGGGTCCGACCCAGAGTTGGATGCCGCCAGGCTCGATCACGCGGCGAAGCGAACGGTCGGAGAAGGCGAGCCGCGACGTCGGCACGCGGAACTCGACGGCGGCCGATTCTCCGGGTTCGAGGTCCACGCGAGCGTAGCCGAGCAATTGCGCGACAGGGCGCGTGACGCTCGCGAACTCGTCGTGCGCGTACAGCTGCACGACGTCGGCGCCCGCGCGCTCTCCCGTGTTTCGCACGGTGACGCTCACCCCGAACGTGCCGCCCGCGGGAACCTCGACGGCGTCGACAGCGAGGTCCGAGTGCTCGAACGTCGTGTAGGAGAGTCCATGCCCGAACGGCAGCACGGGAGTGGTGTTTGTCGCGGTGATCTCTGAGTTGCCGCCGAGGATCGGGTGCAGATACGAGTACGGCTGCGCCCCGGCCGAGCGCGGCAGCGAGACGGGAAGCCGCCCGGAGGGCGTCACTCGACCCGAGAGGATGCCGGCGATCGCGCCGGCCCCCTCTTCGCCGGGGAAGAAGGCCTGCACGACAGCGCGTGGCGCGTGCTCGCCCTCGATCGCCCAGCCGATGGCGTAGGGCCGGCCGGTGACGAGCACGAGCACGACGGGCGTCCCGGTCGCGACGACCGCCTCGACGAGCTCGCGCTGCACTCCCGGCAGCTCGAGGCTCTCGGCATCGTTTCCCTCACCGACGGTTCCGCGTCCGAACAGGCCCGCACGGTCGCCCGCGACGATGATCGCGACGTCGGACTCACGCGCGGCGGCGACGGCTGCCGGGATGCCCGAGCGGTCATCGCCGTCGACGGCGCAGCCGGCGACCTGGCTGATCTCGGCGAGCGGCCACTCGGCGCGCAGCGACTCGGCGAGCGTCGGGATCTCGACGCCGAGCGGCACGTCGGGGTGGTGCGCGAGCACGTGGTTGGCGAACGAGTAGCAGCCCATGAGCGCGTCGCGGGAGTCCGCGTTCGGGCCGATCAGCGCGATGCGCCGCGACCGGGGGTCGCCCTCTGGAAGCGGCAGAGTGCCGTCGTTGCTGAGCAGCACGACCGACTCCTCCGCGAGCTCGCGCGCGACCGCGCGGTGCTCGGGCGAGTCGAGGTCGACGGGCTCGGGCTCGAACGCGAAGTCCTCCTCGAGCAGACCGAGATCCTCCTTCTGCGCGAGCAGCCGGAGCACGGCCGTGTCGATGAGCGCTTCGTCGGCGAGACCCGCACGCACGCGCGCCGCGAGCGGTTCGAGATAGGCGTCGCCGGTCGGCAGCTCGACGTCGATGCCCGCGGTCAGCGCGAGCTGGGCCGCTTCGCCGTCGTCGGCGGCGATCGCGTGCATCATGTGCAGGAACGCGACGGCGAAGTAGTCCGAGACCACGACGCCGTCGAAGCCCCATTCTCCGCGCAGCAGCTCGGTGAGGTAGGCCGGATCGGCGCCGACGGGGACGCCGTCGATCTCGGCGTACGAGTTCATGACCGAGCGCACGCCGCCGTCGCGCACGGCCATCTCGAACGGCGGGAGCAGCACGTCCGCGATCTCGCGCGGCCCCGCGTGCACGGGAGCGTGGTTGCGTCCGGCCTGCGAGGCTGAGTAGCCGACGAAGTGCTTGAGGGTCGCGTGCACGCCTTCCGCTTGGAGGCCGCGCACGTATGCGGTGCCGATGGTTCCGACGACGTACGGGTCCTCGGCGATGCACTCGTCGACGCGACCCCACCGCGGATCGCGGATGACGTCGAGCACGGGCGCGAGTCCCTGGTGGATGCCGAGGGAGCGCATCGACGAGCCGATGAGCCCCGCCATGCGCTCAACGAGCTGCGGGTCGAAGGAGGCGCCCCAGGCAAGTGGTGTCGGGAACGCGGCGGCCTTCCAGGCGGCGAGTCCCGTGAGGCACTCCTCGTGCACGATCGCGGGGATGCCGAGCCGGGTCTGCGTGCGCAGGCGACGCTGCTCCCTGGCGAGCCAGGCAGCGCGCTCGGCGGGATCGACCGGGCGGGTGCCGTACACGCGCGTCAGGTGCCCGATGCCGTGCCGCGTCGCTTCCTCGTACTTCGTCGAGGTCGCCATCTCGCCCGCGAGAGGGGCGACGACTTCTCCGCCCTGGTCGACCCAGAAGCCGACGATCTGGGCGAGCTTCTCCTCGAGGGTCATGCGCGCGTGCAAGTCCCGCACGCGGGCCGAGTACTGCGGCAGGCCGGAGCGATCCATGTGTTTCTCTTCTCTGCGATGATGCGAACTGCGGACGCGCGGTGACGGCGCTGACACGTCAGCCCTTGACCGCGCCGGTGAGACCGCCGACGATGCGACGCTCGAACAGGCTGAAGAACACGAGCGCGGGAATCATCGACAGCGAGGTGAAGGCGAGCACCTTCGCCGTGTCCACCGAGTACTGGGACGCGAAGGCCTGCACGCCGAGCGGCAGCGTGAACGTGGACGCGTCGTTGAGGATGAACAGGGGAAGGATGTACCCGTTCCAGCTGCCGATGAAGGCGAGGATCCCGGTCGTGATGACGCCGGGGACCGCGAGGGGCACGACCATGCGCCAGAAGAAGCCGAGCCGGGAGCAGCCGTCGATGAACGCGGCCTCTTCGATCTCGCTCGGAATCGCGCGGAGGAAGGGCACGAGGATGATGATCGTCGTCGGGAGCGCGAACGCGATCTGCGGGAGGATGACTCCCGCGAGCGAGTTCATGAGCCCGAGGTTCTTCACAACGAGGTACAGCGGCGTGATCGCGACGGTGATCGGAAACATGAGTCCCGCGGCGAAGATGGCGTACAGCACGCCGCTCGCCCGGAATCGGTACCGCGCGATCACGTAGCTCGCGGCGAGACCGAGCACGACGGCCCCGAGCGTCGTGCCGAGCGCCGCGATCGTCGAGTTGAGCACTTGCTGCCAGAACACGCTGCCGAACAGAACCGTGAGGTAGTTGCCGATCTCCCAGGGCGCAGGGAACCCGGAGGGGTCGGTCGTGATCTGCGCGTTCGTGCGGAACCCGCCGAGGATGATGTAGGCGATCGGCGCGAGCATGAGCGCTATCACGACGAGCGCGACGAAGTAGACGACGGGACTTCCCCACGCGAGCTTGGGGCGGCCTCGGCGAGCGCCAAGGCTCATGCGCATGGTCGACGTGGCCATCAGCCGTTCCTTTCCGTGAGAGCGCCTGCCGTGTCGCGTCGAAGCACGAAACGCTGGTAGACGAGAGCGACGACGAGCGAGATGAGGAACAGGACGACGGCGACTGCGTTGCCGTAGCCGTAGCTTCCCGCGTTGCGTCCGTTGGCGACCATGTAGGTGGCCATCGTGGAGGTTCCCGCCGTGGAGGCGACGTACTGGCCCCAGACGATGTAGACGAGGTCGAACAGTTGAAGCGATCCGATGATCGACAGGAAGGCCCAGATGCGCAGCGTCGGCCCGAGGAGCGGGAACATGATCTGGCGCTGGATCTGCCAGTAGGAGGCGCCGTCGATCTGGGCGGCCTCGGTGAGCTCGTCGGGGATGCCCTGCAGCCCGGCGAGGAAGATGATGACGGCGAAGCCGACGTACTTCCACGTGATGATGAGCATGAGCGTCCAGATCGCGATGTTCGGGTCGGCGAGCCAGTCGGTCGCGAGAGAGCCGAGGCCGATCTTCTCGAGGAAGCTGTTGAGCGCTCCGGTGGTCTGGAGCATGAGGCTCCAGCCGGTTCCGACGACGACTTCCGAGATCACGTACGGGACGAAGATGAGGACCCGGATGAGCGATTGGCCGCGCATCCGGCGGTTGAGAAGCAAGGCGAGCAGAATCGCCGCGGGACCCTGCAGGACGAGCGAGAGCACGACGATGATGCCGTTGTGCATGAGCGCTTCCTGGAACGACGGGTCCTGGATGATCGTGATGTAGTTCTGCAGCCCGACGAAGTCGGTGGCGGGCCCGTAGCCGTGCCAGCGGAAGAACCCGTAGTACGCCGCCATGACGACGGGGTAGATGACGAAGGCGAGGAACATGACGAGCGCCGGCCCGACGAGGAGCACGATCTCAAGTCGAGTCCTCCACCCCAGCGGGGCGCGGCGGCGCCTGGCCGGGGGCGGCGTGGGAACGCCTCCCCCGGCAGACGTCTCAGTCACGTTCGCTCGCCGCGAGGACGAGGGGATCGCGCGAGCGGTCATGACGTGGTGCCTTATCCCTTCTTGAGCGCGTTCGTCACGCCATCGACGATGCCTTGCGGCGTGCCCTTGCCGGCGAGCATGTCGACGACTGCGACGTTGAGCGCGTTGCCGACGTTCTGCCCGAGCAGGGTGTCGAGCCAGACCGAGACGTAGGCGGCGTCGTTGTACGAGGCCAGCACGTCCTTGAGCGCGGGGTCCGTGACGACGCCCTGCGCCTCCTGGCTTGCGGGGAGGGTGACGAACGCGTCGGCGTAGCCTTCCTGGTTCTTCTTCTCGGCGATGAAGTTGAGGAAGTCGGCGCACTGCTCGGGCGCGTTGACCCAGCAGGTGAAGCCGTCGACGCCGCCCATCATCGCGCTCGGGTCGCCTTCACCTTGCGCGGTGGCGGGGAACGGGAACCAGCCGAGGTCCGGCAGCGGCTTCTTGTCGGGAGTCAGGGAGGCGATCACGCCCGGGTCCCACGCGCCCATGAGCTCCATCGCCGCCTTGTGGTTGGCGACCAGTCCGGCGGAGCTTCCCGCGCCCTGCTGGGCGGAGGTGGTCAGGAAGCCCTTGTTGAACGGGTCGGTCTTGGAGAACTTCTGCAGGTCCTCGCCCGCGCGAAGCCAGCACTCGTCGTCGAAGTTCGGGTCGCTCGCGGCCTTCGCGATGACGTCCTGGGAGCATTCACGCAGCGCGAAGAAGTAGTACCAGTGCGCGGCGGGCCACGCGTCCTTCGCGCCGAGCGCGATCGGGTCGATACCGGCGTCCTTCAGCTTCGTGACCGCGTCGTCGAGGTCGGCCATCGTCTTCGGCGTGTCCGTGATCCCGGCCTGCTTGAACAGATCCTTGCTGTAATAGATGCCGCCCGGGAGGATCGACGTCGGTACGCCGTAGATCTTCCCGTCGACCGAGAGCGAGCTGAGCGCCGCGTCGCCGAGGGCGTTCTTCGTGTCATCCGTCAGCTTGTCCGTGATGTCCATCGCCTGCCCGGCCGCGACGACCGCCGCGAGCTTTCCGCCGCCGCGCGCCATGAAGATGTCCGGCGCGTCGCCCGAGTTGAGGGCGGTCTGAAGCTTGCCGTCCATGTCCTCGTTCTGGATGGACTGGATCTTGATCGTCACGCCCGGATTGGCGTCTTCGAACGCCTTTGCCGTGTCGGCCCAGTACTGCTTGCCCGGCCCGGTCGTCGAGTTGTGCCAGAAGGTCATGGTGACGTCGCCGCCATCGCCGCCATCACCTGAGCCTGAACTGCTGCATCCACTCAGCACGAGTGCTCCAGCCAGAAGCGCTGCAGACCCGGCGAGAATCTTTCTTGCCTTCATGTCTCACCTTTTCTCTTCGTTGAGCGACGTCCCTCTGAAGGGAGGACGCGGTGCGTGCGGGCGAGGGGCCCGCCGTTAGAATCCGCGCAGTCGTAGCTGTGAGCGCGCGATCATTGACTCGATGATGACAATCCGTCGGAAACCTGTCAAACGTTTTCGAAAACCTTTTCCATGCTATCGTCCTGACATGGCTCGACGAGCGACAATCCACGACGTGGCGAGAGAGGCCGGCGTCTCCGTCGCGACCGTCTCCAAGGCGGTGAACGGACGCTACGGCATCGCGGCCGACACGGCTCGCCGCGTGATGGACGCGGTCGAGAAGCTCGGCTATGCCTCCAGTCTCGTCGCGAGCAGCATGCGCTCCCGGCACACGGGCGTGATCGGCGTGCTCGTCGCCGATTTCGAACCGTTCAGCGCCGAGATCCTCAAGGGCGTCGGAGCGGCCCTGCACGATTCCGAGCTCGACCTTCTCGCCTACAGCGGTTCACGCCAGCGCGACAGCGAGGGCTGGGAGCGACGCTCCCTCAGTCGCCTGAGCGGGACTCTCATCGACGGCGCCATCATGGTCACTCCGACCGTCGTCGGCGCGAGCTCCGACATCCCCATCGTCGCTATCGACCCGCACACGGGACGCGCGGATCTGCCGACAGTCGAATCCGACAACTTCGGCGGCGCCCTCCAGGCGACACGCCACCTCATCCAGCTCGGCCACCGGCGCATCGGGTTCGTCGCGGGCCGCCCCGACCTGCGCTCCTCGTCGCTGCGCGAGGCCGGCTATCGCCAGGCGCTGAGCGATGCCGGAATCGCCTTCGATCCGGCTCTTGTGCGCGTCGGACGATATGAACCGGATGCCGCTCGCGAGCGCACCGGCTCGTTGCTCGCGAGCGCCGACCGCCCGACCGCGGTCTTCGCTGCCAACGACATCTCGGCCATCGCGGTGCACGAGCTCGCGACGAGCCTCGGGCTCTCCGTCCCCCGCGACCTCTCGATCGTGGGCTTCGATGACGTCCCCGAGGCGGCACGCCGCGCCGTTCCGCTCACGACGGTGCGGCAGTCCATGCAGCGACTCGGCGAGGAGGCGCTCTCGATGCTGCTCACGCTCATGGACGGGCACACGCCGGAGAACACGCACATCCGGCTGCCGACGGCGCTCGTCGTGCGAGCGACGACCGCTCCTCCCCCTGAGGGCTGAGCGGGTCAGCGCTCGGGGACGACGGCGACAGCGTCGATCTCCACGAGAGCACCGGGCTTCGCGGGCGTCACGGCGAGCACCGTCACTGCTGTGCGCCGGCCGCCCCACACCGACGCGGTCGCGGCGTACGCTTCCGTCGGGTCGACTCCGCTCGCGAGGTAGATCGTGAGCTTGACGACGTACTCGGGCCCGCTGCCCGCCTCGGCGAGCACGGCGAGCAGGTTCCGCAGCGCCTGCTCCGTCTGCGAACCGAGGCCATCGAGCAGGGCCCCGTGGCCATCGACGCCGTTCTGACCGCCGACGTACAGCGTGCGACCGGGCGGGGCGATCATGCCGTGGGCAAAGGCGGGGCTCGTCGCCAGGTGGGGCGGATCGACGGGAAGGGGAAGAGTCATATCGTCTCCGTTCGCTCGCGGTCTGCTCAAGTATGCGATGCGCCACCGACGCTGTCACATGTCATCCGGGCGTCGCGCCATGTCACTCTGTCGGCTGACGCGCGGCCGGGAGCGGCATCCGTAACGTTGAGGTCATGATCGAACTCCAGCACCTGAGCAAACGGTACGGTTCAAAACTGGCCGTCGACGACATCACGACAACGATCCGGCCCGGCGTCGTCACGGGCTTTCTCGGACCGAACGGTGCCGGCAAGTCCACGACGATGCGCATGATCATGGGGCTCGACCGGCCGCTGTCGGGCTCGGCCCTCATCGGCGGGAAGCCGTACGTGGAGCACGCCGCTCCCCTGCGCGAGGTCGGCGCTCTGCTCGAGGCCAAGGCCGTTCACACGGGCCGCACCGCGTTCAACCACTTGCTCGCCCTCGCGGCGACCCACGGCATCTCCAAGAAGCGCGTCACCGAGGTCATCGAGCTGACGGGGCTCGGTCCCGTCGCGAACAAGCGCGTCGGCGGCTTCTCGCTCGGCATGGGCCAGCGCCTCGGCATCGCCGCGGCGCTGCTCGGCGACCCCCACACGCTGATTCTCGACGAGCCCGTGAACGGGCTTGACCCGGAAGGCGTGCTGTGGGTGCGCGGCCTCACTCGGCATCTGGCGAGCGAAGGACGCACCGTCTTCCTCTCCTCGCACCTCATGAGCGAGATGGCGCAGACCGCCGATCACGTGATCGTGCTCGGTCGCGGTCGCATCCTCGCCGACGCGCCGATCGGCGAGCTGCTCGCCGCGTCGCACGGCAACCTCGTGCACGTGCGCACGCCGCAGGCGACCGCGCTCGCGGAGACGCTCGCCGGCCCCGATGTCACCGTCAACCCGCTCGACGACGGGCTGCTCGCCGTCGCGGGGCTTGAGGCCCGCCAGATCGGCGAGGCCGCCGCGGCGGCCGGCATAGTGCTGCACGAGCTCACCCCTGTCGGCGCCTCGCTCGAGGACGCCTACCTTGAACTGACGCATGACGCCGTCGAGTACCGTTCGGAGGACGCACGATGACCACCGCAGTCGCCACCCCCACCTCGCCGCTCGACGGCATCCGCCTTCGCTTCAGCGGCCTGCTGCGCTCGGAGTGGATCAAGCTGCGCAGCCTGCGCTCCACGCTCTGGTGCTATCTGCTCATCATCCTCGCGACAGCGGGCTTCGCGGCGCTCATGGCGCTGTCTTCCAACGTCGGCGGGGATGTTCTGCCGCAGGCGACGCAGAACGCGATGACCGTGCAGTATCTGACCGTCGGCGGCAACTTCACGTCGCTGATCGCAGCGGTGCTCGGGGTTCTCGTCATCAGCGGCGAGTACACGACCGGAATGATCCGCACGACCTACACGGCCGCGCCGGGGCGCTTGAGCGCGTATGCCGCGAAAGCCGTCGTGCTCACGGTCGTCACCTTCATCGTCGGGCTCGCCTCGATCGCGGCGGCGCTCGCGGTCTCGCTCCCGCTGTTCGCCGCGAACGGCGTCTCGCCCGATCTCGGCGACCCGGCCGTCGCGCTGCCTCTTGTCGGCGCAGCGGGCTTCCTCGCCCTGATCGCGCTTCTGTCGTTCTCGCTCGGCGCGATCCTGCGCAACTCGGCGGGCGGCATCGCCGCGGCCGTCGGACTCCTGTTCGTCGCGCCGATCGGCATCAGCCTCGTCGGCGGATTCACGGGAGCCGCCTGGGCGCAGAACATCGGCACGATCCTGCCGGGCAACGTGGGCGCCGCCCTGTACGCCTACACCGGAGAGGGCTCCGGACCGGCCCCGGAGCCGGGCGTCGTCGACGGCGTGCTCGTTCTCGATCAGACGTGGTCGCTCGTCGTGTTCGCCGCGTGGATCGTGGTCGGCCTGGTTCTCGGCGCCATTCTGACGAAGCGCCGCGACGTGTAGCGGCATCCGAACAGCGAGACGCCCGCCCGGTTCATCCGAGCGGGCGTCGTCGCGTTCGCGATCGGCTAGTCGCTGAGCGCGGGCACCGAGCGCGGCCGCACGATCGCCCACAGGGAGGCGATCGACACGACAGCCGTTCCGGCCATCACCGACGACATCGTCTGCGTGCTCACCCCGAGCGCGCCGACGAGCGGCGAGGTGATGCCGGCGACGCCGAAGTTGAGCGCGCCGAGCAGAGACGCCGCGGTCCCCGCCTCGTGGCCGTGGTTCACGAGGCCGAGCACTTGCACGGCCGGGAAGCTGAATCCGCACGCCATGATGTAGAAGAACAGCGGGATGAGCACTCCGAGCAGGCCGGCGTCGGTCGTGGCGAGAATGAACATGGATGCCGCTGACAGCAGCTGCACGATCGTCGTCGTCGCGAGCACCCACTGCGGGCCGTACCAGCGCATGAGCCGCGATGAGATCTGCACGCCGATGACGACGCCGAGCGAGTTCACGCCGAACAGCAGGCCATACTGCTGCGCGTCGAGCGCGTAGAGCTCCTGGAAAAGGAACGGCGAGCTCGACAGGTACGAGAACAGGCCGGAGAAGTTCATGGCGCCCATGATGGCGACGCCGACGAAGATGCGGTCGCCGAAGACATTGCGATAGCGCTCGAGGGTCGTGCTGTGCCCCTTCCCGACGCGGCGCTCGGTCGGGAGGGTCTCGACGATGAACGCGGCGACGCAGGAGACGACGACGATGCCGTAGGCCGCGAGGAACCAGAACAGCCCGCGCCAGGGCATGAGCAGCAGCAGCTGCGAGCCGATGACGGGAGCGAGGATCGGCGCGAGGCCGTTCACAAGAGCGAGGCGCGACAGCATCCGCACGAGCGGCTTGCCGCCGAACAGGTCGCGCACCATCGCCATCGCGACGACGCCGCCCGCCGCCGCTCCCGCACCCTGCAGCACGCGGAACACCGTGAGGACGATGACGTCTTGCGAGACGGAGGCGGCGAGGCTCGCGAACACGTGCACGCTCGTCGCGATGATGAGCGGCAGCCGACGACCTACCTTGTCGCTCCACGGCCCCATGAACAGCTGACCGACGGCGAAACCGATCGTCGTTCCCGTGAGGGTGAGCTGGATCACCGAGTCCGGGACCCCGAACTCCTCGGTGAGCACGGGGAACGCGGGCAGGTACAGGTCGATCGTGAAGGGGCCGAGCGCGGTGAGGCCGCCGAGCACGAGGATGTAGACGAGCCTCTGACGGCCGGTGAGCGCGTCACCGGGATGCACGACGGTGGTCACGAGGGGTGTCCTGCCTCTAGTGGTGCCAGTGTGGAAAGCGGATGCCATCGGTCGAGCCGCAACCCGACTCGAATCGATTCGAGAGTCCTACTTTACTGGATGCCGGAGCCGCGCCGCGCCGCCGGATCCGACAGCACGTTCTGGAACACGAGCTCCGCCGCGCCGATGACGAGGATCTCGTCGCCGAGAGCGGCGCGCGTGATCGCGACGTCCTCGAAGGCGGGCCCGAGCGTCTGCAGTCCGACGAGCCGCGTCATCTGCTCGGTGCGGGCGGCGTGCAGGCTGCCGAGGAAGCCGCCGAGCACGACGAGCGCGGGGTTCAGGATGTTTATCGCGTTCCGCAGCGCCGTCGAGAGCATGTCGACCTGCCGGTCGATCTCCTCGACGGCGTCGGCGTCGGTCGCGGACAGAAGCGCGGCCTCGAGCTGATCGGCGTCAGCGACCCCGAGACCGAGCGCCTCGAGCAGCCGGGCCCGATTGACCTCGTCCTCGAGGGCGGCGCCGGGAACGGCCGCGCCGGCGACGCGCGTGTGGCCGAATTCGCCGGCGAATCCGCCGATGCCGCCGAGCAGCTCACCGCCGAAGATCATCCCGCCGCCGATGCCGCTCGCGCCGCCGTTGAGGTAGATGAGGTCGGTGACGCCGTTCCCCGCTCCGAAGAGTCTCTCGGCGACCGCGCCGAGGCTCGCGTCGTTGCCGGCCCACGCGGGAAGTCCCGTCGCTTCGCGCAGCATCTCGGCGATCGGGACGTCCTGCCAGCCGAGGTGCGGGGCGAGCCGCACGACACCGTCGGCGCTGTGCACGAGGCCGGGGACCGCCGCCCCGAGACCCAGCACGGCCGCTCCGGTCGGGAGCTCGTCTCGGAGCTCGGCGACGAGGCTCGCCGTCATGCGTACGGCCTCGCTCGGGCTCGGGGCGGCCTCGACTTCCCGGCGCACGAGGGAGCGCACCGACATGTCGAGGCCGACGACGGCGACGGTGATGGCGTCGATCTCGGGGTTCACGGCGAGGGCGACAGCGTTGCGGTTCGCCGTGACGAGCGGCGAGGGGCGGCCGACCTTGCGGGTCGCATCGGGCGAGAGCTCGACAGCGAGGCCGAGCTCGGTGAGCTCGGTGACGAGGGCTGCGACGGTTGACCGGTTGAGTCCCGTGAGCGCGGTCAGTTCTGAGCGCGACAGCGGACCGTCGCGGTGCACAAGGCCGATGACGGTCGACAGGTTGTGCCGGCGGACGGTGTCGAGGTTGTTGCCGCGAACTGCCACAGTCAGACTCTAGCGAGCGTCGCGCAGGTCGGGGACGGGAGCCGTCGAGCCGTGCTCGCTGTAGTGCGGCGGTACGAGCTCGACGTGCGGTCCCTCCGCTCCCGCGATCTGCTCGACGACGAGCTCGACGGCGCGCACGCACGTCTCGGCGGCCACGAGCGGGATGACGTCGAGCGGCGGGTGGAATCGCGTCGTGTCGAAGCTCGAGCACGCCGAGATGACCGAGAGGTCTTCGGGCACGCGCACGCCGCGGTCGGCGAGGATGTCGAGAACGGAGGCCTGGATCGGCTCCTCGCAATTGAGAACGAGCCCCGTCATGTCGGGCTGCTTCTCGAACAGCTCGTCGAGAGCCGCGCGGACCCCGACCGGGCCGTGCCCCGGCATGGCGAAGGCTGCGTCGACGCCGAGCGCAGACGCGGCGTCGAGGAAGCCGGCGCGGAAGCGGTGCGGGAAGTTCGAGCCGCGCGCGTAGATCTGCTCCGGGTGGCCGAGGAGTCCGATGCGGCGGTGCCCCAGGTCCGCGAGGCGACGCACCGACTGCTCGGCCGCGGCGCGGAAGTCGAGGTCGACGCACACGAGCTCCTCGGTGTCGTCGGGAATCCCGATGACGACAGCGGGGATGTCGAGCTCCCGCAGCAGCTTCGTGCGCTCGTCGTCCTTCGACACGTCGAGGACGATCACCCCGTCGACGAGGCGGCTCGCCGCGACCCGGCGCAGTCCCTTCGTGGCCTCGTCCTCTGTGAGCAGCAGCACGTCGTAGTCGTACGCGCGGGCCGCGCGCGTCACGGCGAGCACGAACGCCATGTGCGCGGGCTCGTACGTGCCGGAATGCAGCGGGGCGGTCACGGCGAAGATGTTCGTCCGCGTGCTCGCGAGCATGCGCGCACCCGCGTTCGGCCGGTAGCCGAGCTCGCGCACCGCGTCGGCGATGCGCCGCCGGGTCTCCTCCCCGATCGACCGTTTGCCGCTCAGCGCGTACGAGACGGTGCTGATCGACACGCCGGCCGCCTTCGCGACATCGTGAATGTTCGCCAACGCTCCCCCATCCGCTCCGACCGGCGCTTTCGCCCCGCTCGGAGTCTAGAACACCATCACCGTCCCGCCGGAGCGGCGCTCTCCCACGTCCACGCGCCCGTCGCGTCCGACGTCACGGCGACGCTCTCGCCGTCCCATGTCGCGTGGAACGTCGCGGCCCCTCCCTCGGGAGTGGTCACCGTCACATCGCGACCGCCCGCTCCGCCGCCGGGGAACACCTTCACGGTGAGCCCGTCGAGGTAGTCGTAGTCGGGTCGGTCGGCGCGCGCGCCGACCGGAATGACGGAGCCCTCGCGCACCCACAGCGGGATGCTGTCGAAGCCGTGCGTCTCGGTGCGCCACACGCCGCCGTCTGCGCTCTCCCCTGTGAGGTAGTTGGTCCAGCGCCCCGCGGGCAGGTAGTACTGCACCTCGCCGGTCGCGCTGAACACGGGAGCGACGAGGAGGCTGTCGCCGATCATGTACTGCCGGTCGAGGTTGTCGACGGCGGGGTCGCCCGCGAACTCGAGCTGCATGGGCCGCATGAACGGAAGCCCCGTCGCGTGCGCCTCGAGGCCCACCTGGTAGAGGTAGGGCATGAGCTCGAGCTTGAGCCGTGTGAAGCGGCGCGTCACGTCGACGGCGCTCTGGCCGGCCTCCTCCGTGCCGTCGTCGAACAGCCACGGCACGCGGTAGCTCGTCGAGCCGTGCAGCCGGGAGTGGCTCGAGAGCAGCCCGAAGGCGACCCAGCGCTTGAAGACCGCGGCATCCGGCATGCCCTCGAACCCGCCGATGTCGTGGCTCCAGAAGCCGAAGCCGCTCATCGCGAGCGAGAGGCCGCCGCGCAGGGTCTCCGCCATCGACTCGAACGACGACGAGTTGTCGCCGCCCCAGTGCACGGGCATCTGCTGGCCACCCGCCGTCGCGCTTCGCGCGAACAGCACGGCCTCGCCCTCGCCGCGGAACTCCTCGAGCACGTCGAACACGGCCCGGTTGTAGAGCTGCGTGTAGAGGTTGTGCATGATGCCGGGGTCCGTGCCGTCATGCCAGACGACGTCGGTCGGGATGCGCTCGCCGAAGTCGGTCTTGATCGCATCCACGCCCTGCTCGAGAAGCGCGCGCAGCTTGCCCTGGTACCACGCGACGGCGGCGGGGTTTGTGAAGTCGACGAGCGCCATGCCCGCCTGCCACATGTCCCACTGCCAGATGTCGCCGTTCGGCTTCTTCACGAGGAAGTCGCCCGCGACGGCCTCGTCGTACGCGGAGCCGCGCTGCGCGATGTACGGGTTCATCCACACGCTGATGCGCAGGTCCTTGTCGTGCAGGCGACGAAGCATTCCGTCGGGGTCGGGGAACACGCGCGCGTCCCACTCGAAGTCCGTCCAGTTGAACTCGCGCATCCAGAAGCAGTCGAAGTGGAACACCGAGAGCGGCAGGTCGCGGCTCGCCATGCCGTCGATGAAGCTCGACACGGTCTTCTCGTCGTAGTCGGTCGTGAAGCTCGTCGAGAGCCACAGCCCGTACGACCACGCCGGAACCTTCGCCGGCCGACCGGTGAGGCGCGTGTACCGCTCGAGCACGTCCTTCGGCGTCGGCCCGTCGATGACGAGGTACTCGAGCACCTCGCCCGCGACCGAGAACTGCACTTGCTCGACGGCCTCGCTGCCCACCTCGAACGACACGTGCTCGGGGTGATTCACGAGCACCCCGTAGCCGCGGTTCGTGAGATAGAACGGGACGTTCTTGTACGACTGCTCGCTCGAGGTTCCGCCGTCGGCGTTCCAGATGTCGACGCTCTGCCCGTTCTTCACGAACGGGCCGAAGCGCTCCCCCAGTCCGTAGACGAGCTCCCCGACGCCGAGCGACAGCTGACTGTGCAGGTATCGGGATGCCGTGGGGCGACCGTTCTCGGACGCGCCCACTTCGCCGACCGGCTCGACCGCGAGAGCGGCATCCGCCCCCGCGTCGATGCGGCCGATCGACTTCGCCCCGCTTCGCGTGAGCACGCGGCCCGCGGATTCGAACGCGAGGTTCCACGGCGTCCCCGCGGTGACGCGCGCCGTGAGCGACCCGCTCGTCAGCACGCCCTCCGACTCGGACACCCGGATGTCGACCGCGGGGTCCGTCGCGCCGACGAGTTCGAAGCCGCGGTCGTGCGCGGAGCCGCGGTGGTTCTCGATGCGCACGCGAACGACGCCCTCGAGCGGGCTCGAGAGGGTCACCGTGAGCGCGGGCCGGTTGAGCGTGTCACCGCGCGTGGCGATCACCCGGGTCGGCGCGGTGACGCGCACCCTGTCGCCGATGTGCTCGATGTCGTGCGCCTCCTGGGCGTAGAGGGCGTCGATGCCTGGCCGGATCTGCCAGAATCCGTCGGTGAACTTCATTTACTTGACTGCTCCTGCGGTGATGCCCCGAGTGAGGGTGCGTTGGAAGATGAGGAAGAAGATGAGCGTGGGGATCAGGCCGAGCAGCGCCGAGGCGCTCGTCGTGGTCACGTCCATGAGCCGGTCGCCCTGCAGCACCGTGATCGCCACGGGCACGGTCTGTGTCGCGTTGCTCACGAGGAAGGTGAGCGGGATCAGGAACTCGTTCCAGGTCCAGATGAAGAAGAAGATGAGCAGAACGCTCAGCGTCGGCCGCGAGATGGGGAAGACCACGTTCCAGAGGATGCGCCAGCGGCTCGCGCCGTCGAGGGATGCCGCCTCGAGCAGCTCCTTCGGGAACGTGCCGTACACCGACGCGAGCAAGTAGGTGCCGAACGCGGACTGGATGACGGTGAAGATGATGATCACGGCCCACTGGCTGTCGTACAGCCCGACCTGCTTGAACATGAAGTACAGCGGGTAGAGCAGCACCTCCTGCGGCAGCATGTTCGCGAGCAGGATGAGCACGACGATCCACGTGCGCCCCTTGATGCGGCCGATGCCGAGCGCGAACGCGTTGAACATCGAGATCACGACGGCGAACACGGCGACGAGGCCGGAGATGAAGACGCTGTTCCACAGCTTCTCGGGGAAGTTGACGCGCTCCCAGAACTTGACGATGCCGTCGGTGTAGATCTCCGTCGGCAGGGCGAGCGGGCCGGAGGCGTTGTAGTCGGCGGGCGACTTGAACGAGTTGATGAGGATCATCAGGAACGGCACGGCGATGAAGAAGCCGATCACGATCGCGATCGCGAGGATCAGCCAGTCGCCCGCGGTCTTGCGGTTCTTTCCGCCGGGACGGCGCTTCTGCGCGGTTCCGGTCGTCATCATGACGGTGGCCATCAGCGCTCCTCCTCCTTGCGCTCGAGTTTCGTCTGAAACGAGATGAACACGACGCTCACGATCGCGATCACGACGGTGAGGGCCGTCGCGATCGTGGCTCCGTAGCCGACCTGCTGCGACTGGAAGAACTCGCTGTACGCGTAGTACGCGGGAACGATCGTCGAGGTTCCGGGGCCGCCGCGCGTGAGCGCGTAGACGGGGCCGAACACCTTGAGCGCCGCGATCGTGCAGGTGAGCACGACGACGAACACCTCGGGTCGGATGATGCTGATGGTGATGGAGCGGAAGCGCTGGAACCAGTTCGCGCCGTCGAGCTCCGCCGCCTCGTAGAGTTCCGGATCGACGCGCTGCAGCGCCGCCATGAAGATCACGACCGGGTAGCCGAGCTGCACCCAGATCATGATGACCATGATGCTGATGAGCGCGGTGTCGGGGCTGCCGAGCCAGTTGTGCTGCAGGTTCTCGAGGCCGACGGCGCCGAGCACGTTGTTGAGGGCGCCGTTCTGCGGGCGCAGGATCCAGCCGATCACGATCGCGGCGATGACCGAGGGCAGGATCTGCGGCAGGTAGTAGGTCGCGCGTAGGAAGCTCGCGAGCTTGCCGCCGAACTTGCGGCCGATGAGGTCGAAGAGCATGGCCGCGAGCACGAGGCCGAGCACGGTCGGCAGGATCACCATCGCGAGGATCATCGCGATCGAGTTGCCGAACGAGGTCCAGAACGTCGCGTCGCCGAAGAGCTTCACCCAGTTGTCGAGCCCCGTCCACTCCGGCGGCTTGATGCCGCGGTAGTCGGTGAACGACAAGTAGACGTTCCAGCCGAGCGGGATGACGATGATGACGGCGAGCAGGGCGAGGCCGGGAATGAGGTAGAGCCAGTACGACTTCCTCGAGGCGCCGGGAATCAGTCCGGCCGGGGTGCGCTGTCGCGAGCGCGCGCTGCCGGCAGTGCGCGACTGCACATCTGCAATGGCCATGGGGTCCTCCGCGTGGGTGGTTGTGCGGTGAGGGAAGGCAGGGGCGGATGCCGCGGGGCGAGGCCCCGCGGCATCAGGGCTGTCAGCCGACGATCTGGTCGACGCCTGACTGGTACTTCTCGCCGAGCTCCTTCTGCACGGCGGCCGGGTCCTTCGAACCGTTGAGCAGCTCCTGGAGTCCCGCGTTCAGCTCGTCGTAGAACGTCGGCGTGGGCCAGTCGGGGTAGAAGGCGATGCCGTCGCGCTCGGTGAGCGTGTTGAAGTTGGCGATGAGCTCCTGGCTCTTCGGGTCGCTGATGTCGGCCGGGTCGGCTGCCACGGGCACGCCGCCGTTGTTGCCGATGAGCGCCTGGATCTCGGGGCGCATCGTGATGTCGATGAACTTGTACGCGAGGTCCTTGTTCTGCGCCTTCTCGGGCACGACCCACATGTTGCCGGCCGAGCCGGGCGACATCTCGGCGCCGGGGAACAGGAACGTGCCCCAGTCGTCGCTCATCTCGGTCGTGAAGCGGTTGTACCACCAGCTGCCCGAGAAGAAGATCGGGTAGGTGCCGTTGATGAACGCCGTGCCGGCGTCTTCGGCCTTGAGCCCGGTGGATTCCTTCGAGATGTAGCCCTTGTCGGTCCATTCCTTGATGGTCTGGGTCGCGAAGCTCAGCTCCGGACCGGAGAAGTCGACGTCGTCGGCGTAGAGCTGGTACGCGTCGACGAAGTCACGGTCGGCCTTTGTGAGGGCGAGCTGGTACCAGAGCTGGCCGAGCGGATACTCGGCGGCGGCCTCGGCGAGCGGCGTCACGCCCTCGTCGGCGAAGGCCTGCATGACGTCCTCGAGCTCGTCGAGCGTCGTCGGGACCTCGAGACCCGCCTTCGCGAACATATCCTTGTTGTAGTAGACCTCGACGTACTCGCCGTAGTTGGGCACGCCGTACCAGCTGCCCGAGCCCATGATGCCGTTCTCGTCGTACTTCGCCGTCGTCTGCAGCGAGGGAGCGAGCTTGTCGGCCCAGCCGTACTCGTCGACGGCGTCGTCGAGGCTCGAGAGCAGTCCCTGGCTCGAGAGCAGGCCCGCTGTCGCGTTGCCCTTGTTGTACTCGAGGATGTCGGGCGCCTCGTTGGAGTTGAGCACCTGGCTCGCCGTGGAGCGGATCTGCTCGAAGCTCTTCGCCTCGAACTCGACGGTCGCGCCGGTCTCCTTCTCGAAGGTCTTGATCGCCTCGTTCCAGGCGATGCCCATGGCGGAGTCTTCGCTCTCGAAGTGCCACAGGGTCAGGGTGTTCTCATCGTGCTGGGCTCCCGCCGAGCAGCCGGAGAGCAGCAGGGCGCCGAGGCCAAGCGCGGCGATGCCCGCCGCGGCCTTCGGATGACGTTTCACGGTTTACCTCCTTGTAAGGGCCGGCGAGCCGGCGCATGCGCGGCCGAAACGTGGTGTCTAAACGTTTCGATTGAGTGGGCGAAAGCGAGTCTAAACGCTTCGACGATCGTTCTGCAAGTGATTTGTCGTGTTAAACCACAAACCGACCGTCCGACCGGTCCGACTCCCGGTACTGTTGACTCGATTCCGACGACAGGAGAACGCACGCCGATGTTCGTTGACATGCCCGAGGCCGACCTGCCCGAGTACAGCAGCTCGCAGGTCGAGCCGGCCGATTTCGACGCGTTCTGGACGCAGACCCTGCAGGAGGCGCGCGAAGCGGCATCCGCCCCCGTTCTGACCCCGGTCGACACGGGGCTCGCAACGATCGACACCTACGACGTCACGTTCTCCGGCTATGCGGGGCAGCCCGTCAAGGCGTGGCTGCGCGTGCCGCGCGGCGCGGCCGGCCCGCTGCCCGCGGTCGTGGAGTACGTCGGCTATGGCGGCGGCCGCGGCCACGAGCTCGACAACCTGCTGTGGGCATCGGCCGGATTCGCGCACCTGCTGATGGACACGCGCGGGCAGGGCTCCGGCTGGGCGACCGGCGACACGCCAGACCCCGACGGGACGGGGCCGCAGTACCCGGGCGTCATGACGCGCGGCATCGACTCGCGCGAGAGCTACTACTACCGCCGCGTGTTCGCCGACGCCGTGCGCGCCTTCGAGACCGCGCGCGAGCTCGAGCTCGTCGACGCCGCGCGCGTCGCCGTGACGGGCGGCAGCCAGGGCGGCGGCATCGCGATCGCCGTCGCGGGGCTCGTTCCCGAGGTCGCGGCGGCGGCGCCCTACGTGCCGTTCCTGTGCGACTTCCCGCGGGCCACGGTGATCACCGACGGCTTCCCCTACAAGGAGATCGGCAACTATCTCGCGGTGCACCGCGAGAAGGTCGAGCGGGCGCACGCGGTGCTCGCCTACTTCGACGGCGTCAACTTCGCCCGCCGCGCGAGCGCGCCGACGCTGTTCTCGGCGAGCCTCATGGACGACACCTGCCCGCCGTCGACGATCTACGGCGCCTTCAACGAGTGGCGCGGCGAGAAGCGCGTGAACCTGTGGCGCTACAACGGGCACGAGGGCGGCGGCATCCTCGACCGGCAGAACGCGCTGCGCTTCTTCCGCGAGCGCCTCGGCTGACGCCTGCGGGCGGTGGGTGCCGTTCCGCTGTCGCGAAGTGCTCCATGAAATCGATGCCACGTCGCACTTCGTGACGGCTGAAGCTCGCGAGCACCGCTCAGCGCAGCGGCACCGCCTCGGGGCGCTCGACCGTGCTGCCGATCTCGACCACGGCGTGCTCGCGGCCGGCGCGCAGGATCGCGTCCATGACCTCGAGCACGTGGAACGCGAGCTCGCCCGACGCGCGGTGCGGCCGGCTCTCGGCGATCGCGTCGGCAAGGTCGGCGAGCCCGATGCCGCGACCGCCGTCGCGGTAGCCCGCAGCGTCCTCGAGCGGCGTCCACTCGGGCACGTCGGGCGTCCACACCTCGCCGACCTTCGAGAAGTGGTTGGGGTCGGGCACCGCGAGCGTGCCCGCCGTGCCGTACACCTCGAACAGCGGCGCGCGCGTCGCCCACACCTCGAAGCTCATCGTCACCGTCGCGGTCACGCCGCTGGAGTGCTCGAGCAGCGCCGTGATGTGCGTGTCGACGTCGACGGGCACGGGCTGCCCCGCGAGCGGACCGGTCGCGACGGCGCGCTCACGCTGCGAGCGCCGCACGGTTCCCGAGACGCGGGCGACGGGACCGAAGAGCGTGACGAGGCTCGTGAGGTAGTACGGCCCCATGTCGAACAGGGGCCCGCCGCCCGGCTGGTAGTAGAACTGCGGAGCGGGATGCCACAGCTCGTGGCCGGCGGCGCTCCAGTGCACGGATGCCGCGACGGCCTCGCCGATGCGGCCCGCGTCGAGAGCGCGCCGCGCGGACTGCACTCCGGTGCCGAGCACGGTGTCGGGAGCGCAGCCGACGCGGAGCCCCTTCTCGTGCGCGAGGTCGAGCAGCGGCGCGGCCTCCTCGGGGCTCAGCGCGAGCGGCTTCTCGCCGTACACGTGCTTTCCCGCTTCGAGGGCGCGGCGCGCGATCTCCGCGTGCGCGGCGGGAATCGTGAGGTTGAGCACGACGTCGACGTCGGGGCTCGCGAGCAGCTCGTCGACGCTGAGCGCGGTGACGCCCTGCGCCGTCGCGGCCTGCTCGGCGCGAGCGGCATCCATGTCGGCGACGGCCGTGAGCCGAAGCTGCGGAAGCGCGGGGAGCTGCGCGAAGTACTGTGCGCTGATGTTGCCGACGCCGATGACGCCGACCCTCAGCGCGCCGCCCACAGAAGTCCCCTCTCCACAATCGTGCGGACGTTCGCGTCGTCGAGTACCTCGAGCCGGTGCCCGGCCGTGCAGACGAAGATGCGACCGGCTCCCCACTCGCGGGTCCACACCGACGGCGTCGTCACGGGGCGGTGCCACGGGTCGAACTCGCGCGCCGCGACAGTCGTCGTCGCGAGCACGTCGTTGTAGTCGTCGGACAGCACCCAGTACTGCTCGGTCTCGAGCTCGAAGTCGCTGAGCCCGGCGACGATGGGGTGACCGGCGCGCTCGGGCACGATGTTGATCGTGTGCCGGATGTAGTTGTCGGCCTGCTCGCCCTTCAGCTGATCCTTCGGCGCCTTCGCCGCGTGGTGCGCGAACTGGCCGCCGATCATCTGCAGGTAGTCGGCGCTGTTGCGGTACGCGTCGGCGATGCCGCCGTGCCAGCCGCCGAGCCCGGTGCCGTTCTTCACGGCGCCGATGAGCCCCGCGAGCTCGTCGTCGCCGATCGTGCTCATCGTGTTGGTCTGCACGATGAGATCGACGGATGCCAGGTACGCGGCGTCCATGTAGACCATCGTGTTCTCTTCGACGCGCACCTCGAAGCCGTTCCGCTCGAGGAACGGGATGACGCTGTCGGTGGTCTCGACGGGCTGGTGGCCGTCCCAGCCGCCCCTCACGATGAGGGCATTCTTGCGTGTGTCGCTCATGGCTCTGCTTCCTGTCAGTTCTTGCTCGAGAACGCCGCGTCGAAGGCGGCCTCGGGAGGGGTGATCTCGGCGAGCGCGCGCACGAACGCGAGCGCCTCGGGGCCGCCGACGAGGCGGTCCATGCCGGCGTCCTCCCACTCGACGCTCGTCGGGCCGGCGTAGCCGATGTGGTTGAGGGTGCGGAAGATCGGCTCCCACGGCACGTCGCCGTGGCCGGTGGAGACGAAGTCCCAGCCGCGCCGCGGGTCCCCCCACGGCAAGTGCGAGCTGAGCCGGCCGTTGCGACCGCCCTGAAGCTGCACCACCGATTCCTTGCAGTGCACGTGGTAGATCTTCGACGCGAAGTCGAGGAGGAATGTCACGGGGTCGACCTGCTGCCACACGAAGTGGCTCGGGTCGAAGTTGAAGCCGAAGCTCTCGCGGTCGCCGATCGCCTCGAGGGCGCGCCTGGCGGTCCAGTAGTCGTAGGCGATCTCCGACGGGTGCACTTCGAGCGCGAACCGCACCCCGACCTCGTCGAAGACGTCGAGGATCGGGTTCCAGCGGTCCGCGAAGTCCTGGTACCCCGCGTCGATCATGCCGTCGGGAACGGGCGGGAAGCCGGCGACGGTCTTCCAGATCTTCGAGCCGCTGAACCCCGTCACCACACGTGCGCCGAGCGCCGCCGCCGCCCGCGCCGTCTCCGCCATCTCCTCGGCGGCGCGCTGCCGCACGCCCTCGGCATCCCCGTCGCCCCACACGTGGGCGGGAAGAATACCCTGGTGCCGCTCGTCGATCGGGTCGTCGCACACCGCCTGCCCCACGAGATGGTTCGAGATCGCGAAGACCTGCAGGCCGTTGCGCTCGAGGATCTCCTGCCGCTCGCGAACGTAGTCGGGGTCGGATGTCGCCCGGCGGACGTCGAGATGGTCTCCCCAGCTCGCGATCTCGAGGCCGTCATAGCCCCACTCGCCGGCGAGGCGGGCGACCTCCTCGAACGGCAGGTCGGCCCACTGGCCTGTGAAAAGGGTGATCGGACGCGCCATTGCTCTCTCCTCTCGATTCTCGTGTTCAGGCTTCACGCCAGGTCGATGCGTTCTCGGCGCTGCGCTCGACGGCATCCAGAACCCGCTGCACTTGCGCGGCGTCGGCGAACGACGGCGTCGGCTGGCGGCCAGCCGCGATGTCGTTCACGAGGTCGACGACCTGGTGCGTGAATCCGTGCTCGTAGCCGAGACCGTGGCCGGTCGGCCACCAGTGGCCGACGTACGGGTGCTCGGGCTCGGTGACGATGATGCGGCGGAAGCCGATGGCCTCGGCATCGTCGCGGGCGTCGTAGTAGTGCACGATGTTGGACTCCTCGAAGTCGAACGCGATCGATCCTTCGCTTCCGTTGACCTCGAGACGCATGGCGTTCTTGCGTCCGAGCGCGAAGCGCGTCGCCTCGAACACGCCGATCGCGCCGTCGGAGAAGCGCGCGCTGAAGATCGCGGCGTCGTCGACGGTGACGGGGCCCTTCTCGGCATCCGCGTCAGCACCGTGGCCGCCGAGTCCGACGAACTCGCCGCCGACGGGACGCTCGGTGACGAACGTGTGCGTGAGGGCGGAGACGCCCTCGATCCGCTGCCCTGTGACCCACTGCGCGAGGTCGATGCTGTGCGCGCCGATGTCGCCGAGCGCCCCGCTTCCCGCCTTCTCCTTGTCGAGCCGCCAGGTCAGCGGCGCGTTCTCGTCGCTCAGCCAGTCCTGCAGGTACTGGGCGCGGATGTGGCGGATGCTGCCAAGCCGACCCTCGTCGACGAACCGCTTGGCGAGGGTCAGCGCGGGCGTGCGGCGGTAGGTGAAGCCGCACATCGCGAGGACGCCGTTCTCGGCGGCGCGCGCCGCGGCCTCCGCCATCTCCTCCGCTTCGGCGAGGGAGTTCGCGAGCGGCTTCTCGCACAGCACGTGCTTGCCCGCGGCGAGCGCGGCGAGCGCGATCTCCTTGTGCGTGTCGCCGGGGGTGCAGATGTCGATCAAGTCGATGTCGTCGCGCTCGATGAGGCGACGCCAGTCGGTCTCGACCGAATTCCAGCCCATTCGCTCGGCCGCTTCGCGAACCGCTTGCTCATTGCGGCCCGCGACGGCCGTGAGCTCGGGCGTCATAGGCAGGTCGAAGAACCGGTGGGCGGTTCGCCACGCGTGCGAGTGCGCGGCTCCCATGAACGCGTAGCCGACCATCCCGACCCGCAGCTTGTTCGCCATTGTCTCTCCCGTCATTTTCCGAATCCCGCGGTGAGCCCGCTCACGAGCTGCCGTCGGCCCAGCGCGTACAGGACGACGATGGGCAGCGCCGACAGCGTGACCGCGGCGAGCACGGCGGGAATGTTTATCTGGAACTCACCTTGGTACGCCCAGAGTGAAAGGGGAAGCACCCGCGTGTCGGCGCTCTGCGTGAGAACGAGCGGAAACAGGAATCCGTTCCACACGTTGAGCCCGTCGTAGATCGCGACGGTGATGATCGCCGGCTTCGCCAGCGGCACGACTAGGCTGAGCAGCATCCGCCAGTCCCCCGCGCCGTCCATGTGCATCGACTCGAACAGCTCGCCCGGAATATCGCGCATGAAGTTCACGAGGATGAGGACCGTGATCGGGATCGCGAAGGCGATCGAGGGCAGGATGAGCGCGAGCAGACTGTCATACAGGCGCAGCTGCGTGATCATGTAGTAGATCGGGATGATCGTCGCCTGCAGCGGAATTGCGATTCCGAGCAGGATGAGCGCGAACGAGTTCTTCGCGAACCGGCTCCGACTGCGCACGACGTAGTAGGCGGCCATGACGCACACGATGAGCACGACCGCGACGGTCGAGACCGTCACGATGACGCTGTTCATGAAGTAGAGGGCGAAGTCGTTCTGTAGCACCGTCAGGTACGCCTCGAGAGTGGGCTCGGCGGGCGGGATGAGCGGGTTCTCGGTGAAGAACGAGGACTGCTTGCGGATGCTCGTGACGACGACGTAGTAGATCGGCACGATGATGATCGCGAGCCACACCCAGCCGAGCAGCCCGCCGATGATGTTCGGTCGTGTTCTCACTGCGCTCATGCGCCCTCCATCTGGCTCTCCATGCGGCTCGCCCCGCTCATCCGGTTGAGGATGAGCGAGAGCGTCAGGCCGACGGCGACGAGGATGACGGCGATCACGCTCGCCCGTCCCATGTCGAAACTGCGGAATCCGACGAGATACATGTCGAGCGGGAGGATGCGCGTCGCGTTGCCCGGCCCGCCCGCCGTGAGCACGTAGATCAGGTCGAAGTAGGTCAGCGAGCCGACGAGCATGAGCGTCGACGACGTGACGATCGTGTAGCGCAGCTGCGGGATCGTGATCGCCCAGAACCGCCGCATGACGCTCGCGCCGTCGATCATGGCCGCCTCGTAGAGGCTCACCGGGATCTGCTTGACGCCCGCCTGGTAGAGGAGCGTGTGGAACGGGATGAAGCTCCACGCGATGACGAAGAGCACGACGCCGAGCGCGAGCTTCGGGTCGCCGAGCCAGTTCTGCGCCAGGATGTCGAGGCCGAGCGCGCTGCCGAGGCCGAAGTTCGGGTCGAGAAGCGACTTGAACGCGATGGCGACGGCTGCCGCGGAGAACACGAGCGGGAGGAAGTAGAGCACGGACAGCACCGCGCGATACCGCTGACGGCCGGCCGTGAACACGCCGAGGAGAAGGCTGATCGGCGCCTGGATCAGCCAGCTCGCGATCATCACGACGAAGCTGAGCCACGCGGCGTTCCCGGTCTCGGGAGAGCTGAGCGTGCGCAGCCAGTTGTCGATGCCCGCCCACGTCGGCGTGCCGAGGCCGTCCCAGCTCATGAAGCTCAGCACGAGCACGCCGACGAGCGGGATGAGCGCGAACACGGCGAAGAACACGAGCGCGGGGATCACCATGACGGGGCTGGGCCCGCGACGCGAGCGCGTCGCCGGCCGCGCCCCGTCGCGCGTGACGAGCCGTTCGGTGACGGTTGTCACCACTAGAGCGTCCCGTTCATGGCGTCGGCGAACTGCTGCGGAGTCGACTTGCCCAGGAACACCAGGTCGAGGTTGGTCAGAAGCTCTTGCGCCTGGGCGGGCCGGAGCGCCTGGTCCCACGACAGCTGGAAGTGCGGCGCGTTCTTGACGAGGTCGTACGCGAAGGTCAGGAAGTCGGCGTTGTCGGACTTCGCGAGCGCGTCTTCCAAGCCGGCGACGGGCGGAACGCCTCCGCCATCGATGAGCTGCTGGGTGTAGTCGTCGGAGAACACCATCTCATCGAGATAGGACGTGACGGTCTTCTGCACATCCTCGGACGCGTCCGCGCTCACCGACCAGTAGTTGGCCGGGTTCCCGACGATGTCGGCCGGGTCGCCCGCGCCGCCCTCGATGGTGGGGAAGCTCGTCGTGGCGAGGCCGCCGCGGTCGACGAAGTCAGGGGCGTCGGTGAGGAACGATGAGTACAGCCAGCTGCCCTGCAGCAGCATCGCGGCCTTGCCGGTGTGCAGGAGGGCGGCATCCGCCCGTGTGTCCGCCACGACGGAGCCGAAGCCGTTTCCGAACGCGCCGCGGTCGACGAGCTCCTGGATCTTCTCGAGGGCCTCGATGATCGCGGGGTTCGACCACGCGTCGTCCTCTCCCGCGAGGACGGCGTTGAACGCCTCCGGCCCGCCGATGCGATCGGTCAGGTACTGGATCCACATGAGCTCGGGCCACTTCGATGCTCCCGCGAGGGCGAACGGCGTGACGCCGGCGTCCACGAACGCGTCGACGGCGGAGAGGAGCTCGTCCCACGTCTTCGGCACCTCGACGCCGACCTCGTCGAACAGCTCGGTGTTGTAGTAGAGGACGACGGGCTGGCTCTGGGAGTTGGGAACCGCATAGAGCTTGTCGCCGATCATTCCGTTCTTGACGACGGAGGGCAGCACGCGAGCGACGAGATCGTCGACCTTCCCGGTCAAGTCGACGACTTTGCCTTTGTCGACGTAGTCGGCGAGGGTGCCGCCGCCCCAGCCGAAGACGAGGCTCGGCCCGGTTCCCGCCCCGATCGCGGTGCGGACCTTCTCCTTGTACGCGTCGTTGTTGAACCATTCGACGGCGATCTCGGAGTCGGGGTTCTCGCTGTTCCAGGTCTCGAAGGACTTCTTCCAGATCTGCTCGTGCACGCTTCCGGTCGTCGCCCATGCGCTCGCCTCGGCCGCCGAGCTCTCACCGGGCCCGCTCGTGCCACAGCCTGTCAGCGCCATTGCGGCTGCCGCCAGAAGCGCCGTGCCGAGCGTCAGTCTCCTTCGCGAGTGAACCATCATCCGCCCTCTCTCTTCGTTGAGTGTTGCAGTGAAAATATTTCCGCAGGTATTTCTGTCCCGTTTCGAGAGAGTAGCAGAGCGATCAGCGGGCGACAAGAGGAATGTCGAGGGCTCTGCGGAAGCAGAACGCGGTATAGAGTCGAAATAGTTTCTAAGGAGGTCACATGGAGGTGACGCGGCCCACGCTGCAGACCGTCGCCGAACTCGCCGGCGTCTCGGCAGCCACGGCATCCAAAGTGCTCAACGAGCGTGGCGGGATCGCCGAGAGCACGCGGCGCCGCGTTCTCGACGCAATCGCGCAGACCGGTTACCGGCGCAGCATCCAGGCGGCCCCCGATCGCCGCCCGGCGATCGTTGCGGCCTCCCGAGGGTTCGACTCCGCCTATGCGGCGAGCATCGTCGACGGCATGGTGAAGGCCGTCGCCCCGCTGGGCCTCGATCTCGTGATCAAGCTCGCCCCTGCTCTTGACAGCGACTCGGGCACATCGGACGCGTGGCTCGCCGACATCGCGGACACGACCGGTCTCGTCATGCTCACCGGAACCCTCAGCGACGCGACGATCACGACCGCGGAGTCAGCCGGGGTCCCGATCGTGATGATCGATCCGATCGACACGCGAGACGGCCGGGTCGTGTCGATCGGCGCGACGAACTGGGACGGCGGCCGCACGGCGACCGAGCACCTGATCGGCCTCGGTCACGAGCGGGTCGCGTGGATCGGCGGGCTCGCCGGCTCCATCCCGTCCATTGAACGTCACCAGGGCTACATCACCGCGATGCAGACCGCCGGGCTTCCGATCGACGAGGCGCTCATCGCGAGCGGCGACTACACGTTCCTCACCGGCTACGGCAGTGCCCGTCCCCTGCTTGAACGACACGCACCCCCCACGGGATTCGTGTGCGGCAACGACGAGATCGCCCTTGGGGTGATCCAGGCCGCACGCGAGGCCGGGCTCACCGTGCCGCGCGACGTGTCGGTCGTCGGCTTCGACGACACAGCGGCCGCCCGCCGCGCGACGCCGCAGCTGACGACGATCCGGCAGCCGCTTCCCGGCATGGGGGCCATGGCCGTCGAGACGGTGCTGAGCCTCGCGCGGGGAGCGACTCCGCCCTCGATGCACATCCAGCTCGCGACCACCCTCATCGTGCGCGAGTCGACGGCTGCACCACGGGCCTGATCTGCCGCTGTCCGCGTAACCGCATATGGTGGTGACGTGATCTCGGGAGAACGCCAGTCAGACACCGGCCAGTGGTTCGAATCGCGTGAGGGCACCCGATGGTGGTTCGACTCCGGTGCGCTGAGCCTCGACTTCGCGTACACGGGCAGCATGGGCGCCCAGCCCGGCGAGCCCGGCCACGGCTGGGAGCAGCTGGTCAACACCGCCGATCTCGACGACTGGCTCGCCGACCGCTTCACCGTCACGCCGAGCTCCGAGCGGGACCTGCGCGACGCCCTCACGCTGCGCGACGCGCTCAGCCACGCGACCCTCGCCGCGGCGATGGGGCGCCCCCTCGCGAGACGCGACATCGACGTCGTCAACCTCTATGCGGCAACTCCCGACCTGCCGCCGCGCCTCGACGGCGGCTCACGGCAGGCCGGTCGCACGCGCGCCCGCGCGGCGCAGGCGCTCGCGACGATCGCGCGCGACGGCGTCGCCGTGTTCAGCGGTGAGCGCGCCGGGCGCATTCGCACGTGCGACGGCGAGGACTGCGCCCTGATCTACCTCGACACCTCCCGTGCCGGCTCGCGGCGCTGGTGCTCGATGCAGCGCTGCGGCAACCGGCACAAGGTGCGCCAGCACCGCGCCAGGCAGAAGGCTCAGGCCCGCTCGTAGCCTTCGTCGCCGAGCACGGGCACGTTGGTCGAGGAATCGAGCTTCCCGGCGGCGACGACGTGCTCGCGCCGGCCAGACGCGGCGAGTGCCTTGCCGGCGACCGACGCGGTGAGCAAGTGCCCGACGGCGCGCTTGAGGCCGGTGAACGCCGCGCACGCAGCTGCAGCCTCGGGCGCCGCGTAGTCGATGCCGAGTTCGGCGAGGGCGTCAATAACGGCGCCCGCCGCAAGGAGGTCCTCGACCGAGAATCGCGGCGAAGCGGCATCCGAGCCCGCCGCGACTATGGCGGCGCGCACGCGGTCGCCCTGGGACACCTGCTGCGCGAGCACCCACTGGGCCGCCGCCGTGCGGTTGCGCAGCGATGCCGCGATCACAGGGACACCGTAACGGCGCGCCGCGGTCGCGATCGCGTCGCCCGCGGCATCCGCGACGGGCACCGTGGCTTGCGCGTGGTCGTCGAACTCGGGCGAGGAGAACGCGTCGACGACGATGATCACTCCGGCCCCCGGCGCGATCGCATCGAGCCCGGCATGCCCCAGTCAAAGCGCACTTCGTACACGGACTGGTCGGTGGCGGTGCTCTCGGTCATGCTCTCAGGGTACTGAGGGCGGATGCCGCGAGCGGCCGTGTTGCGGCGTGTGACGGTCAGAACCACTCGCGCTCGCGCGGCGGCTCGGGAATGACGTCGGTCGCGATGCGCTCCCAGCGGCGGTCTTCCGGGGCCGGCATGCGCATCGCCTCGCGGATGACGTCCCAGTCGTGGCGGCTGAGCTCGAGCACGCCGCGGCGCAGCTGCATGCCCCAGTTGCGCTTGTTGCGCGTGAACTCGAGGTGGTCGCGCAGCGGCCGGATGGGCGCCTCGACCGCGGGCCGGTACCAGTCGATGCGTCGCCGCCAGTGCCGGGCGGCCGCGCCCGCCAGGCGGTCGGCGGAATACACGTCGGCGTCGGCGACGCGACCGATCGCGGTGAACGCCCGCAGCGGCTCGCCGTCGATCTCCTCGCGCGGCGAGTAGTAGACGAGCCCGTCGGCCTCGGCGAGTCGGGCGATGTCGTCGCGGCTGCCGTGATTGAGCTGCCCGATGCCAAGGCGCACTGCCTCGCGCACGTGGTCGCGCTGCACCACCCCGAGCCAGTATCGGATCGCCATGAGGCCTTTCTACCGGTAATCACCGACGCGGGGCACAATTGGTCTATGTTCGTGCAGCTGAAGATGGTGCTCGCCACCGACCCGGCCGCCGCGTGGCGCGCGCTTCGCTCGCCGACGGTGATGCGTGAACTCTATGCGCCGCTGCTCGACATCGGCGCCGAGTCGACCGCGACACGCTGGGGCGCGACGAGCGCCGAGGTGCCCGTGCGCCTCGCGGGGCTCGTGCCGATCGGCCGCCAGCTCATCGACCTCGAGTACGACGAGGAGCGCCGCCCCGGCGTGAAGATCATGCGCGACACGGGCGGCCCGCGCTCGGGACCCCTCGCCCTGCTGCGCGGCTGGAACCACCGCATGGCGATCTCCCCCGCAGACGGCCATCCGGGGCTCACGCTGCTGCGCGACCGCCTCACCTTCCACGGCCCTGCCGCCGCGGCCTATTGGTACCCGCTCTGGGCGATGTGGCAGTGGCGCGGCTCCCGCCTGCGCGACATGGCACCGAGCTGGGCCTTCGACCCGCAGCTCGTGCCTCCCGACGCCACAGACGAATCGGATGCCGCCACGGGCTCCTGAACCGCCGGGCGGGCTCCCAGCATCCATCCAGTACACTGGGAGAACTTGCGGGCACGCTCGTGCCCCCTGCGTCGTAGACGCTTCCTCTCTCCCCGTCACCGGGTCGAGACAGATCATACGGCGAACGAATGCGCGGACCCGCGCCTTCGCCATCTCTCCGCCATGACGCGCGGATCCCTTGCCTGAAAGGCACCATGCAAGACACCACCTTCGGCGCGCTCGGCGTGCCCGCACCCCTCGTCGCCGCCCTCGCGAAGGACGACAAGACGACGGCCTTCCCGATCCAGGTCGACACGCTGCCCGACACGCTCGCCGGGCGCGACGTGCTCGGCCGCGGCCGCACCGGAAGCGGCAAGACCCTCGCGTTCTCCATTCCCATGGCGGCGCGCCTCGGCACGCAGCTCGCGGGCGGCAAGCGCCGTCCCGGCCGTCCCCTCGGCCTCGTTCTCGCCCCGACCCGCGAGCTCGCGACGCAGATCGACGCGGTCCTCGCGCCCCTCGCCGCGGCATACGGCATGACGACCACCACGATCTACGGCGGAATCAACCAGCGCCGCCAGGTCGAGGCCCTCAACGCCGGCGTCGACATCGTCGTCGCCTGCCCCGGCCGCCTCGAGGACCTCATGAAGCAGGGCTTCGTGCGCCTCGACGCCGTCGAGGTCACGGTTCTCGACGAGGCCGACCACATGGCCGACCTCGGCTTCCTCCCCGTCGTGACCCGTCTGCTCGCCGCGACGCCCGAGCACGGCCAGCGGATGCTGTTCTCGGCCACGCTCGACAACGGCGTGGACAAGCTCGTGAAGCGGTTCCTCCACAACGAGGTTCTGCACTCGATCGACGACGAGATCTCGCCCGTCGAGGCCATGACGCACCACGTGTTCATGATCGACGGCGCCGAGGCCAAGAAGGACCTCGTCGAGAAGCTCGCCTCCGGTCTGGGACGCCGCATCCTCTTCACGCGCACGAAGCACCACGCGAAGAAGCTCGCGAAGCAGCTCACCGCTTCCGGCATCCCCTCGGTCGATCTGCACGGCAACCTCTCGCAGCCGCAGCGCGACCGCAACCTCGCGGCGTTCAGCGACGGCAGCGCCCGTGTCCTCGTCGCGACCGACGTCGCCGCGCGCGGTGTGCACGTCGACAACGTCGAGCTCGTCGTGCACGTCGACCCGCCCATCGAGCACAAGGCGTACCTGCACCGCTCCGGCCGCACGGCCCGCGCGGGCAGCTCGGGCACCGTCGCGACGGTGTGCCTGCCGAACCAGCGCGACGACCTCAAGAAGGTGCTGCGCAAGGCCGCCATCACGGTGACCCCGCAGAACGTCACCGCGTCGTCGGCCGTCGTCACGGAGCTCGTCGGCGAGACCGCGCCGTACGTGAAGCCGGCGCCGAAGCCCGTGCAGCAGCGCGGCGGTGGCACTTCGCAGGGCGCGAACGCACGCCGCAAGCGGGCAGCCCGAGGGTCGGATGCCGCCGGCCGCGGTCGCGACCAGGCGAACGCCCGCAGCACTCGCGACGCTTCCGCCGCCGACCGGCCGCGCAAGGACCGCTCCGGCCGTCCCGCCGCCGTCAAGCAGGGCCAGCAGCGCTCCGGCCAGCCGCGCGGCGCCCGCGGGAGCGGCCAGCCCGCACGGCAGGGCGGCTCGCGCGGCGTGTACAGCACGTCGACCTCCGGCGGCGGCCAGGCGACGGGCGGCGCGCGCACCCACCGCCGCGTCTCAACGCACTAGCGCAGCCTTCGGGAGCCAGTTCCGCAGTAGGGAGTCACGACATCGTGGCTCCCCACTGCGTTTCTGGCTCCGAAAGACGTTTCTGGCTCCCACGAAGCCCGGCCCGGCGGCAGGGGCGCGCTCACATCCAGTGCTTGCGCTTGAACACGAGGTACAGCACGACGCCGAGCAGCAGCATCGCCGCGAGCGCCATCGGGTAGCCGAACGCCCAGTGCAGCTCGGGCATGTCCCGGAAGTTCATGCCGTAGATCGCGCCGATGAGCGTCGGCGCGAACAGGATCGCCGCCCACGACGAGATGCGCTTCATGTCCTCGTTCTGCCGCTGCCCCACGAGCGTCGCGTTGACGGTGAGGATCTGCGTCAGCAGCTCCCGAATCTCGGCCACCCGTGAGGTGATGCGGGCGAGGTGGTCGGACACGTCGCGCAAGTACGTCTGCAGCTCGGCCTTCGTGTTGTACTTCTCGAAGCCCGCGATGAGCTCCGTGATCACCGCCTGGAGCGGAACGGCGGCGCGCTGCAGGTCGATGACCTCGCGGCCGAGCCGGTAGATGCGCTCGGGCGCCGCGGTGTCACCGGTGAACACCTGCCCCTCGATCTCGTCGAGGTCCGTGCCGACGCCGTCGAGAACGGGGAAGTACGTGTCGACGATCGTGTCGATGACCGTGTAGAGCACGGCCTCCGTGCCGTGCGCGAGCAGCGCCGGATCCTGCCGGAACTGCTCCGGCCTCCAGTCGGGCGCGCCGGGTTCGCCCTGCCGCAGCACGATGACCCACTGGCCCTGCACGACGACGTGGAACTCGCTCACGACGACGTCCTCGGCCTCGTCGAGGTAGCCGACGGCGCGCATCACGAGGAACAGCGCGTCTCCGTAGCGTTCGATCTTCGGCCGCTGCCTGGCGTGCAGCAGGTCCTCCACGAGCACTGGGTGCAGGCTCAGCCGCTCGGCGATCTCGCGCACGTGCGACGCATCGGGCCGGTCGTACGCGACGACCGCGACCCGCTTCTCGTGCGCCGCGAGCGAGCGCGCGACGGCGTCGAGATCCGGCGCGCCGTCTACCTCGATGCGGCGGCCCTCCTCGAACACGGCGACGCGAGCCAGGTGCGGGGTGGATGCCGCAGCCGCGGCCGTGGTTCGCCTTCTGCCCATGCGGCCCCCTCTCGCGCGCCTGGTGCCAGAGTAGCGGCTGCGGCCGGCGGCATCCGGTCGATTATGAACCGACGTGAAGTCGCGGTACCGTCTGGATATGGACACCAAGGATGCTGCCATCGACACACTCGACGTCATCGTGCGACCCGTGCGCGACGTTGACGCGGAGGCGCTCGGGCGCGTTCACGCCCAGTGCTGGCATGAGACGTACGACCACCTGATCAGCGAGGCCGCGCTCGAGCGCGTCTCGCCGCGCCGCATGGCGGAGCTGTGGACGCACTGGGCGAGCCAGGGCGACGAGTACCACCAGTACGCCGCCCTCGTCGACGGGGAGATCGTCGGCTTCGTCGGCTCGGGTCCCGCGCGCGACGAGGACGCCCCGCGCGAGCGTGAGCTGTACTTCATCTACATGCTCGCCGCGTACCACGGCACGGGCATCGGGCAGAAGCTGTTCGACGCCGCGTGCGGCGACCGGCCCGGCTACCTGTGGGTCGCCGACGACAACCCGCGCGCGCACGGCTTCTACAAGCGCAACGGCTTCGAGCGCGACGGCGCCCAGCAAGTGCAGCAGTTCCTCGGCGAGGACCTGCTCGAAGTGCGGCTCGTCCGCTAGCGCCGCCGTCGCGCGGAGGAGCCGCCATGCACGACGACACCTCGCTCACCGTCGGCCGGGTGCTGCGCGTGCTCGCGGAGCGCGTGCTGCCCGCCGTGTACTCGGCGGCCGTCCCGTTCCGCGTGCAGGCGCGCGAGCTGCCCGGCGAGCCGATCCCGCCCGGCGACGCGATGGCGCTGCCGTTCGAGGACGCGCGCGTGCCCGCCCCGTGGGGACCGGCGTGGTCGACGACGTGGTTCCGGCTTGTCGGGGAGATTCCGACGGAGTGGGCGGGGCGGCGCGTGGAGGCGCGCGTGGACCTCGGCTTCGACGAGTCGCTCACGGGCTTCCAGTGCGAGGCGCTCGTGTACCGGCCCGACGGCACGCCCGTGAAGGCGCTCAACCCGCGCAACCAGTGGATTCCCGTCGCCGAGGCCGCGGCCGGCGGCGAGCGCGTCGAGCTCTACCTCGAGGCGGCCGCGAACCCCCTGCTGCTCGAGCACCACCCGTTCCTGCCGACGCGCGAGGGCGACCTCGCGACGGCGTCGACGGAGCCGCTGTACCGCGCCCGCCGCATGGAGCTCGCCGTGTTCGAGGCGGAGGTGTTCGAGCTCTCCCTCGACCTCGAGGTGCTCTACGGCCTGCAGGGCGAGCTGCCCGAGACGGCGCCGCGCCGCATGCGCATTCTGCAGGCGCTCGACGACGCCCTCGACGCGCTCGACCTGCAACGCATCCCCGAGACCGCGGCGGCCGCGCGCGCCGAGCTCGCCGCCGTGCTCGCCTCGCCCGCGGAGGCGAGCGCCCACCGCATCGCCGCGATCGGCCACTCCCACATCGACTCGGCGTGGCTGTGGCCCGTGCGGGAGACGATCCGCAAGGTCGCCCGCACGGCCTCGTCGATGACGGCGCTCCTCGACGAGGACCCCGAGTTCCTGTACGGCATGTCGAGCGCGCAGCAGTACGCGTGGCTCAAGCAGCACCGTCCCGCCGTGTTCGCGCGCGTCGCCGACGCCGTCGCCGCCGGCCGCTTCCTCCCCCTCGGCGGCATGTGGGTGGAATCCGACACGGTCATGCCGACGGGCGAGTCGCTCGTGCGCCAGTTCTCGCACGGGCAGCGCTTCTTCGAGGCCGAGTTCGGGCAGCGCTGCCGCGGCGTGTGGCTGCCCGACAGCTTCGGCTACTCCCCCGCGCTGCCGCAGCTCATGCGCCGCGCGGGCTTCGAATGGTTCTTCACGCAGAAGATCTCGTGGAACCAGCGCAACGCGTTCCCGCACCACTCCTTCCTGTGGGAGGGCATCGACGGCTCCCGCGTGTTCACGCACTTCCCGCCCATGGACACCTACAGCTCGCAGCTCTCCGCGACGGAGGTCGCGAGGGCCTCCCGCCAGTTCACCGAGAGCCGCGTCGCGTCGAGCTCGATCGCGCCCGTCGGCTGGGGCGACGGCGGAGGCGGCACCACGCGTGAGATGACGGGGAAGGCGAACCGCCTCGCGAACCTCGAGGGCAGCGCGCGCGTCGCCTGGCGGCATCCTGACGACTTCTTCGACGAGGCCAAGGCGGAGCTTCGGCATCCGCCCGTCTGGGTCGGCGAGCTCTACCTCGAGCTGCACCGTGGCACGCTCACGAGCCAGCACGCGACGAAGGCCGGCAACCGCCGCGCCGAGCACGCGCTCCTCGAGGCCGAGCTGTGGGCGACGACCGCCGCCGTGCGCGGCGACCTCGCCTACCCGTACGACGAGCTCGACCGACTGTGGCAGCTGCTTCTGCTGCAGCAGTTCCACGACATCCTGCCGGGCACCTCGATCGCGTGGGTGCACCGCGAGGCGGTCGCGACGCTCGCCGGCATCGTCACGGACGCCCACCGCCTCGCCGATGCCGCCCGGCGCGCGCTCGCGGGCAACGGTGAGCGCGAACTCGTGTTCTCCCCTGTCTCGACGGCGGGACCCGTGCCCCTCGGCGCGGGCGAGATCAGACGATCGGATGCCGCCAGCCGGCTGAGCCGCGACGGCGACGGGTTCGTGCTCGAGAACGCCCGCGTTCGGGTCGCGGTCTCGGCGGAGGGCCTCGTGACCTCCGCGATCGACGCGGCGAGCGGCCGCGATGCGATCGCATCGGGCGCCGCGGCGAACCTGCTGCAGCTGCACCAGGACTTCCCGAACATGTGGGACGCGTGGGACATCGACGCGTTCTACCGCAATCGCGTCACCGATGTGCGAAGCGTCGACGCGATCGACGGCCGCGTGGTCGACGGCGTCGCCGAAGTCGTGATCGAGCGGTCGTTCTCGCACTCGCGCGTGCGGCAGGTGATCTCGCTCGCGCCGGAGACGGCGACCGTGCGACTGCGCGCCGAGATCGACTGGCACGAGACCGAGAAGCTTCTGAAGCTCGCGTTCCCGCTCGACGTGCACGCGGCGCACACGGAGGCGGAGACGCAGTTCGGCTTCCAGGTCCGACCGACGCACGTGAACACGAGCTGGGAGGCGGCGAAGTTCGAGACGTCGATGCACCGGTTCGTGCTCGTGCGCGAGCCCGGCTTCGGCGTCGCGCTCGTGAACGACTCGATCTACGGCTACGACACCACTCGCGACGCGGGCGAGGACGGCGTCACGACGACGGTGCGACTCTCGCTGCTGCGCGCCCCGCGATTCCCCGACCCCGACACCGATCACGGCGCGCACGTCATCACGACGGGACTCGTGATCGGCGCCGACCCCGCCGAAGCGACGGCCGCGGGCCTCACGCTCAACGCGCCGCCGACGACCATGCGTGGCGCGAGGGAGGTGCCGCCGCTCGTCGAGGTCACCGGGGAGGGCGTCGTCGTGTCCGCGGTGAAGCTTGCGGACGACCGCTCCGGCGACGTCATCGTGCGCGTCTACGAGGCGCTCGGCGCGCGCACGCACGGGCGCATCGAGGCGGCGTTCCCGCACGCGGAGATCCGCGAGGTCACACTTCTGGAAGACGAACTCGACGAGCCGCGCAGAGGCGCCGAGTTCTCGCTCACGCCGTTCGAGGTGCGCACGCTGCGCATCGCGCGCTGAGCGGCGGCCTCAGCGCTGCAGGCCCGTGTCGTGCGGGTCGGGCAGCGTCGCAGGCCTCGGCGGCACGTGCTCCGGGAGCGGGGCCGTGCGCGGCAGGGCGCTGCCGGGCAGCTGAGCGGCAGCGGCATCCGACCCGCCTGTCGTCTCTGTTGTCTCTGTCGTCTCGCCCGCGGGAGCCGCCTCGCGCGCGTCGAGCAGGGCGGCGAGGAAGCGCACGAACATGGTGATCCACGCGAACAGCACGCCGAACGCGATGAGCTCGTAGTTCGTCAGCGGCAGGAAGCCGATGCCGTAGAACAGCCACGTCGCGAGCGCGAGCAGCAGCAGCCCGCCGAGCGTCGCGAGGAAGAACGGCAGCGGCATGCCGCGCAGCACGATCGGCGAGACGAGCATGAGGATGCCGAACAGCGCCGACAGCCCGATCGCGAACGTGTTGTGCACGACGATGCTGACGTTCACGGGGCAGAACCCGATTCCCGCGAGGGCGACGCCCATGGCGATGAACAGGCCCGAGACGACGGATGCCGCCGGGCGGTAGCGGATGACGCCGGCGGCGTGCAGGTTGCGGATGTCGCGATCGACGTAGAGGGCGAAGGTCGTGACGAGCGCGCCGGCGGCGATGAGGATCGCGTTGAAGCTGATGCTCGGCCGGTTGCCGTACGCGCCGAGCACGCTGATCTGGTAGCGCCACCAGACGGGGTCGGTCGACGTCGCCATCGCGGTGAGCAGCCCGACGCCGACGAACAGGAACATCCGCTGCGAGAGGTTGACGGTGTTGAGCCGCGACACCGCGAGATAGAGCATGTACGCGGCGAGGCCGACGACGATCGCGCAGCCGATCGACGCGCTCACGGGGTCGATCGAGAGGCGGCGGAAGGCGAGCTGCACGACGTACAGAAGCAGCGCCGTCGCGAGCGCGCCGAGCGCCGTGTGCACGACGGCGACGACGATCGCGTCGAGCGTGAACTTCCACCACGGCAGGGCGAGGCGCCACTCCTGCCCGGGCAGACGGCGCGAGCGCCAGTACCCGAAACCGGCGGACACGGTGCCGAGAACGGCGACGGCGACGACGGAGACCATGCCGATCGACCAGCTGCCCCACTCCCAGTTCGCCCAGATCGCCGCCGACTTGCCGCCGAAGACGATGACGGCGAAGACTCCGCCGATGAAGCCCGCGATGACGCCGGCGACGAGCGCCTCCGTCTCGACCTTGACGCCGCCCCGCGCCGCCCCGGCCGCGGACGCAGGACGCGCGCGATTTCGGCGCAGGGCTGCTGACATCACGGGCCCAGTCTAGGGAATCGGCTCAGATGAGGCCCCCGACGCTCGCGAGCGCCATGCGCAGGAGCGTGCCGCGGCCGCCCTCCATCTCGTCGGCGACGGCGTCGGACTGCGCTTCCACCGGGGTCATCCACGTGAGCTCGAGAGCGTCCTGCCGCGGCTCGCACGTGCCCGTGACGGGAACCACATAGGCGAGCGCGACGGCGTGCTGGCGCTCGTCGGTGAAGGGTGACAGGCCGGGGAGCGGGAAGTACTCGGCGACGTGGAACGGCACGGGCGAGGCGGGAAGCAGCGGGAAGGCCATCGGTCCGAGGTCCTTCTCGAGGTGCCGGAACAGGGCGTCGCGCAGCGTCTCGCCGTACATCACGCGGCCGCTCACGAGAGTCCGCGTCATCTGCCCCGTCGCTGTCGCGCGCAGCAGCACGCCGACCTCGGTGACGACGCCGAGCCCGTCGACGCGCACGGGAACCGCTTCGACGTACAGCAGCGGCAGCCGGTGTCGAATCTGCTCGAGCTCGATGTCGCTCAGCCAGCCCGGGGTGGCTGCGGGCTGCGGATCGTCGGGCTCATCTGCGTCTGGAGTGCGTACGGCCATGCTCCATTGTTGCAAGAGTCCGCCGAACCCGCTGTCGGAGCGCGCCGGTAGGCTGACTTCCACCGCTTCAGCCGAGGAGGATGCCGTGTCCCAGCCCACGATCGACGCCGACGCCGTCATGTGGTCCGCGTCGGAAGCCGACCGCGCAGACCGCCCCCTCCTCGTCCTCCTGCACGGGTACGGCTCGCACGAGGGCGACCTCTTCGGCCTCGCGCCGTCGCTGCCGCTCGAACCGGTTATCGCGTCGCTGCGGGCGCCGCTCGTCGCGCCGTGGCCCATCGACGGCTGGTCCTGGTTTCCGCGTGACGGCGAGGCGCGTCCCGATCGCGACACGATCAATGCGTCGACGGATGCCGTCATCGGCTGGCTCGACGATCTCACCGTGCAGCCGACCGTCGTCGGCCTCATGGGCTTCTCGCAGGGCGGCGCGATGACGATGCAGCTCATGCGGCGGGCTCCGGATCGCTTCGACTACGGCGTCGTCATGGCCGGCTTCGTGTGTCCCGATCAGGAGCCGGGCGATGCCGTGCTCGCAGAGCGGAAGCCCCCGATCTTCTGGGGCCGCGGAACGCTCGACGACGTCATTCCCGAGGCCGCGATCGTCCGCACGACCGACTGGCTCACGGCGCACTCGACACTGTCGGGTCGCATCTACGAGGGCCTCGGGCACGGCATCAACCAGCAGGCGGCGTCCGACGTGAGGGCTTTCATCCAGCGCCAGCTGTAGCGGCGAAGCCCTACGGCTTCGGCTGCGCTTCCGGAATGGTCGGCTGGAACAGCTCGACAGGGTTGCCCGACGGATCCTCGATGAGCACTTGGTTTCCGCCGACCCCCACGACGATGTCGTTGCGAAAGCGAACGCCCGCGGCCCGCAGCCGCTCCACCGTCTCCTCGAGATCGTCGACGACGAGTGAGATCCGGTTCCAGCCGCCCGGCGTGGGCCGCGTACCGTCGGGCATCGATGCTCCTCCGCCGCCCTGCTCGTTTGGCGCGCTGAGCAGCAGTCGAAGCTCGCCCCGATCGAGCATGGCGAATACCGGCGCGGGATGCATGACTTCGTCGAAGCCGAGATATCGGCAGTAGAAATTGAGTGCGGCATCGACGTCGTCGACGATGTAGCGAACGCTCACCCTGGCCATGCGCTTCCTCCTTCAGCTGCCCCTTCTCGCCATGTTTGCTCGCCGATGATTCATCCACAAGTAGCTGTTGTTTCGACTTCTCCACCACCGTCCTATATTCGTAGTTGTGTTCGAGTGAATGTCGGTGGGTGATGGCAGAGTAAACCCATGGTAATCCTCAACGATGACGATAAACACCCACCCGAAAGCCGCGACTCCCGGATCGGGAAACTGGCGGTGATGGTCGAAGAGATCTCCGAGCAGTATCAGCTTCTCGCCGTGGTGCAGGCGCAGGTGTCCACGATGCTCGCGGATCTTCTGGACCACGCGACGGCGAACCGTGACCTGTTCGTCGCCTCCGACACGGACACGACGAAGACGCAGGAGGTTGTGCGTTCCGCCCTCGCCGGGGAACTGGCGGCGAAGATGCGGTTGTCGCAGCCGATGATCACCTCGATGCTCGGCACCGCCGAAACCCTCACCACGGAACTCCCCGCCACCCTGGAAGCACTCGGTGAGGGGGTGATCACCTATCAGCATGCGCGCACTCTGATCGATCAGGCCACCGGGCTCTCCACACAGGATCGGGCGGCGTTCGAGCAGGTCGCCCTCAAGCTGGCGAAAACCTCCACCCCGCCGCAGTTCAAGAACAAGGCCCTCGCCCTGCGCGAGAGCCTGCACCCGGAAACCAGCCTGCAACGCCACGAGGCGGCAGCTTCGGATCGGCGGGTAGAGCACTGGAACGCTCCCGACGGAATGGGCTGGCTCGCCCTCTACGCCCCCGTCGAGGTAACCCAGAGCATATTCAACGCCTGCCACACCACCGCCAAAAGCCTCCGCAAAACCGGCGATCAGCGCACCATCGGGCAACTCACCGCCGACGTTCTCACCGACGCGGCCATGAACGGGCTCACCGCTGGAGCTACCACCGGTCGCGACAGCGGTGAGGGTGCCGGTGTTCCCGTCTTCGCAGGCCGTGGTGGAGCGATCCGGCCGACGGTGCACGTGACCGTCCCGGTGATGACCCTCCTCGGCCACTCCGAGGAACCGGCAGAACTCGACGGGTACGGGCCGATCAACCCCGAGACCGCCCGCCGGCTCGCCGCCCAAGCCCCGAGCTTCACAAGGCTGCTCACCCACCCCGAAACCGGAGCCGTGCTCTCCGTCGGACGCGACCGCTACGCCGTCCCCGCCGACCTGCGAAAGACCATCGAAGTCAGAGACAAGGTCTGCGGCTTCCCCGGCTGCAACCGACCCGCACGCCAATGTGATGTGGACCACATCCTCGCCTGGCAGGACGGAGGTGAGACCGACCTCGAGAACCTCAACCCCCTGTGCCGACGCCACCACGTACTCAAACACTCGAGCACCTGGCAGGTCGAACGCGACGACGACGGGACCATCATCTGGACCTCACCCCTCGGACAGAAATACCGCATCCGACGATCCTCCAATGTCGGATTCGAACCCCTCGACGAATGCGACGAGACTCCCGAACCGGACCTCGAACCCGACATCGACGACGAGGACGAGTACTCGGCCGAGGAGCGTGACCCGGACGAGAAATGGGCGGACGAAACCGACGGCAAGGACTATCCGGAGGACCCCCAGTTCTGATCTGAAACTCGGATCGCACTTGAAGTGTTGGGCCGCGACGACCGTAACTCTGAAAGGCAAACACAACGTCATCAGCGGCGGCCTCGAAGCAGAACGGCGCGAGCGACGCCAACGACAGCCGATAACGGCAACATGCAAGGACGCCCAATGTCAGGTCGGTCCTCACATTACGGCGCCCGACGATGGTGCATCCGCTCAGCCGACCAGCCACGATGTCAGACTCATGTGATTTGCTAGCCGAATGAGCACCGTGCTCGATCGCTTCTCCCCGGCCACCCGAGCGTGGTTCACGGGGGCATTCGCCGCACCCACAAACGCGCAAGAAGGCGCCTGGAACGCCATTTCCGGCGGCTCCCACACTCTCGTCGTCGCCCCGACCGGGTCGGGCAAGACCCTGTCTGCGTTCCTCTGGTCAATCGACCGACTCATGGACGCCGCGGCACACGGCACCGTGGAGGAGCGACCGCAAGGCACGCGCGTGCTGTACATCTCACCGCTCAAGGCGCTCGGCGTCGACGTCGAACGCAACCTCCGCGCGCCACTGGTCGGGATCGCACAGACGGCCAAGCGACTCGGAATCGAGCCGCCCGAAGTCACCGTCGGAGTGCGCTCGGGCGACACCCCCGCGAACGATCGCCGCGCACTTCTCAAGAACCCGCCCGAGATCCTCATCACCACGCCCGAGTCGCTGTTCCTCATGCTCACTTCGAAAGCACGCGAGACGCTCCGCACGGTGGACACCGTCATCATCGACGAAGTGCACGCCGTCGCGGCGACGAAGCGCGGCGCGCACCTCGCCGTCTCCCTTGAGCGCCTGGACGCGCTGCTCGACAGGCCCGCCCAGCGCATCGGTCTGTCGGCGACCGTCCGGCCGCACGAGGAGGTCGCCCGCTTCCTCGGCGGCCGGGCGCCCGTCGCCATCGTCGCGCCGCCCGCGTCGAAGACGTTCGAGCTGGAAGTCATCGTGCCGGTCGAGGACATGACCGATCTCACGGTCGGCCAGCAGCCGGCGACTCCCGACGGCTCCGCGGCAGGGCCGGTCCGCGCCGACGGCGAGCGCGGCGGCTCCATCTGGCCGCACGTCGAAGAGGCGATCGTGGACCGCATCCTCGCTCACCGCTCCACGATCGTGTTCGCGAACTCGCGGCGACTCGCCGAGCGGCTCACGGCGCGGCTGAACGAGATCAACGAGGCGCGACTCGACGAGGAGACGCTGCTGTCGGGCCCGCTGCCCGAGGACTGGGCGGGAGCAGCGGAACAGAGCGCAGCTGCGGCGCGCAGCGAAGCGGCATCCGCCCCTCGCACTCCCGCCGTGCTCATGGGAGGAAGCGGGCAGACGACCGGTGTGCGCGACGAGACGCCGCTGCTGGCCCGCGCGCACCACGGGTCGGTGTCGAAGGAGCAGCGCGCCGCGATCGAGGACGACCTCAAGTCGGGGCGGCTGCGCTGCGTCGTCGCGACGTCGAGCCTCGAACTCGGCATCGACATGGGCGAGGTCGACCTCGTCATCCAGGTGGAGGCGCCGCCGTCGGTCGCGAGCGCCCTGCAGCGTGTCGGGCGGGCGGGGCACCAGGTGGGCGAGATCTCGCACGGCGTGCTGTTCCCCAAGCACCGGGCCGATCTCGTGAACTCCGCGGTCGCAGCCGAGCGGATGCTGGAGGGGAAGATCGAGTCGATGCGGGTGCCCGCGAACCCGCTCGACATTCTCGCGCAGCAGACCGTCGCCGCGACGGCGCTCGACACCGTCGAGGTCGAGGCCTGGTTCGAGCAGCTGCGCCGCACCGCCCCGTTCGCGACGCTGCCGCGCTCGGCGTTCGAGGCGACGCTCGACCTGCTCGCCGGCCGGTACCCGTCGGACGAGTTCGCCGAGTTGCGCCCCCGCATCGTATGGGACCGCGACGCCGGCACGATCGAAGGCCGCCCGGGTGCGCAGCGGCTCGCGGTCATCAGCGGCGGCACTATCCCCGACCGCGGCCTGTTCGCCGTCTACATGGTCGGCGGCGAGGAGGGCACGACCGGCCGGCGCGTCGGCGAGCTCGACGAGGAGATGGTCTACGAGTCCCGCGTCGGCGACGTGTTCGCACTCGGCGCGACGAGCTGGCGCATCCAGGAGATCACCCACGACCGCGTGCTCGTCACCCCCGAGTTCGGGCAGCCCGGCCGCCTGCCGTTCTGGAAGGGTGACGCGCTCGGCCGCCCGTTCGAACTGGGCGAGGCCCTCGGCCGGTTCACGAGAGAATTGGATGCCGCTGACGACGGCGTCGCGAGCGAGCGCCTCGCCGCCGCGGGCCTCGACGCCCGGGCCGCCGCGAACCTGCGCGCGTACTTGACCGAGCAGCGGGCAGCGACCCGGCATCTGCCGACGGATCGCACCCTCGTCGTCGAGCGCAGCCGCGACGAGCTCGGCGACTGGCGGATCATCCTGCACTCCCCGTTCGGCATGCAGGTGCACGCCCCCTGGGCGCTCGCGGTGGGCGCGCGCGTGCAGGAGCGGTTCGGCGTCGACGGCGCGAGCATCGCGAGCGACGACGGCATCATCGTGCGCATCCCCGAGACGACGGACGAGCCGCCCGGTGCCGACCTGTTCGTGTTCGAGGCCGACGAGCTCGAAGTCATCGTCACGGCCGAGGTGGGCGGCTCCGCGCTGTTCGCGTCGCGGTTTCGCGAGTGCGCCGCGCGGGCGCTTCTGCTGCCGAACTACTCGCCGCAGAAGCGGGCGCCGCTGTGGCAGCAGCGGCAGCGCGCGGCGCAGCTGCTCGACGTGGCGAAGAAGTACCCGCAGTTCCCGATCCTGCTCGAGACTGCTCGCGAATGCCTGAAAGACGTGTACGACGTTCCGGCGCTGCTCGAGCTCGCCCGCCGCATCGCCTCCCGCAAGATCCGCATCGTCGAGACGACGACGGAGGAGCCCTCGCCGTACGCGAAATCCCTGCTCTTCGGCTACGTCGGCGCGTTCATGTACGAGGGCGACAACCCGCTCGCCGAACGCAAGGCCGCGGCACTCGCCCTCGACGCGACGATGCTCTCGGAGCTGCTCGGCCAAGTGGAGCTGCGCGAGCTCCTCGATCCCGCGATCATCGCCCAGACCGAGCAGGAGCTGCAGCGCCTCACGGAGAACCGGCGCATGCGCGGGCTCGAGGGCACGGCGGACCTGCTGCGCATGCTCGGCCCGCTCGGCGCCGACGAGGTCGCCGAACGCCTGCAGGCTCCCGACGACGAGCATGAGCACGCCTCAGCTGCCGTGGCCCGGGCGCACCTCGACGAGCTCGTCGCCGCGAAGCGCGCGCTGGCCGTGCAGGTCGCCGGCGCGGAGCGGTGGATCGCCATCGAGGACGCCGCCCGGCTGCGCGACGCTCTCGGCGTGCCGCTTCCCATCGGCGTGCCGACGGCGTTCATCGAGCCCGTGCCCGATCCGCTCGGGGACCTGCTCGCCCGCCACGCCCGCACCCATGGACCGTTCACGACCGGTGACGCGGCACGCCGATTCGGTCTCGGCATCGCGGTCGTCGCCCACGCGCTCGGGCGACTCGCCGACGAGGGCCGAATCGTGAGCGGAGAGTTCCTGCCCGATCGCCCGGCGGCATCCGCTCATCCCCTCGAGAATGCGGAGTGGTGCGACAAAGAGGTGCTGCGGCGACTGAGGCTGCGCTCGCTCGCCGCCCTGCGGCACGAGGTCGAGCCGGTCGACCAGGCCACGTTCGTGCGCTTCCTCTCCGCATGGCAGCACGTCGGCGGCGGGCTGCGCGGGGTCGACGGGGTCGCCGCGGTGATCGACCAGCTGTCGGGGGCGATCGTGCCGGCGTCGGCGTGGGAGACGCTCATCCTGCCGCAGCGGGTGGCCGACTACTCGCCCGCGATGCTCGACGAGCTGCTGTCGACGGGCGAGGTGATCTGGTCCGGCCGCGGCTCGATCGCGGGCGGCGACGGCTGGGTGAGCCTGCACATCGCCGACACGGCGCCGCTCACGATGCTGCCGGCGCTCGGCCCGGGCGACGACGGGTCGCTCGAGCGGGAGCTCCTGCTCACCCTCGGCTCGGGCGGCGCGTACTTCAGCTCGCAGCTCGCGGAGGCGACGGGCTCCGAGGACGACGCGAACCTGCAGCGCGCGCTGTGGCATCTCGTCTGGCAGGGCCTCGTCACGAACGACACCTTCGCGCCCATTCGCGGCCTCGTCGGCGGCGCGGGCGCGCACAAGACGCGCCGGCCGACCCCGCGCTCGCGGCTGTACCGCGGCAGAGGGTACGCCAGGCCGAGCATGTCAGGGGCGGCTCCGCGCGTCGGCGGACGCTGGTCGCTTCTCCCCCTTCCCGAGCAGGATGCCACGGTGCGCGCCGCCGCGACGGCGGAGACCCTGCTCGACCGCTACGGCGTCGTGACCCGCGGAGCCGTGTACGCGGACGACATTCCGGGCGGCTTCGCGCTCATGTACAAGGTGCTCTCCGGCTTCGAGGAGAAGGGCCGCGCGCGACGCGGCTACATCGTCAACGGGCTCGGCGCCGCGCAGTTCTCCACCTCGGGCACGATCGACCGGGTGCGCAGCCACACCTTCACCGATGACGACAGGCCGCTGAACGCTGTCGCCCTCGCGGCGACAGACCCCGCGAACCCGTACGGAACCGCTCTCGCCTGGCCGAGCGCCGAACTCACGGGCACCCGGCATCGCCCGGGGCGCAAGGCGGGAGGCATCGTCGCCATCGTCGACGGCGAACTCGCGCTGTATCTCGAGCGCGGCGGGAAGTCGGCGCTCGCGTTCACGGACCGCGAGCCCGTGCTCACCTCGGCCGCGGCATCCGTCGGTGCCCTCGTCCGCGCCGGCCGGGTCGACAAGCTCGCCGTCGAGAAGGTGAACGGCGCGTTCGTCTTCGGCTCGCCGCTCGAGCACCCGCTGCGGAACGCGGGCTTCACCGAGACGCCACGCGGACTGCGGATGCGCCATGCCTGAGGGCGACACCGTCTACCGCACCGCGCGCAACCTCAACGACGTGCTCGCGGGAGAGATCATCACCGAGTGGAGCCTGCGCGTGCCCGCCTTCGCGACGAGCGACCTGCGCGGGCAGCGCGTCGACGAGGTCGTCAGCCGCGGGAAGCACATCCTGCACCGCATCGGCGAGTGGAGCCTGCACACGCACCTCAAGATGGAGGGCGACTGGCACATCTACCCCGCGGGCGGGCGGTGGCGAAAGCCCGGCTGGAAGGCTCGCGCCGTGGTCGGCACCGACGCCGTCACCACTGTCGGGTTCGAGCTCGGCGTCGTGGAGCTGCTGCCGCGAAGCGACGAGGAGCTCGTCGTCGGCCACCTCGGCCCCGACCTGCTCGGCCCCGACTGGTCCGCCGAGGAGGCCGTCGCGCGGCTCGAGGCGGACCCTGCACGGCCCGTCGCCGTCGCGCTGCTCGACCAGCGCAATCTCGCCGGTCTCGGCAACGAGTACGTCAACGAGATCTGCTTCTTGCGCGGCATCCGGCCCGAATCCCCCATCGGTGAGACGGATGCCGCCGCGCTCGTGCGGCTGTCGCACCGTCTCATCCTCGCGAACCGCGACCGGGTCGCGCGCACGACGACGGGCGACACCCGGCCGGGACGGCAGAGCTGGGTGTTCTCACGCGATGGTCAGCGGTGTCGGCGCTGCGGCACGGTGATCGAGCGCGGTCGGCTCGGGGCGAGCTCGACGCAGCTGCGCGACACGTACTGGTGTCCGAGCTGCCAGCGCTGAACGCTACAACCTGCGCACTGCGCCAGAATGGGTTCATGCCCATTCCCGTGATCGCCGACGTCGACACCGGCGTCGATGACGCCCTCGCCCTGCTCTTCCTCGCCAGCCACCCCGACATCGATCTGCGCGCCGTGACGTGCGTCGCGGGAAACGCGAGTCTCCCGCAGGTCATCGCGAACACCCTTGACGTGCTGGATGCCGCGAGCAGCCGTGCGGCCGTCGCTGCGGGCTGCGACCGTCCCCTCATCGAGCCGGCCCGTGATGCGAGCGGCTACCACGGCGCGAACGGCATCGGCAATCTCGTCCTCCCCCGCGCTGCCCGCCGGCATGACCCCTCGCACGCGATCGAGATGATCCGACGCACGATCGAGGGGAGCGCGGAGCCGGTCACCCTCCTCGCCCTCGCGCCGATGACGAATATCGCCCTCTTCCTGAGGCTGCACCCCGAGACGGCGGCGAAGCTCGAGCGCATCGTCATCATGGGCGGCAGTGCGGGCCCAGGCAACGCCACGCCCGTCGCGGAGTTCAACGTGTGGCACGACCCGGAGGCGGCGCAGATCGTTCTCGAGTCCGGCGTGCCAACGGTGCTGTACCCGCTCGACGTGTTCAGCCGCGTCGTCGTCGACGAACAGCAGCACGAGCGACTGCGCGCCGCGGACACCGCCGTCACGCAGCTCGCGACGAAGCTGCTCGACTACCAGGTGCAGCTCGCCGACCTGCCCGCCGACATCGAATCGGGCGCGAAGATCGGCGACGCGGGCACCGCGTGCTTCCTCGTCGGCGCCGAGCACTTCGGCACGTCGCGTCACCTCGTCGAGGTGGAGCTCGCTCCCGGCCGCAGTCGCGGCCAGACGATTATCGATCGCCGCTTGCGCCCCGGCGAAGACATGGAGCACAGCCTCGAGAGCAGGGCGCGGCCGAGCGACGTCGCGCTCACCGTCGACGGCCCTGCCGTGTCGGAGCTCTTCGTGTCGACGCTGCTCGGAGCCGACTAGACGTCAGCGTCGTCGGCGGCCTCGCCGCGCACCATCTCGACCCAGCGGCGCACGTACAGCGCGCCGGACTCGTCGTGGATGAGCGAGGAGTGCTGCCGGATCGGGTACGGCTTGCCCTCGGGGACGCCGTCGCTCGGCCGCACATCGACGTGCGCGACTTCGAAGCCGTTGTCGTGCAGCCAGTCCGCCATCGCGTAGTCCGTGCGGGAGTCGCCCATCGTGCGCCACCGGTGCGGCGCTTCGACACCTTCGTCGGCGAGGAACTGCATCATGCGGCTCGCACCGAGGTCCTTACCGACGCGGTTCGACTCGATGTCGGTCGAGATGATCGTGGGATCGATGCGGTAGCCGACAGAGCCGGCGGCGTCGGGGTGCCGCTCGCCCTCCCACTCGAAGCCGAGGTCGTGACGTTCGAGCACTTCGGCGACGTCGGCATTGAAACGTCCCTGCCGATCGAGGTACTCCTCATTCGACACGTCGGTGCGCTGCTCGACCGAGACCATCGCACGCTTCGTGTGGTCGAAGAACACGAGATCGGAGTACGAGGCGTCGACGAGCCGCTCGATGTCGCGGGTGAAGGCCGGCGGCATCCGGAGTTCCTCGTCCACGCTCAGTTCGGCCTCGCCATGCGCGGTGATGCGCATCCACACGGCGCCCTTCTCGCAGATTCCCCAGACGAGGGCGTCGTCCGCAAGCCCCGCAGCGCGCAGCGGCGGAATGAGCTGCTCGCGCAGGAAGCCGTCGGAGCGGCCCGTGTTGAACGCGATGGGAACGCCCGCGTTCGCGAGCGTGACGAGGTCGGGAGCGATCGTCTCGATCGCGACGGTGCGGGATACGGGGCTGGCGATGGGTCCGTCGACGTCGAGCAGAAGGCCGAGGTCGGGCGCGAAGTCAGTCACTCCCCCAGTTTAGGCGGGGCCGGGCTGGCTGCGATTTCGGTACGCTGAGGCATGGCCGAGATCAAGACGAAGCCGACGGATGCTTCGGTCGAGGAGTTCCTCGACGCGGCAGCTCCCGCGCGCCGCCGCGCCGACGGGCACGCCCTCGATCGCCTCATGCGCGAGGTCACGGGTGCCGAGCCCGTGATGTGGGGGCCGTCGATCGTCGGCTACGGCTCGTACCGCTACGTCTCCCCGTCGAACCCGCGCACGCAGGGCGACTGGCCGAAGGTCGGCTTCTCGCCGCGCAAGGCGGCGCTCTCGCTGTACGGCCTGAAGGACCGCCCCGAGGGCGCCGCGCTGCTTCCGAGCCTCGGGCGCTACCGGGAGGGCGCTGGCTGCGTGTACGTGACGACCCTCGACGACATCGACGAGCAGGTGCTGCGCCGGCTCATCGCGATCGCGTGGGAGCGCACCGACGCCGACGGCGCCGGCTGAGCGTTTCCGGCCAGCGGCATTGTCACGGTCGTTCCCCTGACAGGTCGGATGCCGCGGTGCTACGTTCGAAAGCATGAAGCAGTCCATCTCTCTGAACTCCACCGATTCCCACGGGCACTCCTGCGCGTGCGGCGAGGCAGACGAGGCGCTTCCCGAACTCGACGTGCAGACGATCCCGCACGCCGTGCGCCACGCGGCGATCTTCGGGGCGCTCGAGTCGCTCGCTCCGCACAGCGGGATGATCATCTCGGCGACGCACAACCCGCTGCCGCTGCTGGCGCAGGTCGAGCAGCGCCACGCCGGCCGCTTCGTGTCGACCTACCTCGACGAGGGCCCGGAGCGCTGGCGCATCAAGTTCGTGCGCACCGACGCCGAGTGAGCGATCGCCTCACCAACCGAGGCACTCCGCTGATCGTCGGCCGCAGCACGCTGCCCTTCCTGTGGACGGGCGGCGCCGCGATCATCCTGGGCGGCGTGGTGGCTGCCGTCACCGCGCCACTCCGACTCGAGCACGGCTCATGGGCCTCGGCGTATCTCGTTCTGGTCGTCGGCGTCGCGCTCATCGCTCTCGGCGCCGTGCAATCCCGACTCGCGCAACGGCTGAGCGGCCGCGCGATCGGCGTCGAGCTCGGCGGCTGGCTGGTCGGGAGCGCCGGCGTGATCGGCGGGACCCTGCTCGAGGCTCCGCCGATCGTCGACGTCGGCGGCATCCTGCTGCTCGTCTCCCTCATCACGTTCATGCTCGCCGTGCGCCGGCCGGCGCCCGCACCGCCCGTCATGCTGTGGACGTTCCGCCTCGTCGTCGCGATCATCATCGTCAGCATCCCGATCGGGCTCGTGCTCTCTCAGCTCCGGCACGGCTGACGTGGGCCGACGCCCCCGAGTCGCTGTCAGCGTTCTCACGGCCGCCCTCGCGCACGACCGTGCTACCTTGTAGCTCTACGTACATAGAACTGCAAGGTAGGAGGAGCGCATGCGCATCGGCAAGGACCTCGTCGCGGCGACCGCGACACCGCTCGTTCTCGGCATCCTCGCCGACGGCGAATCGTACGGCTACGCGATCCTGCAGCGCGTGAGCGAGCTCTCCGACGGCGAACTCGAGTGGAGCGACGGGATGCTGTACCCGCTGCTGCACCGGCTCGAGCGCCTCGGCTACATCGAATCCTCGTGGGGTGAGGCGCCGAACGGGCGGCGCCGCAAGCACTACCGACTGCGCCCGGACGGCGCGGCGGCCCTCGCCGAGCAGCGCCGCCAGTGGACGGTCGTGAACCGCTCGCTCGACCGCGTCTGGTCGGGCCGAGGCCGCTCTGGCGACGCCGCGATCGCGTTCGGGGGTGCGTGATGGCGGCGACGGACCAGGAGCTCGAGACCCAGATCGCGCAGTGGCGCGACTTCATCGGGCGCCGTCGGGAGATCGGCGCCGACGTCGACGAGCTCGAAGCGCACTTGCGTGACCGCATCGAGGCGCTTGCGGCATCCGGTCTCTCGAATGATGAGGCGTTCCTCGTCGCGGTCAAGCGACTCGGCCGCATCGATGAGCTCTCCCGCGAGTTCGCGCGCGAACACTCGGAGCGGCTGTGGAAACAGCTCGTCATCGGCGACACGGGCAAGACCGGCCGACGCGACTCGGGGCTGACGGTCGCGCTGGTCTTCGCCGTGATCGCGGGCGCCATCATCAAGCTGCCGGCGCTGTTCGGGCTCTCCCTCGAGACGTCCGCGGACGTGTACCTGCGCAACGCGGCGCTGCTCCTGCTGCCGATGCTCGCCGGCTACTTCCTCGTTCGCCGCCGCGCGCACGCGACGACGATCATCGGCGTCGTCGTGCCCTTCATCGCGGCGGGAGCGCTGCTCAACGCATACCCGTTCGCGGCCGACGGCATGACGGAGCTGCTCGCGGCCGTGCACGCTGTGGTCGCCCTGTGGATCGTCGCGGGCATCGCCTACGCCAACGGCGACTGGCGCTCCGGCGCCGCTCGCATGGACCTCATCCGCTTCACCGGCGAGTGGGTCGTGTACTTCGTGCTCCTCGCGCTCGGCGGCGGAGTGCTCGCGGCTCTGACGATCGGCGTTTTCCTCGCGGTCGGCGTCGACGCGTTCCCCTTCGTCACCGAATGGATGCTGCCCTGCGGGGCTGCGGGAGCGGTCGTCGTCGCCGCGTGGCTCGTCGAGGCCAAGCAGAGCGTCATCGAGAACATCGCGCCCGTGCTGACGCGCGTGTTCACTCCGCTGTTCACGATGATGCTGCTCGTGCTGATCGGCACGGCCGTGGTCCAGCGCACCGTCGTCGACGCCGATCGCGACCTGCTCATCATCTTCGACCTCGTGCTCATTGTGACGCTCGGGCTGCTGCTGTACTCGCTGTCCGCGCGTAACCCCGACGCGCCGGCGTCGTGGTTCGAGACGATGCAGCTCGTTCTTGTCATCGCCGCACTCGTGGTCGACGTTTTCGTTCTCGCCGCGATGCTCGGCCGCATCGGGACGTACGGTGCGAGCGCGAACAAGCTCGCGTCGCTCGGGCTCAATCTGATCCTGCTCGTGAACCTCGCCGGTGCGGCGTGGCTGCAGCTGCGGTTCCTGCGCGGGAAGGAGCGCTTCACCGCGCTCGAGCGCTGGCAGACGGCCTACGTGCCCGTCTACCTCGCATGGGCCGCGATCGTCGTGATCGTCTTCCCGCCGGTGTTCGCCTTCGCGTGAGACGTGCTGTCGGCTGCGTGCCGTAGCCTGACGCAGTGACGATTCGCGGAATGATGCCCGACCGGTGCCTGCTGTGCGGAGAGCCCAAGGGGATCCGGGAGCAGGATGGCTGGCACTGCGCCGTCTGCGGGTGGCGCATCGGCGACGTCCCCGATCCGGAACTCCCCCGCCCGCGCATCGACGTCGTGTACTACATCCGCTACGCGGATAGGGTGAAGATCGGCACCTCCAGCAATCCCAAGCAGCGGCTCGCCGCACTCTGGCATCAGGAGCTTCTCGCTTTCGAGCGCGGCGGACGAGACGTGGAGAAAGCACGTCACGAGCAGTTCGCCGACCTGCGCGAAGGCGGCGAGTGGTTCAGCGCGGCGCCTCGCTTGCTCGAGCACGCGGCCCGCCTCCGCGCCGGCGACGATCCGTGGCACCACTACGCCCGCTGGGTGAGCGAGTCGCTGCGCGCGGCGGAATCCCTCTGACTGCCGTGCGTCAGGCATGCGACTGCACGTCGGCAGACCTTCAGCCGGCGGCCTTCTTCACGAGCGCGCGCAGCTGCTTCTCGGCATCGGGCGTCACATCGAGCACCGCGTAGGCGGTCGCCCAGAACTCACCCTCGTCGAGCTGAGCATCCTCAGCGAAGCCTATGTTGCCGTACCGCGTCTTGAACTTCGACGCCGGCTGGTAGAACAGGATGTTCTTCCCGTTCCGCGCATAGGTGGGAAAGCCGTACCACGTCTTCGGGTCGAGCTGCGGCGCCTCCTCGCTCACGATAACGTGCAGTCGTTCCGCGATCTTCTTGTCGGTTCCCTCGAGGGCGGCGATCGCGTCGAGGCAGGCCTGGAACTCCTGCTGCTTCTTCGCTGCCCCTTTTGACGCTTTGCTCTCCGCACGCAGTTCTGCGGCTCGCTGCTTCATCGCTGCGCGCTCGGCCGCGCTGAATCCGCCTCCGGTTTTTGTGTTCCGCTCATCTGCCATATCCGTGTCCCTTCGTCGAGGGCGGCAGTGCCGCCGTGCACTCAATCTAGAGCAGAGGCTGCCGGCGCGGCTTCTCGATGCCTGATCAGTGCGGCGCAGCAGGCGCGCGCGTACCGAGGACCAACAACATGACGAAAGCCCCGATTTTCCGCGGAAACCTGCGCGCAGATACTTGCGGGTCTCGGTGGCAACGCGCGTGTACGCCCAGCGAGCCAGCGCGCGGGTGAGGAGCCTGTTTGGGCCGCGGACCAGGCCGATGTCGAGGTTTCCAAGGCCGAGCGAGCGAAGCACGTCATGGGCCTCTAGAACGAGGAACGCGTGCGTTGCGACAGCGTCGATGTCGATGAAGGGCGGGGACCCTACCACGCACCCACCCAGAAAGCAGAAAACCCCTGGCTTACCAGAGGTTTTCAATGGCGGTGACGGTGGGATTTGAACCCACGGTAGGGGGTTACCCTACACAACTTTTCGAGAGTTGCACCTTCGGCCGCTCGGACACGTCACCGCGGACAAGTGTAAGCGATTCTGTGCCCTCCACGCGAATCGAAGGACGGATGCCGCCCGTCGGCGTGCCGTGTCAGACGCCGCGACTACGCTCGAAGACATGGCAAAGACCCTCTCCTCATACAGCTGCACGGAGTGCGGCTGGCAGACCGCGAAATGGGTCGGACGGTGTGGCGAATGCCAGCAGTGGGGAACGGTCGTGGAGGCCGGCCCGCAGAGCGGCATCCAGAAGCGCGTGACAGCGGCATCCGTCACCGAAGATCGCGCCGCCAAGCCGATCACGGGCATCTCCAGTACGTCGATTTCGCACTGGCCCAGCGGCGTCGACGAGTTCGATCGCGTGCTCGGCGGCGGCATCGTGCCCGGTGCCGCGATCCTGGTCTCCGGCGAGCCAGGCGTCGGCAAGTCGACGCTCCTTCTCGAGGTCGCGGCGCGCACGGCCCGTGCCAAGTCGCGGGTGCTCTACGTGAGCGCGGAGGAGTCCGTCAGTCAGGTGCGGTTGCGGGCCGAGCGCACGGGGGCTCTCGACGACAACCTGTACCTCGCGTCCGAGACCGATTTGGCGACCGTGCTCGGCCAGATCGAGACGGTTAACCCGCAGCTGCTCATCGTCGACTCGGTGCAGACCGTGGCCAGCAGCAGCGTCGACGGCCTGCCGGGCCAGCCGAGCCAGGTGCGGGAAGTCGCCGCCGCGCTCATCCGGGTGGCGAAGGAGCGCTCGCTCCCCCTGCTGCTCGTCGGGCACGTCACCAAGGACGGCACGATCGCCGGGCCCCGACTTCTCGAGCACCTCGTCGACGTCGTGTGCCAGTTCGAGGGCGACCGTCAGACGGCGCTGCGCTTCATCCGCGCGCTGAAGAACCGCTTCGGACCCACCGATGAGGTTGGCTGCTTCGAGATGACCGGCGCCGGCATCGCAGAGGTCGCCGATCCGTCGAAGCTGTTCCTCAGCCGCGGCTCGGCGGTGTCGGGCACGTGCGTGACTGTCGCCATGGAGGGACGCCGCGCGCTTCCCGTCGAGATCCAGGCGCTCGTTGTGAAGTCGACGGCGCCGAACGCCCGCCGCGTCACGAGCGGCGTCGACGGGGCGCGCGTGTCGATGCTCTTGGCCGTGCTCGAGAAGCGTGCGGGCGTGGCCCTTGGCGACTACGACGTCTACGTCTCCACGGTCGGCGGGGTGAGGCTGACCGAGCCGGGAGCGGACCTCGCGATAGCGATAGCGATCGCCTCCGCGCGCGGCGACTGGCCGGTCCCCCACACGCTCGCGGCGTTCGGCGAGATCAGCCTCGCCGGCGAGATCCGCCCCGTCGTTGCGGCCAAGCAGCGCCGCTCGGAAGCCTCGCGTCTCGGCTACTCGACCGTCGTCGACGCCGCAGCCGGCGGCATCCAGAACGCGCTCGCCCTCGCGAAGCGCTCGGGTGGCTCGCCGCGCGACCGGGAGATCGACACGGCCTTCTGACTACTCGATGTCGAGATCGAGAACCTTCATGATGTCGGCCGGCGCGGCCTGCATGGGATGCGGGCCCGCGATGTCGAAGAAGATCGTCTCGATGGCATCGCCGTGCGTGCGCAGGAAGGTGTGCAGCCAGAGGCCGTCGTGAAGCCCGACGAACGGGGGCAGCGAGGCGGGCCGGTTCTTCGCGTCGGAGAACAGCAGCAGAGCCAGCTTGCCGGTCTCCGGCTGGCGGTACGTCCAGATCTCGCCGGCATCCGTCGGCTTGTCACGCTGACCCGGCTTCATGAGCGGCACGACCATGCGATCGTTGCGCAACGCGAACGCGACCGCCGCCATGTCCTGCTTCGCGAGGGCTTCTGCAAGCACGTCCGACCGGAACGCCGGTGGGTTCTTCTTCGCCTTGGCCATGCTCCTAGTCTCGCAGGTTGCGCACCACGCGAGGCCTAGTAGAGCACGAACTGCGCGGTCTTCTCCGACGTGATTCCCGCGACCGACGTCGTCAAGTGGTAGGAGGCGCCGTCCGCCGCCACGGCGGGACGCTTGTCGGAATCGCACGTGCTCGGGTCCGAACTCGTGCGGTCCCACGCGATCGCCGGCTTCGAGGTGAGTGTCTTGCCCGGCTCGAGCGTGGTCTCAGCGTTCGTGGGCTCCGTCTGGCAGTCGGTCGAGGTCCAGTAGGTGTCTTTACCGCTCGTGATCGTGAAGACCTGCTGCGAGGTGCCCACGTCGATCGTGCACGGTGCCTCGCCCGTGTTCGTTATCGAGAGCGACAGCTGCGGCTCCTCACCGGACGCATACGTCGTCTTGTCGGTGATGGCCTTGACCTCAACGGTGTCCTTCGAGCATTCCGACACCGTCTCACTGTCGTCTGCCGCGGCCTCGGTCGCCGCCGTGCTGGGCTCGGCTGTCTTCGTTGCGACGGTCTTCGGCTGTTCCTGTGCGCCGGATGACGACCCGGGGCGCCAGATCACGAGCACAATGATGGCCACCACAGCGATGAGCCCCGCGAGCACCCAGAGACGCCGTTTGATGTACACGCTGCGAGGCTGACGACCGTGGGGACCCTGTTTCGCCGACATTCCCTCATGGTAGGTGGGGCGGGGGTCGGATGCCGCTGCGCCACGCGCGGCTCAGGCGCCCTCACAGCGGGTTTTGCGTCGAGCGCCGAAAACGCGGTCGCGGAGGGGACGCCGTGACGTGACCCCTCCGCGACCAGATGTGCGTCGGCTAGCTCTTGCTCACCGTCTCGCGGTGCGCGCGGCGCCGGCTGATGCCAAACGCAACACCGCCGGCGACGAGCAGCCCGAGAGCCAGGAAGCCGAACGGCAGCAGCTCCTGCACGTCACCGCCGGTTCGCGGCAGCGCGCTCGACGTATTGCCCGGGTCGGCGGCGGCGGGTGCCGCCGCGATCGTGATGTCCTGCCAGCCGATGACGGAGCCATCGGCGGCGAGAACGACGATGCGGTGGTTGCCTGCGGGAGCATCGGCCGGGATCGTCACCTGCACGGTGCCTTCCGCCGAGACCTGCACGAAGCCGTCGCTGAGCATGATCGGAGTGGAGTGCAGCCAGACCGACACCCATTCACCGGCGTGCTCGGTTCCGACGTTGATCGTGATCGTCTGCCCGGGCTTTGCCTCGGTGACGGTGGAGATGCCGCCCTCGGTGCCGCCGGTCAGGTTGTCGTCGGTCGCGGGCGAGGGCTTCCCTGCCGGCGGTTCGCTCGATCCGGGCTCTCCCGGGCCGGGCTCGGCCGCCTTGGCGGTGACCGTGAGCGGGATCGTCACGACGGTGCCCGATTTGGTGCCGGTGAGGGTGAGCGTGTGCGCACCGTCCTCGGCTTCGGCCGGAACCTCGATGGTCACGGTGCTCGACCCGTCGGTGACCGGAGCCGTTCCGATGCTCGTCCCGTCGATCGCGGCGGTGAGCTCAGTCTCTGTCGGAACGCCGAGTGACGTGAGGTTCAGCTTCGACAGCTGCAGCTCGAAGCTCGAGCCCGCGTCAACCGCACCGGTGGGGATGCCGGTGACGGCGACCGCGCGGCGGTCGTAGCTCGGCGAGATCGGCGACTGCTTGGTGATGTAGTCGATCCACGCATCGCGATCGATGAGACCGGAATCCTTGGTGTTCTCTCCCGAGGTGAAGACGTGGAAGTTGTCTCCGCCCTGTGCCAGGAAGCTGAACGTGCCAATGCGATAGTTGCGCTTGAGATCGAGCGGCTCGCCGTTGACGGTCACCGAGGTGATGTGGTTGTCACGCTCCGCACCGGGATCGTACGTGTAGGTGACGTTGTCCGAGAGACCGAGTTGCAAGTACGCACGCGACGGAGTGTTCCCTTCGGCATCGCGCTGCCACTGCTGCTCGAGCATCGTCTTAACCTGTGCGCCCGTGAGCGTTGTGGTCCACAGGTTGTTCACGAACGGCAGCACGGCGTTGGCCTCGGCGTACGTGATGTCACCCTTGTACAGCTCGGCGCGCAGTCCGCCGGGGTTGACGACGCCGATCTCGGCGCCGCCCAGACGGTCTTCCTTGAGCGTCGCGAGTAGCGCGTCAGCGACGAAGTTGCCGAGCGTTGACTCCGAGCCACGGTCGTCGCGCGCGGGATCCTTGCCCTCTGGGTAGGTAAAGGCGGTGGTGATGTCAGCGGTAGCCGACCCGATCACCTGATTGCCAACTACGGCAGCATCGGCGAGGGCCTTCTGAACGATCTCGTTCACGAGGTCGACGCGCGGATAGTCAGAGATGAGATCGGCGTCGAGGGCGGCACTGTTTTTCGCGGTCTCCTCGTCAGTCGCGCCCTTTTCAGCCGCAAGACGCGCGACGTTCCTCACGTCGTTTTCAGGATCGTCGATCATTACGGACACGTCGTCGCCGGTCTTCGTGACGTTTAGCACGATCTGACCGATGTTCTCGCCATAGCTGCCGGTCTGCACGATGGGGCGACCGTTTCCGTCCTGCCACGCGTACTGCTTGTGCGTGTGCCCGGTGAAGATCGCGTCGACGGCGGGATCGGTCTTCGTCACAATGTCGGCGAAGGCGCCGCCATCAGCGACTTCGTTCTCGAGCGTTGCGCCTTCGGGTTGGCCGAAGCCAGCACCCTCGTGGTACTCCGCGACGATCACATCAGCTTCGCCGTTATCGGGGTTTCCGTCGCTGAGCTGCCCCGCGACGCGGTTGACGGCTTCCACAGGGTCGCCGAAGTCGACGTCCTGAATGCCACCGGGCGAGACGAGAGATGGCGTCTCTTGGGTAACCGCTCCGATGACGCCGACCGAGATGCCCTGCACATCGAACATCGCATACTCGTCGAGGAGAGGATCAGTCGTGCCCTTCGCATACACGTTTGCGCCGAGGTACGGGAAGTTCGCGGTGTCCGCGACCCGGCCGGTCAGGTCGGAAAGACCCTTGTCGAACTCGTGGTTGCCGACGGTCGATGCCTGAAGCTGCAACGCGTTCAGCACCTCGAGCGTCGGTGTGTCGTCCGCCATCGACGATGCGAAGAGGGAGGCGCCGATGTTGTCACCCGCCGAGAGGAACAGCGTGCTGTCCGGGTGCTCGGCTCGAAGCTGCTCGACGGTGCCCGCGAATTTCACGGTGTTCGCGTCGATGCGACCGTGGAAGTCGTTGATGTTCAGTAGGTTGATCGTTGCTGTTGTGGTGTCGGCCGGGGCTGCTGCTGCCGACATCGCGACAAGCGGCGCCGCAAGCAGCCCGCCGAGCGCGCCCACGGCGGCAAGCCGCCGTGATCGACGTGTGAATGAGGACATTTCTCTCCTGTTTCTCTGTGCTGTGCCCTGGACGGGCGGTGTCTGCAGTTCGGGGCTGCGACGTCTCAATATCGGCGGCATGCGGCGTCCGTCAGAGGCCAGCCTCCGGCGTGGCCGTAGCCGTGGCCTTTGCCATTTCCGTGTCCGTTTCCGTGACCGGACCCGTGGCCGTTTCCATGCCCGTTCCCGTGGCCGTGGCCCTTGCCGTGGCCCTTGCCATGGCCGTGGCCGGGAGTGCCGCTGTCGTGACTGACTTCAATCCCGACGAGCATAGGATCGTGGTCGCTCGCGCGATACACGTCCGGGGCGTAGAGGTTCGTCGCGTTGTAGTTGTAACGCGAGTATTCGAGTGCCACGGACTCGACGGAGTTGATGTTCCAGACGTCCGCGCCGGTCACGGTCCTGTCCGCGGCCGGCGACGCGAAAATGTAATCGAGCGAGCCGACGGCTCCGTCGAAGTTGTAAGTCTGCTCTCCGGTCTTCGCGCCCTGGCTGACATACCCGGCGGCGGTGATCGTCGTAATCGGGTCCTCAGCGGCGTACGAGTTGAAGTCGCCGACGAGGAACACCTTGTCGGTGTCGTGCTCCGCGGCGAACGCGTCGGCGAACTCGAGGAGCGCTTCGGCTTGCCTGGTGCGGTCGCCGTTGTAGGCGCCGCGGCCGTCGTTCAGGTCGGCGTTGTCGCCTGTCGCCTCGTCGCCGCCGCCCTTCGATTTGAAGTGATTCGACACGACGACGAACACATCGTCGTCGCTGCCGTCGACGGGCTTGAATGCTTGAGCGTCGGGCTCTCGCGCGTTGTCGAACGCGGCGGAGCCGATGAGAATCTGCGCGTCACCGACGGTCTCGACGACCGCGGGCTTGTAGATGAAGGCCGTGCGGATGACGTCTTCCCCTTCGGGCAGTTGCGCAGGCGACGGCACGAATGCCCACACGTCGCTGCCGGCGGCGTCGTTGAGCGCGTCGACGAGCACCCCGAGCGCGTAGTCGCGGTCGTCGTGCCCTGCGGCGAGAGAGTTCTCGATCTCCTCAAGTGAGACCACATCGGCGTCGAGGGCGTTGATGGCGGCGACGATCTTGTCTTGCTGACGCTCGAGGTTCTCAGCGTCAGCGGCGCCGCGAACGCCGCAGCCGGGGGCGCTCGAGTCGCGCACGGTCACGGGATGGCCGTCGCGGTCGGTGTAGTAGGTGCACCCCGTGCGCTCATCGCCCGTCGTGGCGAAGTAGTTCAGCACGTTGAAGGTTCCGAGTCGGATGTCGCCGCCCACGCTCTCGGGCGCCGCTGTGCGCGTGTTCTCGAACGTCGCCGGCTGCACCGTGTCGGCGTTCGCTCCCGTCAGTAGCGACGTCGGCTGGAACTTCCACGTGTCATTGCGGTAGTCGAGAACGACGGGCTTGGTGAAGGTCACCGCCGCGCCGACACGCACAGGGTTTTCAAGCGACAGATACGGAAGCGGGGTGTCGGCGCTCGGGCCGCTCAGCAGGTTGAAGCTCGAGCCGTCGTCGAGCGACACCGCCTCCGCTTCAGCGCGGGCCACCTCGGCGTCGTAGGCGCTCGTGCCCGGGAGCCCGCTCACTGTGGGGTTCAGGAGCGGAATGTCAGAGGCGGCGAGGCCGATCTCGCCGTACTGGTTCGCCGAGTACACATCGGTCACGGTGAAGTCCCCCTGCGGGGCGACGAGCATGCCCTCAAGCGACTCGCGAGCGGCATCCGTGTCGGGGAATTCCGTCTCGACGGGCGTCGGCATCGCAGCCGCCTGGTCGAGGACGGTGAGGTCCGCGAGCGAGGCCACAGACAGCTCGGTGAGCCCGTAGAACTCAGTGACCTTTCCCGTCACTTGAACGTGGTCGCCGACCGCGACGGCGCCGACCGTGGCGGCTGAGAACACGAAGAGGCCGTCGGAGGCCGCGTGTGTCGTCGGGTCGATCGCTCCGCCGGTGCCGGCGGTCTGGATGTAGTAGCCGTTGAATCCGCCGTCGGGGTAGGCGGCGGTCACGACGCCCGTGGTCGTCACGCGCTTATCGACAAGCGGGCTCGTGTCGGTGGTGCCCTGGATCTCGGCGATCGTCTTCTCGACGCCGGGACCGGTCGGAGTGTCGTCGTCGCCGGAGTCGTCGGGCGGAGTGCCGACGGTCTCGCTTCCGCTGCCCTGCGGCGTGATGTCGGCGGTGAGGGTGAAGTCGGCGCTGTTGTCGTCGGTGTCGGCGGCATTTGTTCGCGTGAGCGACTTCACGTCGGTGTTGCCTGCCGGCGCGGGCGCGAGCGCGGTCTCGAATGTGTTGGAGCCGCCGTAGCCGAGCGCGTCGACGATGCCGGCGCTTCCCGCAACGTCACCGACGGGCGGGGTGATCGCCGCGGAGCCGTCGACGAGGAAGATGGTGCCTGTCGTTCCGCTCGGGTTGAGCGAGCCGATGATGTTGACGTTCTCGAGCGCGTCGCCGGCATCCCCGTTGCTTCCGCCCGAGACGAGGAAGTAGCCGCCGGCCGGGATGCTTCCCGACAGCGCAACGGTCGAGCTCGTCTTGCCGGTGCCGCTCGCGGAGCGGTACTGCAGCGACGTGCCGTCGAGCGCGATAGCGGCATCCGTCGGGTTGAACAGCTCGACGAACTTGTGCTGGTAGGCGGCGCCCTTGCTGCCGCCCGACAGATACGCCTCGTTGATCACCACCCCGGTTCCGTCGGGAGCCGCGAGCGCCGGCGCCGCGATGAGCGGTGCGGCGGCGAGACCGAGAAGCGCGGCCGCGGCGAGAAGTGGCTTGCGGTGGGTGCGGGCTGTCGTCAAGGAATCCCCCGGTTTTATCGTCGGGTGACACACCGCTGCCCAGCGCACCAGCGTGCCACGCATGCTCGCGGGCACTCGCGCCATGCTGTGGCAACGCTATGGGCGCCCTGTTGCCGTTTTCCGGCCACTCGGTAAACGGATGCCTACACGCTAGGGGCGGCCACCGACAGATTCCGCGCTTTGCTCAAACGAGCAGCGAACGGCGGTGTTGACTGCGCGGATGCGCACGACCCCGGTGGCTCAGAGGGAGCGCAGCATCCGGGTGTTGCCGAGCGTGTTGGGCTTCACGCGAGCGAGGTCTAGGAACTCCGCCACGCCCTCATCGGTCGAGCGGACGAGCTCGGAATACACGTCGGGCGCGACGACGCCCTCGCCAATGGGCGCATAGCCGTGGCGCGTGAAGAAGTCGACTTCGAAGGTCAGGCAGAACAAGCGCGAGAGGCCGAGCTCGAGCGCGTCCTCCTGCAGCTGCGTGAGCAGCGTGTGTCCGACGCCCTTGCCGAGCCACGGGTCGGCGACCGCGAGCGTGCGCACTTCGCCGAGGTCCTCCCACATCACGTGCAGGGCGCCGCAGCCGATGATCTCGCCCTCGCTCGTCTCGGCGACGCGGAACTCCTGCACCGCCTCGTAGAACACGACGCGCTCCTTGCCGAGCAGGATGCGCCGCTGCACGAGCGGCTCGATGAGGGCCTGAATGAGAGGAACGTCGCTCGTGCGCGCCCAGCGCACTCGATACTCTGCCACGACCCACCCTCCTGCCGGGCTCTTCGCCCGAACGGCCGCAAGTTTAGTAGCGGCTGGCTGGATGGCGGGTGAACGGCGCGCGCTATCGTTCTTCTATGCGCCTGGGAGTCCTCGACGTCGGTTCGAACACCGTTCACCTGCTCATCGTCGACGCGCACCCCGGCGCGCATCCCGAGCCGATGGCGAGCCACAAGTCGGTGCTGCGCCTGATGCGCTATCTGCAGGACGACGGTTCGATCAGCGACGAGGGTGTCGAGGCGATCGTCGCCGCCGTGCGCGGCGCCGCGGAACTCGCCGAGCGCAGCAGCCTCGACGGCTTCATTCCCATGGCCACGTCCGCGATCCGCGAGGCGACGAACGGACCCGAAGTGCTCAATCTCGTCACGGCCGAGACGGGCATCGACCTGCAGGTGCTCTCGGGAGAGGACGAGGCGAAGCTCACCTTTCTCGCCGTGCGCCGCTGGTACGGCTGGTCCGCGGGCAACATTCTGCTGTTCGACATCGGCGGCGGCTCCCTCGAGATCTCGCTCGGCAAAGACGAGTACCCGACGGTCGGGCTCAGCGTCCCGCTCGGCGCCGGCCGCTCAACTATCGAGTTCATGCCCGACGACCCGCCCACGCAAGCGCAGCAGGACGCCCTTCGCGGCCATGCCCGCGACATCCTCGAGAAGGCGGTGCACGAGTTCGACGAGCTTCCCTCACCCTCGCAGGTCGTCGGCTCGTCGAAGACGATCCGCTCCCTCGCACGCCTCGCGGGTTCCGTCCGCGACGGCGTGGGAGACAGCGATCGGATGCTGCTGCGCCGCAGCCAGCTCGATGACTGGGTTCCGCGGCTCGCCCGCATTCCCGCGGCATCCCGACCCGAGCTTCCGGGCATCACGATCGACCGCACCTTCCAGATCGTCGCGGGCGGCATCGTGCTCTCGGAGGCCATGCGCGCCTTCGACGTGAAAGAGCTCGACGTGTCACCGTGGGCGATGCGCGAGGGAGTTCTGCTGCGCTACCTCGACCACTTGGACTGAGCCGCACGCTTCAATCGTGGCAAATCGCGAAGGCCCGGCGTCCTTCGAGCAGTTTGCCACGAATGAACGGCCCCTGATAGGCACGAATGCAGCGAAGAGGCCGCTGACGAATCAGCGGCCTCTTTCGGTGTAAGCGGTTACGCGCTGCGCGGCTTGTCGGTGATCGCGAGATCGGGAGTCGAGCCGCCCGTGCCGAGCGGCGCGTTCGAGTTGATTCCCGCGCCGATCGACTCGTCGCGAACGGTCGTCGTGAACACGAACTTCCCGTCGGCGAAGTCGACGTGCACGTGGTCGCCCGGGTTGAGCTCGCCGTGCAGGATCTTCTCGCTCAGCTCGTCCTCCACCTGGCTCTGCATCGCGCGACGCAGCGGCCGGGCACCGAGCGCCGGGTCGAAGCCGACCTCGATGAGGCGCTCCTTGGCGGGAACGGTGAGCTCGATCGTCATGTCGCGATCCAGCATCCGCTCGCTCAAGCGCTTCGTGAACAGGTCGACGATCTGCAGGAGCTCGGTCTTCGACAGCTGCGGGAACACGATCGTGTCGTCGACACGGTTGAGGAACTCGGGCTTGAAGTGCTTCTTGAGCTCCTCCGTGACCTTCGCCTTCATCGTCTCGTAGTTCGTCGCCGTGTCGCCCTCGATCTGGAAGCCGACCGGGCCGCCGGCAATGCCCTGCGAGCCAAGGTTCGTGGTCATGATGATGACGGTGTTCTTGAAGTCGATCACGCGACCCTGGCCATCCGTCAGGCGTCCCTCTTCCAGGATCTGGAGGAGCGAGTTGAAGATGTCGGGGTGCGCCTTCTCGATCTCGTCGAACAGCACGACGCTGAACGGCTTGCGGCGAACCTTCTCGGTGAGCTGGCCGCCCTCTTCGAAGCCGACGAAGCCGGGAGGGGCACCGAACAGCCGTGAGACCGTGTGCTTCTCGCCGAACTCGCTCATGTCGAGCGCAATGAGCGCGTCCTCGTCGTCGAACAGGAACTCGGCGAGCGCCTTGGCGAGCTCGGTCTTTCCGACGCCCGTGGGGCCGGCGAAGATGAACGAGCCGCTCGGGCGCTTCGGGTCCTTGAGGCCGGCGCGGGTGCGGCGGATCGTGCGGGACAGCGCCGAGATGGCCTCGTCCTGCCCGATGACGCGCTCGTGCAGCGCCTTCTCCATGAACACGAGGCGGCTGGACTCCTCCTCGGTGAGCTTGAAGACCGGGATGCCGGTGGCCTGCGCGAGCACTTCGGCGATGAGTCCTTCGTCCACCGTCGCGGTGGCCTTGACCTCGCCGCTGCGCCACTGCTTCTCGAGGCGGAGTCGCTCGCCGAGGAGGTTCTTCTCCTCGTCGCGCAGGCTCGCGGCCTTCTCGAAGTCCTGGTCCTCGATCGCGGCTTCCTTCGCCTGGCGCACGTTCGAGATCTTCTCGTCGAACTCGCGCAGCTCGGGCGGGCTCGACAGGATCGACAGGCGCAGGCGGGCACCGGCCTCGTCGATCAGGTCGATCGCCTTGTCGGGCAGGAAGCGGTCGGAGATGTAGCGGTCGGAGAGGTTCGCGGCGGCGACGAGGGCGCCGTCGGTGATGGACACCTTGTGGTGCGCCTCGTACCGGTCGCGCAGCCCCTTGAGGATGTTGATCGTGTGCGGCAGCGACGGCTCGTCGACCTGGATCGGCTGGAACCGGCGCTCGAGCGCGGCATCCTTCTCGAAGTGCTTGCGATACTCGTCGAGCGTCGTCGCACCGATCGTCTGCAGCTCGCCGCGGGCGAGCAGCGGCTTCAGGATGCTGGCGGCGTCGATCGCGCCCTCGGCCGCACCGGCGCCGACGAGCGTGTGGATCTCGTCGATGAAGACGATGATGTCGCCGCGCGTGCGGATCTCCTTCGTGACCTTCTTCAGGCGCTCCTCGAAGTCGCCGCGGTAGCGGCTGCCGGCGATGAGCGAGCCGAGGTCGAGCGAGTACAGCTGCTTGTCCTTCAGCGTCTCGGGAACCTCGCCCTTGACGATCGCCTGCGCGAGCCCCTCGACGACGGCGGTCTTGCCGACGCCGGGCTCACCGATCAGCACGGGGTTGTTCTTCGAACGGCGCGAGAGGATCTGCATGACCCGCTCGATCTCCTTCTCGCGGCCGATCACGGGATCGAGCTTGTTCTCGCGCGCTGCCTGCGTGAGGTTGCGGCCGAACTGGTCGAGAATCTGCGAGCCGCCCTGCGCGGTGGGCTCGCTCGTGCTTCCGCCCACGGCGGCGGTCTCCTTGCCCTGGTAGCCCGAGAGCAGCTGGATGACCTGCTGGCGCACGCGGTTGAGGTCAGCTCCCAGCTTGACCAGGACCTGCGCGGCGACGCCTTCGCCCTCGCGGATGAGACCGAGCAGGATGTGCTCGGTTCCGATGTAGTTGTGGCCGAGCTGCAGCGCCTCGCGCAGGCTCAGCTCAAGAACCTTCTTGGCGCGCGGCGTGAAGGGGATGTGGCCTGTCGGCTGCTGCTGGCCGGTGCCGATGATGTCGGTCACCTGCTCGCGGACAGCGTCAAGGGAGATCCCCATGGACTCGAGCGCCTTCGCGGCGACACCCTCACCCTCGTGGATGAGACCGAGCAGGATGTGCTCGGTGCCGATGTAGTTGTGGTTGAGCATCTTGGCCTCTTCTTGGGCCAGGACAACGACTCGACGGGCTCGATCGGTGAATCTCTCGAACATCTTCACTCCTTTCGACACCACGGGCTGGGACGGATGTCGATACACACAGCGTAACGACCAATCCCCACGAGACTTCCCCCTGTTCGCCCATGGCGTGACGGTGTAGGGGCGAACGTTGACACGCATAACGAAAGTCGATAACTTAACGATTATCGTTGTTATCGACTTTCGTTAGGCAGACCATGAGCGCGAGAAATCCAGTCCTCCCGAGCAAAAAGAGACAGACGGATGCCGCGACAGCGGTCATCACCCTCGTCATCGCCTCCGTCGCGGCGCTGTTCGGCCTCGCCATGACCCTGATCGGCGTCCTCGGCATCGTGAACGCCTTCGTCGGCGAGGAGCTCATCATCCCGGTGAGCGCGGATGCCGCCGCGAGCGTGGCCGGCGCCGAGGCCGGAGCGAACGGCCTTGCCGCCGCGACGTTCACGGGCGCCGACGCCCATGTCGCCAACGCGAGCGGGCTCGTACGGCTCTTGGTCGGATCGCACGCCCTGCTCAGCATGGTCGTCGAGGTTTCGGTCGCCGCGACGATCAGCATCCTGTGCATCGCCCTCGTCCGCGGCCGGCCCTTCGTCCCTCTGCTTCGCCGGTCGATCGTCGCCCTGGCGTTCGTGCTCGTGATTGTCGGCAGCCTCGCCAGGGCGGCCCTCGCCTTCGCCAACCTCGAGCTCGCCACCGAATGGGACCTGGCCGCCTTCCCGCCGGCCGCCGTATTCGACTTCACGCCGATGATCGTCGGCGTCGTCCTCGCCCTGCTCGCGACGGCCTTCACCGTCGGCGAGCGCCTGCAGCGCGACACGGAAGGACTCGTCTGATGAACCAGCAGCTCACGTTCAAAGAGATGCGAGACGTCCGCTCGGCGATTCTCTTCGGCGCCGTCGGGGCGGCGTGGGTCATCATCGTCGCGATAATCGACATCAGCTCGATGTTCACGCCAGACGGCATTCTCGTGACCGCTCGGTTCGCGGCCGACGCCTCGCCGGGCACCGTCGAGGTGGGCAGCGTGAGCGCCGTCGCGGCGGTGACCGAGGCGCGATTCCTGGCGCCGGACATCCCGTGGCTGTCGACCGCTGGACTCGTCATGGCCATCGTCGCTCGCGCCCTCAGCTATCTCATCGTGATCGCCTGCGGCATTGGCGTGTGCCGCAGTCTCACCGCAGGACGCGCGTTCAGCCGGCAGAACGCACGGCTCGTGTTCATGGCGGGCGTGGGCTTGTTCGTCTGCACCTTGCTCGTCTACATGGGCATGACGCTCGGCCTCAATGGAGCGTTCGCCTCGATCGGCTATGAGACTGACACGATGCCAGCAAACACTCCAGCCGGATACTGGCCGTCAATCTTTGCGGGATTCGCGCTGACTGTTGTCGCAATCGCGTTCCGCGCGGGCGAGCGCCTGCAGCGCGACACGGAAGGACTCGTCTGATGAACAGCTCGATCCTCAAGGCAGTCGCGGGACGCGGCGCCCTTCTGACGATCATGGTCATCGCCGCGCTCGTCGGGCTCGTCGCCGTCGGCCTCGCGATCTGGTTCGTGGAATGGACCTACAGTCGTCCGTTCGCGTTCTCCGTCGGCTACGCGGCGCCTGGATACCCGGACGTGGCGAGCACGGCGGAGACCGCGCAGTTCTACGACTCGATCAGCGTCGAATCGGATGAGCCGCTGGACGCCTCTCGCGCACTCCGCTCGGTCGCGATCGCCCTGCCCTTGACGATGTTCGTCGCCGGAGCGCTCGGCGTCATCGTCCTGGCGCGCCGTCTGCTCAGCAGCCGCCCCTTCGCACGGGCGGCGCGCGGACTGCTCGTCGCGATCGCCGCCCTCGCCGCTGCGGTTGGCATCGCCGTCCCCGCGCTCGAGGCGGCCGCGACCGCTTCGGCGGTCGCCGCTTTGAGCATGCCGACGGACGGGTTCCACGTCGCTGACCCCGATTCTCAGGCGTGGGTGGTGCCGGCCGGCTTCGAACTGCAGGACCTCAACTGGCCGGTGCTCGCCCTGGCCACGGTGCTCCTGCTCATCGCCCTGGTGTGGCGGCACGGCGAGCGCCTGCAGCGCGACACGGAAGGGCTCGTCTGATGGCTCGCGAACCGGCCGAGGAGCCGAGCGGCATCCACTGTCGCCTCGACGAGCTACTCGCCGAGCGGAACCTGACCCTCACCCAGCTGAGCGAGCTCGTGGGCCTGAGCATCGTGAACCTGTCGGTGCTCAAGAACGACCGGGCGAAGGCGATCCGGTTCTCGACGCTCGTCGCGATCTGCGACGCCTTACGGTGCACGCCGGGCGACCTGCTCGTGCGCTCCTGAACCTCAACACCAGAATTCACTCAGCTGCTCGGCACGGGCCTTCCCCTGGGCGTAGCCCGCGCGGGCGGCGCTCGGGCGCAGCGACAGGTCCATCGCGTTGGTGCCGAACAGTGCCTCGCTGTCAGGGAAGACGGTTTCGACGCTGCTCCCGCACGCGCGCAGTTCGTCGAGCTGCGCCTCGAGGTGCACACCCCACTCGAGCGGCATGAGCGTTCTGCCGCCGAAGGGCGAGAGCACGAGCACCCGCTCGCAACCGGCGGCGAGATCCGCGTTGTCGGCGTTCGAGCGATAGCCGCCATCAAGGTACCGGTCGTCGCCGATCGCGAAGGGAAGGCCGCTCGAGCAGCTCGCGGCGACGGCGTCGACGAGGTCGACCCCGCTGTCGCGGTCGAAGACGACCGGGTCCCCGCTGCGGGCGTCGATGGCCGTGATGAGCACCGTTCGCGCGGGCCAGTGCGGGCTGGGCAGCCGCTTCGCGACGATCGCGTGCCAGCGCGCCGACCAGGAGCCGTCCGAGGCCGCGTCGAGCGTGAGCGCCGCCGCGGCGATCCGGCGACGGTAGTCGGCGGCATCCGATGAGGCGGCGATGATCGCCGTCATCCGCTCGAGCTGGTCCGCGACCGGCTTGCCGGGCGCCCGACCAGCCCCTGCCGGTCCAGTGCGCGACGGCGGGGCGGCAACCGTGGCGGCGTACACTTCGGGCGGCGTGGCGCCGGCGATCTGGGCGGCGGCTGTCGAGCCGGCCGAGGTGCCGATCGTCACATCGGCTGTCGTGACGTCCAGTCCGGCATCGTAAAGGCCGGCGATCACGCCGATCAGCCACGCGTTGCCGGTGGAGCCTCCGCCGCCGAGAACCAGGGCTCGCGTGCGCGGAGATGAGGAGGGTGTTGTGTTCATGGGAGTGGCCCTTCGCGATTGCGTGGGGCGCTCCCGGTGGCGACTATCGGAGTCGCGCGATCGTGGACGGCAGGGGAGCACCCACTGCGGAAACTGCGTTCATGGGTCTCACCTCCTGCTGTCGGATCACGATCGTGATGACGGTAGCACAGCGTTGACGCGAGGGGAACAGCGCAGCGTGCTCAGCCGAGTTGGTGCACGCCGAAGCTCGCGAAGAAGCCGAGCACGGCGATGAGCCCTGTGAACGACTTCGCATCGCGGAAGGCCTCGGGGATCATCGTGTCGCAGATCATGGCGAGGATGGCTCCCGCGGCGACGGCGGTGACGAACGAGGTCACCGCGGGGTCGACGTTCTGCATGAGGGCGTAGCCCCCGAGGGAGGACAGCGCGCACGCGATCGTGATGCCCGTCCACAGCGCGAACACGTACGTCGCGCTCTTCTCCGGCTTGAGGTACGCGGTGGACGACAGGCCTTCGGGCAGGTTCGAGATGATGACGGCGAGCAGGATCGGGATGCTCAGCTGCCCGCCGCCGACGAGGCTGAGGCCGAGGACGGCGGTCTCCGGGATGCCGTCGAGCAGCGCTCCGAGGGCGATGCCGACCCCGGTTCCCGGGCTCTCGCCTGTGCCGGGGCGGTTGCGCGCGTCGACGACATCGAGGATCAGGTTCAGGCCGACATAGAACACGGCACCGCCGATGAAGCCGAACATGGTGGGCCAGAACCCGCCGGCGTCGGCGGCCTCCCCGATCAGGTCGAACGCGAGCGCCGAGATGAGCACGCCCGAGCCGAACGCCATGACCGTGGCGACGACGCGCCCGGGCACCTTGAGGAACCAGGCGATGAGGGCGCCCACGACGAGGGCAAGGCCGGAGACGAAGCCGGCGACAGCTGCGAGGAGCCACTCCATGTCGAAAGCCTAGACCCCAGCCGATCGGATGCCGGGCGGCGGCGTCACTGCAGGGCGGAGGTGAGCCGCGCGAGGTTGTCGAGCACGGTCGAGCGCAGCGGCTGCTTGAGCCACTCGTCAAGACTGAGCTCGCGGCTCTTGGAGCGGTACTCGTCCTCGATGCTGCGCATGTCCCTGACGAAGTCCTCGCCGCGCACGAGCAGTGAGATCTCGAGGTTGAGTCCGAACGAGCGCATGTCCATGTTGCTTGAGCCGAGAACGGCGACCTCACTGTCGATGGTGAAGTGCTTGGAGTGCAGGATGAACGGCTTCGGGTACAGGAAGATGCGCACGCCGGCCCGCAGCAGCGCCTCGTAGTAGGAGCGCTGAGCGTGGTACACGGTGGGCTGGTCGCCGATCTCGGAGACGAACAGGTCGACGGGGACCCCGCGCTGCACGGCGGTCGTCACGGCGTAGAGAAGGGGCTCGTCCGGGACGAAATAGGGACTCGTGATGACGATCCGCTCTTGCGCGGCCCAGAGCAGGCCGAGAAACAGACGCAGGTTGTTCTCGCCCTCGAAGCCGGGGCCGGACGGCACGACCTGACATGCGAGGTCTCCGGTGACGGGCGCGGCCGTGAGCTCGACCTCTTCGCGCCGCACCGACGTCTCGATGAGCAGCTCATCGGTCTCGCTGTACCAGTCGGTGAGGAAGATGGCGTTGATCGCACCGACGACGGGACCGTCGACGCGGGCCTGCAGCTCCTGCCACTTGAGGCCGCGGCGGATGTTTGAACGCTTGTTGTAGCTGCGGTCGATGATGTTCTGCGAGCCGATCCAGGCGACGCTGCCGTCGACGACGAGGAGCTTGCGGTGGTTGCGGAGGTCGGGACGCTGCCACTTCCATTTGAGCGGATCGAGCGGCAGCATCCGGTGCCAGTCGGCGCCCATGGCGGTGAGCCGGCGGGTCATCTTGTGGTAGCCGCGCGTGCGCAGCGAGGCGACGTGGTCGAAGAGCACGCGTACTTCCACACCGCGCTTCTCGGCGTTCTCGAGGGCGTCGAAGAACGGCGCCGTCGTCTCGTCGAGGCAGAGGATGTAGAACTCGACGTGGACCCAGTCGACGGCGCGGTCGATGTCGTCGATCATGCCTTGCAGCGACTCGCCGTAGTCCGCGTGCAGCGTCGCCGAGTTCCCGCCCATGAGCGGGAAGCCGCCGAGGTGCTGGTTGAGGTACACGAGCGACGGCAGCCACTCGGGCGTCTCGGCGAGCGTCGCGTCGTGCGGGAGCTCCGCGACGACGGACGCGATGTAGCTGTTGATGTCGTCCTGTCGCTTGCGGCGCTTGCGCGGCAGCTTCGGATTGCCGATGAGCAGGAAGAGGAAGACGCCGGCGAAGGGGATGAAGAAGATGGCCAGGAGCCAGCCCATCGCCGCTGACGGCATCCGATTGCGGGGCACGTAGATGACGGCGAGGATGCGGATGGTGAGGTCGGCGAGGAAGACGACGATCGCCCACCAGCCGAAGCTCACGCCGAAGATCTCGATGACGGCCTCGTCGATGTCAAGCATCTCGTTCACCGCCTTGACGCGGGAACGGCCGCTCGTGGTGGACCGTCATGATCCCGATGATATCGGGGCGGCGAGTGTTCTCCGGAATCACGCCACGCTGTCTCGCTCACCGCGCAAGGCCGTTGGCGCGCACGCGCAACGGCGCTACACTCCCGCTAAGCCGGGCGTCGGCGGGGCGGGGGAAACCTCATGAGCAGCGATGACACACTCGACTTCCCTGACCTGCCGCGCGCCGAACTCGACCGTACCCTCAGCGCGCTCGTGGATCTCGCCGGTCAAGTGCGCCGGACCCAGGGCCGGCTGCGCGCCCTGCTGCGGGCGAACCGCATGGTCGTCGCGCACCTCGAGCTGCCGACGGTGCTGCAGCGGATCGTCGAGACGGCAGTGGACCTCGTGGATGCGCAGTACGGAGCGCTCGGCGTGCTCGGGGCGGACGGCACCCTTGAACAGCTCGTGCAAGTGGGGATGTCGCCTGAGGAGGTCGACGCGGTCGGGCACCTGCCGGTCGGTGTCGGTCTCGTCGGAGCGCTCACGGAGGAGGGCCGCCCCATCCGGCTGCGTCACGTGGCGGAGGATCCCCGTGCTGCCGGCTTCCCTGCCGGGCATCCCCCGATGGAGAGCTTCCTCGGGGTGCCGATCCGCGTGCGCGGGGAGGTCTACGGCAACCTCTATCTTGCGAACCAGTCCTCGGGCGAGTTCAGCGCCGACGACGAACAGCTCATCGCGTCGCTCGCCGGCACCGCCGGATTCGCGATAGAGAATGCGCGCCTGTTCGCCGAGACGCAGCGCCGGCAGGCGTGGGCGACGGCCTCGGCAGAAGTCACCTCTGCCCTGTTCACTCCGCAGCACGACGACATGACACCGTTCATCGCAGCCCGCGTGCTCGCCGCCACCGAGTCGGCGCGACTCAGCATCGCGCGCGAGGGCGATCCCATTCGCACGTTCACGGCGACGCCGGACGGCGGCGCGGAGGAGCTGCCGGGGGTGCCGTCGTCACCGCTCGTGCGGCACGTCCTCGAGAATCGGGGCCCCTACCTCACCGACGCGGACGAGGCCGCTCTCGGTCCCACGATGGTGCTGCCGCTCAGCGCCTCGCCGTACGCGCCGGGAGCGGTCGTGATCTCCCGACAGAGCCAGGCGACGCGGTTCACCGCCGCGGAACTCGACATGGCCGCCGACTTCGCCGGACGCATCGACTTGGCGAAGCAGCTCGCCGAGGCGCGAGTGAACGAGCAGCGGATGCTGCTGCTGGAGGATCGGGCGCGCATCGCACGCGACCTGCACGACCACGTCATCCAGCAGCTGTTCGCGACCGGACTCGAGCTGCAGGCGACGCTGCCGGGTCTCGACACAGCCGCCGCCGAGCCTGTCGGCCGAGCCGTGACGACGCTCGACGACACGATCGCGCGCATCCGCACCGTCATCTTCGCCCTCTCGCGGTCGCGCGAGGACTCCCCCACCATCCGCGACCGCGTGCTCGCCGTCGTCGGCGAGCTCGCGCACGCGCTTCCCCCGTCACCGCAAGTCGCGTTCGCCGGCCCCGTCGATCTCGTTGTCACGAACGAGATCGCCGATGACGTCGTCGCCGTCACGCGGGAGGCGCTGACGAATATCGTGCGGCACGCCTCCGCGCACAACGCCTCACTCACGCTCACGGCTGCGGACGGCAGCGTCACGGTCGAGGTCGTCGACGACGGCGTGGGCGCCGCGGGAGCCGGACGGCGCAGCGGGCTCGCGAACCTGAGCGCGAGAGCGCGCCGACGCCGGGGCACGTGCGCGTTCGAGTCGCGGCCGGGCGAGACGCGCTTGCGCTGGTCGGTTCCCGCTGAGCTTCCGAAGGGCGAGTGAGGCCATGCGCGTCTTCATTGTGGACGACCAGGACATCGTGCGGCGCGGCGTGATCGGGCTGTGCCAGGCGGAACCCGATATCGAGATCGTGGGAGAGGCCGCGACCGCCGCGCAAGCGCGCTCGCGCATTCTCGCGACGCGCCCCGACGTCGCCGTTCTCGACATGCGGCTGCCCGACGGGGACGGCATCGCGATCTGCCGTGACGTACGCTCCCGGGATCCCGGCGTGCGCTGCATCATCCTCACCGCCTACGACGATGACGAGGCGATCACCTCGGCCGTCATGGCCGGCGCGTCCGCGTACGTGCTCAAGGAGGTGCGCGGCAACCGGCTCGTTGAGACGATCCGCGCCGTGTCGGCGGGAGCTGTCCTCATCGATGCCGGGCTCAGTCACACGATCGTGGAGCGGATCCGGGCGGACCACGAGGGCGACCCGCGCCTGTCCGCGCTCTCGACGCGCGAGAGCGAAGTCCTCGCGCTCATCGCCGACGGCTTGACGAATCGCGAGATCGGCGAGCGCCTCTCGCTCGCGGAGAAGACGGTGAAGAACTATGTGTCGAGCCTGCTCGGGAAGCTCGGGCTGCAGCGGCGCACGCAGGCCGCCGCGCTTCACCTGACGAGTCGACCGCCGACGAGGTACTGAACCTCGGGGAACGGTGCGCGTGCCGGCGGCTCCGGTGCGGGCATCGCTCGCCGGGAGCGAGCATCCGCCTCTTCAACGAGGCTCGTCGCCGCCTTGTCCCAGAGCAGGGACTGGCCGCACTCCTCCGCATGGTCGAGGCGTTCGCCGACGAGAGCGACGAAGACGTGGCCGACGCGCTGGATGTAGCCGATGCGGCGCGAGTCGCGGCTGATGACGTAGAGGTCGTCGGCCGTCTCGCGCACGTCGAGCGGAATGATCTGCAGCGCGTCGTCTCTGCCGAACACGCGGAGCGGGACGCTCATCGTGCGCGCTCCCGCGCCGGCTGCGATGGCTTCACGCGGTGGCGCCGCGACCTCTGTGGCGAATTCGACGGTGTTCATACCACAAGGCTATGTAGCGGCATGACCCCCGAATAGGGTCTTAGGACCCGGCTCGCCGGGAGTCAGCTGTGAGTCGATGGCTTGGGCTTTGCCGGCAGGCCGCGGCGTGCGCGCTCCTCCGCCTCGATCTCGCTGTAGACGCGACGCTCGTTGCGGTCGATGTGGAAGATGGCGCGAAGAACCACGTAGAACAGCGCGAACAGAAGGATGGTCGGCAGCACCGACCACGCCGCGTTCAACCAGAAGTTCTCAATCATTTGCTCTCATGATACCTCTGAACGGCGGCGCATCAGCCGCCCGTGATGATGCCCCATACGCCGGAGACGATGAGGTAGATGCCGAGTCCCGCGCCGATGATCCACAGCGCCTTCCGGTTGGTGCTCGGGGCGTCCTTGTGCTTGGGGTCCAGCTCGTCTTTGGGCAGGTAGTCGTTCATGGCGTCATTTCACGAGGGGGAACAGGATGGTCTCTCGGATGCCGAGGCCGGTGAGCGCCATGAGCAGGCGGTCGATGCCCATGCCCATGCCGCCCGTCGGGGGCATTCCGAACTCGAGGGCGCGCAGGAACTCCTCGTCGAGGTGCATCGCCTCGAGGTCGCCGCCGGCGGCGAGCTTCGCCTGCTCGACGAAGCGCTCGCGCTGCACGACGGGGTCGACGAGCTCCGAGTAGCCCGTGGCGAGTTCGAACCCGCGCACGTAGAGGTCCCACTTCTCGACGACGCCAGGGATCGAGCGGTGAGCCCGCACGAGCGGGCTCGTGTCGACGGGGAAGTCCATGACGAACGTCGGCCGCTCGAGGTCCGCCTTGACGAAGTGCTCCCACAGCTCCTCGACGTACTTGCCGTGGATGGGGTGCGGCACGTCGATGCCGGCCTCGTCCGCGAGGGCCTTGAGCTCGCCGATCGGCGTCTCCGGCGAGATGCGTCGGCCGGCGGCATCCGACAGGCTCTCGAACATCGAGAGGCGGTCCCACTGACCGCCCAGGTCGTATTCCGTGCCGTCGGCCCACGTCACGACGTGGGAGCCGGCGATGTCCGTCGCGGCGTTCTGGATGAGCGCCTGCGTGAGGTCGGCGATGGAGTTGTAGTCGCCGTACGCCTGGTACGCCTCGAGCATCGCGAACTCCGGGCTGTGCGTCGAGTCGGCGCCCTCGTTGCGGAAGTTGCGGTTGATCTCGTAGACGTGGTCGATACCGCCCACGACGGCGCGCTTGAGGTACAGCTCAGGGGCGATGCGGAGGTACAGCTCGGTGTCGAAGGCATTCGAGTGCGTCTCGAACGGCCGGGCCGCGGCGCCGCCGTGCATGACCTGCAGCATCGGCGTCTCGATCTCGATGAAGCCGCGATCCGTGAACGTCTTCCGCAGGCTCGCGACGGTCTGCGCACGCATGACGACGTTCTGGCGGGCCTGCTCGCGCACGATCAGGTCGAGGTAACGGCTACGGACGCGGGTCTCTTCGCTCAGCTCGTTGTGCAGGTTCGGCAGCGGGAGAACGGCCTTCGACGCGATCTGCCACGCGGCGACCATGATCGACAGCTCGCCGCGGCGGCTCGAGATCACCTCGCCCGAGACGAAGACGTGGTCGCCGAGGTCGACGAGGTCCTTCCACTCGGCGAGGCTCTCCTCGCCGACGGAGGCGAGGCTAACCATCGCCTGGACGCGCGTGCCGTCACCGGACTGCAGGCTCGCGAAGCACAGCTTCCCGGTGTTGCGCAAGTGCACGACGCGGCCGGCCACGCCGACGATCTCGCCCGTCGTCGTGTCGGGCTCGAGCTCGCCCCACTGCGCGCGCACCTCGGGGATCGTGTGCGTGACGGGAACGCTCACCGGGTAGGCGCCGCCGCCCGCGCTCTCCGCTTTCGCGATGAGCCGCTCGCGCTTTTCGAGTCGCACCTGCTTCTGCTGGGAGATCTCCTCGGCGGTGGGCTCGTCGGTGCGAATGTCGGTCATGCAGCAACCTTCTGGTCTGGCGGGCGGAAGTGAAAGTGTGGCCGCCAAGCGGCGCTGCCCAGTTTACCCGGCGCGGCCGTGACGGATGCCGTCAGCGCTCGGCCGAGAGGGCGTCATCGACGGCGCTGCGCACGAGCGACGACAAGTAGGCGCCCGGTTGCTCCACGCCGATCTGCGCGAGCAGCCCCGAGGCCTGCTCGACGATCGCGCGGGAGAACGCGCTCGCCGTCTCGATCGCCTCGGCGTAGGTCGCTCGGTCCTCCTCGGCGACGACGACGGGTTCGCCGCCCATCTCGACCACGAGGGCCTGGCCGATGGGCAGCACGGGAGCCGGCGCCGTCACGGCGAAGAACGTCTCGGCGAGCCGGGCGAGGTCGATCGAGGTTCCCGTGAACGACATGGCCGGGTGAATGGCGAGCGGGATGCCGCCAGCCGCTGCCGCCGGCCGGAGAACGCCGATCCCGTGCCGGGCGGAGGTGTGCACGACGAGCTGCCCAGGCTGCCACGTCCCGGTCGCGGCGAGTCCGGCGACGAGGCCCTCGAGCTCGTCGTCGGGAACGGCGATGAGCACGAGTTCGCTGCGCTCCACGATCGCGGGCACCTCGAGGACCGGCACCCCGGGAAGCAGCGCGTCGGCGCGCTCCCTGCTGGCCTCCGACACGGCGGAGATGCCGACGAGCGCGTGGCCGGCGCCGGCGAGCGCCGACGCGAGGACCGGGCCGACGTGGCCCGCCCCGATGACGCCGACGCCGAGTCGTCCGGCCCGCTGGCTCGTCATTCGGGGTCCGCCGCCCAGTGCTCGCTCGTGTCGGCCGCCGCGGCGCTGATCGCCGCCGTCGTCACGCGGTCGAAGAAGCGCAGCGCGTCGTCGCGGCCGAGCTGGCTCACGCGCGCCGACACGGGACCGAGAACGGTGTGCGCGTGCCCTGTCGCGAGGGTGCGCCGGCGCTGCCACGGCCCTTGCGTGATCTTCACCGACTGGATGCGCGCGAGGGGCACGATCGCAAGGCGTCGGTGGGCGAATCCGTCGCGGGTGACGAGAACGTCGCCGAGCAGCGCGAAGCCCACGCGGCGCCACGTGAGCGGGTTGAAGATCCACGAGCGGCGCGGCGCCGTCGTGTAGTCGTCGTCGCTTCCCGTGCCGAGAAGCCCGCGGCGCACGAGGTCGTCGCCTGACTCGGGCGGCAGCCCGGGCAGCAGCAGCGCGAGCACGCGCGCGACGTCGTCGAGGTCGCCGACGGGCATGACGGTGCCCGACTGCTGCTTCTGCTGCGCGTTCGCGGAGCTGCCCTGCACGGCCGTGTTGATTCGGATCTCCCACCAGCCGAGCGGACGCCAGATGAGCGGCTGCCGCACTTCGATCGCGTGGATGCGCCCGGGCGGCAGCGTCTCGTTCGAGGTGGACAGCAGCCCGTAGCCGATGCGCACGCCGTGCGGCGTCGCGGCGATCGAGTAGCGCAGGAACTTCGTGAACCGCGACCAGTAGTAGGTCGCGAAGCCGATCATGGCGGGCAGGATGCCGAACAGCACCCACGGCGTGCCGACGATCGACGAGACGATGATCGCGATGATGAACGCGAGCAGCACGATCGTCGTGCCGCTCAGCACGACCGAGCCGAGAAGCCGAAGCGGCGGGATGCGCACGACCGACGCAGGCGTGGCGGCATCCTGCTCCCAGTCGGGAACGATCAGCTCGTTCACGCGGGCGGTGACATAGTCGGATGCCGCTCCCGCCGCGCCCGGCGACGGCGGAGCGCCCGCGGGACCGGCCGTCGGCTGCGGCTGCCCCTTCGCGCCGGAGGACAGCCGAAGGATGTCGCGCCGCAGCCCGTCGGTCTTCGCGGAGCCGAGGTAGGCGAGCTCGACGCTCGCGCCCTGCCCCGCGACGGAGACCTGCAGCTTCGCCGCGCCGAACAGCCGCGGGATGAGCGGCCGGTTGACGTTGATGCCCTGGATGCGATCGAGCGCCGCGCGCCGGTGCCGGCGGAAGAGGATGCCGCTTCGCACCTCGACGGCCTCTTGCGTGACGCGGAACGAGTGCATGCGCCACGACAGGTAGAACCCGGCGATGAGCACGACGAGCACGAGCGCGACGACGGCGAGCGCCCAGCCGACGAGGTGCTCGGCGAGGATCCAGTCGATCGGGTCGCCCTCGTAGTCGCGGAACTCGTCGCCGCCCGTGAACAGCGAGATGAGCCGCTCGCGCATGTTCGCGATGAGATAGCCGAGCACCGCGACGAGGAACAGGCCGCCGCGCAGCAGCGGCGTCGCCGGGTGCAGACGGTGCCACTGCCCGTCGGCGAGGGTGTCGTCGCCGAGCTGGCGGGCCGCCTCGGCGACGGTTCCCGGCTGCGGTGCGGGGGCGTCCGGATGCTGCGCCGGCAGCTGATTGTCGCTCACAGTCCCGCCCGGCGGGACTCCGCCACCTCGACGAGGTGGTCGCGCAGCGCCTCGGCCTCCTCCTGCGGCAGGCCGGGGATCGACACGCCCGTCGCCGCGGCGGCGGTCACGAGCTTGAGCTCCGACAGGCCGAGGGCGCGTGCGAGCGGACCCTGCGTGATGTCGACGAGCTGCATGCGGCCGTAGGGCACGGCGACGATGCGCTGCCACATGATGCCGCGGCGGAACACGAGGTCGTCGTCGCGCAGCTGGTAGCCGATCGCGCGCACCTGGCGCGGCGTGATGACGAGCACGATGATGCCGACGAAAACGACGACGCCGAACGGGATCCACAGCCACGGCTCCCCGGCGAGCGCGCCGATGAGCAGCCCGGCGAGGATGACCAGGAGCACGACGAGGCTTCCCGCGACCTGCACGGCGAGGTACTTGGGCGACACGCGCCGCCACTGCATGACCTCGAGCTGCAGCCGGCCGGCCGCGCGCGGCTCGATCAGGTTCGAGTCGTGCGGGTTGAGGGCGGGTTCGCCAGGCTCAGGCGTCGGAGGCGTCTGGGTCATCGTCGTCATCGTCCTTCGGAAGTCGGCAGAGGTGTTCGGCCACGAGTCCCGCGGCCATCAGCAGCACGGCGCCGGCGGCCATGGCGCCCGCGAGCCACACCGATGCTACCCCGGGCAGCACCGTGCGGCTCAGCATGAAGCCGAGCATGCCGATGCCCGCGCCGAGGAACACGGCGCCCGCGAAGCTCGACGCCTTCGCGAGCGAGACCACGCGCGTCGCGGCGAACGGGTCGATGCGCTTCTGCGACTTCCCCGTCACCGAGCGCCGGATCGGGATCGCGAAGCCGAGCACGACGCCGCCGACGATGACGAGCGTGATGGGCAGCGTGAGTTCTGGCACGATCATGGGCCTGCCGTTCGCGACCATGGCGAGCTCGAGGAGGTAGCCGACGAGGATGCCGATGGCGCCGAGCACGAGCAGCGACGTCGGCCGCGTGCGGCTCATGCGTCGCCCTCGAGCCGCGCGCGCAGGTCGGCGATCCGGCCGAGCCCCGGAATGGCGGCATCCGGTTCGATCTCGAGCCACGGGTCGAGAACGAAGGCGCGCTCGGCGGCGCGCGGGTGCGGGATCGTGAGCGCGTCATCGTCCTGCCGCAGGTCGCCGTAGGTGATGATGTCGATGTCGAGGGTGCGGCTGCCCCAGCGTTCGGCGCGCACGCGACCGTGCGCGTTCTCGATGTTGCTGACGGCGGCGAGCAGCTGCCGCGGCCGCAGCACCGTGCGCACGATGACGACGCCGTTGAGGTACGTCGGCTCGCTCGCGTCCTCGCCGTGCAGGGTGAGCGCGACGGACTCCGTGAACGACGACACCCGGTCGACCATGATGCCGGGCGTGCGCCGCAGGTCCTCGACGGCGCCCTCGAGGGTCGCCTGCCGGTCGCCGAGGTTCGAGCCGAGCGCGAGCACGGCGCGCATCTCGCGCAGCGGGATCACCGGGTCGTGCAGCATCAGGCCTCGCCCCGCTCACGGGTGATCGTGACGGCGACGTCGTCGAACGGCACGGTGATGGGCGCTTCCGGCTTGTGCACGGTGACGCGCGCTCGGGCGACGGCGGCGAAGCCGAGAGCGGCGGCGGCGACGCGTTCGGCGACGGTCTCGATGAGGTCGGCGGCGTCGGAGGCGAGCGCCGCGGCGACCTGCTCGGCCAGCTCGCCGTAGTGCACGGTGTCGGTCAGGTCGTCGGATGCCGCGGCGCGCCGCAGATCGGTCCACACCGTCACGTCCGCGACGAACGGCTGACCGGCCTCGCGCTCGTGCGCGAACACCCCGTGGTGCGCGTGCACGCGGATGCCGGTGAGGCGGATCGTGTCGAGGTCGTCGGTGTTCACGCCTACAACTCTGCCACGCTTGGGCATCCGCCGCGGAGTCTCACTCCACGCCGCGAGCGGCGAGCGCGTCGGCGGTGTCGTCGGCGTGCCGCAGCGACTGCACGAGAAGCGGCACGACGTAGGCGCGCACGCTCAGCCGGCCGCCGCGGGCGCGCTGCGCGTCACGCAACTGCTCGGCGAGGCCCGTGATCACGGGAACGGCGCGGATCGTGAGCGCGAGCACGAGGCCGATGCGGTCCGGGTTCACGCCGAGACGGCGGAACGGGACGAGCGCGCGCTGCACCGTGTCGAGCATCGCGCTCGTGCGGGTCGTGAGCGTCACGAGCGCCGCGAGCAGCAGCACGAGCACCATGCGCGCGGCGTTGCCGAGCACCGTCGGGATCGGCATGAACAGCAGCGGCACGGCGACGACGAAGACGATGAGCAGCCGGATCGCGAGCACCTGGCGCCACAGCTCGCCGAGCCCGAGTCCGGCAACGAGGTACAGGGCGATCACGAGCACCGCTGCGCCGCCGAGGTTCCAGGCGGCGGGTGCGGGAACCGTGATTACGACGGCGAGCAGCACGAGGCCGAGCAGCTTCGCCCCAGCCGGCAGGCGGTGCAGGATGCTGCTGCCCGCCCGGTACTGCCCGAGCGTCGTCACGGCGCCGCCACGACCTCGGCGAGGTAGCGGTCGACGACCGGCGCCGGCTCCCCCGCCGTGACGAGCCGCCCGCGGTCGAACAGCAGCGCCTCGTCGCACGCGGCGGCGAGCCGGAGGTCGTGGGTGACGATGACGCTCTGCTGCGGCAGGCCGAGCAGCAGGTCGCCGATGCGGCGGGCGTTGCGTGCGTCGAGCAGGGTCGTGGGCTCGTCGGCGACGACGAGGCTCGGTCCGGCGGCGAGCACCGACGCGATGGCGAGCAGCTGCTTCTGCCCGCCCGAGAGGTCGTGCGCCGGCACGTCCGCGCGATCGGCGAGCCCGTTCTCGGCGAGCACGAGGCCGACGCGCTCGGCGATCTCGGCGCGCGAGAGCCCGCGGCCGCGCAGCGAGAACGCCACGTCTTCCGCGACGGTCGGCATGACGATCTGCGCGTCCGGGTTCGTGAACACGAAGCCGACGCGCCTTCGCAGTGCCCGCACATCCTTTGCGGCGTCGAGGCCGCCGACGGTGACGCGTCCGCTCGTCGGGGTGCGGAGACCGTTGAGCAGCCGCGCGAACGTCGACTTGCCGGAGCCGTTGAGGCCGATGACCGCGATCTTGCGCGCTGCCGTCACGAGGCTCACGTCATCGAGAGCCACGACCTCCCGGTCGGCTGCGGCGTGCCGGACCGAGACGTGATCGAGTTCGATCACGCTCTCGCCGGCCGCCGCGTTCACGGCGCGACCGTGGCGGGCTGCTTCTTCACGGCCAGCAGGCGGCGCTCGAAGCCGAAGGCGCGCGGGTACGCCTTCCACACGGCGAGCGTCAGCGCGACGGTGAGCGCCGCCTTGATCGCGTCACCGGGCAGGAACACGTAGTTCGCGGCGATCGCATCCGGAATCGAGAGGCCGAGCACAGCGGCCATGACGGGGATGCCGACGGCGTAGACGACGAGGATGCCGCCGACGACCGAGCCGAGCGCCACCCGCCACCACACGGGCCGGCGGGCGCCGGCGTGCACGATGGCGCCCACGACGGCGGCGCCGACGATCCAGCCGAGCATGTATCCCGCCGTCGGGCCGAAGAACACGCCGATGCCGCCGCGTCCGCCCGAGAGCAGCGGCAGCCCCGCCGCGGCGAGAACGAGAAGCACGATGACGGATGCCGCTCCACGCCACCAGCCGAGTATGGCGCCGGCGAGCATGACGCCGAGCGTCTGCAGCGTGATCGGCACGGCGCCGCCGACGCTGATGGCGCCGGGGATGCCGAGCACGGCGATGAGGGCCGCGAACACGGCGATGCGGGTGATGTCGTTGAGGGTTGTCTTCACGATTACCCAGCGTGCCAGCCCGCGGGCCGCCGCGCGATTGTGCGCTCCGCCCTCATCCGGGGCAAACGTTTGTAGACGGCATCCAAGAACTCAGTCCCGTCCGGCGTCGACCGCGTCGAGGACGTTGAAGGCCGTCCGCGTGCCCACGACGTCGTGAACGCGCACCGCCCAGATGCCCGCTTGCGAGCACAGCATGCTGATCGCCGCCGTCGCGGGATCCCGCTCTGCCGGTTGCGCGCCGACGGGCGAGACGGTGGCGAGGAAGCGCTTGCGGCTCGCGCCGATGAGCACTCGGTCGGCGAGCGGCGCGTAGGTCTCGAGATGGCCGAGGATCGCCCAGTTGTGCTCAGGGTTCTTCGAGAAGCCGAGACCGGGGTCGAGGATGAGCCGCGATCGGTCGATGCCTGCGGCCGTGAGCGCGTCGACGCGCTCCGTGAGCTCGTCGCGCACGACCGCGACGACGTCGTCGTAGTGCACGCGCTCGTGCGGATCGGTGAGGTAGCCGCGCCAGTGCATGGCGACGAAGTCGAGCCCTGTCTCGGCGGCCACCGCGGGCATGTCGGAATCGAGCAGTCCGCCCGAGACGTCGTTGATCATCGCGGCGCCGGCCGCCGCCGCCGCAGCGGCCGTCGAGGCGTGCATCGTGTCGACGCTCACGCGAACGCCGTCAGCGACGAGCCGCTCGATCACGGGGATCACGCGACGCTGCTCCTCGGTGGGGTCGACGAGGTCGGCGCCCGGACGCGTGGACTCGCCGCCGACGTCGATGAGGTCCGCGCCCTCGCTCACGAGCGCCCGGGCGTGCGCGATCGCCGCGTCGTGGTCGAAGTAGCGCCCGCCGTCGCTGAACGAATCGGGAGTGACGTTCACGACGCCCATGATCAGCGTCACGACTGGGGACCCTTGCCGAGGAGGGCGAACAGCTCCGCCCGCTCGAGCGGATTGCGCAGGATGCCGCGACTGGCCACGGTCACGGTCGTGGAGCCGGCCTGGCGCGTTCCTCGAGCGGTGACGCACGCGTGCTGCGCGTCGAGAACGACGAGCACGCCCTTCGCGCCTAGACCCGTCTCGATCGTCTCGGCGATCTGCTCGCCGAGCCGCTCCTGCACTTGCGGCCGGGCGGCGAGCACGCCGACAACGCGCGGAATGCGGCCGAGGCCGACGACTTTCTCGTCGGGCACGTAGGCGACGTCGGCGGTGCCGAGGAACGGCAGCAGGTGATGTTCGCACATCGACCGGAACGCGATGCCGCGCACGAGCACAGCCTCCCCCGCTTCGGACGGGTCGAGCGGCATGCCCTCGCCGAGGTGCTGCAGCGGGTCCTCGCCGACGCCGCTGAAGAACTCCGCGTACGCGTCGGCGACGCGCTGGGGCGTCTGTTCGAGTCCCGGTCGGTCGACGGACTCGCCGATCGCGGCGATCAGCTCACGTGTCGCCGCTTCGATGCGCTCGCGATCCACTCTCGCCATGGCTCTAGGCCGTAGCGGGCCGGGGCTTCCCGTGTCCGGTCTGCGACTGCTCGGACGCCGCCTGGCCGTCCTCCGACGTCACGCCGCCGTCCGTCGCGCCGGGCTGGATGGGCGCCTTCGGCGTCGGGATCTGCACGGGAGGACGATCGCTCACCGGGCGCTCATCGCTCGAGAGCCACACGGGGCGCTCGGGCAGCTTCTTGACCGGCTTGAAGATGTCCTCGAGCTGGTTGTGGTCGAGCGTCTCCTTCTCGAGAAGCTCCGACGCGAGCCGGTCGAGGATGTCACGGTTGTCGTTGATGACCTGCCACGCCTCGTTGTGCGCCTGCTCGATGAGGTCGCGCACCTGACGGTCGACGTGCTCGGCGAGCTGCTCCGAGTAGTCGCGCTGGTGGCCCATGTCGCGACCGAGGAACATCTCGCCGGAGGCCTGGCCGAGCTTGACAGGTCCGACGTCCGTCGTCATGCCGTACTCGGTGACCATCTTGCGGGCGATGCCCGTCGCCTTCTCGATGTCGTTCGAGGCGCCCGTCGTGGGGTCGTGGAACACGATCTCCTCGGCGACGCGGCCGCCCATCGCGTAGGCGAGCTGGTCGAGCAGTTCGTTGCGGGTGACGGAGTACTTGTCCTCGAGCGGCAGCACCATCGTGTAGCCGAGGGCGCGACCACGCGGCAGGATCGTGATCTTCGTCACGGGGTCCGTGTGGTTCATCGCCGCCGCGGCGAGAGCGTGACCGCCCTCGTGGTACGCCGTGATGAGCTTCTCCTTGTCGTTCATCACGCGCGTGCGGCGCTGCGGACCCGCGACCACGCGGTCGATGGCCTCGTCGAGCGCACGGTTGTCGATGAGCTGCGCGTTCGAGCGCGCCGTGAGCAGCGCAGCCTCGTTGAGCACGTTGGCGAGGTCGGCGCCCGTGAAGCCGGGCGTCTTGCGCGCGACGACGTCGAGGTCGACGCCTTCCGCGAGCGGCTTGCCGCGGCCGTGCACCTCGAGGATCTTCCGGCGGCCGTTGAGGTCGGGCGCGTCGACGCCGATCTGCCGGTCGAAGCGGCCCGGCCGCAGCAGCGCGGGGTCGAGGATGTCGGGACGGTTCGTCGCCGCGATGAGGATGACGTTCGTCTTGGGGTCGAAGCCGTCCATCTCGACGAGCAGCTGGTTCAGCGTCTGCTCGCGCTCGTCGTGCCCGCCGCCCATGCCGGCGCCGCGGTGGCGGCCGACGGCGTCGATCTCGTCGACGAAGATGATGGCGGGCGAGTTCTCCTTCGCCTGCTGGAACAGGTCGCGCACGCGGCTCGCGCCGACGCCGACGAACATCTCGACGAAGTCCGAGCCCGAGATGGAGTAGAACGGCACGCCCGCCTCGCCGGCGACGGCGCGTGCGAGAAGGGTCTTACCGGTTCCGGGAGGGCCGTACAGCAGCACGCCCTTGGGGATGCGGGCGCCGACCGCCTGGAACTTGGCCGGGTCCTTGAGGAAGTCCTTGATCTCCTCGAGCTCCTCGATCGCCTCGTCCGCGCCGGCGACGTCGTCGAAGGTCACCTTCGGCGACTCCTTCGAGACGAGCTTCGCCTTCGACTTCCCGAACTGCATGACCTTGCTGCCGCCGCCCTGCATGCTCGAGAGCATCCACCAGAAGAACACGCCGACGAGGAGCAGCGGGATGAGGATGCTCGCCATCGAGAGCCACCAGTTGCTCTGCGGCACCTTGTCGTTGAAGCCGTCCTTCGGGGCGGCCGAGTCCACGGCCTTCACGACGTCGTTCGCGCGCGCGTCGACGAAGTAGAACTGCACGAGCTTGCCGTTGTCGCCGTCGGCCTTGGAGAGGGTGAGGTCGACGCGGTTCTCGCCCTGCGTGATGACGGCCTGGCTCACGGTCGAGCCCTTGAGCAGCTCAAGACCATCCTGGGTGGAGATCTCCTTGTAGCCGCCGATGTTCAGCAGGCTCGACCCGATCCAGAAGGCGATTATCGCGATCAGAATGTACGGGATGGGGCCTTTGAAGATGCGCTTCAGGTTCATGGGAGAGCTGCGGCTCAACACCTTTCCGGTGGGACGACGGGAGGGCGTTTCCCGTGCTGACTAGGGTAGCGTCACCCGGCTGTGCGCGGCCTCGATGTTCCCCGAGGGCGTACAGGGAGAGCGGTCACTCGCCGGTGTACACGTGCGGCGCGAGCACGGCGACGTCGCGCAGGTTGCGGTAGCGCTCCGCATAGTCGAGGCCGTAGCCCACGACGAAGTCGTTGGGGATGTCGAAGCCGACGTACTTGCAGTCGATCTCGACCTTCGCGGCGGCGGGTTTGCGCAGCAGCGCGCACACCTCGATCGACGCGGCACCGCGGGAGGCGAAGTTGTCGAGAAGCCACGAGAGCGTGAGGCCGGAGTCGATGATGTCCTCGACGATGAGCACGTGGCGGCCGGCCATGTCGGTGTCGAGGTCCTTGCGGATCTGCACGACGCCGCTCGACTTCGTGCTCGTGCCGTAGCTCGACACGGCCATCCAGTCGATCTCGACGTTGTGCGAGAGATGACGCGACAGGTCGGCCATGACCATGACGGCGCCTTTCAGCACGCCGACGAGCAAGAGCTCCTTGCCCGCGTAGTCGGCGTCGATCTGCTTCCCGAGCTCGGCAAGCTTCTCGTGGATCTGCTCCTCGGTGACGAGGACGGTTGTCAGGTCAGTGCGGATGTCGCTCGCGTGCATGAGAACGAGTGTACGTGCCTCGGGGGCCGCTCAGGATTCGCCCGCCGCCGTGAACACGAGCCGGCCGGCCTCGCGGCGCACCGTGATTCCGGGAACGTCGATGGGTCCCTGCCCGCGCCAGTCGGTGACGAGCGCCGCGATCGCGAGCGTGTGGCCGCGCGAGAGGGAGCGCCCGAACTCGGCGTGGGCGACGTAGCGGATGATGCGGTGCCGCAGCGCCGCGGGGTTCGCGGCGAGCGCCCCGGCCTGGACGGCGATACCGGCCTCGGCGGGCTCGCAGATCTCCTCGATGAACTCCTCGATCATCTCGTCGAACGCCTGCGTGTCCTCGCGGGCCTGCTCGGCCGTGCGGGCGAGCGCCTCGGCGACGCCGGGGCCGAGCTCCGCCTCGAGAACCGGCAGCACCCGCTCGCGCACCCGCACCCGCGTGAACTCGGCGCTCGCGTTGTGCGGGTCGTCCCACACGGGGATGCCGAGTGCCGCGCACGATGCACGCGTCTGGGTGCGGCGCACGCCGAGCAGCGGCCGCGCGTAGCGGCCGAGCAGCGGCGCCATGCCCTGCAGGCTCCCCGTCCCCGAGCCGCGCGCGAGGCCGAGCAGCACCGTCTCGGCCTGGTCGTCGAGCGTGTGCCCGAGCAGCACGAGCGTCGCACCCACCTCGAGGCAGATCGTGTCGATGGCGGCGTAGCGCGCTGTTCTCGCGGCGGCCTCCGGCCCGCCGGCATCCGTCACCTGAACCCGCACGACGTGCGGCTCGATCCCCCACCCGCGCACCTGCTCGGCGGCGGTTCCGGCGATCTCGTCCGAGCCGGGCTGCAGCCCGTGGTCGACGACGACGGCATGAGTTCGGATGCCGCTCGCGCGCGCCTCGAACGCGGTCGCCGCCGCGAGGGCGAGCGAGTCGGCTCCTCCGCTGACGGCGACGAGCACCGCGGACCCCTCCGGCAGCCCGACGTCGGCAAGGCAGCGTCTGACGGCGAGACGCACGGCCGCCGTGTCGACGTCGAGCCGCGGGCGGCGGCTCTCGGGTGCGGGAGTGTCGTGTGCGGGCATCAAGTAACGTTATTGCAGGTTTTCGCTTCTGACGATCATAAGGAGAAAGCACATGGCCGAATACGACGTCGTCGTAGAGATCCCCAAGGGCAGCCGCAACAAGTACGAGGTCGACCACGAGACGGGCCGTGTGTACCTCGACCGCGTTCTGTTCACGAACTTCGTCTACCCGGTCGACTACGGCTACTTCGAGAACACGCTCGGCCTTGACGGCGACCCCGTCGACGCGCTCGTGCTTCTCGAGTACCCAGTGTTCCCCGGCGTCGGCATCAAGGTGCGCCCCGTCGGCGTGCTCAACATGAGCGACGAGGCCGGCTCCGATGCGAAGGTCGTGTGCGTGCAGTACAAGGACCCGCGCTGGCAGCACATCCAGGACATCGACGACGTGCCCGAGCACCAGCGCGCCGAGATCGAGCACTTCTTCACCCGCTACAAGGACCTCGAGCCCGGCAAGTGGGTCAAGATCGAGGGCTGGGGCAACGCCGAGGAGGCCGAGCAGATCGTGCAGGCGGGCCTGAAGAAGCTCGCCGACGAAGGCGGACACTGACCGGATGCCGCTGCGCCGAAGCCCTCGCGACTGCACTGCACCGCGAGGGCTTCGCCGTTTGAGCGGCTGTGAGGTCTAGTAGTAGACGCCGCGAGCCCGCAGGAACGGGATCGGGTTCACGAGGCCGGGGGCGCGCACTTCGAAGTGCACGTGGTTTCCCGTCGAGTGCCCGGTGCTGCCGACGCCCGCGATGTTCTGCCCCGCGCTGACCCGCTGGCCGTAGCGCACGTAGATGCCGCCGTTGTGGATGTGGCCGTAGCCGGTCGAGATGCCGTTGCCGTGGTCGATGCGCACGTAGTTGCCGTAGCCGCCGTACCAGCCGGCGTACGTCACCGTTCCGGCTGCGGCCGCGTAGATGGGAGTGTTGTAACCGGCCGCGACGTCGATGCCCTCGTGGAACGTGGAGCCGACGCCGCCCGGGCTCGAGCGGGCGCCGTAGTAGGAGCTGATCCAGCCGTAGCAGGGCTTCGTCCAACCGGTGGACGCGGGAGCTCCGCCTCCGCCGCCACCGCCTCCGCCGCCTCCGCCGCCGCCGCCGCCGCCACCACTGTTGTTCTTGGCCGCCTCGGCTGCTGCCTTGGCTGCGGCGGCCGCAGCTGCGCGCGCGGCGGCTTCGCGCGCCTTGCGTGCGGCTTCCGCGGCCTTGCGGCGCTCTTCGACGCCCTTCTTGTACTGCTCGACGGTCTTCGACGTGGTGTCTTGGAGCGCAGCGAGCTGAGCCTTGAGCTCCTCTTGCTTGCTCTGCTGCTCGGTGAGGGCGTTCTGCGCCGCCTCGGCCGCGGCCTGCGCGGCGATCATGGCGTCTTCGGCTTCCTTCTTCAGCCGGTCGCGCTCGTCGCGCGCGACGACGGCCTGGTCGCTGAGCGATTGCGCGGTGTTCTTCGCTGTGAGGGCCGACTGGTACACCGACTGGTTGTGCTCGACGAGCTTGCTCATACTGCCCAGCGCGGTGAGCAGGTCGTCGGGGCCGCTCGAGTTGGCGTCGAAGATCAGACTGAGGTTCGCGTTGTCTCCACCGGAACGGTAAAGCTGCGCGGCGAGCTGGCCGGCCTTCGTGATGGCGGCATCCGCCTCTGCCGACTTGTCATCCGCCTGCTGCTGCAGATCCTCGGCCCGGCGGACGGACTCGTCGTACGCGATCTGGGCGTCATAGAACTTCTGGCCGGCGGCCTCCGCCGCGGCCTGCGTGTCGGCGACCTTCTGCTCGAGCGAGGCGATGAGCCCCTTGATCTTGTCGACTTCCTTCTTCTTCGCCGACTCGTTGTTGCGCGCCCGCTTGACGTCGTCCCAGCTCGGATACTTGTCGGCCCATGCCGGCGCGACGCCGGTGACGCCCGCGACGGCGGAGACGAATCCGAAGACGCCGACCGCGATGACCTGGCGTCGAGTGCTTCGCTGCGTGGACCCGAGTGAGCGCGCGAATACCCCTGCGCGCGGCTCGCGCTCTCGCCTAGCCATCAGTTGTGCACCGACCTTTTCACATAAGTAACAAACGCAACAGCGTTAACAGTAACGAATCGTCGACGATTGCGCCCCTCCCCTGCTCAGGGACGCACCCCTCGCGGCGAGGCTAACCCCGGTGCGACGCGAATCGCGGGACATTTCGCGCCCGTCGCAGAATCGGCGCGCCCGGGCGGCATCCGGAATTTGGCAAATCGCGCGCGCGCCCATATGCTTTTACGTCGGTAGTCAAAGCAGCTCTCGAGCGGTTTTGCGGCCCCATCGTTTAGCGGCCTAGGACGCCGCCCTTTCACGGCGGTAGCACGGGTTCGAATCCCGTTGGGGTCACGAGCACTACCGGGAATGCCTTACAATTCAATAGCAACACTTTGGCCCTGTGGCGCAGTTGGTTAGCGTGCCGCCCTGTCACGGCGGAGGTCGCGGGTTCAAGTCCCGTCAGGGTCGCCAGGTGTGGAAGAACCCTTCCGAAAGGAGGGGTTCTTCTCCCTATGGGCGACATTTTGTGTCGCACGGCTCTGTAGCTCAGTTGGTAGAGCGTTCGACTGAAAATCGAAAGGTCACCGGATCGATGCCGGTCGGAGCCACTGGAACCCTCGCGTAGCTTCTACATCGCGGGGGTTTCTTCATTATCGCGCTCGATGGGTTACCCGAGTCCGGCTTATAGACCGAAGTCCCGTCGATGCGCCTCCAGAAGCCGCAAAACACGTACAGTTCCGATCGCGCTCGAAGTTCTTAGGCGCGCGCCTCGCCGCTGCGCAACGCGAATCCCGTCCGACGCACGGCGCTTGCTGCCGTCCCCGATTGCGATTCCAACCAGCATCAGCTCACGTTCCGGCAACAAGCCTCGAACTCCTTCTGCCGACGGGTAGCTCGTCTACGCCACTGCGATCCTTGCTAATACTCCGCCCCACTCCCCCATTCTGGGGTCGACTAAAGTGAGTAGTGCTCACCTATGCTCGATCCATATATGAGGACGCCTCAGTTTAGTTGAGGGTGTCGGCGTCGAGATCGCTCGAAAGGTCAGCCATGTCCGGTATTGCTCTTGCCCATGACTACGTCACGCAACGCGGTGGAGCGGAACGCGTCGCCCTGACTCTCACGCGGGCGTTTCCGCAGCTCCCCCTGCACACGACGCTTTATGAACCCACTACAACTTTTCCAGAGTTCGCGTCCATTGATGTACGACCGATGCCGATCAATCGATGGGGCGTACTCCGCCATCATCATCGACTGGCCTTACCGTTCCTCAAGGACGCTGTCTCACAATCGCACGTCGAAGCCGACGTGCTTGTGGCCAGTTCGAGCGGCTGGGCTCATGGAATTCCAACAGTCGGGCGGAAGGTCGTGTACTGTCATGCACCCGCGCGCTGGCTCTATCAGAGCGCCAGGTATGCAGGAAACGACGATAGGCCTTCTTTGCGATCCCGGGCGATCCAAACCGTTGCCGGCGTCATGGGGCCAAGCTTGAGAGAGTGGGATCAGAAAGCCGCCCATACCGCGACCCGCTACATCGTCAATTCCACAGCCATCAAGAGAGCCGTGGCGGAAGTGTATGGAATAGAAGCAGAAGTGCTGCCTCCGCCTCCCGCCCCGGATGCCGTTCACGCCACTCCAGAGTCGATCCCCTCGGTTCAATCTCCCTTCGTACTCTGCGTTGCTCGGCTTCTCCCTTATAAGAATGTGGACCGCGTCATCGACGCTGTGTTGCGAATACCGAACCTCCACCTCGCCATCGTCGGTGATGGCCCCGAGCGCAGACGCTTGGAACAGCGAACCGAAAACCTCACCAATATCCACCTTCTCGGACGAGTGAGCGACGGAGAGCTTCGGTGGCTCTACGAGAATTGCTCGGGGCACGTGGCTGCGTCGTACGAGGACTTTGGGCTCACTCCTCTTGAAGCAGCGAGTTGCGGAAAGCCGACGGCCGCACTCCGAGCCGGCGGTTATCTCGATACTGTGGTCGAAGGACGAACAGGAGTCTTCTTCGATGTACCCGAACCGGAAAACATCGCTGCAGCTATTGACGATATGACCGCACGAACATGGTGGCCGAGCGTGATCAGAGGTCATGCAGATTCATTTTCAGAAGCCCGATTCATTAGCAGGATCAGGCAAATCGTCAATGAGGAGCTGTGTCTCGCCTGACCGCGAATGTAGAGTCTTCGCGGAGACGGTCGACTCTCTGGAGTACTGCGTTCGCTGCGCTCTTTGGCCTTACATACGTCGCGGCAGTTATGACGCCATATGGCCAAGCTCTCGACTCCGCCAGCCTCGGTCTCTTCTCCTGGTTAGGCTCTGGAGTCTTTTTGGCAGCCGGTGCGTTCCGCGCGGCCCTCCCTCTTGGATTGGGGGCAGCGGGACTCGCCGCCATTGGAATCGGATTAGCCAAAGGAAGAATCGCCGATTGTCTGCGCGCAGCTGGAGGAGTTAGTTTAGGTTTCGTTCTCAGTACTGTCCTGAGGGATTACACCCTGATTCACCCGAATCTGGGACAGCTCGGGTATCAACACAACACATATCCGAGCGGCCATGTCACGGTCGCCGTGCTGACCGGCGTAGCGGTCGTAAACCTAATCCGGTGGCATTCCGCCGCCAAAGCCGTCATGGTCCTGTCCTTCGCAGCGACACTCGTCGGAGTCGTGTCGGTAGCGGCGCTCGCACACCGGGCAAGTGACGTGATCGGCGGCATTGCACTCGCTGGCATCATCGCACCGTGGATGCCGTCGGGCTACCAGCCCAGACTTAGCAGTTCTCGGCGCTTTCCCTCTGTTCCGGTCGCGGTCAGCGCCACCGGCGCAGTCGGTATCTCATTTATATCAATAGCACTTGCGACGTCATCGTCAACTCTCTTGGCGTTGGGTATTGCTGTCCTTTTCTTGCTCGCCGCGCTCACCTTGACCTCCCGAGTTCTCCGCTTCGGAGTTACCACGACGCTCAGCGACAGTCAGACCGCATCGTCCGGCAAATAGGCAGCGGCCTGGAGACGGAACAGCTCCGCGTACGATCCGCCTTGCTCCATCAGCTCATCATGAGTGCCGGCCTCGATGATGGTTCCCTCCGCCATGACGTAGATGCGGTCAGCGTTGCGAACTGTGGAGAATCGGTGGGAGATGACGAGCGCGGAACGCCCTTCGAGCGTCTGCCTGAGAGAGGTGAACAGGTCATATTCCGCACGTGGATCGAGGGCCGATGACGGCTCATCCAACACCACGAGAGGCGCGTCCCGATAGAAGGCGCGCGCTATTGCGACACGCTGCCACTGCCCACCGGATAAGTCACGACCGCCTTCAAACAAGCGCGTGAGGGGTGTGTTATACCCATAAGGCAGAGACTCAAGAAAGCCAGAAGCCCCAGCCGATTCAGCGGCGAATCGGACCCGGGCTTCTTCATCTTCCGCACCTGGTCTGCCGAATGCGATATTCAGTCTCCCGCTCAGGGCATACCTCACGAAATCTTGAAAGATTACCGCAGTGCTCTCTCGGACGGTACCGGGCGGCAACCTCTCTGCATCGATGCCGTCCCAAGTTATGACACCGGAATCCAGTGGATACAAACCTGCGACGATCTTGGCAAGCGTCGTCTTCCCCGAACCGTTTTCGCCGACGAGGGCAACTACTTCTCCCTTTCGAATGCGGATGTTCACCCCTGTAATCGCTGGCGACGTTCGGCCGGGATAAGTAAACGACGCGCCATTCACCTCGACCTCTCGGAAACTCAGTGGGGCAGCGGTAACCGGCAAATCAGATTCGGTTGATTCCACATCGATGAATTCCTGAAGATCGTCGATGAAGAGTCCTGACTCGAATATGGTCTGAATACTTCCCGTCAGGCCCTGGATCTGCGATGCCAGCATCCGAACGGCAACAAGTGCCGCACCTGCAGCAGCGATACTCAATTGACCTCTCGCGATTAGCCAGACGAGCGCCAGGAGGGTGGCCCCCAAGACGGCGGCTGAAGTCAACTGACCCACCACATTGAAGCGAGCACGTCGCTTCAGATGAGTTCTTAGATCTGAAAGATTCTGGCTGTACAAGGTGTCGAATCGGTCGCGCAAGACACGAGAGAGACCAAAGGCCCTGACTTCTTTGGCCTCGTCTCGGCCGGTGAGCAAAATCGACGTATACGCGCGTTGCCGAAGCGGTTGAGTCTGTGAAACGTTGAAATTGAACTCCAGTCGGCTCTCATGCCGACTGGTGAGAAGAACGGGGACTCCGCTCAACACGAGGAGCGGCAGGAGAAGCGGATTGAAGGAAGCGAGCGTGACGGCAAGCCCGATACTGGCCGCCGCTGAGCCGACGACTCCGATGACGCCGTTTGTCACGAGAAATGGGCGTGTCAAAGCACTTGTTCTTACTCTCTCCAACCGATCGAAGAAGTCGGGAGATTCGAAGCGCTGCAGACCCACCCGGGTGGAGATGTCAAGAAGGCGCTGCCACATCGCACGGGCGACGGACTCGCCGACATAACGGCCGATCGAACCCTGAATTGAACTAATGACCGCGGTAGAGGCCGTCAGCAACGCGAGTCCGATGACTGCTAGTACCAGCTGTCCACCCGCGGTGCTTGACGTTCCGGCGTGAACGATTCCGCCGAGCACCCATTGCACTGACACGACTTGTAAAGCTAGAAGAGCAGCTCCTGTCAGCTGAAGGGCGAGGAGCCAGCAGAATGGTCGTCGCGCGGCTGTCACGACAAGCGACATGCTGAATCGGACCAGCCGGAACAGTCTATTGAGACTCTTCCGCGGCCCGACTTGCCCAGTTGCATGCACCACATGGTGAGCATAGGCACCGCGACGGCCTCACCTGCAACTGAGCGCCCCATTCCTGCTCACCCCCAGTTCGGGGCGAGAGCGGGACCAATCGCCTATATACCATTGATGAGCAACACTCAGTTTTGCTACGTTCAGACAACCCGCTGGAGCTTCAGGCGTGGCAAGGAATCAAACAATGAGGAGAAGAGATGATGGCATACGAATCGCCCCGAATTAGAGAGGTCGGACGCTTTTCCGACGTGACGCTGGGTAGGCACCTGGACTTCGATTTCGACGATGGCATTTACGTCTGGGGAGTGCCAATCCCCGCCGGAGATGGCCACAAGGGTTCCAGCTAACTAGCCGGAGATGGCGGGGGGTCACGGTACTGCCCCGCCATTCAGCTCTCATGGATAACTTCCTTCGTCTTTCACCGGTTGAGCAAGTCGCCGCGTTTCCGAGCGAGTTGAAAACGGGGAGAGGTCACATTCCCGCCCCACGCGCGGAGTCTCCCCGCAAAGCCCTGGAGCGCACCGTCGCTAACGTTATTGCAGACTCTCCGGTGTACGTCTTGTTCTCCGGCGGCCGCGATTCGTCTGCCGTGCTCGCGCTCGCCATCCGCATGGCCCGACTAACCGGAGCCGCCGATCCTTTGCCGGTGACCATTCAACACGTGAACGCGCCTTTGTCAGATGAAGCCGAGTGGCAAGAGATCGTCCTCAAACACCTGGGTGTGAAGGAACGCCTTGTCCTAACGTTCAATGGCGAACAGTCGCTTTTGGGGAACGCGGCGACCACAAGCCTTCGCGAGTTCGGGCTGCTTTGGCCTCCCTCTCTTCAGGTACAGCGCGCCGTATATAGCAAACTCGCCCCTGGAACCGTTCTCACGGGGGAAGGTGGTGATCTCATTATCGATCAACGTCGAATCACATCTTTGGCGACGGCGATGAGACGAACCTGGATACGCACCAGTTTGCGCGAGGCCAAGTCGCTTGTCGGCGACAGCTTTCGCAAAGCGCAGCATATAGACAACCTGGTCGCCCGTTCACCGTGGCTGACGGAGAACGGCCGTCGTCGGGTTCGAGAAGAGATTTGGGCAAGTCGGGAGCCCCTTCGCTGGAACAACGCGCTCAGAGTAATTGCCACGTCGCGCCCCGCCCTCGTTGGCCGCCGAAACTTCGAAGAGGTCGTGAAAGCTCATGGACATGCGATTGTCAATCCTTTTGAGAATGCCGATTTCATCAGCGCTCTCGAAGGCGCTGGTGGAATGCTCGGGCTCGGGAGCAGGACAGAAATGATGCGCTACCTCTTCCACGATCTTCTGCCCGACGTTGTCCTGAGCCGGCCCACGAAAGCAGCGTTCAATGAGACCCGATGGATGGAGCCGGAACGAGAATTCGCCGAGCATTGGTCTGGAAAAGGTGTTGATCACGATTCAATTGACGCAGGCGCTCTTCAACAAGAATGGCTCAAGGCGCGACCTTCTACGTTAAGTGGCTTGAGCCTGCATGCTGCTTGGCTCGCTGCAAACAGCCTTCCCCTGGTGCCGCATGCCTCTTAAACAGCGCATCCGCACCGTGCTTTCCTTTCCTCCGCGACGCTGGACGGACATGCTCGTCATCGGCGCCATTGCGATGCGCGTCGAGCTGGCACTGCGTGGAGGAGGCGTTGACCGCGCTGCGAGGCTCGGACACCTGCGTCTCGGCCTGACCGGGAGCTCTGCGCCGAGAGCAACCTACACGCCCGAATCGTTATCCGCTCGCGATATTGAGAAGCTCGACACGGCTTGGCGATTGCTGCGCCACGGCCCGTTCAACGGAACCTGCTTGCGGCGCGCAATCGTCGGAGGCTACCTCCTGCGACGTCACAGCCCTGTACTTCGAATTGGTGTGGCCAAATCGGGCGGAACCATCGAAGCCCACGCGTGGGTCGAAGTGGACGGCGTAAGCCTCGACCCAGAGGGGTCGGATCGATATCTCGTTCTTTCTGAACCTTGGAGGATCTCATGAGTCACGCAGTGCTGTACGGACTCGGAATTGAAACGGATTTTGAAATGCATCAAACCGGCGGGGACCGCTCGCCGCTCCCTGATGTTTGCGTGCATACCGGTCCCGTGATTGAAGATTGGGACCCCCAGCCTGACGGCGAAACGCTTCTCGATCTCGTACTTCAGGAACCCTGGTACACCGTCGTCAGGCGCTCGGACGGAGCGATTCACTTCCGGATCCACGCCGTTTGTGACTACCTCATCCAGCCGAACCTCTGCGATGTAGAGCTCAGGCTTCACACGAGTGCACCAAAAGGAATGGACGCCGTCATGACGACCGGCGCGCTCCTTTCCTTACTTCTGTATTTGCGCGGCACGCCGGTTTTTCATGGGAGCGCTGTCGAGGTCGATGGGCAAGCGATTGCATTCATCGGGCACTCTGGCCAAGGCAAGACAACCATGGCGACTCTTTTCTGCACCGAAGGTGCAGCGGCCGTTACCGATGATGTCCTTGTCGTCGATGATGCCGACAAGCTGCCTCGCGTGCGTCGAGGCTCAGGCGAACTGCGACTTCGCTCGGGGGCCGCCGAGCTCGCAGCCTCCCTGAAAGGCGCCCGACGCCGCCTCAGCGCCGACGAGCGGAACGTCGTTGCCCCCCGCTACTCTTCTGTTTTCCAGCCGCCGCTCCGGGCGATTCTGGTTCCCATGCCCACACGCGACGGATCAGCGCTGCGTTTCGAACGCTTGCGACAGATGGATGCCACGCTCGCGCTCCTAAACTTCCCTCGGCTGATGGGGTGGAACGATCCGACCGTCGTCAAAACGATATTCCGCGAAGCGTCAGCGCTCGCGCAAAACATTCCGGTCATTGCTGCACGCATTCCCTGGGGGCCACCGTTTCCACCGGCCGTGACGGAGGCTTTGTTTCAGGAGCTGGACTCATGAAAACGAAGTTGCGGCCACTCGCTGAGCTTCTAATCGAGAGCGTTATGTGTATGGACGGCGATCTCCCTGACGGTCTCGAGCAGAGCACGATCCAGGAGGTTTGCGCGGCCGGGCAGCTTCACCGGATCGGACCGGCTGTGTGGCGCCGAGTGCGATCGGCACCCAGCGCGCCTCATGACTGGCTAAGGGTCTTGGACCGCGCGCGCCACCATCAGCTCTTGCGTCAGATGCAAGCCAGTCATGACTTGAGGATCATCAGTGATTCATTTGCGGCTAATGGGGTGGAATGGGTTGTCTCTAAAGGACCGGTCTTAGCGGACTGCGCCTGGCCGCATGCGGACATGCGTCAATACGGCGACTTGGACGTTATAGTACGTCCCGCTGACTTCGGTATCGCACTCGAAGCGCTTGAGGGTGAGGGCTTCACGCTACTCGATCGCAATTGGCCAGAACTGCTCAGGACGGGACGCGCAGAACTGGCTCTCCGCGGTCCCTCCGGGCTACCGCTCGACTTGCACTGGAGCATTTCGATTACGCCGGGTACGCGCCGAGCATTTCCATTCGACGTTCAGGAGATGTTGTCACGATCGCGCCGTGTCACCCTCGGGACCGGCGTATCCATTCCCGCATTCGATCCCACTGATCTGCTTCTTCACGTTGGCTTCCACGCAGCACAATCTGGAGCCAACCGGCTCGTGTGGATCGCCGACGTGCTGCATACGGCCCTCGATAAGAACGTCGATTGGGAGGCTCTGCATGATCGTGCGCGTCGCGCTTCTGCTTCGACTCCCATCGCCCTCGTCCTAGCGCGAACAGAGCGAACATTCAATGTTGAACTTCCGCTTCCCTCGGAACTGCGTGTGCGGGCTCAAAGATCATTTGCAGGTCGACTTGCCGCACACCTCGATGCGACCCGGCCGTTCCCCGGCCTGCCTGGGGATGCCTCCCTTTCGGGCATCAATTACGCAAGCGCTCGCGACAACATAGCCAACATGATGACTTCGGCAGCGTGGCAGTGGATTGACGTCCGCCGAATCGAGGCGCGCGTTCGACGGAACGGGCCAGATGCTAGCTCGCTCGATGATGATGTTCCAGATCCCCGTGCACGCAACGCATACCTCACCAACGCCGCCAAGTCGCTCCTGTCTGCGACGCCAAAAGCAACCACCTCTCGCCACTCCGAGTCCAAGGAGGAGTCAAGATTATGAACACGCTCATATCAGAAATCACCTCGACTCCCCCGGAGGAGATGCTGCTCGATGATCTGCTGGTGCGCACGCTCGTCGGAAGCGGCCACGCCGGTTCTGCGGCGGCGATCATCGGCGATGACGGCGTCACAACCCGAGATCAGCTGTTCGGCGTGGCAGGACGGCTTGCGCACCACTTCATAGAGAACGTCACGCCTGATGAGCGCGTGGGCTTGGTCGATTCACGAGATGCCAATGCTCTTATCGTCGTAATCGCCAGCCTCATGAGTGGCCGCTCTCTCGCCATGTTGGGGGTCGGCGAGTTCACAGAGGACGCACGTGAGCTTGCTCTGCGGGCGCGATGCCGCCTCGTCGTCCACGGGACAGAGATCACACGGCTCGGCTCGGCTGGCTTCGCCGGCCTCGAGAGCAGCCCCCTCACCGGCATTTGCGATTCAGATCCCGATGAAGCGATGGTCCTCTTCACGTCCGGAACCACCGGGCAGCCGAAGGGCGTTCGGCTGTCGAGAGCCAATGTTCTCGCAAATCTGACAGCGATGCTTCGTACCGCCCTCCCGTGGCAGTCCGAAGATCGTCTTGGGCAGGTTCTCACGACGACACACTCATTCGGGTTATCGATGTCGCTCATGGCCCTTGCTCGAAGCGTCCCGATCGTGTTCCTCCCCGATGGGCCGCCATCGCGCAGCCTCGCTGAAGGAATGGGTCGCCACCACGTCTCCATCTTCGCCTGCGTCCCTTACTTTTTGAGACTCATGTCTCGTCGGGGCATGGATCTGGGAACGAGCACCGCTCCTGATCTTCGCCATTTGTTCCTTGCCGGCGGAGGGCTAGTGGATGAGGAAATCGACCAGCTGCTCCCGGGGTTCGACGGGGCGCTCTACCTGATGTACGGCTTCACGGAGACCACCGCACGCGCTGCTGTGCGGCGATACGGAGACGGCGCACCGTCCGGGTCTGTCGGCCTTCCTCTGCCGGGCACGCATATCGACATCGTCGACAGTAAGGGCTCCGTGTTGTCCGTCGGAGAAGAGGGACTCATCCGAGCAACGGGTCCCAGCCTGATGATCGGCTACCTTGGCGCTCCCGTCCGAGAGCGCGGCGAGCATTTCACCACAAGTGACTTGGGCCACCTCGACCATGCGGGGAACCTCATGGTGACGGGCCGCGAGGTCGAGATGATGAACTTCCGCGGAAACCGCGTATCTGTCGTACGCCTTGAGGCACAAGCCATGAGATTCGATGGCGTTCTCGACGCGCGCGCAATTCCTGATTCCCGTGCCGAGGACGCCCAGTGCCTCCTTCGGCTGATACTTAGTGCATCTGCCGATGAATCCGCCGTGCGCCGTGCCGTGCGCACAGCGCTTGAGCCTCGCGGCATCATTCGCTCGGTTGAGGTTGTGCATTCTCTACCGAAAACGCGTTCTGGAAAGGCCATCCGGCTCACCCCGGCAGACGCCCCCGCCGGCGTGTAGCTGCGGTTTCCCGTTTCAGATTGTCGTCGTAAGGTACTCGGCATACTCCGAACGCCGACGGTACGTGTCGAAGAACTTCTGAACGTCACTCTCGCTCATGCCGAGCTCCGCGGCAACCGCTGCGGCGGGCTCGCCCTCATGCCAGCCGAGCCACAGTCGGTCGCCTGTTTCGATCGATGTGCCGTAGAAGTACGCTTCTTGCGTCTGCTCGGCGCTGAACGTGTCGGTTGTGGGAGCCCGCTCGATCACGGCCTGCGGAACCTTCAACACCTTTGCAACGTCGTAGACGTGGCTTTTCAAGAGGGGTCGAAGGGGGAATACGTCGCCGCAGCCGTCGCCGTGCTTCACGAAGAAGCCCTGATCGATCTCCAGCCTGTTCGACGTTCCGATGACGAGCAGGTTCTCTTCGTCAGCAATTCGATACGTTGACGCCATTCGAAGTCGCTGCTTCAAATTCGTGGCGGCCATGATCGCAAGAAAGTCGCGTCCGCCGAGGCGGTGGCGAGTGCGACGATCACCTCGTTCGACATTGAGGCAGAACGACTGCAGCCGCTCGCCCTCGCCCGTGGCCGTCTCGAACTCGACGGAGAACCGATCGCCGGCGGCGTCGTCGAAATCCGGCTCGTATTGACGAACAACGGCGAGCCGGTCAGCATATGCACCAAGGGCAGCAAGAGGGGCAGTGATGTCGCGCACCTCGAGTGAAACGCCGAACTCATCCGCGACTTCTTCCGCGAACCCTACTGTCGATGTGGAGCTCTCCTTGTCAGGGAGCGATATCGCCCGAACACGTTGAGCACCGAGCGCGCGCACGGCCAGACCCACGCAGGTCGATGAGTCGATGCCGCCGCTCAGCGCGACAACAGCTCCGCGCCGCCGGAACCGCCGCGCAGCCTGCCGAATGCTGTCGACCAGCTCATCCGTCGTCGCTTCGGGATCCTCAAGATGCACAGCCGCGATGTTTCCTTCAGCCACGTGGTACTCCGATCATCTGTGAAGCGGCAGCAGGCGATACGGAGTCGGCGACCCCGTACCGCGTGCCGAGAATTTGAGTCGAAACGACCCACAGCAGCGCGAGATCGTCGTGAAAGCTGGTGCGCCCTCGCTTGAGCTTTGCGATGAGCCAGGCGACGCGTTTCTCATCGAAGATCCCCACCGACCGCAGGGCCCTCGGCGATGCATAGACAGTCAGGAGTTCGTCGCCGGCCTGGGAACGGAAGATGTCACCCTCGGGTGCGGTGTATGGCTGCTTGACCCGCCCGGTGATCGCTTCGGGAACGTCGTCAGCCATGGCTTCTTTGAGCACACGCTTCTCGTTCGTGCCCTCAAGCTTCGACCTCTCGGGAAGCGTGAGGGCGAAGTCGACGACGTCTTCGTCAAGGAACGGATATCTGGCCTCGATACTGTGTGCCATGTACGGTCTGTCGCACTGGTTGGCCAACAGCGAGTGCGCGAGAAAATATCGCACTTCGAGAAGCTGCGCTCGTTCGACAGATGACCACGACAGCGATGCTTTCGGCAGGCGCTCCCGAACACCGTCAAGGATTCGCTCGAGCGGGAACAGCTCTCGAAGCTGCGGAAGGAGATATTGCGTTATCCGATGTGATGCCGCCCAGCGGTTGAGGTGAGAAAAGATCGGGTCGTCCGGGTCATCGACGCCCTGCTCGTAGAACGCTCGCTCGATGGCTCGGCCGAGCTGCTTCTGCTGAGCCATCACATTTTCAAGCTCGGTGAGCTGGTCGGCCGCGTCGGGGTTAGTCGCCCAACGCGAGCGGATGCGCGCGACTTTGAACAAGTCGTACCCGCACAGCAGTTCATCTGCACCTTCCCCACTCAGGACAGCGCGTATGCCCTTCCCTTTAATATGTGCGGCTAACCGAACGGATGCGGCTGGGGCGGTTCTCACGAGTGGCGACTCGGCGCGCTCCACGACTTCGGCGAGAGCCGCTGCCACAGACTCATCGTCGCAGCACACACCGTCATGCACTGTCGCGAACGCAGACGAAGCGAGTTGTTGAAAGGGTTCTTCATCGAGCACGCTCGAGGCGAACCGAATCGAAAAGGAATTGATAGTGGATGCTGGTTCCATTCGCCGGAGTATGGCGAGCACGGCGCTTGAGTCCAGGCCTCCCGACAAGAGGACGGCCGGGTCGCCATAGGCGGGCACGCGGCGGGCTACGGCGGTACGAAGTCGGCGCGCGAGCTCTGCTGCCTGTTCTGCTAACGGCGCGACGTTCCGCTCTTCCGCAAACGCGAACTCCCAGTACAGCCCTTCCTGAACGTCTCCCCCGCCAAGCTGCACGTATCCGCCGGGTGGGACCGAGCGGACTCCAGCGAAGCACGAATGCCCGGGGTGAACTCCCCACAAAACACCAGCATCCACCACATCGTTCAGCGAAAGCCGAATGTCATACCCCGCTTCCGCAAGCGCACTCACTTGTGACGCAAACCCAAGCCTCGAGCCAGATGGGTGTGTCCAGAACAAGGGGACGATGCCGAACCGATCTCTTGCTAGAAGGAGCGTCCGCAAAACCGAGTCCCAGAATGCCAACGCGAACTGTCCGCGGAGACGCGGTAGCGCATCGACGCCCCACTCGACCAAAGCATACAGAAGCACCTCGGTATCTCCGGAGGTAGCGAACACGGCGCCCGATGCTTCGAGCTCGGCACGTAGCTCCCGAAAGTTGTAGATCTCTCCGTTGAAGCAGAGGAGGTAGCGGCCCTCGCGATCCGGCATAGGCTGGAGCGAGGTGGGCTTGTCCACCATCGCAAGACGAACGGTCCCGAGAGTTGCCGCGCCCGATTGGCGCCATGTACTTGAATCGGGCCCACGGTGTTCAATGGCCCTTAGCATTCGCGGCAGTAAGTCAGCCGGATCTGGCTTCAGTGTCACCCCATCGACGTCGATGACGCCAGCGATACCGCACATGCCATCAGCGATTCGCGTTAATGAAATCGACAATACTGTTCACGGACGCGAATGTCGCTCGAGTCTCTTCGTCCGGCTCGAGCGGTCGCCCGATCTGGTCTTCGATGAACGTCGCGACTTCCGCAATTCCAAGAGAATCGAGCACGTTGTCGACGAGCGGTGTCTCGTTCGTCAGCTCGTCATCCTCCAGCGGTACTAGCTCGGACATAATAAGTGAGCGGAGTTCGTCGATCAGAATCGTGTCGTCAACCACTGCGGTCCTCCTACCGTCGGAAACTCTGCACGCCGACGCAGTACTGCATCCGTGAGCAAGTGTCACAAAACTACACCACCCGCGGATTACCAACCGAAGACAAGCACCCCCAGTGGTGGGGCCGTTTCTTGGTGCCGCCTGCCCATTAGCATGTTCGGTATGCCACGCTGGCATGTCTGGATATCTGCGAGGGAGCGGAGCCTTAGCAATGCGGGACACCGCCGTTACCGTTGAGCATCTATCGAAGCACTATCGGATCGCTCATCGCGCGTCACACACGAATCGACTCACGGAAGCGATCATGGAGCGCGCACGCAACCCATTCCGCCGCACCCATTTCACGGATTTCTTGGCGATCGACGATGTCTCCTTCGACCTCCCGTGGGGCGAAGCGGTTGGAATTGTAGGGCGCAACGGGGCGGGGAAGAGCACGTTGCTCAAACTTCTCACTCGAGTCTCCGCGCCGTCGGCAGGTTTGATAGATCTCGGAGGCAGAGTTGGGAGCCTCCTCGAAGTCGGCACGGGGTTCCACCCGGAATTGACTGGGCGCGAGAACGTCTACCTCAATGGCTCTCTTCTCGGGATGAAACGACGAGAAATCAAACGCCGCTTTGATGAGATCGTCGAGTTCGCGGGCGTTAGCAAGTTTCTAGAAACTCCAGTGAAGCGATACTCCTCCGGGATGTACGTGCGACTCGCGTTCTCCGTGGCTGCACATTTAGAGAGCGAAATCCTCGCCATCGATGAGGTATTGGCGGTCGGAGATGCTGAGTTCCAGGAGAAATCTCAGGCCAAGATGCGAGAAGCGGCGAAGAACGGCAGAACCGTTCTCTATGTGAGCCACCAAGCACAGACGGTGACATCGCTCTGTACCTCCGCGATGTTCCTTCAAAACGGACAGCTTCGCTACTTCGGCACGGTGGAAGGCGCGCTTGAACGATATCGCGACACTTTTGAGAATTATCGCGTGCAGCAGAGTGACGCCGCACGGCGACCAGGCACCGGGCAGTTGAGGCTTCTTCGGGCCGCAGCCACTGAGCAGACGCAGGATCCAGCGGACGACAAGGTGATCGAGTTCGAGGTGGGCAGAAGTTCCGAAGTTGTCGGCAAATACTTCGTGTCGTGTCAACTCAGGGACGCGAACGGCAACATCATAGTCCAGTGCGACTCCCGACTGACTGGGACGTGGTTCGACCCGTCAGAGGAGCAGAAAGGCACGTTGCGAATCAAATCACTCTGGTTGAAACCCGGCCGCTACACGGTGGACGTGTTCGTCTGTCAAGCAGGGATATTTGACGCGTGGGAAGGCGCGGACGCCATTGACGTTCTCCCTTCCTCGCCATACTCACATTGGTCTTCCGACGATGCCACAACCCTGGGAGTGGTCCTCGCCGACTTCGAGTACGTGGTGGCGACATGAGCCGGACGCTCATTCGTCCCCGCGACGATTCAATCTGCCGCCCTGGCGTGAATTTTGGGAAGCACGCGAAGTGCTCTATCGATTCGGGATCCGAGACATCGTTCTGCGCTACCGGCAGACTGCGGTCGGGGTGGCGTGGGTGGTACTGCAGCCTCTCGCCGCAGCCGGCATTTTTTCCATTGTCTTCGGCCAGGTTGCGGGACTCTCTTCTGGCGACGTGCCATACTTCGTCTTCAGCTTCGCCGGCATGTTGGCATGGAACGTCTTCAACGGTGTTGTCAGCCGAGCTTCTTCGTCACTTGTCGCCAATCAGACTTTGGTTTCGAAGGTGTTCTTTCCACGGCTTCTCGTGCCCCTTTCGAGCGCGATTTCGGTCGTTCTCGATTTTCTGGTCGCTTTCGTCATGCTGATCGTGCTTCTTATTGTCTTCGGCGTCACTCCTGGCTGGGCTGTCCTCCTGACACCCGTCTGGCTCGTGATAACCCTGCTACTCGGCTGCGGAGTCGGCGTGGCGGCCTCGGCTATAACTGTCAAATATAGGGACGTTACCTACGTGCTCCCATGGGTGCTACAAATCCTCCTCTATGCAACACCAATCGCTTACTCTCTCTCTGAGGTGCCGTCGAACTTGCTCTGGGCGTTCGAGCTCAATCCCTTGACGTGGCTCATGGAGGCGGTGCGGTGGTCCCTGCTGGGACAGGAAATGCCTCCTCTGTGGCAATTGATTGGGTTACCGCTTGGCGCGGCTCTCGTGTTCTTTGGCGGCGTCCTCTTGTTCCAGCGTCATGAGAGAGCGTTTGCCGACTTCATCTGACCGGACCGCTGTCACCTCTCCAATGCGAGATCGCCGCTACTCTCGACTGCCCACTCCCGTGCTCGTCGTTGGAGGAAGGGAGGTGCTTCCCCGAAGCGGCCGAGAAGGTAGGAACCGATCGCGAACCCGGCGACGATCCCACCTCTGATCACGTCTCGCACGCCTAGTTGTCTTCGACGCAGCGGCGAGAATCTCCGGATAAATCGCATCCGCGCAGTAGTTCCCGCTCCAGCGATGCGCGTGAAGAGGAGACCGTTGCGAAGAAAGTAATACGTGCCGAGGGTGGACGCGGCACCCCGAAATGAGGCTGAGACCGCATGGAAGATGCGCGCGTCGCACGCGACGCCGAGCCGCACCCCGGCGGCCCGCGCACGGAGGCTCCACTCAGAATCCTCAAAATTGAGGAAGAATCTCTCGTCGAACAGACCGACGCGCCTCCATGTGTCCGACGTCGCGGTTATGCAGCATCCCGCAAGCACACTCGTCTCTCGCACCCCGTCTACGCACCCCTGGAGTTCCTGTGGCGCAATGTGATGCGGATAACCATCTGGCATATCGATCGCGCCACCACCGAACCACACTCGAGTGGGATCATCCCTGTACATCACGGTCGGGCTTACTGCAGCCCCGCTCTCGGCATGCCTATGAAGCACGCGCATAGCTCCGGGGGGAATGAGCGTGTCGTTGTTAAGGATCGTCACCATTGTCGCTCCCGCTTCCAGAGCGAACGCCAACCCGCGGTTCATACCCCCGGCGAATCCGAGATTGTGCGGGAGCTGAAGAGTCTGCACCCGTTCCAGATCAGAAACTTCCCCTAGTGCACCATCGAAGGAGCCGTTGTCAACGACAAGCACCGTGACATCAGGTGATCCATAGAGTACCGATTCAACACAAGCAACGGTGTCGTCTCGCCCGTACCAGTTAAGGATCACGACAACGTGACAGTTGTCGTTCATCTTTCCTCCTGGGCAATGGGACGCCTGTTGAGTCGCGGCCACAGTCCCCGCGCGAACGGGTGAAGGTCCCGGATCGCCCACCAGGTCAGCGGGGACGGAAGCCATGTTGCGGCGTAGTAAACGATGCCGCGCAACCCGGCGGCGTGTCCCCAGGACCGGGTCTTCTGCCGGATCTGCCGCGGCGAGCGAGCCCATGAATTATGAATGATCGCTTGCTCTGCCGCGATGCCGGCCCAGCGGACCTCTCCGTTCTCGGTTGGATGGCGTAGTTGCAATGAGACATCGTCGCCCGCCACCGTCACCCGCAGGTACGGCCCCACAACTCTTCTTGCATCCGTCAGAGTCAGATGAGGCCGGAGAGCAACGGCACCGGGCCAGTCATACCGCGCCTCTCCTCCAGAACCGACAATCTCGAACATGTGTGATCGCGTCCGCCTATACAACACGCGCATGGGCCATTCGACGGCATCCAGACCCCGCTTCTCCGCCTCGTCTATCGCCGCGAGGAGCGCTTGCGGTTCAGGCATGTACTCGTCGTTGTCCATCTGAATCACCCAGTCGACATCGCCAGCGAGGGCGTCAAGCGCGGTCTGTCGTTGCGCGGTGTCTGCACGCATCGGTTCGTCGGGATTCACCCAGCTCCCGTGTACGGTCTCCGCCAGTCCGCGGACATCCATCTTCCTGACTTTCGCCATGACCCCCGCGACATCGACTCCGACGCCGGTCCAACCGACGTCGCCGTGAGGCACTGGAATCACGAGCGCGTCGAGCAAGGGATAGTACTGAACAAGTGACTTCTCGAGCCACGTCGCATCTCCGGGAAGAATGTACGCTCCGATCCTGCGCCGACCCATGTCAATCTCCAATCTCGCGGCATGCGCGAAGCCCAAATGAGCGCCGCGGCTTATCCTGCCTTTGAACGAGACGTCCGCTCGGCATCTCAGAGTTCCCCTCGGTAGACACGCTCGTATCGGTCGACAACGCCCACCAAGTCGAATTCCTGAGCTCGGATCCGGGACGCTCGCGCGAGTTCCGCGCGACGGTCGTCGCTCTTGAGAAGATCGACAAGGGTGGCGCCAAGGTCCGCCATGGAGGACAACTCTCCGAACCGGCCCTCTGCCGTGACGAAGCGTGCGCCAATGTTCGGGCTAGCGACAACTGGTATTCCCGCTGCCATTGCCTCCGCGTATGGAATCCCGAACCCCTCATAGAGAGAAGGAAGACAGAACACCCATGCGCGACGGTACTCTGCGGCTAGTTCGTCATCAGACAGCCGTCCCAAAACGACGATTCCCTCGGGCAGATGCTCTGGGGCGTCCTGAGTCACCATTCGCAATTGCGATTCTGGGACTTCTACCTTTACCTGTTCTGCGAATATGCGAGCTAGCTCGGCTCCCCGTTTGCGTTGTTTCCAGGTTCCGACGAAGAGCACGGTCGGTCTACCAGCTTGCTCGTTCCCGTCCGATGCGAAGCGGCTGATTGACACTCCATTGGGAATGACCGTGCGCACCCACGGCGTCCAGCGTCGCGTTTGTGGTGAAATGAGAACTGTTCGATCGGCCACGATGCTCGCGAGCACCTCTGACAGGCCAAGCATGACCATCCGCAGCTTCTGCCAGAGACCACGAATGTGTATCGCCTCTTCAAAGCACGATCCGTGGAGCGTTCTTACATGCATCGGAACTCGACGCCGCCACATCCAATAATCTTCACCATGCGCGTGAAGCACATCGTACGATGAGAGGTCCTGTCTCCTCATGATCATGGCGAAGCGGAATGTACGCAGCCGTCCTGTCAGGGGAATATGGACATGATGGTAGACGGACCCAGGGCTGGGCCTGCAGGGACTAAAAACATCGACGTGATGCCCTCTGCGGGCTAATTCGTTCGCAAGCTCGTGTACCTGATACCCCACGCCGATCTTGCTCTCACTAGGCAAGTAATAGGAGATCATCGCGATGCGCAGCGGGCCAGCCGGAGCCGCGTCGAACCTAGATGTCATTGCGCCAGCCCTGCCCTCAACGCGCGCAACCAGTCGTGTCCGTGCTGCAGATCCGGTTCCAAATGGTTTCCCTCTGCCCATTCGTTCCAAGATTTCACCCAGAGCAACCGCTCCTGCGGAGGACGAGCAGCGAGGGAGCGGACAGCATCCCGCACGTTCCGCCGGAACTTTTCGGGCGTCGCGCCGCTCAAAACCAGACCGCGTCGTCCGGACCGTGGTGTATTGTCCCAGTTCGGGTATACGCACGGCTGGATCTGTTCGTCTCTGGGCAAACCGGCGACGACTGAATCCGAATAGTTCCATACCTCAGGGCCACCGCGAAGTTTACGTGCCGCGCGCATCTTCAAAGTCGCGACCCTGCTTACTTCTGCGGGTAACCGCATGTAGACCGAAGCATCGAAGCCGTCCGCTTTCCCCGTGATATAACGCGCTCCAGTGCCGAGCAGATCGCTTGATTCGGCGACGAGGTAGATTCCGGGCAGCCCAGCCGAGCGAGCCATCGCTTGCCACCGGTCGACGAATTCAGCAGCGTTCGGGAGCTCTTCGGGACGGAAGACGTAAAACACAGGTTTGTCGTCCACACGAAGGTATCGCTCATCGCGGAACGCGGGAACAATGGTTTCGAAGTGGCGACGATCGTCATCCTCGCCGAGATAGCGCTGCTGTTTGAGCACCTTATCCGCAGCGGCATGCCAGATTCCTGTCCACGATTGGTTTGCCCACGCGAGACAGAAGCTGACCTCGGGGCGCCCGCTGCTGAGTACTTCTTGGAAGGGGCGCTCAAGAATGCGATCGCCCCCACCGAACCAGTAGTGCCAATATGCGAAAGCTTCGACACCATATTCTCGCGCAAGGTCGCTCTGGGCCTGTCTGGTCTCTGGCAGGCGCAAATCATAGAAACCCAGGTCGGCTGGCAAAGTCGGTTGACGGTGCCCGCGGAATAGCGGACGAGCTCGCGCGACGTTGGTCCATTCAGTGAATCCTGGTCCCCACCACTCATTATTTTCTGGGATGGGAAAGTACTGCGGCAAGTAGAACGCGATAGCGCGGGCGTTTATCGCGCTTAGTCCCCCGCTCATCGCTTCGCCTTGAGCCGACGGAATCCTCGGCGCAACCATGGCACCCTACGACCGATCCGGGCACGCCACCTCTGGGCAACTCTCCCGTTCGGCGGCCACAGCAATCGCGCAAGGTGGTCCGTCACGCGCCGCGCTTCCGGCTCGCGATCCGATGGTGAATCCAATAGCTCGCCAAGCAGATGCTCATGCAACGGCCCGGTCGTAGCCTTCGTCAACGCCTTATCAGTGGGCACAAGGCCGCCTCCGAGTCTTAGCGCAACGGCAGACGACAGGAAGGCCAATCCCAACCTCGTTGAGCGCGATGTCGCGTTCACGTGGACGCGGTAGAAGACCGTGCGTTGGTCGATCCGCGGAATGGGGGTAAGCCTCGCCACGTTGACGAGGAGCCAGTAATCATCCATTGCCAATGCGTGCGGAGCGAAGCCGCCAGCCAGACGAAGGACCTGCGGATCCGCGACGAAGCTGGTGGTGACAGAGATCGGCCCCCGAAGCATTGCCTCGACATCATGATGCGTCACGTCACCAGTCCCGAGATCGGCTCCTTCTACGAGTTCGGGGAGTGCAGAGTTCGTGACGAGTTCACTTGACCATGTGCCGACAAGAGGGTCTTGTTCACTCAACTTCTCGATCTCGTCGCGGCTACTGAAGGCGATCTCTGAGGTCATCAGAATGCGCTCGTCCGGATGCTGTTCCAGCCATTCGCACGCTCGCTCCAAGTGGCTCGGATGCCAGAGGTCGTCCTGGTCGAGGAAGGCGATCCACCTTCCTCTAGCTGCGGCCAGTCCACGGTTGCGGGCGACGGCAACTCCTAAGTGAGGTTGTGCGAGCACCTGCGCCCGAACCGGGTGCTCTCGCACCAGAGCAACTCCGCCGTCAGCTGAGCCATCGTCCACGACGACCACCTCAATATCATTTCGAGACTGCTGCAGAACGGAGTCCAATGTCTCCACAATGGTTGCGGCACCGTTAAACAGCGGAATTACAACAGTCGCCAGCGGTGTTGTAGACGCGCACAATGTACCGGCGGAGTTCGAGCTGTCAGCCACAACGCCGCCTCAGCGCCGTCTTGTATTGGGTAGAACAGCCGGCAAACCGGCTTGCTTCGCACGGCGTAGCGGCGATTCGGGGAAGCTCTTTCGGGGACGCGACCGACGCGCTCGATCGACGTCGCCGCAATGTTATGTCGCACAGTGCCATGAGAATGCCTTTCAAAGTCACACGAATCTCTTCGCGTACCCCAACTTGTACGTGAGCTGCCTCTTACGGTCACGGATGTAGCGAGCAGGGTTGCCGCCCACGAGCGTGTAGGGTGCCACATCTCTAGTCACGACAGCTCCGGCCGCCACAACGGCCCCTTCTCCGACTGTCACGCCCGGCAGAATGATCGCGTGACTTGAGATCCAAGCATGATCGCCGATCGACACGGGCGCTCCCACTTCTGCGAACTCAGGCGAATCGACATCATGTTGGCGCGTATAGATCGCGACGTGGCTACCGAAATTCACGCAGTCGCCTATAGCGAGCCCGCTGCGACCGTCGAGGAACGCCGAGTCTCCGAGTGTGCAGTGTCTTCCGATCGAAATCCGCTCCGGCGCATAAAACTCGGCGCGCCAGTGAATGCTGGATGTGCGGTCAATGCGCAACCCGGCACGTTCATAGAAGTAGCGGCGGATGCGGTGGGAGGGGACTCGCCCGATCTCGGCAAGGAGGCGCAGGCGAAGATCGCTCCAGACGGCGCGCCACCAGTGAACAACGGAGCGCACGGGAGCAGGTGCTACCGTCTTGATGGCTTCGCGCAGGCCAGGCATCAGCACCTCCACCGGTTTAGTGAAGCTCAGTTGAGAAGAACTTAGTTGAACCCTCACTTTACGGCGAGAACTGCGGGACGGATGCCCCCCGAAAGCGTGCCCCACATTGCAGGGGCGCGGCGCTAGCATCGTTTCCGTGCGCATCGCAATGTCGTCGTTCCGCTTCAATCATGAGGGCGGCATTGAGCGAGCGTCTTACGAACTCGCGAAGGAACTTGGTGCGCAAGGAGACGAGGTGACCCTCGTTTCTACCGCTGTGGATCCCGCGCCCCAGCCCCCTCTTGTCTGGAATCGTGTCACAATGCCACGAGTACCGGATTTCGCGGTCCCCCTGGTTTACCCGTCGCGTGCGACTCGAAGCCTGTCCGACTTCCCATTCGATATTCGACACAACCAAGGTGGGTGCGCGCTGCGTATACAGGACGTCATCACAGCGCACAGTTGCCACCGGGCGTGGTGGGAAATGAAATTTCGACACGGCGAAACTTCGCGCGCCCTCCTGAATCCGCAGCATCACGCGATCTTGCGCACGGAACGAGCAAATTATCGTCCAGGATCGTTCGCGCGGGTGATCGCCGTTTCAGAAGGCGTGGGACGAGAAGTCAGCTCTCTGTACGGCGTGCCAGCCGACCAGATTCGTGTTATCCCGAATGCGGTCGACATACGCAAGTTCCAACCCTCCGACTCCCATGTGCGCCGCAAACGGGTTCGGGAGCTCCACGGTTTTCGTTCCGGCGATGTGATCCTCCTCTGGGTTGGGAAAGAGTTCAGAAGGAAGGGGCTCGCGCCACTCATTGAAGCCTTGCCGATGCTGCCCGAGCGGGTAAAGCTACTCGTCGTCGGTGGAGGCGATACGAAGCCCTTTCGGGACGATGCCGGACAAAGAGGGGTCCTAGAGCGAGTGGTGTTTGCCGGCCATTCGGCACAGGTAGAAGACTACTTTCTGGCGGGCGACGTCTTCGTGTTTCCCACCCTTTATGAGGCTTTCGCGCTCGTGACCTTAGAAGCTGCGGCCGCGGGGCTTCCGATCGTGACAACAAAAGTTAACGGCACGGAAGACTTCGTCGCCGAGGGCGAAAACGGCTTCTTCATCGAGAGAAATTCCACGTCGATCGCCCACGTGCTCAACGCCCTCGTGAAAAACGCGGAACTTCGCCAACGGGTCGGCGAAGAGGCCCGGCGAAGAGTGGCGAGTTACACATGGGAAAGCGTTGCCCGGCGCACCCGGGGCGTCTATGCAGAGGTCGTTCAAGAGCGCGACAGGAGACGAGGAGTCAGACGGCGATTCAACTGATCGCCCTGAGCAGTTCTGGCCGCGGACTGTCACGTCGCGGCAAAGGAACTATGCGCCGTCGGCTTCAGCGAAGGTCGCGGCGGAATCGCGGCGTTGAGCTGCGCTCTGCTCCCTGTCGCTATCATCCATGGCGCGCAGACGCAGAATGCGGGAGGCAGCCGGCACCACGCTTGCACCGGAGGGCACGTCTTTCGTCACGATGGTCCCGGCGCCGAGCACGGCGTCGTCGCCGATGCGAACACCTCCAAGGATCACCGCGTTCACGCCCACATGCACTCGCGCTCCAATGCGAGGAGGCGGAGGCGGGAGTCCCGGCTTGCCCTGTTCCCAACGGACACCAATCGTCACATTGTGCCTGATCAAGCACTCGTCGCCTATCTGGGCAAGCGGGTGGAATATAACGCCGTGCTGGTGCGCGAACTTCACGCGGCGGCCGAGCAGCACTGTGCTGGGAATGTCGAACCCCAGGACATTGCGAACGTATGGATAGAGAGCCGCATACAACCTGTTACCCAACATTCGCGTCAGCCGTGCTCGCCGATGATCGCGAATCCAGTAGCCGAAGCGATACAGGATCAGCATCTGCGTAGCCGCGACAAGGAGGTTGCCGTTGACTGCGACGTCCTCTCGGATGACTGAAATGAGCCCCCGAGAGTTGTCGTGTCCCACTTTGACGGCACGGAAATGCCAGGATCGTCGGCGGCCGGGCGCTCCTGAACAGTAGACATTGCCATCCCTTCGTGCGGCGGGTCCCGCGGTAATGGTGAGGGTTGCCGACGGTCAGCTATGGCCGACTTCACCACTCTAGAAACATGATAGATCCTCACGCTACCATGGAGCTATTCCGGAACCTTTCTGGAGCGGTTGACGGATCCGTCCTCGCAAGAACAGATTGGCAGAGTTGTGCGACGCATCATTATTGGGATCGCCTCGGTGATCACCCTTGCGACAATCGGAGGTTCAATGCTCCTGCTGCGACCGAACGCAATCGCCGAGCGACAGCAATACTCAGTCCCGACGTTGAGCGCTGAGCAAGCAATGGCAGTGAAGGAGACCCGCATCTTCTTTGCTCATCAGTCGGTCGGCCAAAGTCTCATCGATGCCGTTCCCGACGTCTTCTCCGACGCAACCGACATGATGCCGATCGTCGCGACTTTCACAGGCGACACCGTTCCACAGGACGCGACCTTGATCGAGAGTCCGATCGGCACCAACGGTGACCCGCTGGGGAAGATCGCCGCGTTCGATCAAATCATCCGGGCCGGCCTGGCCGCCGACATCGAGGTCGCGATTCTCAAACTCTGCTACATCGATATCAACGCCAGCACGGACACAGAGGCGCTATTTGAGGCATACAACCGGACTTTGGCCGACCTTGAGCGAGACTTTCCCGAAGTCACCTTCATCTTCGCGACCGCCCCGCTTATGTACGAGCCCGATTTAGTCACGCGTGCCAAGGTCTTCCTGGGGCGCGACAGCGAATTGGACCCGCGACACAACGTAGCGCGGCACCATTTCAACGAGCTGGTCCGTGAAGCCTATGGCGATACAGGGCGACTCTTCGACATCGCAAAAATGGAGTCCGCTGGTTCCGACGGAATCGTCGAAACCAAACGCTCTGACACCGAGCGATATCTCGCACTAGATCGCACGATCGCCGTCGATCCCGGCCATCTCACGCCCGAAGGCGCCGCTCGCATCAGCGAAGCACTTCTCGCAATCGTCGCATCAGCGATCGACGATGAGTAGCCCACTCAAGCTGCGAGCAGGGACTTCTCACGCAATTGTTCGATGAAGTTGCGCGCGTCCGCTTCCGCGACCGCTTGGTCGATCCCGAAATGCTGGGTGAGCGCCTCTGCGAGCTCCTCAAACGACCGCTCTTCGACGAGCATCTTAGCCAGCACGGTCGCCGCGCCATTCGCGGTGAGATAGACGGACGTCTGCATGTCGAGTATCACCAGCTCGCCATCGATCTCTTGCCAGGTCACTCCATCAGTTCGAAGTTTCATCGTTATCCTCCTGTTTTGATTGTGGATCGAGTGGACGCGAACCAGCGCCGTGCGGGCAGGATCGAACTCCAGACTTCTGCGACACCAGCGGCTGTTCGCTCGATGTCGAAGCGAGCGAGGCTGGAACGCGCCTTCTGCACTCGCTGAGTCGCAGCTACAGGGTCGTCGAGAACGGTGGCGATCGCCTTTGCTAGCGCAGCGGGATCTCCAGGGCGAACGAGGATCCCAACATCGGTCACACTCAGATGCGCAGCGGCGTCCCACTCGCTCTGGGATGTCGGGTCCAGGATCTCCATGACACCGCCCGAAGCGGCCGCGACAACAGGAACCCCCGCCGCCATCGCTTCGATGAGGACCTGACCAAACGGCTCCGGCACAGGCGACGCGTGGACGAGGACGCTCAGACTCTTCATCTGCTCGAGCGGATCCTCGACCCAGCCGCAGAACTCCAGCCGGTCCGCGATCCCCAAATCGGTTGCGCGTTCGCGAGCCGTGTGCTCGTACGATTCTTCCCCGAACAGCGGCGCGCCAATGACACGAAATAGCAGGTTCGGATACCTATGCGCGAGTTGCGCAGCCGCTTCTATGAACTCTAGTTGCCCCTTCGTGGGGCTAATACGACCGACTATGCCCACAGCTGCCGCGGAAGAATCTGAGGCCGGCGCAGCACACGTTTCGCGGAAGCCCGGGTAGACGACCGCCGATCGGCGCCTTGCGCGAGAGGGCAGCGTTTCACGTGTTGCTCGAGAATTGGCGACGATTCTGGCAGGGCCGACGGCCGCGAGAATCTTCAATGCCCGAAGCGGAAGCGGTGGAAGATAGTCGTCGCTCAGGCGATCGTGCAAATGCCAGATCCACGGACGGCCCGCGGCTGGAGCAGCGACAGCGGCAATCGAAGCAGCCTTAAGTGAATTCGCGACCACGAGATCAGCTTTGCCACACCGGATGGCGCGCGCGATGCGGATCGAGAACCGAAGCGCAGCCCCAGTTTCGAGAATCGCGCGGCGCCAGCCGAGCATATCCCGAGAGAGCGCCACTGTGCGGATCCCGAGTGGCTCCACTCTCGTGGGAATGCCGAGTTCTTCGAGCCGAATCCTGAGCGGACCATCCGAAAATAGAAGAACTTGCACGTCGATCTCGCAGCGACGAAGCTCAGCCGCGAGGCGCACCATGGCCAGCTCGGCGCCACCCTCTTGGCCGGTGTGGTCGAGCATGATGACTCGCGCTTGCGGCATGTACCAATCTCTTTCAGCCTCGTAGGTTCGGACGCGTTTTATCACTTGGCAGCTATGACATGAGTCGAGCTACTGAGAACTCTCGCACGTCAAGTGCCAGGAAGCACCTCACCTTTAAGGGGGTATATGAGTAGCACTCACTTTGAACCTACGATGAGGTCATGAGCGCTTCTGGAACCCGCTATGCGCCATGCCTGTCTGAGCGCAGAGGTGTGATGCTACTCGCGTGTGCGTCGCCGCGTGCTACGAGATCGTGCACGATTTGGATATCGAGATGAAGGTTCTGCGCATCGCACATCATGGCGTCGTGTCCAGTTGGCGGGAACGCGAGCGAATGCTGCGAAGCCATGGCACGGATGTCGAACTGGTCTCAGCACGCCGATGGGCTGAAGGGGGTAGCCCGGTTCATCTCACAACGGAGGGCGACACTTTCGTACGAGGAGCTGGGACGGTTGGCAAGCACCCGAATGCTTTTCTGTACAATCCGATACCCATTTGGCGCGCACTGGGAAGCACACCCGCCATACTCGACCTGCACGAGGAGCCATGCTCCTTGGCTACGGCGGAGATTCTCGCGCTTAGGGCGCTTCGCCGTTCGAACGTGCCATACACGCTCTACTCAGCTCAGAACATTCACAAGTCATATCCCATCCCGTTCCGGTGGTTTGAGTCCTATGCGCTTAAGCACGCTGCGGGAGCCTACGTGTGCAATCAGAAGGCCGGCGAGATCCTCTCGCGGAAAGGACTGCGGGTACGCCCAGCCCTCATACCTCTCGGGGTCGACCTCAAGAACTTTCATGCAATCGATCGTGACACACCTTCGGGAAAGGCCATTGTCGGATATGTGGGGCAGCTTGAGCCGCACAAGGGTGTCGAAACGCTGATCCGAGCCGCCGCGATCGAACCGTCCTGGACGCTTCGAATAAGCGGTGATGGGAGCAGCCGAGAGGAATTAGAAGAATTGGCGCTCACCCTCGGGGTGAGCGATCGCGTGCATTTCCTTGGCTTCGCAACCGGGGCCGAGCTGCCGGAGCGCTATCGTGAACTCGATGTCATCGCGGTACCGTCCATACCGACCCGCGACTGGCTGGAACAGTTCTGCCGGGTCGCCGTAGAGGCCATGGCCTCGGGCGTACCGGTCGTCGCGAGTCACACAGGAGCAATCGCCGATGTCGTTGAGGATGCCGCAATCCTCGTCCGGCCCTCGGACCACGTCGACTTAGCCTCCGGAATCTCGCGTGCCCTTCGACCGGAGCAATGGATTAGGATGCGCAAGCACGGGCTCGCGCACGTGCAACGATTCAGCTGGGAAAGCGTCGCCGAACAACATGCGGAGCATTACGCGACCGTTCTTCCTTGCCGGAACTCAGGAGCCCAACGTCTACCCCAGGTCGTTGTCGTCGCCTTTGGCTCTCCCGACATACTTTCGCAGTCTCTTTCCGCGCTTGACCGCGCATTTCCTGTGACCGTTGTTGATAACGGTTCCTCGAAGGCAACGCGAGCTATCGCTCTCGAGCATGGTGCTCATTACATCGATCCAGGAGCGAACGTCGGATTCGCAGCAGGCGTCAACGCGGCGCTGCGCTCACTCGGTGCCCGAGGCAGCAGCGGTGACGACGTATTGCTTCTCAACCCGGACGCGCAAATCAGCCCGGCATCTGTCATCACCATGCATGAGCTCCTCCATGCGGACAATGTCCGCGGAGCTGTCGGAGCCACCCAGCGAGACCCGCGGTCTGGAGTCGAGGCGCGCGTCTGGTGGCCATTCCCGAACCCGCTCCGCGCTTGGCTCGAAGCGTTCGGTCTCGGCAGGTGGAACACATCACGCGGTTTTGTCATCGGGTCCGTGCTCCTGCTCCGCGCGGAGGCGATCGCGGATGTCGGACCGTTCGACGAGCGCTTCTTCCTCTACGCGGAGGAGACGGATTGGCAGAAGCGCGCGGTCGATCGCGGATGGCGAATCGACGTCGCCCGGGTTGATGCGCTGCATCTCGGCGGTGGCACCAGCTCCGACCCGTCGCACCGAGACCGGCTCTTCCACGCCAGCCTGGAAACATACCAGCGGAAGCACTTCGGAACAGTCGGCTGGCAGGTGTTCCGCACCGCCATGGTGCTCGGTGCAGGAATCCGCTCGGTGACGCATTCGCGCGCTGGTCGCCGTTCAGCATTTGCCCGCCTCATCCTCTACATGCGAGGTCCACTCGCGTCCCTGAAGACATGAACCAGATACGGCGCCGTTCGCGGTTCAGCATTAGGACCCCACTCTCACCACAGGCGGACACAAGTGTTGGCTCACTACTCGCCTGGTGTGGAGCGATCGCGATGGTAGCCGCCGCGATTGGCGTTCTCGCAACGTCGGACACGCGTCTGGCGTGGTTCGTCTCCATCGGAGTGCTTGCGCTCTCGTTCTTCCTCAGCACGCCAATGCTAATCGTCGCGATGGCCGTGCCGGCGACGCTCGTCCTGACGAGAGTCGGAGGTTTCGTAAGCGTGTCCGACGTTATCCTCGCCGTCGCCACAATTGCCGCGGTGGTTCTCGTACGACCGAAAGGAATGTCGGCGATGCGGCCTTTTTGCTGGGCTGGCATCGCTTACCTCGTCGCAGCTCTGCCGACGCTGATACTTAATCCCTATCAAGAAAACACGGTCGAGTGGGTGCACGAGTTCGTGCTCGTTATCGGCAGCCTCCTCGTCGGTTTCACCATCGCACGGACCGGGAAAAGCTCATACGCCATCGGAGCTTATGTGCTCGGCTGCCTGGGGATAGCGGTGGCCGCGATCGCGACGGCTGCCGTCGCGTTCGCCATTCATCACGAGCTTGAGCCCGTATATCTCCCCGAACTGCACAAGAATCTTATTGGAGGAATGCTCGCGACCGCATTCGTGATCGTCCATGGTCGACCTGCGTGGTTCGCTATCCCTCGCAATCTGTCATATTTCACTCTCGTTGTGCTCGCCGGCGGTATTTTCGCATCGCAGTCACGTCAAAGCATGCTCGGACTGCTCGCTGGGCTACTAATAGTCGGGCTGCGCAGGCGCGCAGCATCGCGCAGACGGCCACTGCTCGGGATCCTCCTCACCATCCCAGTTCTCGGTTACAGCATCTCGATGTTGAGCAGCCAGCTGGCAAGTGACAATCAGTTCAACTCGGCTTACCAACGCCTTGACTGGTTCGAAGAATCGCTTAACATCTGGCACGAGTCACCGGCCTTCGGCGTTGGCTTGCGCTGGTGGTACACGGATCGCTTCGCGGCTCGTTTTCAGCCCCCGAATGCGGAACTTGAAGTGTTGTCGTCGGTTGGCATTGTGGGCCTAATCGGGTTTCTCCTCATGTTTGCGCTTGTCATCTGGTATCTCTGGCGCCTCGACCCGACGTACGGAACGGTCGGTGCCGCGGTTGTCGTTGCACGTTTCGTACAAGCGCAGTTCGACCTTTACTGGGTCGCGGGCCAGGCGTCCCTGTTGTGGATCGTGGCCGGAGTCTGCGTTGGAGCCTTTGTTCACGACCGATCTGGGCTAGAGCAACCCGATTCTTCTCGCCAGCTGTCCGTGAACTACGTACGGACTGTGACATGATTCACCCCCCTCAACATCCCTCGGATCGTCATGGAGCGGGTATTCATGTCGCCCACGTGGTGTGCTCGGATGGCTTCGCCGGGGTGGAACGCTATATCGCAACGACAGCACTTGCCATGATCGAGCGCGGAGTCGAGGTGTCGGTTATTGGTGGGCGATCTTCGGCAATGTCGGCAGCTCTGAAGGAAAGTGGTGCTCGCTTTCTTCCCGCCTCGAGCGTGGCGGAGGCTGTAGCAGCTTTACGCTGCGTACCCCGGCCGAACATTGTCAACACGCATATGTCTGAAGCGGACATAGCGGGGATCGCATTCGCCACACCTCGCGGAATCCCGGTCGTTAGCACTCGACATTTCGCAGCGAGACGAGGGCGCAAACCGCTGGCACGAGCGGCATTCAGGCTTGCCGCCCCGCGCATCAGGGCGCAGATCGCGATCTCTCGATTCGTCGCACGCGCCATCGGTGAGCCGAGTACCGTCGTCCACACTGGTGTCGCGAACGTCGGCGCCTCCGACGTCTTGGCCCGCAAACCCGTCATGCTCCTCATCCAAAGACTGGAGCTTGAGAAGGACAGTGACATCGCGATTCGTGCATGGGCACGGTCCTGGGCAGCACGTGCAGGGTGGGAATTGCACATCGTCGGTGACGGGTCGCAACGCATCCGCCTCGAAAAGCTAGCGCGCGACCTTGGCGCATCCGATAGCGTCCGTTTCCTCGGTTACTGCTCCGATGTGGGTGCCCTCATGTCGCGCGCCTCGGGGTTGCTCGCGCCGACGTCTCATGAAGGGCTAGGAATCGCGGTGCTCGAGGCGATGGCACGAGCGCTGCCTGTGATCGCATCAGCCTCCGGAGGGCATCTGGAGACCGTAGGGTCCGTTAGTGACGCCTGGATGTTTAGCCCTGGGGACTTTGCCGCAGCCGCCGAGCTCATCGATGCTGCACTCGCCAATCCCGCGCGCTACGGCGGATATGGCCATCAGTTGCAAGCAAGGCAGAGAGCGGCGTTCAGCGTGGGCGCGCAGGTCGACAAGACTCTCGAAGTTTACGAGAGGTGTACCCCATGAGCAGCACAACACTCCTCGTTCTGTCGCTCGAAGCATGGGACGATGTCTGGCGGCGCAATCAGTACCTGTTCGACGGTCTCCTACGTACCGACGATCAGCTAACTGTAGTCTTTGTCGAGCCTTCGCGTGATCTCCTGCATGACTCACTTCACCTGCGTGTGCCGGCTCGCGGGCGGGGCTTGCGGCAGGCGGCTGGCTACGAGGGCCGTCTGTTCCTTTACCAGCCGACAAAATGGCTGCCCCGGATACTCGGGCCATTCGCCGACCTGTTCATGAGAGCTGCTCTCCACCGCAACCTGTGTCGAGCGGGTCTCCGACCTGACCTCATGTGGCTCAACGACCCCGGGTGGTACGGCATCGTCGAGCGAGCCTCGCTCCCGACCATCTACGACATAACCGACGACTGGCTCGCGGCCGCGCGCACCCGCCGAGAACATCGAAGAATCGTGCGGGCTGACGCCTCCCTCCTCAAGAGTTGCACCTCGGTGGTCGTGTGCTCAGAAGCTCTCCGTAAGTCCCGCCGCCACGCGCGCGACGATATCATCCTCATTCCCAATGCAGTAGATGTGGCGCGCTACCAAACGCCTGCGGAACGACCCGATGACTTCCCCGACCGAGATATCGCCTTGTATGTCGGCACACTCCATGAAGACCGCCTCGATGTCGATCTGGTCGCACGAACCGGCTCAACTCTTGCTGCTATAGGTAGCGCGTGCGTTCTTCTGGGGCCGAATGCACTGTCCGCTTCGAATACGAGCATACTTGCGAACACACCGGGCGTCATACTTCTCGGTCCACGAAGCTGGGACACGGTCCCAGGCTACCTCCAGCACGCTGCCGCGCTCATCGTGCCACACATCGTCTCCCCATTTACTGACAGCCTCGACCCGCTCAAGCTCTACGAATATCTGGCTGTCGGACGTCCGATTGTCAGTACTCCAGTCGCGGGGTTCAGGGACGGTAAGCCGGACGACTATCTCGATGTGGCCCCACGCGACACGTTCCCGGACACGGTCGCGCGATGCATTGCACGCCACAGTCCCGACCGGAGCAACCCTGACGTTCCCGACTGGAGCGATAGAGTCCGCGCGGTCGCTCGCGTGCTCGCTCGAAGTTTTCAACACACAGACCTGATGAACGACGCGCTACCCGAGACGCGTCGGATCGACCGATGGGAGTTCTCTTCATGACGTTCTATGATGTGCTTGCTGCGCTGTGGAGGCGCAAGTGGACAATTATCGCTGTAACCCTACTCGCCGGCATCTGCGCCGTCGTTTATTTGCAACGGCAGAGCCCGAACTTCGAATCGTCGACGCTGGTGCGTCTCAATCCGACGATGACAAACGCATTGAACAGCGGCGTCCTACAGGGGATCAGCGTCGATGTGGATCCGGCTGTCATCACCACTCCGGACGTGATCGACGACGCCGCCACCGCTCTCCATATGTCATCGGCGTCGCTTGCGGCATCGATCACGCCGTCCATTCTCGAAACGACGTCACCGCTGACGGTTTCTATCTCCATCACCGGCACAGCAGCCGATCCTCGCACGGCACAGCGCCTTGTCTCCGTGACAACCTCCGCCTACACGTCATACCTAGAAGGAATCATTACGAACGCCGTCGCTGAGTTGCAGTCGCAACTCTCCGACGCGACAGAGCAGGCGAAGGAGTATCAAAACCAGCTCTCGCGCAACCCCGGGAATCAGATCGCCCAAACCAACTTGACCACTGTGCTCTCACGAATAAACACTCTGAACATGTCGGTTGCCGATCTGCAGACAGCCGGTCCACCGGCTTCTGTGACGCGACCGGCGTCTTTTGGAAGTTCGACGAATCCGAGCGCGTTCAATATCGCCGGAGTCGGGATCCTGTGCGGTCTTATCGCCGGGGCGGGGATCGCCCTCGTGCGGGATCGGTTCGATGACCGACTGAGGACCATCGAAGAGATGGAGCGAACAACCGACATAACCGTCCTCGGATTTCTTCCCCGCGATCGCGCCGTCGCCCGCAAGCGTGTCCTGCTTCCCGCCGCTGGCGGCACGAGCGTTGGGATAAGAGAAGGCATTCGTTCGCTACGAACAACCGTGCAGGTTCTGCTTCCACAGGGCAAAGGCGTCGTCGCGATCACGAGCGTCGAGCCTGCCGACGGCAAAACTTTCGTCTCGGCCAATCTGGCCGTTTCCTTCGCGCGGGCGGGCCGCAAGGTCATCCTCGTCGCCGGTGATCTGCGCCGCCCACAGCTTGACGTGTACTTTTCCGATGCCATGGGCGGTCCTGGTCTTGGGGGCCTCTTGACAGGTTCGGCCGACCAGCAGCTGAGGCAATCCGAGATCCTCGACGCACTGCAGACAACGACGCACCCCGGTCTTCGGCTCTTGCCACCGGGTGCAATCGCCCGAGAGCCCGCGGATGCCTTGGCAGGGGCAAACCTCCCACGTCTTATCCGCACACTCGCTGACAGCGCCGATCTCGTCATCGTCGACACTCCGCCTGCCCTCACCCTCGCCGATGCTTCAGTTCTGGCATCCTCGGCTGATGGGACGATAGTTATTGCAACAGTCGACCGCACCCGGCGCGCGCATTTGGCTGATGTTGTGGACACGCTTAAGGTGAACGGTGCAACGATGTTTGGCGTCATCGCAAACCGTTCACGAAAGCGAGCGCCCAAGTCGTACGTCTCTTACTATTCCAGCGAGCACGAAGTCGCGACCGACAAGCCTGACACCCGTGTCGCGCATGCCAACTCGGCGCGCGCTGGCAAGGGAGCAGCGGATAACGAGGCTGATCCGTCCGCACCGGTTATGAGCGTGAGCACTCGGCCCGACCGAGACTCTAACGTTCCTCCTCCTGGCGCAACCCTGCCTGATCGCGTTCTCTTCGTGTGCTCCGCCAACGAGTGCCGATCACCCTTTGCCGAGGAGATCGCGAAGCGCGAGGCGGCTGGGCTCCCGGTGCAGTTCTCGTCGGCCGGCATCCGAGCAGCCTCAAGGAGCGTGTCCACAACAGCTCGCGAACACGCTCGTGACCTCGGTATCGACCTAAGCGGACACAGAAGCAAGCCCGTCTCACCGGCAAGCCTCGGCGAGTATGACCTCATCCTTGCGCTCTCTCGAGAGAACGCACGAAGCCTTCTGGCAGAGTCGCCTGATGTCGCTCCACGCTTGTTCACACTCAAGCAATTCGCTCGATGGATCTCGGTGCATGATCGACCTGCGGACAAGGCACTCGGGGCGTGGCTCGACGAACAGGACGACACACCGCGCGTCGCGGAATTCCTCGGCTCGAATCCCGAGGATGACGTCAACGATCCGATGGGGATGCCGCTGAAATACTGGCGGCTAATGTCGGATGAATTGGCAGACTCGATCGATGATGTCATTCGAGGTCTCTACCATCACGAAGTCGCCCAGCCGCAAACCTAACGTCTGGAGTGGTCGATCCCGAGGCGCGCGAGCTCCGTCAGTCGAGGCAGCACTGTGTTGTTTTGGCGGGCATAGACGCTCCTCGAAAACCTCGGCTGGGGTCTGAAGCCGAGCTTTTCGCGGACGCAGCGAGGCGCCTCGCTGCGGACGCCGTCCCCAGTGACATGCCCTTGATTGCTATGTGATCGACCTTGCTTCCGGGGGGGCGCCTCATGCTCGGCCAAGTTAGGTGCCCCGAGGTCTCCCCTGGGTGGCGGCACACTGCCAGCGCGACGGAACCAGCGGGTCCATCGGCCACGACGCGCGCGCCGCTTACGCAGCCGCGATCGGCGTCACGTCCGATGCGATCCGTCTCCGCAAGTCCCGCTTCACTAGGTGCGAGAGTTCAGGCCAGCTCGTGCAATTCGCCTGGCGCCTTAAGAGTGTGCTTCTTGCCGTACGCCCATCGCGAATCGCCGCGCTGGGGTGTTACGGCGACCAGTCAAAATCATTCCGTCGAACGCCGCTCAATATGCCCCAACAGGGCGAAAGAGGACGCGAACCGTTCTCCAGATGAGCGAGAGGTCCGTGCATAGAGTCCAGTTCTCGACATAGTAGAGGTCGAGGCGGACGCTCTCTTCCCAGTCCAGGTCGGAGCGACCATTGACTTGCCACAGCCCTGTGATCCCGGGCCTGATATTCATGCGCCGGCGAACATGCCGCTCGTAGTTCTGAACTTCCCGTTGGAGCGACGGCCGTGGACCAACCACGCTCATGTCTCCACGCAAGACGTTGAGAAACTGCGGCAACTCATCGAGAGAGTGCGCTCTTAAGAAGTGTCCGACACGCGTCACACGAGGATCCGAACGCATTTTGAAGAGCACTCCGGAACAATCATTCTGTTCGAGAAGTCGGTCGATATCGTCGTCGGCGTTGTGAACCATCGAGCGAAACTTGAGCATTGTGAACGTCTGGCCGTCTTTGCCGACCCTCTCCTGTCGGAAGAGCGCGGGCCCCTCGCTGTCGAGGCGCACGAATATCGCGATGATGAGCATGATGGGCGCGAGAACGAGCAATGCCGCGGCCGACATGAGAATGTCGAAAGACCGCTTCATGACATACCGCCAACCGTCGTAGCTAGCAAGGTCGACCTGGAGGAGAGGCAGAGCGTCGACGGCTCGGAACTGGATGCGGCTCCCGGCGACGTTTGTCAGCCGCGGTGCGACAACAAGCGAGATCCCGCGCGTCTCGAGCTTCCAGCTAAGATCGCGAATGTAGTCGACATCGTCCTTGTTCGTGCTGGCCACGATGACAGAATCCGCATCGAGACGACCGACGGCCTCGGCGACTTTGTCAGGGTGTGCCACGATCGGGACCGTTGCAATGAGCCCTGATACGGGTTGCTCGTCACCGTCGAAGACAGCAGCGCCGACGACGCTGTAAGCGGCGCTACTCGTCCGTTCGAGCTCCTGGGCGACGTATGAGACGTCGGCTCGGTCGCCCACGACAATTGCGCGCGAGAGGTAGTTCCCATAGCGCCGCTGGTGGTTGAGCCATCGGCGCCAACTCCACCGGCTGGCTAGCAGACTGACTGTTCCCGCCGGTAGAGCGACCGCGAAGAGCGCGCGGGGATCCGCCACAGGCACCAGAATGAAAACGATCGCGACCATTCCGAAATAGAGAACTGACGCGTTCAGAATCCGCTTATATTCACGAGTTCCAACCCCCAGCAGAGGCGTGCTTCGCGTGCGGAAGACCGCGAGCGTGGCGAGCCAACCGACACCGACGATCGCCGCAATGAGACCTCGCGGGTCGACGAATACCTCGGTGACAGCCGACACGTCGGTTGCTACAGTCGCCGAAACCGCCATCGAAAGCGCGACGACCAGCGCATCCGTCACGAGCAACCTGATCTGGAGCCGCCTCCTCCACGACACGGCCGGGGCAACGATTCGTGGGAGTCGTGACCGAACATCGAAAGCCGGACGGAACACAGAGGCTGGCGTGGCAAATCTGTACTCGATCCGACTCATGTTCGCCCCTCATCGATGCGTGTGCGCTCATGCTTAAACGCGACCACCGGATTGAGTGACTGCAAAGCTGAGCTTTTCTCAGTTCCTCAATACTAGAAGGATCCTCAGGTTTTGCATGCCCCGCGTGAGGGGGACACCGAGACGTTTTTGACTACTCCGCGAAGCGGTCGGTCGCCTCGATCAGGGCCGAGAGGATGCCGGGCTCGTCGAAGGCGTGGCCGGCGTCGGGAATGATCTGCAGGTCGGCCTCCGGCCAGACCTTGTGCAGCGCCCAGGCCGTCATGACGGGGGTGCACATGTCGTAGCGTCCCTGCACGATGACGCCCGGGATGTCACGCAGCTTGGCGGCGTCCTGAATCAGTTGACCGTCTTCCATCCAGCCGCCGTGCATGAAGTAGTGGTTCTCGATGCGCGCGAACGCGGTCGCGTACGCGGGCTCCGTGAACTCCTCGACCTTCGTGTCGTTGTGCAGCAGAGTGATGGTCGAGGACTCCCAGCGCGACCACGCCTGCGCGGCGGGCACGTGCACCTCGGGGTCCGGGTCGGCGAGCAGCTCGGAGTAGGCGCGCACCAGGTGCTTGCGGTCCTGCGCGGCGACGGGCTCGAGGAAGCCCTCCCACAGGTCGGGGAACACCGCGGCCGCGCCGCCCTCGTAGAACCAGTCGATCTCGACCTGGCGCAGGGTGAAGATGCCGCGCAGCACGAGCTCGGTGACCTTCTCGGGGTGGGTCTCGGCGTAGGCGAGCGCGAGGGTGCTCCCCCACGAGCCGCCGAACACCTGCCAGCGCTCGATTCCGAGGTGCTCGCGCAGCTTCTCGATGTCGCCGACGAGGTGCCACGTCGTGTTGACCGAGAGATCCGCATCGGGCTCGCTCATGTGCGGCGTGCTCTTGCCGCAGCCGCGCTGGTCGAACAGCACGATGCGATACTTCTCGGGGTTGAACACGCGGCGCTGGTTCGGGTTCGTCGCTCCGCCCGGGCCGCCGTGCAGGAACACGACCGGCTTGCCGTCCGGGTTTCCGCTGGTCTCCCAGTAGATGCTCTGGCCGTCGCCGACGTCGAGGTGGCCGGTCTCGTACGGCTCGATCTCGGGGTACATCTCTCGCATGCTCTGACGGTAGCGCGTACGCCGGCCGCGCGCGACGGGGAGTTCTCACCACCGTGAACGCCGTGCCGTGCACGATCGGGTGCGCATTGTCAGCCCCCTCGACATCCGCGCGCGAAGCCGTAGCGTTAAGCCATGGCATATCGATATCTCGGCAACAGCGGGCTCAAGATCTCCGACATCACCTACGGCAACTGGCTCACGCACGGCGGGCAGGTCGAGAACGACGTGGCGACGGCGTGCGTGCGCGCCGCGCTCGAGCACGGCATCACAACGTTCGACACCGCCGACGTGTACGCCAACACGGTGGCGGAGCAAGTGCTCGGTGACGCCCTCAAGGGCCAGCGGCGCGAATCGCTCGAGATCTTCACGAAGGTGTGGGGCCCGACCGGCCCGAAAGGACCGAATGACTCGGGCCTCAGCCGCAAGCACATCCTCGAGTCGATCAACGGCTCGCTTCGCCGGCTCGGCACCGACTACGTCGATCTGTACCAGGCGCACCGGTACGATCCCGAGACCCCGCTCGAGGAGACGATGCTCGCGTTCTCCGACGTCGTCAGGCAGGGCAAGGCGCTCTACATCGGCGTGAGCGAGTGGACCGCCGACCAGCTGCGCGCCGGTCACGCCCTCGCGAGCGAGCTCGGCATCCATCTCATCTCGAACCAGCCGCAGTACAACATGCTGTGGCGCGTGATCGAGGAGGAGGTCGTCCCCGCTTCGAAGGAGCTCGGCATCTCGCAGATCGTCTGGTCGCCGATCGCGCAAGGCGTGCTCACGGGCAAGTACAAGCCGGGCGAGGAGGCTCCGGCCGGTTCTCGGGCGACGGATGCCGCTGGCGCGAAGACCGTCGCGCGCTTCCTCGACGACGAGCTTCTCGCGGCCGTGCAGAAGCTCGCGCCGATCGCGGAGCAGGCCGGGCTCACCCTCGCGCAGCTCGCGATCGCGTGGGTGCTCAGCAACCCGAACGTCGCCTCCGCCATCATCGGCGCCTCGCGTCCCGAGCAGGTCGCCGACAACGTCAAGGCCTCGGGCACGACGCTCGAGCAGGACGTTCTCGACGCCATCGACGAGGCCCTTGGGAGCTTCGTCGAGCGCGACCCGTCGAAGACCGACACGCCCACCGCCCGCCCGTCCTGATTCCGGAGGTCCTCATGAACCGCATCGTCATCGTCGGCGGGCACGGCAAGATCGCGCTGCTGCTCGAGAAGCTGCTCGTCGACCGCGGCGACGAGGTCGTCGCCGTGATCCGCAACCCCGACCACGCCGCCGACGTCGAAGCAGCGGGGGCGACGCCGTTCGTTCTCGACATCGAGTCGGGCACGGTCGAGCAGCTCACCGACGCGTTCACGGGAGCTGACGCCGTCGTGTTCAGCGCGGGAGCGGGCGCGGGCTCCGGGGCGGAGCGCAAGCGCACCGTCGACTTCGGCGGCTCGGTCAAGTCGGCGGCCGCCGCGAGCCTCGCGGGCGTCCACCGCTTCGTGCAGGTCTCGGCGATCGGCGTCGAGAACGAGCCGGACCCGATGGGCGACGAGACGTGGGCGGCGTACGTTCTCGCGAAGCGCGAGGCCGACGACGCGTTGCGCGGCAGCCGGCTCGACTGGACGATAGTCCGGCCGGGCCGCCTCATCGACGAGCCGGGAACGGGCTTCGTCGATCTCGCGTACTCCCTGCCGCACGGGGAGATCCCGCGCGCTGACGTCGCCGCGGTCATCGCGGAGCTGCTCGCCGCCCGCGGGACCGTCGGGCGCACGTTCGACCTCGTGTCGGGCAACAAGACGGTGGCGGATGCCGTGGCTGCGGCATCCGCCTGACCCGGTCTACGCGATCTGGCGCTTCTTCGCCGCCTTCTCGCGGTCGCGCAGCACCTTCTCGTCCACGGGCGCCTCGCCGGACTCGCGCAGCGCCGCGTAGTACGCGCGCGCCTCCTCCTGACGCTGGCGCTCCCCGTCGGTGGCGATGGGCGCGCGCACGTGCTCGGGCGCGAAGCCGAACGCGTCGACGAGTTCGACGGCGTAGGGCCGCAGTCGTGCGACGAGCCGGTCGATGTACGCGGTGACCGCTTGTGCGCGCTGGCCCGAGAGCCGGCCGTTGATGAGGTACCACTCGAGGTGGCGCTCGAGCAGCGAGAGCCCGAACAGGTCACGCAGCCACGTGATCACCCGGCGCGTGTCCGCGTCGACGATCGACTCGAGGCCCTCGGTGAACGCCTCCCACTGCAGCAGCTCGCCGTGGGCGCGCGCCGCCTCGATGAGCGCGTTCTGCTGCGAGTTGAACAGCGCGGCGGCATCCGCCTTCGACAGCTTGCTCGCGTGCCGCAGCTTCTGACCGATCTCGGCGATCATCGACTCGACCCGGTCGGTCAGCAGCTCGCGCTGCACTCTCGTCTCCCGCAGCTGCCCCACCGAGCGGGCGGTCGAGCCGAAGTCGCCGAGCGTCTGCGCGAGCGTGCGCAGTCCGCTGCCGTGGTAGGCGCGGTCGGCGGCCTGGCCGACGACGTAGCGGGCGAGCGCCCCCGCGTCGGCCTTGCGGAACTTGCCGGAGTAGTCCGACAGCAGGCGCTTGGCGACCAGCTGCAGCAGCACGTTGTTGTCGCCCTCGAACGTGACGTACACGTCGAGGTCGGCGCGCAGGCTCGTGAACCGGTTCGCGTTCATGAAGCCGGCCCCGCCGCACGCCTCGCGGCACTCCTGCAGGGTGTCGAGCGCGTGCCACGTCGACAACGGCTTGAGCGCCGCGGCGAGCGTCTCGAGGTCCTGCCGGTCGTCGTCGGTGTCCGCTCGCCCGCTGAACACCTCGTCGAACTGGCGCAGCAGCTTGTCGTGCGCGAAGGTCTGCGCGTACGTCTGCGCGAGCCGCGGCAGCAGCCGGCGCTGGTGCCGCTGGTAGTCGAGCAGCACTTCCTCATCGGTGTCGGAGCCGGCCGTGAACTGGCGGCGCTGGTCGGCGTACCGGATCGCGATGGTGAGGCCAAGGGCGGATGCCGTCGTCGCGGCGCCGTCGAGGGAGACGCGGCCCTGCACGAGCGTTCCGAGCATCGTGAAGAACCGTCTGCCGGGGCTCGCGATGGGCGAGGAGTAGGTGCCGTCCGGGGCGACGTCGCCGTACCGGTTCAGCAGGTTGTCGCGCGGGATGCGCACGTCGGTGAAGTGCAGCCGGCCGTTGTCGATGCCGTTGAGCCCGCCCTTGAGGCCGTCGTCCTCGCCGCCGATGCCGGGGAGGAACTGGCCCTGCTCGTCACGGATGGGCACGTAGAACGCGTGCACCCCGTGGTTGACGCCCTGTGTGATGAGCTGGGCGAACACGACGGCGGCGATGCCGTCCTTCGCGGCGTTGCCGAGGAACTCCTTCCACGCCCCCTTGAACGGCGTGTTGATGACGAACTCCTGCGTCGCGGCATCGTAGGTCGCCGTCGTCGCGATCGACGCGACGTCGGAGCCGTGGCCGATCTCGGTCATCGCGAACGCCCCGGGCACCTCGAGCGACATGATGCCGGGCAGGAACGCGTCGTGGTGCTTCTGCGTGCCGAGGTGCAGCACGGCGGCGCCGAACAGCCCCCACTGCACGCCCGACTTGATCTGCAGCGACGGATCCGCGAGCACGAGCTCCTCGAAACCGGCGATGTTGCCGCCCGCGTCCTCATCGCCGCCGAGCCGCTTCGGGAAGGCGCGCAGCACTTGCCCGTCCTCGACGAGCAGCTTCAGCTGGCCGAACACGCGCGCGCGGTGCTCGTCCATCGACTGGCCCTCGATGCGCTGTATCTCGGGCTTCGCCGCGAGCTCCCTCGCCGACCGGCGAATCTCGGGCCAGCTGCCGAGCAGCTTCTCGGCGAGCTCCGCCCGCTTGATGCGCAGGCCGCCCGGAACGCGGATCGGCCCTGTGTTGACGACTTCGTGAACGTTGGCGACTTCCTCGACGTCGCCGTGCGCGTTCGAGACTCGTTCCACCATGAATGCCTGCCTTTCGCCACGTTTCCTCTCACGGTAGGTCGCGCTCCCGCCCGGCGACAGCCGGCCGTGACCCGGCTACAAAGAGGCGCGCGACCCCGGCATCGTTGTTGTGGCTGCCCCACAGCATCCGCCCCTCGCCGATGCCGAAACGGACAAAGTCGATCCCCCCGTACTGGGCGTAGCTTGAGGGGTCGGCGAAGCTGTCAAATGTAACCACAAGCCCCCTCCCATCCGGTGAACCCCCTGAACTGCAGAAAGTTAGAGGGCCAGCGCATGGTCAGAGTCGTCGTTTTCGGCGGAACAGGAACGGTCGGCCGAGCCGTCGTCGCGGAAGCCGTCTCCCGCGGGCACTCCGTCGTGTCGGTGTCGCGGCATCGCCCCCGGCCGGGTGATGCCGATCACGTCGCCGGGGTCGAGTACCACGCGTGCGATCTCTACAACTCCACGACGGCGCAGCTCGACGCGATCGTCGCGGGCTCCGACGCCATCGTCGACAGTCTCGACGGGGTGTCGACGGTCGCGCAGGCGATCTTCCGCATCGGCGCTCAGCAGATCGCGGATGCCGCCGAGCGGGCGAGCGTGTCGCGCGTCGTGCTGGTCTCGAGCGTCGGCTGCGACCAGAGCACGGCGGAGTACTTCGCCGCGAAGACCGATCAGGAGGGGCTCTATCTCGACTCGAGCGCGCCGGTCACGGTCGTGCGGTTCACGGTGCTCTTCGACATGCTGCACGACTTCGCCCTGCGCGCGGCGAAGTGGCGCATCATCCCGACAAGCTCCCGCGCGCGCTTCCAGCCCATGAACGCGCACGATGTCGCGACGGTGATCGTCGACGCGCTCGGTGACACGGGAGACGATCGGGTCGTGTCGATCGGCGGTCCGCAGATCGCGACGGCCCGAGAGCTGACGGCGCTGTGGCTGCGCAAGACCGGCCGCTCCGCCGTCATGATCCCCGTGCCGCTGTTCACCGCCATGGGCCGCTACCTGCGGTTCGGCTCGAACCTCGTGCCCGATGCGCGCGTCGGCACCGAGACGTTCAACGAGTGGCTCACGGCGCACAGCGCGACGCGCGCCTCAGCGGGGCGCGCCTGCCCGAACGGCAATCACGCGCCCAGCGCCGCGTGAGCGCTCACGACCTCGAGAACGGCGTCGCCGTAGCGGTCGAGCTTCTTCTCGCCGATGCCGCTGATGCCGGCGAGACCGGCTCGATCGCTCGGTCGCGCCGCGGCGATCTCGCGCAGCGTCGCGTCGCCGAAGACGATGTAGGCGGGAACGGACTGCTCGCGCGCTTGCCCGGCCCGCCACTCGCGGAGCGCCTCGAACAGCTCGAGCGCGGCAGGCTCGAGCTCGAGCGCGCTGTCCCGGCGGCGGGACCGCACGCGCGGGCTGCGCTCCGGCTCGTCGCGCAGCATCACCGTCGTCTCGCCGCGCAGCACTCCCGTGCTCGCCTCGGTGAGCCCGAGCACGCCGTATTCCCCGCGGCTCGCGAGGAGCCCTTGCGCGAGCAGCTGCCGCACGATGCCGCGCCAGCTCTGATCGCCGAGGTCCGCGCCGATCCCCCATGTGCTGAGGCTGTCGTGTCCGTGCTGGCGCGTGCGCGCGGTCGCGGTGCCGCGAAGGATGTCGATGATCTGCCCGGCGCCGAATCGCTGACCGCGTTCGCGCTCGAGCCGCACGATCGTGGACAGCAGCTTCTGCGCCGGGATCGTGCCGTCGACGATGGCGGGCGGCTCGAGGCACGTGTCGCAATTGCCGCACGGCTGCGCCGCCTGCCCGAAGTAGCGCAGCAGGTTCACGCGGCGGCACTGCACCGTCTCGCACAGCGCGAGCATGGCGTCGAGGTGCTGTGAGGCGCGGCGCCGGTGCGCGAGGTCGCCCGGCGAGTCCTCGATCATGCGACGCTGCTGGATGACGTCCTGCAGTCCATAGGCGAGCCACGTGACGGACGGCTCGCCGTCTCGGCCCGCGCGCCCGGTCTCCTGGTAGTAGCCCTCGACGGATTTCGGCATGTCGATGTGGGCGACGAAGCGCACGTCGGGCTTGTCGATGCCCATGCCGAAAGCGATTGTCGCGACGATCACGAGGCCGTCCTCGCGCAGGAACCGCGATTGCGTCTCGGCGCGCACCGCAGCGTCGAGACCCGCGTGATACGGGAGCGCGGGGATGCCGCTTGCGGTGAGCTGCTCGGCCGTCCGCTCGACGCTCTTGCGGCTGAGCGCGTAGACGATTCCCGACGCCCCCTCGCCCTCGGCACGGATGAAGTCGATGAGCTGGCTGCGCACGTTGCGCTTGGGCACGATGCGGTACTGGATGTTCGGCCGGTCGAAGCTCGCGACGAAGTGCCGCGCCTGCCCCAGTTCGAGCCGCTGCGTGATCTCGGCGTGGGTCGCCTCGGTCGCCGTCGCGGTGAGCGCGATGCGCGGCACGTCGGGCCAGCGCTCGGCGAGCTCGGAGAGGGCGAGGTAGTCGGGGCGGAAGTCGTGGCCCCACTGGGAGACGCAGTGCGCCTCGTCGATCGCGAACAGGGCGATGCGCCCGCCGCCGAGGAAGCGCTTGGTCTGCTCGGAGCTGAGCCGTTCGGGCGCGACGTAGAGCAGGTCGAGTTCGCCGGCGAGGTAGGCGCGCTCGACGTCGGCGCGCTCCCCGGGCGACTGGGTTGAGTTGAGGTAGGCCGCGCGCACGCCGACGGCGCGCAGCGCCTCGACCTGGTCGTGCATGAGGGCGATGAGCGGCGAGACGACGATTCCCGTGCCCTCGCGCAGGAGCGCGGGGATCTGGTAGCACAGGCTCTTGCCGCCGCCCGTGGGCATGAGCACGACGGCGTCGCCGCCGTCGGCGACGTGCTCGACGATCTCCGCCTGCTGCCCGCGGAACGCGTCGTATCCGAAGACACGCTGCAGGACGTCGAGGGGGCTGTCGGCGGCGGGAGAAGTCATCTCCCCCACCGTAGCCCCTCGCACTGACATGGCCTCATGTGCCGGACGCGTCGTCCTTCGGGTCGTCCTTCGGCGTCTAGTCCTCGTCGTCCTCGTTCGTGAGGCTTCGCCGCACGAGGAGCATGATCACGATGACCGCTGCGACGAAGACGATGGCGACGCCGCCGATGATCCAGCCGAGGTCGCCCCAGCCGTGCTCGTTCAGCACGGGCGCCTTCTCGTCCGCCTTCTCCTGCGTCGGCTTCTGCGTCGCGGCGGCCTCGCCGCACGTCGGCACGGCGCTCTGCCCGGTCGCCGTCTGCTGCCCGTCGGCCGGCTGCCATGTGAACGTGAACGGCGCGAAGTCCTCCGAGCTCTGCACGTGCCCGTCGAGAGCGACGAGCGTCCAGATGACCGTGTACGTGCCCGGCTGCCCGGGCGTGATCTGCGCGGAGACCGTCGTGCTGTTCGTCACTGTCGCACAGCCGTCGCCGAAGTACTGCTCCGAGCCGTCCGGGCCGCGCAGCACGATGCTGCGCTGCCCGGCCTCGAGCACGGGGTCTGTCGTCGTGATGGCGACGGTGACGGGGCCCTCGGTCACTGTCGAGCCCGGCTCGGGAGCCGCAGGCGCCACTTGCGTGTGCGCAAGGGCGGGCGCGGCGAGGCCGAGCGCGGCGGCGAGCGCGAGCGCGACGACGGCAACGCCGCCGCGGCGCACGCGCCTGCGCACGAGCGTTCGTGTCATCACTTCTTCTCCTTCGCTACTCGCTTCCCGCCGCCCTTCGCGACGGCGACGATGAGAGCGACGGCGCCGAGGACGAGGCCAGCGATGCCGAGACTGCGGGCGAGGACGTCGTCGCTGTCCGCGGTGGCCGCGGCATCCGCCTGCTCAGGCGTGTCCGCCGTGCCGTGGCCGTCGGCAGAGGCGGCGCCGACGGTGAGCGTGGGGGCCGGGTGCTCGGGCTCCGCCTCGCCCTTCTTCGCGACCTGATCCCACGCGGTGCTGCCCTGCTCGCAGGACTGCTCGATGGGGAACGCGAGAGTCTCGCCCTCGGCGTCGCCGGGCACGGCGACCTGCAGCGACAGCAGGTCAAGCTGGCTGTCGGGCAGCGGCGTGTCGGCGGTGTAGACGACGTGGCTCGTGCGCTCGCTCACGGGATCCCCGTTCGCGTCGACGACGCCGTCCTTGACGGCCTCGGTCGTCGTCGTGATGGTCCAGCCGGCGTGGGCGACGGGCTTGACCGACATGACCTCGTCGGGGATGGTCACGTCGACGGCGGTGGTCGGCGAGCCGTCGCAGCCGTGACCGATCGAGAAGGTGAGCACGGAGCTCGACCCGGCGGCGGCGCTCGACGGGTCGACGTGGATGTGGGCGCTGGCCGAGAGCGGCACGGCGATGGCGAGTGCGGCGCCGGCGAGGCCGCCGACGAGCATGGTGCGGGTGGTGGTGCGTTTCATAGAGGTTCCTTGCAAGCGCGTGCAGGCACGGCGGAGCCGCGGCTGCGAGAGAAAAGGTGTCGTGAGTCGGCGGTCAGCCGACGGCGAGCACGGGCGGGCCGCGAAGGGGACGCGACGACAGGGCGATGCGCGCGGGCCGCGGCGCAGCGGCATCCGTCACCAAGGATCGCGTGCGCGGGATCGCGACGGGATTCGGCAGCACGAGAAGCACGCTGAGGGCGAGGCGCAGGGCCTCGCGGACGCTGCGGATCGCGTGTTCGCCGCGCGTGAGGGCGGCGACGGTGACGATGGCCGCGAGCACGTGGGCGAGCCACATCCCCGCGCCATGGCTGTGCGCGACCGCGCTTGCCGTGAGCGTGATCGAGCCGCCCGCGTGCGCGGCGTGCGGTCCCGTCGCCCCGGTCGCCGTGACGGCGCCGCCCGGCGCGAACGCGAACAGCGCGTGGTAGGCGAGCTGGCTGAGCACGACCGAGAGCGCGATGCGGCCCCGCGAGAGCGAGCGGCCGGCGAGGGCGATGCAGACGAAGACGGATGCCGTGAAGGCGACGATCACAGCGAACAGGCCCGCGATCTGGCCGTCCGCGACGCCGTGCGAGGCCGCCGCCGTGAACGTGGAGACGGCGGCGGCGATCGTGCCGCGGAGTGCGCGGGTGCCGCGTGAGCTCATGCCGTCTCCCTTCCGCGTCAAGCCTAGGCGAAACGGCCGACGATGGCAGATGCGCCGAACGCCGGGGTATGTTGTGCTCAAGCACCGACGGGAGGCAGCCATGGCGGAGGACGAGACGCGGGTCGTGCGCAACGACGCCGAAGGGCGCTACGAGCTCTGGCTGGGCGACACGCTCGCCGGGCGCGCCGAGTTCGAGCTTCAGGATGCCGGGACGGCGTTCACCCACACGGAGGTCGACCCGGCGTTCGAGGGGCAGGGCCTCGGCAGCGTGCTCGCCCGCGGCGCGCTCGAGGACGCCGCGTCGCGCGACGAGATCATCGTGCCGTACTGCCCGTTCATCCGCGCGTACGTGAAGCGACACCACGAGTTCGACGCGCACGTGCTGCTGCCGACGCCCAAGCACGAGCGGCGCGAGCAGTGACCAGGTTCGACACGCCGACCGAGGAATCGCTCGTGCGCGAGCTCGCGACGCCTGGCCCTGCGACGCTGCTGCTGGAAGCGCGGGAGGTTCCCCTTGGCGGCATCCGGGGCATCACCGTCCACCGCTCGCTGCCGCAGCGCGCCCTGCCGATGGTGGGGGCGTGGTGCTTCCTCGACTACTTCGACGAAGAGGGCACGCCCATGCGCGTGCTGCCGCACCCGCACATCGGCCTGCAGACGGTGACCTGGCCGCTGCAGGGGCGCATCCGGCACCGCGACGCCGTCGGCAGCGACGTCGTGATCGAGCCGGGGCAGCTGAACATCATGACGAGCGGCTACGCCATCGCGCACTCCGAGTTCTCCGTGCACGAGGACGACACTTCGCTGCGCGGCATCCAGCTGTGGGTCGTCCTGCCGCAGGACGCGGCCGAGGGTGAGCCGTTCTTCGAGCAGCACGCCGACCTTCCCGTGTGGACGACCGAGGGAGCGCGGGCTCGCGTCGTCGTCGGGGCGATCGAGGATGTCACGTCGCCCGCGCGCGTGTTCTCCCCGCTCGTGGGAGCGGAGATCGAACTGGATGCCGGAGCAGACGTTCGCCTGCCGGTGCAGCGCTCCTTCGAGCACGCGGTTCTCGTTCTCGACGGCGCGGTGGAGGTCGCCGGGGTGCACGTCGAACCGGGGCCGCTGCTGTACGTCGGGGACGGCTGTGACACGATCGCGATCGCGAGCGAGGCTCCCGCGCGGCTGCTGCTCATCGGCGGCGAGCCGTTCGGCGAGGAGCTCATCATGTGGTGGAACTTCGTCGGCCGCAGCCATGAGGAGATCGTGCACGCGCGCGACGACTGGGAGGCCGAGCGCACGAGGTTCGGGCCCGTCGCGGGGCACGCGGAGCGCATCCCGGCACCGCCGCTGCCGAACGTGCGGCTCACGCCGAGGCGGCGGCGCCCATAGGCGGCATTTGTCACGACGGAGCCCGATTGCCCTGTTAGGTCAGGCTCAGTTAAGTTTGAGAAGGTGGTTCTTGCCCCACCAACGCCCGTTTCGAGGGATACGCCCATGTTCAGCACCCGCCTTCTGATGACCTGCGCCGCGATCGGCGTCGGCAGCGGACTCGTCTTCACCGCCGCCGGCTTCGTGAACGGCATCGTCGCGGCGACGGTGCCCGTTCTCTACGGCCTCGCGATCGGGGTGTACTTCCTGCCGGGCGTCATCGCGCAGTCGCTGCTGCGCCGCGGCGGCGTCGCCATCATCACAGGGCTCATCGCGGGGCTCGTCGCCTCGGCGGTGAACCCCGCGTTCGTCATGCAGTACATCGGCACGGCCGTGGCGATCGGGCTGCTGCAGGAAGTGCCGTTCGCCGTGACGAAGTACCGGTACTGGAAGGCGTGGGTGTTCTATCTCGCCGCCGTCGTGATGGGACTCGTCTTCGGCGCCGGCGTCTTCATCGGCGTGGGGCTCGAGCACTTCGCCGGCTGGGTCAACATCGTGTACTTCGGCACGTTCGTGCTCAGCCCCGTGCTGTTCACCTGGATCGGCCGGCTCATCGCGGCGGGCATCGACCGCACGGGCGTCGCGCGCGGCGTGCAGAAGGAGATCGACCGGCGCCGGAACGCCCCGCACACGGCCGCGATGACCGCGGCCTGACATGCCGGACCCCCTGCTGCGCATCGCCGACGTCAGCATCCGCCACGACGAACGCGAGACGTTCACTCCGCACGGCGCGAGCTTCGACGTCGCGCCCGGCGAGGTCGTGCTGCTGCTCGGCCCGTCGGGCTGCGGCAAATCCACTCTCGCCCTCGCCGTCAACGGGCTCGTCCCGCACGTCATCTCGGCTGAGCTGAGCGGCAGCGTGACGACAGTCGGGCTGCCTGCGCGGGACACGCCCGTCGCGCGACTCGCGGAGCACGTCGCCATGGTGTTCCAGGATCCCGATGCGCAAGTGGTGACGGGAACCGTGCTCGACGAAGTGTGCTTCGCGCTCGAGAACATGCTGCTGTCCGTCGAGGAGGTGCTCGCTCGCGCGGAGGAGGCGCTGCGGGTCGTCGGCCTGTGGTCGCGCCGCGACGACTCGCCCGACATCCTCTCGGGCGGCGCCCGCCAGCGGCTGGCCATCGCGTGCGCCCTCGCGATGCGCACGCCGCTGCTCGTTCTCGACGAGCCGACGGCGAACCTCGACCCCGCGGGAAGCGACGAAGTGTACGCGGTGCTCCGCCGGCTCGTCGCCGGCGGCGAGCACGGCATCGTGCTCATCGAGCACGACGTCGACGCGGCCCTCGGCATCGTGGACCGCGTCGTGGTTCTCGATCGCGACGGGCGGACGGCGTTCGACGGAACACCGCGGGAGGTTCTCGCGGGCCACGCCGACGAGATCGCGGCGCTCGGGGTGTGGCTTCCCGTCGCGACGGCCGCCGCGATGCGGCTGCGCGGCGCCGGCATCCGCATCGACTCCCTCCCGGTGACCGCAGGCGAGCTCGCCGACGCGCTTTCCGGAGGCGAGCTGCCGCCGCTGCCCGCGCCGCCGCCCGCCCCCGTGCTCGGCGCGCCGGTGATCACCGTGCGCGACCTGACGATCCGGCGCGGCGGTCACACGCTTCTCGATCACGTGTCGCTTGAGGTGCGCACGGGTGAGTTCCTCGCCATCGTCGGCGGCAACGGGGCCGGGAAGACGACGCTCCTGCAGGCCATGGCGGGCGTGAGCTCCCCGCCGAGACGGCGGGTGAGCATCGCGGGACTGGATGCGGCGACGGGAGACGTGCGCGCGCTCGCCCGCCGGGTCGGCTTCGTCTTCCAGAACCCCGAGCACCAGTTCGTGACGAATTCCGTGCAGGACGAGCTCGCCCACGGCCTCCGCATCCACGGCGACGAGTCGGGCGCCCGGCTCGATGAGGCGCAGATCGAGGCTCGCGTGGAGGAAGTGCTGCGCCGCTTCGGGCTCGCCGAACTGCGCGACGTGCACCCGTTCCTGCTCTCGGGCGGCCAGAAGCGCCGGCTGTCGGTCGGCACGGCCCTCATCGTCGGAGCGCCCGTACTCGCGCTCGACGAGCCGACGTTCGGCCAGGACCGCGAGCGCGCCAACGAGCTCATGGCCCTGCTCTCGAATCTGCACGCGCACGGCTCGACAGTCATCATCGTCACGCACGACATGCAGCTCGTCGCGGAGTACGCGACGCGCATGATCGTGATGGCGGACGGGAGGATCGCGGCATCCGGCCCACCGGGCGAGATCTTCGACGACGAGCGGATGCTGCGACGCGCTGGACTGCGGACGCCGCCGCTCGCCGACGCCATGCGCGCGCTTCCCGACCCCCGCTGGCGCGGTGTCCACCGGCTCGGCCAGCTGCCGGGCGGTGATCAATGAGCCTCGACCCGTACGCGCGCGAGGAGGTGTCGGCGCGCCATTACCTGCACGCCCTCAACCCGCTCGCGAAGATCGTCGCCGTGCTTCCCGTCATGGTCGTCATCGTGTTCACCCGAGACGTGCTCACGCCGCTCGTGCTCGTGGGTCTCGCGTACCTCGTGCTGCTGACCGGGGTGCGGCTGACGCGGCGGCGCGCCGCGATCCTGTTTCTCGCGCTGCCGCTGCTCGGCGGCATCCTGTCACTCGGATTCGGACTGTGGACGGACCCGGCTCGCGTCGACCACTCGGTTGAGCTGTTCCGCGTCGGCGGATACCGGTTCTACGCCGACGCGTGGCGCGTGGGGCTCGCGACGGCGCTGCGGCTTGTCGCGATCGTGAGCCTCGCACTCATCAGCGGCATGAGTTCGACCGGTCCGGACCTCGTGCGGTCGGCCGTGCAGCACGCGCGGGTTCCGTACCGCATCGGCTACGCCGCGCTCGCCTCGTACCGCTTCGTGCCGCGGTTCCGGCACGAGCTCGAGGTCATCCGCAAGGCGCATCGCGTCCGTGGGAGCGCGGGCGGCCGCGGGCCCGTTGCCGCGCTCAATCGCGGCGTCCGGTCGATCATCCCGCTGCTCGCGAGCGCGATCCGGCACGCCGAGCGGGTGTCGCTGTCCATGGAGTCGCGCGCCTTCGGCGCGCACGAGACCCGGACCGAACGCTACCTCGTCCCGCTGCGCACGCGTGACGGCGTCTTCGTCGTCGTGCTGTGGCTCTGCGCAGCGGCACTCGTTCTCGGTGTTCGATTCTTCGCGTAGAGGCTTTTCGATTCTTCGTAACTGTGTTCTACTGGTTGCATGCGGTGGGACGGCCAGAAGATCACGGAGTCCGCGGGCGCGAGCGAGACGCTCCCGGGCCTCGGGAACCTGAGCGGGCTCGTGCGCTCGGTGCGCACGCCCGAGTTCGCCGGCATCACGTTCCATGAGGTGCTCGCGAAGTCCGCCCTCAACAAGGTGCCGACGAGTTCGCAGATGCCGTTCGGCTGGACGGTGAATCCGTACCGCGGCTGCTCGCACGCCTGCACGTACTGCTTCGCACGACCGACGCACGCATACCTCGACTTCAACGCGGGCGAGGATTTCGACCGGCAGATCGTCGTGAAGGTCAACGTGGCCGACGTGCTGCATCGCGAGGTGACAAAGGCGTCATGGGGACGCCACCCGGTCGCGCTCGGGACGAACACCGACCCCTACCAGCGGGCGGAAGGCCGGTACGCGCTCATGCCGGACATCATCAAGGCCCTCGCCGGCTCGGGAACGCCGCTGTCGATTCTGACGAAGGGATCGCTGCTGCGGCGGGACCTTCCGCTGCTCGCGGAGGCGTCGACGCAGGTTCCCGTCGACCTCGCGATGTCGATCGCCATCTACGACGACGAACTGCAGCAGTCACTCGAGGCGGGGACGCCGTCCGCGACCGCGCGCCTCGCGACCGTGTCGGCCGTGCGGGAGGCCGGGCTTGACTGCGGCGTGTTCCTCATGCCGATCCTGCCGTACCTGACCGACTCGCGGGAGCACCTGGACGAGGCTCTCACGCGCGTGAAGCAAGCGGGCGCGACGTCGGTGCTGTTCAGCGCGCTGCACCTCAAGCCGGGCGTGAAGCCGTGGTTCATGATGTGGCTGCAGCGCGAGCGCCCCGAGCTGCTCGGCCGATACGCCTCCCTGTACGCGAAGGGCGCGTACGCGCCCAAGGAGTACCGCACGTGGCTCGCGCAGCGGATGGTGCCGCTGATGCGGAAGCACGGGCTGGCTCGCGGCGCGGAAGACCCGGCGACGGGAACGGTGCGCTCCTCAGCTCTCGGCCGGCTGCGCAACGACGCGGGCGAGCGCCCCGCGGTGGCGTTCGCCGCGGCCGGCGACGATCAGCCGACTCTGTTCTGAGCGCGCCCTCTCCCCCGCAAGACGCGGATAAAACTGGCATTTCTACATCATGTAGAAGTACCATGTCTGGTATGGCCACGCCTCTCGCCGCGAACTACCGGACGCTCTCCTCGATCAGCCGCATCGACCTGCTGCACATGCTCATGACCCGCGGAACGCTCAGCGTCGACGAGCTCGCCGAGGCCACCGGGCTGCACGCCAATACGACGCGCGAGCACCTGCACCGGCTCATCGATGCGGGCTTCGTGCGCTCAGAGACGCTGCACAAGGATTCCCGCGGCCGGCCGCGGCTGCTGTACACCGCCGTCACGGACCCGGACGACCCGCACCGGGCCGAACGGGTGAAGCAGGCGTTCGAGCGCGCCGACCAGGTGCGCCGCCTTGTCAGCCCGGCCACGGCCTCGGAGCCGGTGTCGGCGGCCGACCGGCAGCTTGACCTGCTCGAGGATCACATGGACGAGTGCGGATTCGACGCCTCCGTCGACGCCGACGAACTGCGCCTCACCGTGCACGAGTGCCCCTACGACAAGCTCGCCGCCGACCACCCGCAAGTCTGCCAAGTGCACTACGGACTGCTGTCGGCGAGCATCGACCAGATCGACGGCCCACTCGAGGCGAGCGAGCTGCACGCCCGCGACCCGCACACCGGCTGCTGGGTGCGGCTGCGGCAACGCGACCGAAACAATGACGCCGCGGAAGCCTCATAGCCGCGCCCGGGAGCACGGTTGCTGACATGACGGCCGACGCGCCCGTGCACGACAGTCCTTCGTTCGAGACGAGCCGCCTTCTGCTCCGGCCGTGGCGGGTCGCCGAGGCTGCGGTCATGCGCGAGCTGTGGACAGAGCGCGATCCGCGCGTGCCCCCGCATCGCCGCATCGATGCCGACGGGCGCCCCACGCTCGCCGAGCTCGAGGAGTCGATACGCGCCGAGCAGCCCTCGTCGGTCGGAATGCTCGCGATCGAGCGAAAGTCCGCCGGAGACGTCATCGGGTACTGCGGCCTGATCGACAGCGGTCGAGGCGGCACGGGCGCGCCTGAGCTGGGGTTCGAGCTGCTGCGCCGAACCTGGGGAAACGGCTACGCCACGGAAGCCGCATGGGCGGTCATCGACTGGGCGAAGTCGTCGGGATACCGACGCCTCTGGGCGACGGTCTGGGATTGGAATGTGGCTTCTCGCCGCGTCCTTTCCAAACTCGGCTTCACCGAGAGCGATCGCACGGAAGTGGATCCGGCGCGCGGCACCACTTTGTTCACGACGCGTGAACTTTAGAACAGCCGGGCGAGAGGGCCGAGCGCGGTCACCGCGACCTTCTGCACGGCGTTCGGCCACTTGTTGGTGACCGGCGACACGATGAGCCACAGCACGGCGAGCACGATCACGCCTATGCCGAACAGCACAAGCCCGGCGGGCGAGGCCGTCGCCGACCCGATCGTGATGTGAGTGAGATTGGATGCCGCTCCCGTGATGAGAACGAGCGCGACATGCACGATCGTGAACACCACGAACCAGCCGAGAACCAGCGCGTGCACCGAGCGGGCGACCTCGGGGTTGAACAGCTTCGAGGTCGTGGCGCCGAGCGCGCGGCTGACGCGCGGCGCCTGCAGCATCCCCGTCGCGATCGCGAGCGGCGCGGCGATGAACACCGTGACGAAGTAGGTCAGCAGCTGCAGCCCGTTGTAGGCGATCCACGAGTCCTGCACGGGGAAGTCGAGGGACGCGTACTGCAGCGCAGCGCTCAGCGCGTTCGGCACGACGTCCCAGCTGGTCGGCACGGTGCGCACCCACTGCCCGGTCGCGAACAGCAGCACGTAGAACACGATCCCGTTCAGCAGCCACAGCATCGTCACGGTCAGGTGCCACCAGCGAGCGGAGGCGCTTGACCGGCGAGTGCCCGGCAGCCCCAGCTGGCTCGGCAGCGACACGGCGTCGTGCCGCGGGGAGACGCGCGCACCCTGCTCGATCGCGTCGTTCAGACGCAGCCACTCTTGCCCGGGCCGCTGGCCCACCTTCCAGAACAGTCGCGGCCGACCGGCGAGGATCTGCAGGCCGGAGCGCATGATCGGGATGAGGAACACGATGTTGAGGAAGTGCTGCCAGCGCAGCCACCACGGGAAGCCCTGCGGTTCGGCGCGCGGGCTCGTGCCCGGGTAGGCGGCGATGAACTCCTGCACGCCGGGCATCTGACGCAGCCCCGCGGCGACGCCGACGAGCACGCCGAGCAGAACCGCGACGGCAGGCAGGAGCCAGAGCAGGTTCAGCCAACGCCGCCCCGTCCGCAGCCGGGGGAACCGGGCGCGCTGGTCTTCGGCCTCGGGCTTGCCGGCCGTCTCACGGGTCGTCACAGTGATCCCACGATATCCAACTGCAGCTGGGCCCACACCGCGATCGCCGCGAACACCACGAGACTGCCCCACAGCCAGGGCACCGGAATCGCGCGCACGGCGCTCACCACGGGCTGCGGCGCCGGCAGCATCCGCTCTCGAACGACGTGCGTGAGCACGCCGAGCAGCAGCGGGACCGTCACCGCCCACGTGAGCATGCACCAGGGGCACAGGATGCCGAGCACCGCGATCGACTGCACGACGAACCACACGACGAGCGCCGTCGCGCCCGCGAGCGCCGCGGTGAGACCGAGCCACACCCAGCGCGGCAGCGGCACCGCGACGGCGAGCACCCCGAGCAGCATCACGGCGGGCCAGAACATCAGCCCGATGAGCGGGTTCGGGATGCCGAGCAGCGAGCCCTGCACGGAGTTCAGGCTCGCGCCGCAGCCGATGAGCGGGCTCACATTGCAGTTCGGGGCCGCACCGCCCGCCGTGGCGATCTTCTCCAGGGTGAGGGCGAGCGCGGCGACCGCACCGAGCGCACCGCCGGCGACGAGGCACACGGCGAGCGCGCGGGGTCGATGGTCTGCGGACGGCACGGTTCCAGTCTCGCCCGGAAGGACGATCGGATGCCGCTGAACGCGCCGTGCCAATTCGCCGCCCCTTCTCAGGCCCGCACTGCCGCGAGGCGCGCCGCGTACTCCGGGCGGGTGCCGTCCGGGCGCACGCGCTGCAGAACGTGGTCGGCGACGCCGAGCTCCGCGAGCGTGTCGGTGAGTTCGGCGACATCCACGTCGGACATCGTGGTCGGGTCGACGGTCGTGCGCACCTGCAGGTCGACGCCGCTGTCCTGGGCGAGGCGCAGGCTTGCGAACGCCTTCGTCGCGGCGCTCGCGACGCCGCACACGGCTGCGTAGAGCCGCTCGGGCGCCTTGATGTCGAGCCCCACCCAGTCGCACAGCGGAAGCACGTGCGCGAGCCGCGCCGGGTACGGGCCCGCCGTGTGCAGGCCGACCCCGAAGCCGAGCGCGCGCACGTGCGCCATCGCGTCGGCGAGGCCCGGCTGGCGGGTCGGCTCGCCGCCCGAGAACACGACGCCGTCGAGCAGGCCGCGGCGGCGTTCCAGGAAGGCGATGATCTCGGCCCAGGCGATGCGGCCGGGCGTGCGCGGGTCGATGAGCTCCGGGTTGTGGCAGAAGCCGCAATCGAGCGGGCAGCCCTGCAGGAACACCGTCGCGACGAGCCTGCCCGGCCAGTCGCACGTCGACAGCCGCGTGAGGCCGGCGATCTGCAGGCCGTCCGCGCACGCCCGGGCGGTCATCGGCTCATCGCCTCCTCGACGAAGTGACGCCGCTCCGCGTGCTCGCCCTTCTTGCCGATGTTGAACGAGCTCACCGGGCGGAAGTAGCCCATCACCCGGGTCCACACCTCGCACAGGCCGCCGCACGTCGGGCACGCCGGGTGCTCGCCGGCGAGGTAGCCGTGCTCGGGGCAGATCGAGAACGTCGGTGTGACGGTGATGTACGGCAGGCGGTGGGTGGCGAGCGAGCGCCGGACGAGCTCGCGGCAGGCCGCGGCATCCGACAGCCTCTCGGACATGTAGAGGTGCAGCACCGTGCCGCCCGTGTACTTGGTCTGCAGCTCGTCCTGGCGTTCGAGCGCCTCGAACGGGTCGTCAGTGAAGCCGACCGGCAGCTGTGACGAGTTCGTGTAGTACGGGTTCTGATCGGTTCCGGCGTGCAGGATGCCGGGGAAGCGGGCCCTGTCCTCTTTCGCGAAGCGGTAGGTGGCGCCCTCGGCAGGTGAGGCTTCGAGGTTGTAGAGGTGTCCGGTGGCCTCCTGGAACTCGACGATGCGCTCGCGCACGTGGTCGAGCAGGCGCACGGCCATGGCGTGGCCCTCGGCCGTGGTGATGTCGTGCTCGTCTCCGGTGAGGTTTCGGATCATCTCGTTCACGCCGTTCACCCCGATGGTGGAGAAGTGGTTGCGCAGCCCGCCCTGCAGGTAGCGCTTCGTGTAGGGGAACAGTCCGCCCTCGATGAGCTGGTCGATGACGACGCGCTTGCGCTCGAGGGAGTCCTTCGCGAGGTCAAGGAGCCGGTCGAGCGCGGCAAGCGCGCCGACCTCGTCGCACGGGTTGAGGTAGCCGAGGCGGGCGCAGTTGACGGTGACGACGCCGAGGGAGCCGGTCTGCTCGGCCGAGCCGAAGAGGCCGTTGCCGCGCTTGAGCAGCTCACGCAGGTCGAGCTGCAGCCGACAGCACATGGAGCGGATCTGGCCGGGCTCGAGCTCGGAGTTGATGAAGTTCTGGAAGTAGGGAGTGCCGTACTTCGCGGTCATGGCGAACAGCGCTTCCGCATTCTCGGAGTGCCAGTCGAAGTCCTCGGTGATGTTGTAGGTGGGAATCGGAAACGTGAACGTGCGGCCGTTCGCGTCGCCCGAGGTCATGACGTCGATGTAGGCCCGGTTGATCAGGGCCATCTCGGCGGTGAGGTCGCCGTAGCTGAACGGCTGCTCGACGCCGGCGATGACGGGGACCTGGTCGCGGAGGTCCTCGGGGCACACCCAGTCGAAGGTGAGGTTGGTGAACGGCGTCTGCATGCCCCAGCGGGAGGGAACGTTGAGGTTGTAGACCAGTTCCTGGATGCCCTGCCGCACCTCGTCGTAGTCGAGGCCGTCGACGCGGACGTAGGGCGCCATGTAGGTGTCGAAGGAGCTGAACGCCTGCGCGCCGGCCCACTCGTTCTGCATCGTGCCGAGGAAGTTGACGATCTGCCCGAGCGCGGAGCTGAAGTGCCTGGGCGGCGCCGACTCGACCTTGCCCGGAACGCCGCCCAGTCCCTCCTGCAGCAGCACCCGAAGCGACCAGCCGGCGCAGTAGCCGGCGAGCATGTCGAGGTCGTGGATGTGGATGTCGCCGTTGCGGTGCGCCTGCCCGATCTCGGGCGAGTACACCTCGCTCAGCCAGTAGTTCGCGACGACCTTCCCGGCCGTGTTGAGGATGAGGCCGCCGAGAGAGTAGCCCTGGTTGGCGTTCGCATTGATGCGCCAATCGGAGCGGTCGAGATATTCGTTGATGGTCGCGGCGACGTCGACGACGGGCGCGGGCGATGCGGACATGACATTCCTTCCCGATGCCGGCGGCCCTGCGCCGCCGGTTACCGAGAAGCTACGCCCTCACCACAAGATGTAGTGGCGCAGTTCGCCGTGAATAACCACATGTAGCGAGCGAGCGTCAGTCGCGGCCGCGCAGAAGGTCGCGTGCGGCGTCGAGGATCGCGTGCGCGACGTCACTCTTGCTGCCGGCGACGGCAGCGCCGAGGGGCCCGTTCGCGTCGATCAGGCGCACCTCGTTGTCGGCGGCGCCGAAGCCGCGGCCGCCGTCCACGCGGTTGACGGCGATGAGATCGCAGCCCTTCCGCTCCCGCTTCTCGGCGGCGAGCCGGATAAGCTCCGCCTCATCGGACGTCGTCTCGGCGGCGAAGCCGACGAGCACGCGCGCTCGGCGATCGGCGTGGCCGAGCTCGGTGAGGATGTCGGGGTTCTGCACGAGCCTCAGCGTGACCGGGCCGCCATCGGCTTCCTTCTTCATCTTCGTGTCGGACACGTCTTCCGGCCGGTAATCGGCGACGGCAGCCGCCATGATGACGACATCCGCGGAGGCCGCCCGTTCGAGCATGGCCTCGCGGAGTTGCGCCGTCGTCGTCACGGTGAAGCTCTCGATGCCGGCGGGTACCTCGATTTCGAGGTTCGCGGCCACGAGCAGAACGTCCGCTCCGCGCTGCTTGGCCGCCTCGGCGAGGGCGACACCCTGACGGCCGGATGACCGGTTGCCGATGAAGCGCACCGGATCGATCGGCTCCCGAGTCCCGCCCGCGCTGATCACGATGCGGCGGCCGTCGAGGTCACGCGCCGTCCGCCCGTGGCCACCGGCTTCGAGCACGGCGGAGACGATCTCGTTCTCGTCGGCGAGCCGGCCGATGCCGCTGTCCCTGCCGGTCAGGCGGCCTTCTCCGGGGCCGACGATGCGCACACCGCGTTCGCGCAGCGTCGCCACGTTGTGCGCCGTCGCCGGGTTCTGCCACATCTCGGTGTGCATGGCGGGAGCGATCACGAGCGGCGCCTTCGAGGCGAGGATGCTGTTGCCGAGCAGGTCGTCGGCGAGTCCCGCGGTGATTCGCGCGATGGTGTTCGCGGTGGCGGGGGCGACGAGGATGACGTCGGCGCTCTGCCCGAGAGCCACGTGTCGCACCTCGGCGACGCCCTCGTACAGGTCCGTCGCGAGCGGGTTGCGGCTGATCGCCTCGAAGGTCGGCGCACCGACGAACTTGAGCGCCGATTCCGTGGGGATGACGTGTACGTCATGCCCGTCGAGCACGAGGGCGCGGATCACGCCGACGACCTTGTAGGCGGCGATTCCTCCGGTGACGCCGACGATGATCTTCATGCCGCTCTCCGTTCTGTGCACCGCGTGGGACGCTCCCGCACATCATAGGCGCGGCTGCGCCGGCCGCAACCGGGGCGTTAAGCGCGGATGGCCCCGATCCACCGGGATCGGGGCCACCTCTTCGCGTGCTACGCCGTCAGGTCAGCGACCGTGAGGCGACCGGCGATCTCGTCGATGACGTCGTCGCCGGGGAACGCGTCCACGATCGGCGCGTCGATCTCGGCGCGCTCGAGCAGCTCGGCCATGCGGCGGCGACGGTTGCGCGGGATGACCGTGACGACACGGCCGTCCTTCCCTGCCCGGCCGGTGCGGCCCGAACGGTGCAGGTACGTCTTGTACTCGTCGGGCATGTCGGCCTGGATCACGAGCGTGACATCGTCGACATGGATGCCGCGAGCGGCGACGTCCGTGGCGACGAGAACGTTCACCCGTCCCGACGACAACCGGTCGAGGTTGCGCTGGCGCCTCGCCTGGCTGAGGTCGCCGTGCAGCGCGACGGCGCGGACGCCCGCGTCCTCCAGCTCGTCGACGAGCTGCTCGGCGTACGCGCGAGTGCGCGTGAAGACGACCGTCTTGTCGTCACGATCGGCGAGTTCGCGCAGCACCTGCACCTTGTCCTCGCGCAGCACGACGAGCACACGGTGGTCGATGTGCGACGATGCCTGGTCCTCGCCCGCGACCTCGTGCACCGCCGGGTCGACGAGGAACTCGTCGACGAGCGCCGCGACGCCCGTGTCGAGGGTGGCCGAGAACAGCAGCTTCTGACCGCCGTCAGCAGTCTGCCGCAGGATGCGCTGCACGGGCTCGAGGAACCCGAGGTCGCACATGTGGTCGGCCTCGTCGATGACCGTCACGGTCACGTCCGACAGGTCGAGGCGCCCCTGCTGAATGAGGTCCTCGATCCGGCCCGGGGTGCCGATCACGATGTCGACGCCGCGGCGGAGCGCACCGACCTGGCGGGCCTGCGGCACGCCGCCGTAGATCTGGGTCGTGAACAGGCCGACGCTGCGCGCGATGGGCTGAACGGTGCGGTCGATCTGCAGCGCGAGCTCGCGGGTGGGAGCGAGGATGAGGGCACGCGGGTTCCGCCCCATCTCACGGCGGGTGCCGCCGTTGTTCTCCATGAGCTTCTCGACGAGCGGGGCGCCGAACGCGATCGTCTTCCCGCTGCCGGTGCGGCCGCGGCCGAGCACGTCGCGGCCGGCGAGCACATCCGGGATCGTGGCGGCCTGGATCGGGAACGGCGACGCCGCGCCGAGCTCTCCGAGGGTGCGCACGATGTTGGAGCCGAGGCCGAGGTCCGCGAAGCTCACGCCTTCGACGTCGGACGCCTGGATCGCTTCGGCTTCGAGCCGTTCGAGCACGACGTCATCCTGTGGAGTGAAACGCGGCTTCTCGTCGCGGCTCGGGTAGAAGTCGCTGCGCTCACGACGCTGCGGTCGCTCACGATCGAAGCGTCGCTCGCCGTCGAATCGCCGGGCCGGACGCTCCGAGTGGCTGCGGCGGTCGTCGTCGAAGCGGCGACGCGGGCGCTCCTCGCGATCGAAACGACGCGCGGGGCGCTCGTCGCGGTCGAAACGACGCTGGGGCCGGTCGTCCTGTCCAAACCGCCGGGCGGAACGCTCCTCCCTGTCGAAACGACGAGCCGGACGCTCCTCCCGGTCGAAACGACGAGCCGGACGCTCCTCGCGGTCGAAACGACGTGCGGGGCGCCCCTCCCGGTCGAAACGACGCGCGGGGCGCTCCTCGCGATCGAAATGACGCGGGGAACGAGCCTCGTCGGAGTAGCGCGGCGCGCGCTCCGCGCGTTCGGCGCGCTCGGCGGCATTCCAGCGGTTCTTGCGCGGTTCCTCCTCGGGTGCGCGGTAGCCGCGGTGCCCGGGACTGCGGCTGCCGGGCTTCGGGCCGCTTCTCCGCGCCTGCCGCTTGGCGGCGTAGTCGGGATCGAAGTTGCGGGCGGGGCGACCGCCTGCGGGTTTCTTGTTCTTCGGCATCGGTGTGCTTTCCGGGTTGTTCTTGCGCATGCAACAGCAGTGCAGAGCGCCGCAGACACGGCGCTCTCCTCACCCGGGCGATCAGTGGCCGGGACCGTTCACATGATGTGAATTCGCTTCTCGTTCTCGAGAGGAAACCGGCCCAACGGACTTACAAACCCATCCGCGAACATCGCGGTGCCCAGAGCCGACCTCACAACTTTACGGGACCCTCGCTGGGAACCGGCACAGAGAACGTGGTCTCTGCCCCATGAGCGGGGTCCGCGTCAAGGCCCTCCCCTGCCCGGGACCGCTGCCCCTAAAGTGATCGAACTCGGGAAACCGGGATCGCCCCACAGGCGATATCAAGCGAAAGGGCACCACAAATGAACTTCATCGCATTCCTCATTCTCGGTCTGATCGCGGGCGCGATCGCCAAGCTCATCCTGCCCGGCAAGCAGGGCGGAGGCTGGTTCGTCACGCTTCTGCTCGGCGTCGTCGGCGCGCTCCTCGGCGGCTGGATCGGCAACATGATCTTCCACGTCGGCGTTGACGAGTTCTGGAGCCTCTCCAGCTGGCTGCTTGCCATCGGCGGCTCCATCATCGTCCTCCTCATCTGGGGTCTCATCTTCGGACGCAAGAACGCGGAGGCGTAAGTCCCTCCCACCGCAGAGCACTCCGCACGAGAACGACCCCCTGGCTCACACCAGGGGGTCGTTCTCGTGCTGAAGGTTCACTCTGCTGAGCGATTCGCGCACGGCGAGCCCCATGCCACTATTCAGGGGTGACTTCCCGACGACAAGAACTCGTGTGGCGCATCGTCCTCGCCAGCATCGCTATCGCCCTGTACGCGGTGATGGTGCCGATCCAGTCCACGCTGTACGCAACCTTCGTTCCGCTCGCCTTCGTTCTCTCGGCCCTCGTGTGCGGCAGCATGGTCGTGGCCGTGAGCGCGCCGCGCACCGGAACCGCGCTGTTCCTCGTCGGCCTGTTCGGCTCCGCCGTTGCCGGCGGGGCCGGTCATGACGCCTTCTGGCCGTGGCCGCTGTCCGTTCCCGTCATGATCGCGCTCGCCCTGCTCGTCGGCGTCGTCGCCTTCCGCACCGGCTGGCGGCCCGGACTCATCGCGTGGCTCCTCGCGCTCCTCGTCACGATCGTGGTGCTGCAGTTCCCCGGCCAGCCGCGGGATCCTGACGCCACGGCCGCCGACCTCATCGTCGCGTTCTCGATCGCCGGCGTCCTGTACTTCATCGCCCTCCTCGTCGCCGGTCGCGAGCGCATTCAGGCGGAGCTCACGCGCGAGCGCGAAGTCTCGGCCGATGAGCAGTCCCGCCGCCTGCTCGTCGAGGAGCGGGCGCGCATCGCCCGGGAGATGCACGACGTCGTCGCGCACAGCATGTCGCTCATCCAGGTTCAAGCGTCGACAGCTCGCTATCGTCTTCCCGATCTGGATGCCGCGGCCGCTGCCGAATTCGACGACATCGCTGCGTCGGCGCGCAGCTCCCTCACCGAGATGCGGCGTCTCCTCGGCGCGCTGCGCACCGAGGACCAGTCGGCCGAGCGGGCGCCTCAGCAGACCATCGCCGACATCCCCGCTCTTGTCGACGCGGCCTCTCGCGCGGGCGTCGACATCACGCTTGAGCGCGTCGAGGGCGCGCAGTCGGCACCGCCGTCAGTCCAGATCGCGGCGTTCCGCATCGTGCAGGAGGGCGTCAGCAACGCCGTGCGTCATGCTCCAGGCTCGCGCGTGTCCGTGAGCGTGCGCGAGCAGGGAGCGCTTCTCGTCATCGACGTGAGCAACGCAGCGGCGACGGAGCCGGTGCACGCGGCGGCCGGTGGCGGCCACGGTCTCATCGGAATGCGCGAGCGCACGACCCTTCTCGGCGGCAGTCTCGACACCCGGCCGAGCCCCGACGGCGGCTGGCACGTGCACGCCACTCTGCCATGGGACACTATGGGCGCAGCATCCGCCCCCGAGGAGCGTTCATGAACATCACCGTCGTCATCGCCGATGACCAGGCCATGGTGCGCGCCGGGTTCGCCGCGCTTCTCGACGCGCACGAGGGCATCTCCGTTGTCGGGCAGGCCGCGGACGGCGTCGATGCCGTCGACCTCGTGCGGCGGCTCAAGCCGGACGTCGTGCTCATGGACGTGCGGATGCCGCGCCTCGACGGGCTCGAGGCGACGCGCCAGCTGCTGAACCCCACCCGGCCGCTGCCGCACGTGCCGCGCGTCATCATGCTCACGACGTTCGACATCGACGACTACGTGTACGAGGCGCTCGAAGCGGGAGCGAGCGGATTTCTGCTCAAGGACTCGCTGCCCGCCGAGCTTGTGCAGGCGGTGCGCGTCGTCGCGGCCGGGGACGCGCTGCTCGCGCCGAGTGTGACGCGGCGGCTCATCGAGCAGTTCGCCAAGCAGCGTCCCGCGAGCCCCCGTCAGGCGCTCGAGCTCAACGCCCTCACAGACAGGGAACGTGAAGTGCTCACGCTCATCGGCCGGGGACGGTCGAACGGAGAGATCGCGGCCGACCTGTTCATCTCGGAGCAGACGGTGAAGACGCACGTGGGCAAGGTGCTCTCGAAACTCGGCGTGCGAGACCGCGTGCAGGCCGTGATCTTCGCCTACGACTCGGGTCTCGTCACGCCCGCCTGAATCAGCGCTTCGCTCCTGGCGTACGCCACGTGTGAATGGCCTCCGAATGGCCGCGCTTGCCTTGCAGTGCAGGGAGCCCTGCGGAATCGTGGCTCGGACATATCCGCAACCCGGAAGGAGAGCACGTGCTCACCCTCACCGAAAACGCCAGCACCATCGTCAAGACGATTGCCGCGCAGTCGACCGGCGACGACGATGCCGGCCTGCGCATCAGCAGCCAGACCTCGGACGCCGGTGACTTCGCCGTCGACGTGGCTGCTGCCCCCGAGAGCACGGACCAGGTGGTGGAGTCCGGCGGAGCCCGAGTGTTCCTCGAAGAGACCGCCGCCGCCGCGCTCGATGACAAGATCCTCGACGCCGACGTGAACGAGCAGGGCGCCGTCCGCTTCTCGATCGGCAACCAGCAGCCCGCCTGACCGGCTGCAATCGAGGCCGCAGTCCCCGGCCGCGCGCTTACGCGCCGCGACCGGGCTGCGGCCTTTCGCATTCCCTCAGCCTCTCGTAGGGGAACCCGGGCACGCGAACGACCCCGTGGAGGGATTCGCCGGAGCACACCCGCTTCGTAGCCTTCTCGCACGCCGACCTGCGAGGAGAGCCCTTGTCCACCATCGCCCTGCCCGAAATCCCGCGCACGACCGCACCCGAACGGCGAGCGAGAACGCGCGATGCGAGCATCGACCTCGTGCGCGCGGCATGCCTCGTGCTCGTCGTGCTCCTGCACGCCCTGATGGTCGGCGTGAGCGTCGATGCCGCGGGCGCCCCGGTCTTCGAGAACACCGCGGAAGGCACGGCATGGTTCGTGCCGCTCAGCTGGGTCATGCAGATGATGCCGCTGTTCTTCATCGTCGGCGGCTTCTCCTCGATCACGGCATTTCGGCGCCACCGCGACAGCGGCCGCCCCTCGGCCGCGTTCGTCGCGGCCCGCATGCACCGCCTGCTGCGGCCCGCGCTCATCGCCGTCGTCACGGTGGTGGCCGCCCTCGTCATCATGCTCGCGTGCGGGCTGCCGGCCGACATCGTCGCCATCGCGGGATTCCGCGTCAGCCAGCCGCTGTGGTTCCTCGGCGTCTACATCCTCTGCCAGGCCCTCGTGCCGGTCATGGTGAGAGCACACGAAAACGCCCGGCTGCTCACGCTCGTCGTGCTCGCGTTCGCCGTTGTCGGCGTCGACGCGGCGACGATGGGAAGCGGCATCCCGGCCCTGGGTTTCGCCAATCTCGGCTTCGTCTGGCTGCTGTTGCAGCAGTTCGGCTTCTGGCTCGCCGACGGCAGCCTCGATCGTCTGAGTCGGGACTCACGGGGCGCCCTCGGCGTAGGCGCTCTCGCCGCCCTTCTCGTGGTGACGGGCCTCGGCGTCTACTCGCCCGACATGTACGTGAACCTCAACCCGCCGACCGCCGCGCTCGTGCTGCTCGGGGTCGCGCACCTCGCGTTCCTGTCCCTCGCCCAGCCGTGGCTTCGCCGCTGCGCCGCCCGCCCCCGCGTGGGAGCGGCGATGTCGGCGATCGGCACGAGGTCGATGTCGGTGTACGTGTGGCACATGCCCGTGCTCATCGGACTCGCGGGCTTCTCGGTTCTCGCCTCGACCGCTCTCGCCGTCCCCCTTCCGGCGCCGGGCACTCCCGGCTGGTGGCTGACACGGCCGCTGTGGTTCATGATCGCGCTGCTCGCGACGGCACTCGTCGCCCTCGCCGCCGGCCGCTTCGAGAACGGCCGGCCGGCCACGCCCAGCGCCTCGACCACACGAGTGACGGCCTCAGCGATGCTCGGCGCGGGAAGCGTTGTGCTTCTTCTCGCCACACAGTTCGCGATTCCAGGCGCGCTGATCGCTGCGGCGCTCATGCTCGTGGCGCTGCGCCTGGCGAAGAACCCTCCTTCAGAGGGACACGGACGGTACTCGCGGGTGATGCCGTCGACGACATCCCGGTCATAGCTTTCCTCTGTGGAACTCGTGAACGAACTCATCCTCCAGGCCGTCGCCTCTCCGTGGCTGTACCTCGTGATGTTCGCCGTGGCCGTCATCGACGGGTTCTTCCCGCCGGTGCCCAGCGAGACGCTGCTCGTCGCCGCGGCGGCCGTGGCCGTCTCCGCGGGCGGCGCAAACCTCGTGCTGCTGGCCGCTGTCGCGGCGATCGGGGCCGCCGCCGGCGACAACGTCGCGTTCTCGATCGGGCGCGCCGTCGGCATCCGTCGCTTTCGCTGGATGCGTGCGCCGCGCATCGCCGCGTCGTTCGCGTGGGCCGCACGGCGACTCGACCGCAACGGGACCGCGCTCATCCTCGGCGCGCGCTACATTCCCATCGGCCGTGTCGCCGTCAACGTCTCGGCCGGCGCGCTCGGGTTCTCACGTCGCCGCTTCGTGCCGCTCTCGCTTCTCGCGGGAGCATCCTGGGCCGTCTATTCGACGTCGATCGGGCTCCTCGCCGGTCACCTCACGCGGGAGCACCCGCTGCTCGGCGCCGCGATCGGCGTCGCCGTCGCGCTCGCCGTCGGGCTCATCGTCGACCGCGTCGTGCGGGCGCGGCGCCGGCGCATCGAGCGCGAGACCGGCAGCGCCGTGCCGGCGGCCTCAGGGCGAGAGCCCGTCGCCGACACGGCGGGTACGCCCTGAGATGCGGCGTGACAGCTCCGCCGCTGCGGCGCCAATGCGCTCGACGAGGTCGTCCGCTTCCCGAGTGCCCTGCTCGAACGTCACAGCGATGCTCGCCGCTGGCCAGCCGACGTGGTCGAGCACCGCGACGCCGACGGAGGCGAGGCCGCGAGTGATCTCGCCGTCTTCGGTCGCGTGACCGACGCGCGTCGTCTCATCGAGCAGGCTGCGCAGCTCCGAGTAGCGCGTCGGCCCAGTGCCGGTGCGGTCCACGAACGCTGACCGGTCGGGGAAGAGCGCTCGCACTTGATGCCGCGGCAGGCGCGCGAGCATCGCGCGTCCCGTCGCGGCCAGGGGCGCCGGAAGCCGCACGCCGACGTCGCTCACGAGATGGGGTCGGCGCGGCGCCCGCTCTTCGACGATGTAGAGGACGTCTCGGCCGTGCAGCACGGCGAGGTGCGCGCTCTCCCCCAGCTCGTCGACGAGGCCCGCGAGCAGGGGCCGCCCGAGCAGGCTCAGCGGCTCGTGCCGTGCGTAGCCGCCCGACAGCTCGAATGCCGCGACGCCGAGCCCCCACCGACGCTCCTCCGGCAGATGCACGACGTAGCCGTGCTGCCGCATGACGCGCAGCAGCTGGTACACGCTCGACCGCGGGAGATCGAGGCTCCGGGCGATCGTCGCCGCGGCGACGGGCCCGCGTTGGCGTGCGAGATAGCTCAGCACGCGCAGGCTCGCGTCCGCCGCCGGAACTTTGCTCTCGACCGCCATAGGGCGATTGTCCGGTATCCCGGACAGAAGCGCCAGTCCTCCCGTTCCTCCGCGGCAGTCGGAGGTGTGGAATCGGAGCATGAGCATGACCCGCGACACGATAGGAACGATCACGATCGGCGCGCACGGTCTCAGCGCGCACGACGTCGTCGCCGTCGCCCGTGACGATGCGCAGATCGAACTCGACGCTGACGCCCTCGCCGGCGTCAGCGCCACCCGGCGCACGATCGAAGATCTCGCCGACGACCCGCAGCCGCACTATGGCATCTCGACAGGGTTCGGCGCCCTCGCGACGACGTTCATCGGCGCCGAGGCGCGCACCCAGCTGCAGCAGAGCCTCATCCGCTCCCACGCCGCCGGCTCTGGTGCCGAGATCGAGCGGGAAGTCGTGCGCGCTCTCATGCTGCTTCGGCTGAAGACGCTCATGAGCGGTCGTACGGGAGTGCGCGCGCAGACCGCCCAGGCCTACGCGGCGCTGTTGAACGCCGGCATCACTCCGGTTGTGCGCGAGTACGGCTCCCTCGGCTGTTCGGGCGACCTCGCCCCGCTCGCCCACTGCGCCCTCGCGATCATGGGCGAGGGCCAGGTGCGGGATGCCGCCGGAACCCTGCGCGGGGCGAGCGATGCCCTCGCGGAGGCGGGGATCTCCCCCGTCGTGCTCGCGGAGAAGGAGGGCCTCGCGCTCATCAACGGCACCGATGGCATGCTCGGGATGCTGCTGCTCGCGCTGCACGATCTCGCTGTGCTGATGCGCACCGCCGACGTCGCCGCTGCTCTCAGCGTCGAGGCGCTGCTCGGGACCGACCGCGTCTTCGCCGCCGACCTGCAGGCCCTGCGGCCCCAGGTGGGGCAGGCCGATGCGGCGGCAAACATCCGGGCGGTGCTTGCGGGCTCTCCCATCGTCGCGTCCCACAAGGGCCCGGAGGATCCGAGCGTGCAGGACGCGTACTCGCTGCGTTGTGCCCCGCAAGTGCACGGCGCCGCGCGCGACACCATGGCGCACGCGGCATCCGTCGCCGACCGCGAGCTCGCGAGCGCCATCGACAATCCCGTGGTCACCATCGATGGCCGCGTGGAGTCGAACGGGAACTTCCACGGCGCACCCGTCGGGTACGTTCTCGACTTCCTCGCCATCGCGACGGCCGACGTCGCCTCGATGTCCGAGCGGCGCACCGACCGGCACCTCGACGTGTCGCGGAGCAAGGGGCTTCCCGCGTTCCTCGCCCACGACGCGGGCGTCGACTCGGGCCTCATGATCGCTCAGTACACGGCGGCGGGCATCGTGAGCGAGCTCAAGCGCCTCGCGGTCCCGGCATCCGTCGACTCGATTCCGTCGTCGGCGATGCAGGAGGACCACGTGTCGATGGGGTGGGCGGCCGCGCGAAAGCTGCGCCGCTCGATCGACGGGCTCACGCGCGTGCTCGCGATCGAGATCATGACCGCATGCCGGTCGCTCGACCTGCGAGCTCCCCTGCGGCCGGGACCCGCGACCGCCGCCGTGCTCGAAGAGGTGCGTCGGGTCGTCGCCGGACCAGGACCCGACCGCGTCGTCGCCGACGAGATCGAGCGCGTGGTGCAGCTCGTGAGGGACGGCCGCATCGTCGCGGCCGCGGAAACGAAGACAGGAGAACTGCGATGAGCGACCCGCGAGAGGTGCGCGCCCCGCGCGGCACCCGGTTGAGCGCCAAGAGCTGGCAGACCGAGGCGCCGCTGCGCATGCTCATGAACAACCTCGACCCGGAGGTCGCCGAGCGGCCGAACGACCTCGTCGTCTACGGCGGCACCGGCCGCGCCGCCCGCAGCTGGGACGCGTTCGACGCGATCTGCGCCACCCTGCGCGACCTCGAGTCCGACGAGACGCTTCTCGTGCAGTCGGGAAAGCCCGTCGGCGTGTTCCGCACCCACGAGTGGGCACCGCGCGTGCTCATCGCGAACTCGAACCTCGTTCCCGACTGGGCGACGTGGCCCGAGTTCCGGCGACTCGAGTCGCTCGGGCTGACGATGTACGGGCAGATGACGGCGGGCAGCTGGATCTACATCGGCACGCAAGGCATTCTGCAGGGCACGTACGAGACGTTCGCCGCCGTGGCCCGTTCGCTGCAGGAGCGCGGCCGCGGCGACGGCACGCTCGCCGGAACGCTCACCCTCACGGCGGGGTGCGGCGGCATGGGCGGCGCGCAGCCGCTCGCCGTCACGATGAACGACGGCGTGTGCCTGATCGTCGACGTCGATGAGGCACGGCTGCGGCGCCGCGTCGACCATGGCTACCTCGATGAGATCGGGCCGGACCTGGATGCCGCCCTCGAGCGGGCGCTCTCGGCGAAGGCGGCGCGCGAGGCGGTGTCGATCGGGCTCGTCGGCAACGCGGCATCCGTCTTCCCCGAGATCCTCGCGCGGGGCGTCGCCGTCGATGTCGTGACCGACCAGACGAGCGCGCACGACCCGCTGAGCTACCTGCCCGTCGGCGTGAGCGTGGCCGACTGGCATGAGCTCGCGGCATCCGACCCGGAGAGCTTCACCGAGCGGGCGCGGGCGTCGATGGCCGCGCACGTCGACGCGATGGTGGGGTTCCAGGGTGCCGGAGCCGAGGTGTTCGACTACGGCAACTCGCTGCGGGCCGAGGCGCAGCTCGGCGGCTGTGGGCGGGCGTTCGACTACCCGGGGTTCGTGCCGGCGTACATTCGGCCGCTGTTCTGCGAGGGGAAGGGGCCGTTCCGCTGGGCTGCGCTCTCGGGAGACCCGGCCGACATCGCCGCGACGGATCGGGCGATCCTCGACCTGTTCCCCGAGAACGAGGAACTGCGCCGCTGGATCACGCGCGCGAGCGAGAGGGTGCAGTTCGAGGGACTCCCGGCCCGCATCTGCTGGCTCGGCTACGGCGAGCGCCACCTCGCCGGCTTGCGATTCAATGAGATGGTCGCCTCGGGCGAGCTGTCGGCGCCCGTCGTCATCGGTCGCGATCACCTCGACGCCGGCTCCGTCGCGTCGCCATTCCGGGAGACGGAGGCGATGGCCGACGGCTCCGACGCGATCGCGGACTGGCCGCTGCTGAACGCACTGCTGAACACGGCGTCGGGAGCGACGTGGGTGTCGATCCATCACGGCGGCGGCGTCGGCATCGGCCGCTCCATCCATGCCGGGCAGGTCGTCGTCGCCGACGGCACTGACCTCGCCGCCCAGAAGATCGAGCGGGTGCTCACCAATGACCCGGGCACTGGCGTGATGCGGCATGTCGATGCGGGCTACGAGCGAGCCGCCGCCGTCGCTGCCGAACGCGGTGTGCGCATTCCCATGGCGGGCGGGTGAGCCATGTCGCTGCTCGTCAGGAACATCGGCGAACTGGTCACGAACGAGTCGGGGCCCGGTCGGGAGACGGGGCCGCTCGGCATTCTGCGCGATGCGGCCGTCCTCGTCGATGGCGGGCGCGTGGCGTGGGTCGGCAAGACCGCTGACTCGCCCGACGCCGACGAGGCTTGGGATGCCGCCGGGCAATGCGTGATCCCCGGCTTCGTCGACTCGCACAGCCACCTCGTGTTCGGCGGCGATCGCGCGGACGAGTTCGCGGCGCGCATGGCCGGCCGCCGATACGAAGCCGGCGGCATCCGCTCGACCGTCGCCGCGACGCGAGCCGCCTTGGATGACGTCTTGCGCGCCCGTCTCGCGGGGTTCGTCGCCGAGCTGCACGGGCAGGGAACGACGACGTTCGAGGTGAAGACGGGCTACGGTCTCACCGTCGATGACGAGGCCCGGCTCGCGCGGCTCGCCGCGGAGGTGACGGATGAGGTCACGTTCCTCGGCGCGCACGTGGTGCCCGAGGAGTATGCGGACGATGCGGAGGGCTATGTCGATCTCGTCTGCGGGCCGATGCTCGAGGCCTGCGCGCCGCACGCTCGATGGGTCGACGCGTTCTGCGAGCGCGGGGCGTTCACGGCCGAGCAGTCGCGACGCGTGCTCGAGGCGGGCGCCGCGCGCGGTCTCGGCGTTCGCGTGCACGGCAACCAGCTCGGGCCGGGTGAGGGCGTGCGGCTCGCGGTCGAGCTGGGGGCGGCGAGCGTCGATCATTGCACCTACCTCGACGACGAGGACGTGGCGCTGCTCGCGGCATCCGACACTGTCTGCACGCTGCTGCCCGGCGTCGAGTTCTCGACCCGGCAGCCGTTTCCCGACGCTCGGAGGCTGCTCGACGCGGGGGTCGCGGTCACGCTCGCGAGCGACTGCAACCCGGGATCGAGCTTCACCTCGAGCATGGCGTTCTGCATCGCCGTCGCCGTGCGGGAGATGGGTATGACGCCGGCGGAGGCGGTGTGGGCGGCGACCGCCGGTGGCGCGCGGGCGCTGCGCCGTGGCGATGCGGGCCGGGTCGGGGTCGGCGCGCGCGCCGATCTTGTGCTGCTGCGCGCACCGAGTCACGTGCACCTCGCCTACCGGCCGGGTGTACCGCTCGTCGAGCGGGTGTGGGTGCGCGGCCAGCCGGTCTGAGACCGAGGCTCACCACGACGATCAGAGGCCGAGGCACTATTTTCTGCAGATGTGGACGACACGCCGCCTCTGCGCCGCGACACGCCGCGGTCTTCAACTTTCTGCAGAAAAACCGAACCTGCGGCGGGCCGGGGAGCTGGTGAGCAGATCGGATCAGCAGGTGCGAGAACGGAGTCAGCGGGCGGCGAGTCCCGCGGCGGCCTCGAGCACGCAGAGGGCGGCGAGGCGCACGGTGCGGCCGTCCGGGCTGTCGGCGGCGGCATCCACCTCGACGATGTCGAGCGAGCGCAGCGACGGATGCCGGGCGGCCGTCCGAACTGCCATGCTCAGCTCGTGGGCGGCGATGCCGCCGGGCGTGGAGGCGGGGCAGCCCGGTGCAACAGAGCGATCGCATACGTCCACGTCGACGTCGAGGTGCACCGGTCCGCCCGCCGCGCCCGCGAGCTCGAGCGCTTCGGACATGACAAGGTCGATGGGCCGGCGCAGCAGCTCGTCGCGGCCCACCACGGTGATGCCCAGGTCGGCGGCGCGCTCCGCGTAGGCGCGGGAGTTCGCGAAGTCCTGGATGCCGATCTGCACGACGCGGGAGCCGTCAAGGCCCGCTTCGACGAGGCGGCGCACGGGCGAGCCGTTGGAGCGGCCGTCGCGCAGGTCGTAGTGGGCGTCGAGCGTGATGAGCCCTGCTGTGCTGAGCTCGCTCCCCCACGCGCCGAGGGCGGCAGGGACTGTCGCCGCGTTGTCGCCGCCGAGGGCGACGAGCAGTCGGCTGCGCCCGGCGAGGTCGGCGACGGCCTCGCGCGCGGCATCCTCGTCGCCATCGGGGTCGTCGATGTCGCCCGCGTCGGCGATCGTGAGCAGCTCGAGGTCTGTTCCGTGCGCGAACGGACTGTAGCGGCGCAGGGCGTCGCGGATCGCGGCCGGCGTCGTGTCGGCCCGGGTGGCCGAGAGCGACGTGCGGTGGCTCGGGATGCCGAGCAGGGCGAGGTCGAGATCGCCGTGCACCGACGCGGCGGCGGGCCAGTCCCCGGCGCGCGGCCAGAGGGCGTCGTGTGGGAGCTCGGGACGCGGCGCGGCAGTCATGTCCAGACGCTAACACGGCGCACAGGGCGGCACACTAAGATCGGTTCATGGCTGTGATGGGGCTTTTTCAGTGACGAGGTGCCGGGTGTGAGAGTGCCGAACGACGCCACGGGGCCCATCAGTGTGTCGCGCACGCGACTGCCATCCTCGACGCTGTGGCGTTACGCGATCGGTTCGCTCGGCACCGGCGGCTTCGCCACCCTGCCCGGTCTCGTTCTCGTCTACTACCTCACCGACACGCTCGGCGTCACGGCGATCGTCGCGGGCCTCATCCTCACGATCGCGAAGGTCTGGGACGTGCTCATCGACCCCGTCATCGGCGGGAAGAGCGACTTCAGCCTCGCCGCGACCGGGTCGCGCCGCCGATACATGGTCGTCGGCGGCATCGCCCTTCCGGTGTTCTTCGTGCTCACGTTCTCGGTCGTCCCGGGACTGCCGGCGACGGCATCCGCTGTCTGGGTCGTCATCGCGTTCATGCTGTGCGCGACGGCGTTCAGCCTGTTCCAGGTGCCGTACATCGCCCTGCCCGCCGAGCTGACGCGCCGGTACGACGAGCGCACGCGCCTGCTGACGTGGCGGGTCGTCGTGCTGACGGTCGCGATTCTGCTGTTCGGGGCGGGCGGACCGCTGTTGCGCGACCTGGTGCCGCAGAACCCGTACCTCGGCTACCTCATCATGGCGGTCGCCGCGGGCGTCGTGCTGTGCGTCGGCATGATCGTGTCGTCGTCGGTCGCGCCGCGGGATGTGCCCTCCCCGGAGACGCGGCCGACCGCGTCGCTCGTGCAGAACTATCACGGCGGCATCCGAGCGCTCGTGCGCAGCCAGCCGTTCCGAGCGCTGCTCGCGACGTACATGCTGCAGGGCCTCGCAACGGGCATCATGCTCGCGGGCGCCCAGTATGTCGCGACGTGGGTGCTGCACTCCGAGACCGCCGTGACGCTGCTGTTCGTCGCGCTCATCGCGCCGGCGCTGCTGCTGACGCCGGTGTGGGGCGGCATCGCGAAGCGCATCGGCAAGGAGAGCGGCTTCTGGTTCGCGAGCATCATCTTCATGATCGCGGCAGGCTCGCTCGTGATGCTCATGTGGTCGCCCGGCTGGTGGGTGTTCGTTCCCGTCGCCGTGGCGGGAGCCGCGTATGCGGGCATGCAGTCCCTGCCGATGGCGATGCTGCCCGACGTGATCTCGCACGACGCGGCCCGGCACGGCGAGGGACGCGCCGGCGTCTTCGGCGGCCTGTGGACCGCGGGCGAGACGGCCGGCATGGCGTTCGGCGCGACGGCGCTCACGATCGTGCTCACGGTGACCGGCTACCAGGAATCGGTCGGCACCGAGCTCGTCACCCAGTCGGATGCCGCCGTCAGCGGAATCGTGCTGAGCTTCAGCATCGTTCCCGCGTGTGTCATGCTGCTGAGCCTTGTTCCGCTCGCGCGCTACCGGCTGCGCAAAGCCGACATCGAGGACTGAGCGATGCCGCTCGGTGCGGAGTCGGAGGCCGTTCTCGAGCGGCTGAGGGCACTGCGCGAGGCGGACGCGCCGACGCACGGCGGCCGCGTGCTGTCGTACGTGTACGACTCGGGAATGGCGGAGCTCGACGAGCTCGCCGCCGAGGCGATGCGGCTCGTGCAGTCCGTGAACGGCCTCGACCCGACGGTGTTCCCGTCGGTCGCCGCGATGGAGCGCGATCTCGTCGGCTTCGCCAGGCGGATGCTGCACGGGGAGCCGGCGGTCGGAGGAGAGGACGTGGTCGGCACCGTCACGAGCGGCGGAACCGAGAGCTGCCTGCTCGCCGTGAAGACGGCGAGGGACACCTGGCTCGCGGCGCAGCTCGGCGAGCGGCCGGTGGCGCAGCCGACAGTGCCGCTGCGGCCGCGGATCGTCGCGCCGTCCACGGCGCATGCGGCCTTCCACAAGGCGGCTCGCTACTTCGGGCTCGAACTCGACCTCGTTCCCGTCGGTCCAGACGGCGCGGTCGCGGCATCCGATCTCACCGCCCGGCTCGGCCCCGATGTGGCGCTTGTCGTCGTCTCCGCGCCCTCCTACCCGTTCGCCGCCCTCGACCCGATCGCCGAGGTCGCGGGCACCGCGGCCGCCTTCGGGATCCCGTGCCACGTCGACGCGTGCATCGGCGGCTTCGCCCTGCCCTGGTGGGGCGAGCTTCCGCCGTGGGACTTCGCGGTTCCCGGCGTGACGAGCATCTCGGCCGACCTGCACAAGTACGGCTATGCGCCCAAGGGCGCGTCGGTTCTGCTGCAGCGCGGGCGCGACCGGCAGCGTGCGCAGTACTTCGCGACGACTCGCTGGCCCGGCTACCCCGTGGTGAATCCGACGCTGCTCGGCTCGAAATCGGCGGGAGCGCTCGCGGCGGCGTGGGCGATCGTGCAGCGTCTCGGCGACGACGGCTTCGCCGGCCTCATCGCCTCATGCCAGCGGTCGACGGAGAGCCTGCGCGAGCTCATCGCCGGCCTCGAGGGACTGCGCGTCGTCGGCGAGCCGGTCGGGCCGCTTTTCGCTGTGGCGACGGACGATTCAGCGCCGAAGCGGCACCGCGTCGATCCCCATCACTGGGCCGACCGCGCGGGAGAACTCGGCTTCACGGTGCAGATGCAGCCGGCGTTCACGCAGTCCGACGGCTCGGTGCTGCCGAGAACAGCTCACCTGACGATCACACCGGTGACCGAGCGGATGCTGCCCGAGCTGCGCGACGTGCTCACACGTGCCGCTCACGATGTGCGCGGCCGGCGCCCCGCGAGCGGAAAGCTCGCCGCCCGGGCGCTCTGGCTCTCGGGCGCGCTGTCGAAACCGCTGACGGCCGACCGGGCCGCGGCGCTGCTCGCCCGATTCGGGATCGGGAAGGGCGACGCGAGTCCGCTCCCCGGGAAGATGGCGCCACTCATGGCCCTCATCGAGGCGCTGCCCGCGGAGACGACCGAGCGACTGCTGATCGAGGTGCTGGCCCGGCAGTCGGAGCCGCGGGAATAAAGCTTCCGTCGTCCCGTAGCGCGCCGTACCATGGGCCGATGGCGAACGTGAAGCAAGTTCAAGTGACCTTCGACTGCGCGAACCCACGGGCGGTCTCGGAGTTCTGGAAGGCCGTCCTCGGCTACGTGGATCCGCCCGTGCCGTCCGGGTTCGACTCATGGGACGCGTTCGACGCGTCGCTTCCTGCGGAGCACCAGGGCTCGGCCTCTGCCTGCCAGGATCCGAACGGGGTCGGGCCGCGCCTGTTCTTCCAGCGCGTTCCCGAGCCGAAGGCGGTGAAGAACCGCGTGCACCTCGACGTGCGCGTGGGCACCGGACTCACGGGCGACGAACGAGTCACCGCGTTGGAGACCGAGGCTGACCGGTTGGAGAAGCTCGGCGCTCGGCGTCTTCGGCTGATGCCGGCTGACGGCGTCGACGAGGCGTGCCTCGTGATGCAGGACGTCGAGGGCAACGAGTTCTGCCTCGACTGAGAGCCAACGCGCTGAAGCACTAATCCGCGACGGTCCACCAGGCGATGTCGACGACGCAGAGGCCGTCGTCGGTTTCGCGGTAGAACACGTCGCCCGGGAATTCCAGACCTGGCGCCACTCGGTCCTGCTCGAGCGACACATTGATGCTCCACGCCGGGTCGAGTTCCGCCTGCTCACGCCAGTATCTCGCGCTGAACTTCTCCGGCTCGCCGGGGTAAAGCTCGCGCCAGTCCTCGGGCTGGCGGAAGTCCACCACGGCGTCGTCACAGGCGAACGAGGCGCTCTCACCGGCGACGCCGGCGTCGATGAGCCGCTCGGTCGTCTCGATCACGCGAGCGCCATCCCGACCCCAGATCACCTGGTTCACCGAGCAGCCGGCGAGAAGTACGACAAGCACCGCAGCCGCACACAGCAGCATCGCCCGCCGGAGAGCCTCCATGGCCTGACCTTAGCGCTCGAAGCGGGCACGCTCCTCGCCCGAAAGGGCGACGCGGATCCGCTCGGCGTGGTCCTCGGCGAGCGCGGGCAGCGCGTCGATCGGGAACCAGGCGACCGCACTGTTCTCCCCGTCGACGGGCTCCGGCTCTCCCGAAACGTATCGGCAGGCGAAGGCGATGTCGAGGAACTGCGCCTTGTCGCCGTTGCCCCACGCCATCTTCGGCAGTGCGTGCACCCACACGAGGCGCTCGGCGACAGCGACGATGCCGGCCTCCTCGAGCACCTCCCGCTCGGCCGCGACCGCAGGCTCCTCACCGGGGTCGATGATGCCGGTGATGTTCGTCCAGCTGCCGTTGTCGGCACGGCGACCGAGCAGCACTTCCGTGCCGGCATCCGTTTTCCTCGACACGACGGCGGTCACGCCGCTGAGCCAGAGCTCGTCGTGGCCGATCTTCTCGCGCATCCCGACGATGAACTCAGGCGTCGGCATGCGCCTCGGCCTTCTCGCGCTTGGCCTCGCGCTTGGCGGCGCGGCGCTCCTTCGCTCCCTCGACGAGGTTATACAGCGTCGGCAGCACCACGAGCGTCAGGAGCGTCGACGAGACGAGCCCGCCGATCACGACGATCGCGAGCGGCTGCGAGATGAACCCGCCGTGCCCCGTGATGCCGAGCGCCATGGGCGTGAGCGCGAAGATCGTCGCGAGCGCCGTCATGAGGATCGGGCGGAGACGGCGGACCGAACCGTGCTCGACCGCGTCGGCGACGGTGAGACCCCTGTCGCGGTACTGGTTCACGAGGTCGACGAGCACGATCGCGTTCGTCACGACGATGCCGATGAGCATGAGCACGCCGATGAGCGAGGGCACGCCGAGCGGCACGCCCGTCGCGAGCTGCAGACCGATCGCGCCCGTGGCCGCGAACGGCACCGACACGAGAAGAAGCAGCGGCTGCCGCAGCGAGCGGAACGTGGCGACCATGACGATGTAGACGATCAGGATCGCGGCGAGCATCGCAAGGCCGAGCTGCTGGAACGCGGTGCCTTGGTCGGCGGTCACGCCGCCGAGCTCCGCCGTCGCGCCGGCCGGCAGGCTGAGCCCGTCGACGGCCTCCTGCACTTCGGCGCTCGCGGTGCCGATGTTGTCGCTCGACGGCGTCGCCGACACGGTCGAGGACCGCTCCGCGTTCACCGTCGTGATCGAGGCGGGGCCGTTCGTGACCTCGACGCTCGCGAGATCCGACAGCTTCTTCACTCCCGTCGGCGTCGGCACGTCGAGGTTCTTGAGCTCGTCGAGCGAGGCGGGCTCGTCGTCGGCCTGCAGGTAGATCGTGAGCGTCGTGTCGTCGATGACGATCGTGCCGGCCTGCTGCGGCTGCGTCGCGCTCGACACGAAGGAGCTCAGCGCGATCTCGGAGTAGCCGGCTTCTGCCGCGGCCTTCCGGTCGACGGTGATGCCGATGTAGGGGCGGGACTCGGCGAGGTTGTCGCTGACCTGCACGATCGCGTCGAGGCCTGTGATCGCCTTCGACACCTTGTCGGTCGCCGTCTGCAGGTCGTCGGCGTTCGTCGCGGTGATGTCGACCTCGATGTCGCTCGACGCGCCGAAGCCGCTCGAAGCGGCGACCTCGATCGTGCCGGCGTCCTTCACCTGGTCGAGCTTCTCGCGCACCGTCTGCTGCAGGGCGTCCTGGTCGGCGTTCTCGTCCGTCGTGATCGAGTACGTGATGCGACCCTCGCCGCCGCCGAGGAACGCGTCGCTCAGTGCACTGCCGCTCGAGCCGATCGACAGCTGCACGGTCTCGATCCCGTCGATGTCGAGCAGCACGTCGTCGACCTTCTTCGATGCGGCGTCCTGGGCGGCGAGGCTCGTGCCCGGCTCGAGCGTCTGCGTCACCGAGAGCGTGTTCTGGCCGGAGCTGCCGAGGAAGTTCGTCTTCATGAACGGCGCCGCCGCGAGCGTGCCCGCCATCACGAGAACGGCGAGGATGATCGTCGTCGCCGAGTGCTTGAGCGTCCACCGGATGATCGGCAGGTAGCCGCGCTGCAGCGCCGTCGGGTGCCGCAGCTCGTCCTCGTGGTCGTTCGCCTGCGCCCGGCGAGCGCGGCGGCTGCGGGCGGGCATCTGCTGCTCGGCCGGTTCCAGATCGGATGCCGCCTCGCGGACGTCCGCCGGCTCGCTGTCCTCGGCGGTCAGCGTCGGGCTGAGGAACGCGGGCTCGACGATCGCAGGCGTCGGTGCTACACCGGCAGGCAGAGCGGATGCCGCGGGCTCCTGCTCGACGGCGGCATCGGGAGCCGCGGCGGCCGCCTCCGCCGCGGGAGCGGCGCCCGTGCGGCGCGCCGCCTTCGCGGCATCCTTCGCCTCGCGCTTCTGACGGCGCTCGGTCTCGGCCGCCTCACGGGCCTGCAGCTTCTGCTCGCGCGCGGCGAGCTTGGCCTCGCTCGGCGCACGCAGGAACCAGTACGCGAGCACGGGCACGATCGTGAGCGAGACCAGGAGCGATGCGAGCAGGGCGATCGTGACGGTGAGGGCGAACGGCCGGAACAGCTCGCCCGTCATGTCGCCGACGAACGCGAGCGGGAGGAACACGGCGACGGTCGTGATCGTCGACGCGGTGATGGCGCCGGCGACCTCGCGCACGGCGGCGAGGATCGCGACGAAGCGGCCCTCCCCGCTGCGGTCGGCGACGAGGCCGAGGTGCCGCTTGATGTTCTCGATCACCACGATCGAGTCGTCGACGACGCGGCCGATCGCGATCGTGAGCGCGCCGAGGGTGAGGATGTTGAGCGTGTAGTCCGCGGCCTGCAGCCCGATGAACGTGATGAGCACCGACGTGGGGATCGAGATCGCCGTCACGAGAGTCGCGCGCACGTCGAGAAGGAACAGCAGGATGACGATGACCGCGAACAGCAGGCCGAGCAGACCCTCTGTCGAAAGCGACTCGATGGACTGCTGGATGTACGGCGCCTGGTCGAACACGATCGTCAGGGTGACGCCCGAGCCGAGGCTCTTCTCCAGGTCGGGCAGCACGGCGCGCACGCCCTCGGACACCTCGACGGTGTTGGCATCGGGCAGCTTCGTGATCGACAGGGTGAGGGCGTCCTTGCCGTTCACGCGCGACTTCGTCGTCTCGGGGTTGTCGGTGAGCTTGACGGATGCCACGTCCCCGACGGTCAGCGGATTGCCGTCCGCATCCACGGCGCCGACGAGAGGCAGAGCCTTGAGGTCATCGACGGAGTGCAGCTTCGAGCCGGCCTGCACGGCGTAGGTGTTGTCGCCCTCGGTGATCTGGCCCGCGCCGATGAGCGAGCCGTTCTGCTGCAGAGCATCGGAGATCGCGGCTGTCGTCTTCCCCGCGGCGGCGAGCTTGGCGGCATCCGGCGTGATCGTCACTCGCTGACCGAGCGCGCCCACGAGGGCGGCCTCGCGCACGCCGTCGACATCTTCGAGCTCGGGAACGGCGACGCGGTCGAGCAGGTCGGCGAGCTCGGTCGTGCTCTCGCCCGTCGCGGCGACCTGGATGACCGGCAGATCATCGAGGCTGCCGGTCATGACCTGCGGTTCGACGTTGTCGGGCAGCGTCGACGAGATGCGGTTGATGGCCTGGTTGATCTTCTGCTCGGCCGTGCCGAGATCGGTGCCGTACGTGAACGTCGCCGACACGAGACTCAGGTTCGTGCTCGACGTGGCGCTCGTGGACTCGAGGCCCGGCACGCCGCGCACCGCCTTCTCGATGGGCGTGGAAACGTCGTCGTTGACGACGTTCGGCGAAGCGCCGGGATAGTTCGTGATGATCGCGAGCTGCGGGAACGTCACGCTCGGGGCGAGCTCCTGCTTCAGCCCGGTCATGGAGATGACGCCGAACACCGCGATCACGATCGTGACGAGGGCGATGAGCGCCCGGTTCTTCAGACTGGCGACGCTGAGAAGATGCACGGTGCTCCTGCCGGGGGAAGGGGAAGACAGGGACGGACCGGCCGCGACGGCGAGCCGTGACACGCCCCCGTGCATTCTTCCATATCGGACCGGGGCTTTTTCCGTGCGTCAGGCGAGGTGGCGCTCCGCATAGACCGCCAGCGCGTCACGCACGAACCGGGCGCCCTCTTCGCCGCCGTAGTTGGCCGCGAAGCGCGCGTCGGCGACGTACATCTCGCCGAGTCCGGTGAGGTACGCGGCCGTCGGGCGGCCGTTCTCGCTTCCGGGTGTGCCCGGGATGCCGCTAAGCCACGCCGCGTGCCGCGCGGCGAGCTGCTGGGCCTCGTCGCCGTCCGCCGGGATGCCGCGTCTTACGGCATCCAACCAGTCGTCGCCGAGCGCCTTCTGCTTCGCCAGCCAGTCCGCCTTCTCGCTCGCACTCATGCCGCGCCACCACGCATCCGAGTCGGCGTAGGCCTTCGCGCCCCAGCGGGATTCGACTTCGTCCTTGTACTGCGTGTGATCGAAGCCGTCGAACATGTTCTCAGCCATGAGGGGCTCCCCTTTCTTCAGTCGTTTCATCGTGTCTTCGACGGCTCGCGCCTGGCGCGCGAGCCTGTCCTGTTCATGTCGCAGCCAGTCGAGGTGAGCGGAGAGCGCCGCGGGCACGTCGCTCACGCTGCGCAGAGCCTCGCCGATCGCCGGCAGGCCGAGCCCGAGCGCGCGCAGCAGCAGGATGCGCTGCAGCCGGACGAGGGCCGCCTCGTCGTAATAGCGGTAGCCGTTGTCGGCCGTGCGCGAGGGGGTCAGCAAGCCGATCGCGTCGTAGTGGCGCAGTGTGCGGCTCGTGGTTCCCGTCAGCCGTCCGACCTCGGTGATCGACCACTCCATGTCCTCTCCTTCCCTGCGACACACTCACGCTAATCCTTGACGCAACGTCAAGGTCAAGCAGCTGATCGAAAATAGCCCTTGCCCACTCGACGCAACGCGATATATCATGTTCTCACAACACGCGATATATCGCGTTCACGTGCAAGGGAATCAAGGCATGACCATGGAGAACTGGCTCATCCAGCCGGGCGAGTCTCGCGTCATCGACACGGGAATCGTGCGCAGCCTCAAGGTGGCGCTCGTCGCGGGGCAGATCGACATCATCGGCCACGACGAAGACAGCGCGCGCATCGAGGTGCACGACGTCGTCGGCAAGGAGCTCAAGGTTTCGATCGTCGGGGATCGGCTCGAGATCGACCACCCGCAGCTGCGCTGGGAGAACTTCCTCGACGTCTTCCGCTCATTCGGTCCGAACAAGGCGAGCGCCGCCGTCAGCGTGCTCGTGCCGCGCAGCATCGATCTGAGCTTCGGGGTCGTGAGCGCCGACGCGCTCATCTCGGGGCTCACCACGAACGCGCGGCTCAGCACCGTCAACGGAGAGCTGCAGGTCGATCACTTGTCGGGCAAGCTCGAGCTCAACGCGGTGTCCGGCGCGATGAGCGTGCAGGATCACGAGGGTCCGATCAACGTGCACACCGTGAGCGGGGACGTGACCGCGTCGGGAGCGCTGACGCGCTTCACGAGCGACAGCGTCTCGGGCGACGTCTTCGTCGACGTGTCAGGTCGCTGCGAGCGCATCGCCACGAACTCCGTGTCGGGCGACCTCACGGCGCGCATCGACGCCGACCTCGGCGCCCGCTACGTCATGAACGCCGTGAGCGGGCGACTGCAGCTCGACGACACGAGCATCGTCGGCATGCGGGGTCGCAGTTACAGCCAGACGACGAAGGGAACGCAGAACTTCACCGTCGAGATCAGCGCGAACACGATCTCGGGAAACGTCACGGTGATCCGCCGGCAGGACGCGCCCACCGGTTCCCCCGTCGAGGCGGACGGAGCCGCTCAGTGACCCCCGTCTTCGCACACGGCAGCCTGCGCCTCTATCTGCTGAGCCTGCTCGCCGAGCAGCCGCGGCACGGCTACGAGCTCATCCAGGCGCTGAGCGAGCGATTCGGCGGCACGTACAGTCCGAGCGCGGGAACGATCTACCCACGGCTGTCGAAGCTCGAGGATGAGGGCCTCGTCACGAAGACGAGCGACGGGCGCAAGACGGTCTATTCCATAACGGATGCCGGACGCGCCGAGCTCGCTGACCGCGCCGAGGAGCTCAGGAGCATCGAGGACGAGCTGAGCGACTCCGTGCGCCGGCTCGCCGACGAAGTGCGATCGGGGGTCTCGCAGGCCATGCGCTCGCTGCGCGCCGAACTGGCTTCGTCCGCTCGCGAGGCCCGCACGCCGCCCCGCGAGGAGCCCGTCGTGACCCCGCACGGAGCGGACGAGCGCACGGCGAGCAGGGTCGCGCTGTACGAGATCGAGAAGCTTCTCGGCGACTTCCGCCGCGAGGTGCGCAGCGACGTGCGCCAGGCCGTCGCGTCCGGGCGAGTGTTCAGCACCGAGACCGTCGATGTCGTGCGCCGCGAGCTCGCGCGGGCGCGCGAGGCGATTCGATCGCTGTAGCCGCTACGCCTCGGGATCCCACGGCACGCGCTCGTTCTTCCCGACGGGACGAAGCGGCACGAGGATCACGGGGCGCGCCTGCGTGTGGGCGAGGTGCGCCGCGACCGAGCCGCCGAGGAACTCCTGCAGCCCCGCGATGAACCCCGGCTCGCGCGTGCCGACGACGATGAAGCGCGCGTCCTCCTCTTCGGCGATCGCGGCGAGCACCGCGGCCGGCTGCCCGGCGCCCACGCGGGTGCGCCAGCCAACGCCGCTCTCGGCCGTGATGGCGGCCGCTCGCTCGTCGAGCCACGGCGCCTCGGACTTGCCCTCGAGGCCGAGCTCCGGATCGAACGTGGCGAACGCGACGGTGCCGTCCGACATGAAACCCGAGGTGTACTGGGTGGTATCCACCCAGACGAAGACGATCTCGGTTGAGAATGCCTTTGCGAATTCGACGGCTCGCGCGCCGACCGCATCGGGCTGGTCGCCCGTGATGCCGACAAGCACTGGTCCGTGGTCGGGGTTCTTCATTGGTCTCGAACTCCTCTCAGCCTCAGCGAGTGAGCGGGTGACGCTTCGTGCCTTCAGGCTACTGCCGTTTCCCCCCTCACCGCCATATTCCGAGGCACGCATGTACGGTGGAGAGCACCGGAGCGCGTCCCTCGGCGCGCCCCATTCCCAGCAGGGACGCAGATCGCCACATGCTAAACTGGAGGTTGGTCTTATCGTTCCCTGGTTGCCACAACCACGGGCGACTCATCCGTCGTTCGAATTCTGATTTTGTGAGGGGGTCTCGCATGGGGCGCGGCCGTCAAAAGGCAAAGCACACGAAGATCGCACGTGAGCTCAAGTCGTTCAGTCCCGACGTGGACTACGACCAGCTCGAGCGTGAGCTCGGCAGCAAGACGCACTCTGACCCGTACGAAGACGAGGTCTCGAAGTGGTCGGAGTACGCGGATGACTACTCCCCCGACAACCACCAGAAGCGGGCCTGAGCCGCTCGACGCACGCTGACGGCGGTCTCGGCGCACAGCTTCGGCTGTGCGCCGCGTTCGCACTTCCGGTCAGGACAGCTGTGTGCGCTCGAGCCACTCTAGGTACTCGGGCGTGACGGTTCCCGTCACGTACTCGCCTGTGAAGCAGCTCATCTCGAGATCGGTCACGTCCGAGCCCTCGATGATCGCGCTCTTCATGTCCTCGATCTCCTGGTAGATCATGTGGTCGGCACCGAGCACCTCGCCGATCTCCGGAATCTTCTTCCCGTGCGCGATGAGCTCGGCACGACTCGGCATGTTGATGCCGTAGACGTGCGGATGCCGCACCGGCGGAGCCGCGGACGTGAACGTGACCTTGTTCGCCCCCGCCGCGCGTGCCATCTCCACGATCTCCTTCGACGTCGTGCCGCGCACGATCGAGTCGTCGACGATGAGGATGTTCTTGCCCTTGAACTCACTGCCCATCGCGTTGAGCTTCTGCCGCACGCTCCGCTTGCGCTGCGCCTGACCGGGCATGATGAACGTGCGTCCGACATAGCGGTTCTTGTAGAAGCCCTCGCGATACTCGATGCCGAGCTTCTGCGCCACCTGCATGGCCGCGGGCCGGGATGAGTCGGGGATCGGCATGACGACGTCGACGTCCCCGAGGGGCATGTGCTCGGCGATCGTGTCGGCCAGGCGGTTGCCGAGCCGCAGGCGAGCGTCGTACACCGAGATGCCGTTCATGATCGAGTCGGGCCGGGCGAGGTACACGTACTCGAACGAGCACGGCACGAGCCGCGGGTTGCGCGCGCACTGGCGACTGAACAGCTCGCCCTCCGGCGTGATGAAGATCGCCTCTCCCGGCGCCACGTCGCGCACGATCTCGTAGCCCGCGGCCTCGAGAACGAGCGATTCCGAGGCGACGACCCAGTCATCGCCCACCATCCCGGTCTGCCGGCGGCCGAGCACGAGGGGTCGGATGCCGTACGGGTCGCGGAACGCGAGAAGACCGTGCCCGGCGATCATCGCGATCACGGCATACGAGCCTTCGATGCGCTCGTGCACCTGGGCGACGGCGTTGAAGACCTGGTCGGGGTCGAGGTCGAGTCCGGAGATCTGGCCCTGCAGCTCAGTCGCGAACACGTTGAGCAGCATCTCCGTGTCGCTCGTCGAGTTCACGTGACGACGGTCGACGTGGAACAGGTCCTCGGCGAGCTCGCGCGTGTTCGTGAGGTTCCCGTTGTGCACGAGGATGATGCCGTACGGCGCGTTCACGTAGAACGGCTGCGTCTCCTGCTCATTCGCTGCGTCGCCCTTGGTGACGTAGCGCACGTGACCGAGGCCGACGTTTCCGAGCAGGCTGCGCATGTCGCGCGTGCGGAACGCCTCGCGCACCTGCCCCTTCGCCTTCGCCAGGTGGAACGTGGGCCCGTCGGCCGTGGCGATTCCCGTCGAATCCTGGCCGCGGTGCTGCAGCAGCAGCAGCGCGTCGTAGATCTGCTGGTTGACGGGTTCGTGCGAGACGATTCCGACGATTCCGCACATGTCAGAGTGCTCCCGGGTGGTTCAGTGTGGGCGGGGACGTGATCGGCTCAGCGCGCATAGTCGCCGACGAGGCGGACAGCCCCGCCGTCGACGCCCTTCGCGCCCTGCTCGAAGCCGGTGAGGTCGCGTGCGCTCAAGTGCACGGTTCCCGCCTGCCACGAGGCGATGCCCGCCGCGTCCAGGCGTGAGATGACGGATGCCGCGGACGCGGCCTCGACGACGGCGAAGAAGCCGATTCCGAGGTTCCAGGTCCCCTCTGAGCTCTCGAGGCTCGCGGAGGCCATGTCGCTGAGCACGCGGAAGACGGGGCTCGGCGACCAGGTGGAGCGGTCGACCTCGACCCACGAGCCGGTCGGCAGGACGCGGGCGAGGTTCGCGGCGATGCCGCCGCCGGTGACGTGCGAGAGGGAGTGCACGACGCCGGGCTCGTTCTCGAGCAGGTCGAGGATGGGGCTCGTGTACAGCCGCGTGGGCTCGAGCAGCACGTCGCCGACGACGCCGCCGAGTTCGGCCGAGGTGTCGGCGTAGCCGATGCCGCGCCCCTTGAGGATGTGCCGCACGAGCGAGAAGCCGTTCGAGTGCAGGCCGCTCGAGGCAAGAGCGATGACGGCGTCGCCGTCGGTCACGCGGTGGGCGCCGAGCACGGCGTCGGCCTCGACGGCTCCCGTCGCCGCTCCCGCGACATCGTATTCGTCGGGTCCGATGAGGCCGGGGTGCTCGGCCGTCTCCCCGCCGACGAGGGCGGTTCCCGTGGCGGAGCAGGCTTCGGCGATGCCGCGCACGATGTCGGCGATGCGCTGGGGAACGACCTTGCCGCACGCGATGTAGTCGGTCATGAACAGCGGCTTCGCGCCGACCACGACGATGTCGTCGACGACCATGCCGACGAGGTCCTGGCCGATCGTGTCGTGCTTGTCGATCGCCTGCGCGATGGCGACTTTGGTGCCGACGCCGTCGGTGGAGGTCGCGAGCAGCGGCTTGCGGAACGCGGTCAGGTACGACACGTCGAACAGCCCGGCGAACCCGCCGACTCCGCCCTGCACGTTCGGCCCGTGGGTCTTCGCGACCGCGGACTTCATCAGCTCGACGGCGAGGTCTCCCGCCGCGGTGTCGACTCCGGCTTCACGGTACGACGTGGAACTGCTCACGAATTTGTGTCCTCTTGCTGAGCGGTGGGGGACGAAGGCTGCTGCTCGACCTGCGGCTGGTCGGCGCGCACGTCAACCTTATCCATGCGCACGATCCGCGCGCGCTTGTGTGTCGAGCGGTCGACGAGCCACGCGACGATGCCGGCAAGGGCGAGGCCGACGGGCACGCAGATCAGCAGGAGGAAGCCGAACACCTGGCCGGGCGAGTAGTAGATCTCTCCCGCGCTCGTGTCGATGTCCTCGGGTGAGCGCTGGAAGATGAACGTGAGCGCCATCGCGACCACGAGTCCGAGCACGGCTCCGATGAGGAGGAAGTTCTGGATCTTGGGTGCGCGACGCACCGTGGCGTCGGCGCTTGTCGCCGTCTCGACAGCGCGCTCGGGCGGGGTGCTGCTCATGCTCCTATTGTCGCGCATGAAGCTGAGTGCGCCGAACCGCACTCCGGGCGATCGCGTCGCGTCAGCGCGGCAGCTTCAGCAGCGGAATCCGTCCCGTGAGGTCGGCCCGCGTGCCGGACGCGCTCGTCGACGCCTCGGCGACGGCATCCGCCCACGTCTTCGTTCCCGTCGCGAGGGCGAGCCAGGTCTCGGCGTCGGTCTCGATCACGTTCGGCGGGGTGCCGCGCGTGTGCCGCGGACCCTCGACGCACTGCACCGCCCCGAACGGCGGCACCCGCACTTCGAGCGTGTTCCCCGGCGAGCGCTCGGCGAGCAGCTGCAGCGTGTAGCGCACCGCCGTGGCGATGTCGTCGCGGCTCGCGGCTTCGCGCACGGCACGGTCGACGGCCGGGATGCCGACGTCATCGGCGATGCGTGCACGTGCCATGCCCATAGGCTAGTACGCGTGAAGATTCTTGTGCTGGGTTCGGGCGCCAGGGAACACGCCATCATCCTCTCGCTGCTCGGCGAGGACGCCGGTCACGACATCGTCGCCGCCCCCGGCAACGCGGGCATCGCGCGGGATGTCACCGTCACCGCGCTCGACATCAACGACCCCGTGGCCGTGGCGAACTACGCCATCGCCGAGAGCGTCGACCTCGTCGTCGTCGGGCCCGAGGCTCCGCTGGTCGCCGGTGTCGCCGACGAGCTGCGCGAGCAGGGAATCCCCGTGTTCGGGCCGGGCAGGGCGGCCGCGGAGCTCGAAGGCTCCAAGACCTTCGCGAAGCGCGTGATGGATGCCGCCGGCGTGCCGACCGGTCGCGCGCACCGTGCCACGACCCTCGCCGAGGTCGAGGCGGCGCTCGACGGCTTCGGCGCCCCGTACGTCGTGAAGGCCGACGGTCTCGCGGCCGGCAAGGGCGTTCTCGTGACCGAGGACCGCTCGGCCGCTCTCGAGCACGCTGCCGCGTACCTGACCGGTGGCAGCGTTCTCGTCGAGGAGTTCCTCGACGGGCAGGAGGTGTCGCTGTTCCTGCTGAGCGACGGGCACACCGTGCTCCCGCTCTCCCCCGCCCAGGACTACAAGCGCCTGCTCGACGGCGACGGCGGCCCGAACACGGGCGGCATGGGCGCCTACTCGCCGCTGCCGTGGCTCGACGAGACCTTCGGCAGCGAGGAGGCCTTCGTCGACGAGGTCATCCGCACCGTCGCGCAGCCGGTGATCAGCCAGCTCGCCGAGGAGCAGACCCCGTTCATCGGCCTCCTCTACGCGGGCCTCATCCTGACCTCCCGCCGGGACTCCGCGGAGGATCGCGGCATCCGCGTGATCGAGTTCAACGCGCGCTTCGGCGACCCCGAGACGCAGGTCGTGCTCCCGCGCCTCGCGTCACCGCTCTCGCAGCTGCTCCACGCCGCGGCCACGGGAACGCTCGACGAGTCCGACCGGCCCCAGTTCGGCATGACGACGGCTATCACTGTCGTGCTCGCGAGCGAGAACTATCCGGCGACGCCTATCACCGGTCGGAAGATCACGGGGCTGGATGCCGCCGAGCGCGTCGAGGGCGTGCACATCGCGCACGCCGCGACCAGGCTGTCGGGCGAGGAGCTCATCGCGACGGGCGGGCGCGTGCTCAACGTCGTCGCGCTCGGCACGACGTTCGCCGAGGCGCGCGAGCGCGCCTACGACGCGATAGGGCTCATCGGACTCGAGGGCGCCCAGTACCGCAGCGACATCGCCGCACGCGTCGCAGACTAGGCGGGCTTCCCGCGCTGCGGGTCCGGGTCGTAGGTTGAACCCATGCGAATCGTCGTCATCGGTGGCAGCGGCCACATCGGCAGCTTCCTCGTGCCCCGCCTCGTGCACGCCGGTCATGATGTCGTGAACGTCACGCGCGGCGTGAGCCGCCCGTACACGGATGGGCCCGAGTGGCAGCAGGTCCGCCAGAAGATCGCCGACCGCCGTGCACAGGATGCCGGCGGCAGCTTCGGCGAGACGGTTCTCGCGCTGGAGCCCGACGTCGTCGTCGACCTGGTCTGCTTCACCGAGGAGTCCGCTTGCGCCCTCGTCGACACGCTCCGCGGGAAGGTCGACCATCTGCTGCACTGCGGGTCGATCTGGCGCTACGGCGCAAGCCGCAAGCTTCCCATCGCGGAGGGCTCCGATTCGGCGGAGCCGCCGTTCGGCGAGTACGGCATCGAGAAGGCGCGCATCGCGCAGCTGCTCGCCGAGGAGACGGCGTCCGGTGGCCTCGTCACGACGTCGATCCATCCGGGGCACATCGTCGGCCCTGGCTGGCACCCGGTCGGCCCGCTCGGCAACTTCGACCCGCACGTGTGGGCGGCGCTCTCCGCCGGCGAACCGATCTTCGTTCCAGGCAGCGGCACGGAGACGATGCATCACGTTCATGCCGACGACGTCGCCCAGGCGTTCGAGCGCGCGATTGAGAATCCGGATGCCGCCGCCGGCGAGGACTTCAACATCGTCGCGCCGACCGCGTTGACCGTGCGCGGCTACCTCGCGATCGCCTCGAGCTGGTTCGGCGAGACTCCGACCATCGAGACCGTGACGTGGGCTCGGTATCGCGAGCTCACGACGCCCGAGCACGCCGAGGCGAGCTGGCAACATCTTCACCGCAGCCACGTGCTCACGATCGAGAAGGCGAAGACGATGCTGGGCTACGCGCCGCGGTACGAGCCCGAGCAGGCGGTGCTCGAGTCCATCCGGTGGCTCATCGAGCGCGGCCACCTCGAGGTCGCCCGCCCGCTGCAGGCCTGACCGCGCGTCATCTCATGGCCTTGCGCTGGCGTTTGAAGCGCCGGCCGCGAGCGAGGTAGCCGGCGGCGAACGAGAGCACGAAGACGATCGCCATTGCGAGCCACAGCGGCCAGCGCACCGTCACCCACAGGATCGCCACGCTCGTCTCCTGCGCGTTCTGCACCATGAACACGATCACCAGGATGACGAGCACGAGTGCGATCCAGTTGATGCTCGCAAGCCACCGCCTCGCACCGCCGGTGCTCGTGTCGTCGCTCATCGCGGTCCCCCCTGTCGGCCGTGTGCGGTCGTGTGCGGTCGTGTGCTCCGAGGGTAGTCGCCGCGCGGCACCCGGACAACGGCAACCGGCCGGTCAGGCCTCCGGACGAGGCTTCTCCTGCCCCCACTCGGCGGCGATGGGCTTGGGCTTTGCGAAGAACACGGTCGCGATCGCGCCCACGAGGGCGGCCGCGGCCGGCAGGAGCAGCGACTGGCTCATCGCGGCGCTGAAGCCCGCGTGCAGGAAGTCGGGCAGCACGCCGCTGAGGCTCGCGGCTTCCCCGCCGTTCGCGGCATCCGACCCACCGGGAAGCTCGCTCGCGAGCCTCGCCTGCATCAGAACCGCGATCGAGGCGCTGCCAAGGACCGCCCCGACCTGGCGCGTCGTGTTGTAGACGCCCGAACCGGCGCCGGCGAGGGCCTGCGGCAGGTTGCGGGTCGTCATCGTGGCGAGCGGACCCCACATCGCGGAGTTGGCGAGGCCCATGACGGCACTCGGCAGCAGCAGCAACCCGATCGGCTGATCGGGCGTGAGCACGAACGAGTACCAGACGAGGGCGACGGCGCACAGCGCCATCCCGGCGGTCGCGACGAACCGCGGGTTGATGTGGTCGATGAGCCGGCCGACGAACGGAGCGAGCACACCCGAGAGGACGGCCATCGGCACCATCATGAGCGCCGATTCGGTCGGTGTGAGTCCCCGAACCATCTGCAGGTAGAAGATGAGCGGGAGGCTCATGCTCGTGATCGCGAAGCCCACGGTCGTGATGACCGTGTTGCCGAGCGAGAAGTTGCGGTCGCGGAACAGCTCGAGCGGCAGCAGCGCCTCGCCGCGCGTGAGCCGTTGCCACACGACGAAGGCGGCGAGCACGACGGCGCCCGCGATGATGAGCGACCAGACGGAGATCGGCCCCCAGATCTGGCCCCACTCGTAGCTCTGCCCCTCCTGGATGCCGAACACGAGGAGGAACATGCCGACGGCGCTCAGGACGACGCCGAGGATGTCGAACTTGTGCGCGTGCGTCGTGAGCGCCGGGACGAGCCGCCACGCCATGATGAAGGCGACGACGCCGATGGGCAGGTTGATGAAGAAGATCCACTCCCAGCCGAGTCCGTCGACGAGCAGGCCGCCGAGGATCGGTCCGACGAGCGTCGCGACGCCGGCTGTCGCTCCCCAGAGTCCCATCGCGGCGCCGCGCTTGTCGGGCGCGAAGATGCGCGTGATCACTGCCATCGTCTGCGGCGTCATCATGGATGCGCCGAGGCCCTGGAACACGCGCGCGATGATGAGCGCCGAGATGTGCGTCGAGAACCCGCATGCCGCGGAGGACAGGGTGAAGATGACGAGACCGGCGAGGTAGAGGCGCTTGGGCCCGAAGCGGTCGCCGAGCCGCCCGGTGATGAGCAGCGGAACGGCGTAGGCGAGAAGGTAGGCGCTCGTGACCCACAGAACGTCGTCGATCGACGTGTCGAGGCCCTCGATGATCGCGGGGTTCGCGACAGAGACGATCGTCGTGTCGATCAGGATCATGAAGAAGCCGATGACGAGCGCCCAGAGGGCGGGCCACGGCCTGGCGACGTCGTCTCGCCTGCGAGTGGACTCAGTTCGTGATGACAACGCTGCGCGCCCTTTCGTATGCGGCTTCCCGCGTATCGGTGTCCCGCTCGTCCCGCCACGGGATCGAGCCGTCCCGCAGCTCGCGGATGAGGTTCTCGAGCCATCCGATCTCCGCGAGCAGTCTCGCGCGCTCGTGGGAGTGCTGAAGCAGGTACATGGTGGGGACCTGTCCCTCGCGGGCGGTGGCCTGGGCTTGCCCGACGTCGTCGAGGAGGCGCTGCAGCTCCGTCGTGCGCGACTCGAGGAGCTCGATCACGCGATCGAGCGGCAGCGTGTGGCATTCGGCGAGGGCGAGCGGGAATGCCGGGAATTCGGGAGCGACAGTGCCGAGCATCGCGGCAACGCTGTCGGCGAGGAGACGACGTCCGGCGTCGGTGATCTCAAAGGGGGTCCGCTCGGGGCGCGCTCCCTCGCGCTCGGTGTCGAGGGCGCGTGCGCAGCCGTCTTCGGCGAGGCGATAGACGGCCCGGTAGACCGAGCCGGGGCTGATCTTCACGAGACTGTCCTCACCGCGATGGACGGCCACCTGGCAGATCTCGTACGGGTGCATGGGCCGTTCGGCGAGGTAGCCGAGCACGGCGACGGTCATGGGCGACGGAGCGTCAGTCATGCATACTCCTCTTCAACTATTCCAGGTGGAATATACGCTCGCGGCCGCTCGCGCTCAAAGCGGAAGCGCATCCCGCGCGTGTCAGGCGCCGCTCAGCGACTCGATGATGCCGATGCCGGCGAGTGCAAGGGCGGGAAGGAGAACAAGCGGAAGGCTCCACGCGGCGGTGCTCTTCACGCCCACGCTCGTTCGCGTGAATCGCGCCGTCAGCCGGGCGGCGATTACAGCGGCGAGCAGCGCGCCGCCCGCGAGCGCCGCGATCACGAGGGCGATCCAGCCGAAGGACGGCCCGCTGCACATCGCCGAGTCCGCCGTGCAGGAACGGAACGGGCCGCCCTGGCCGCTCGAGTCGAAGCGCGCGCTTGCCAGCATGAGAAGGATCCACAGCGGAAGCAGCAGACCGTTGACAGCGACGGTGGCCGCAACCGTGATCGTGGGCGCCAGCCAGAACGGGGCTCGCCGCGTGTGGTCGACGGGAAACTCGTCAACGGTCTCGCTCGTCCCCCTCATAGGCGTTGACCGTAATGCTCCGGTCTGGGAAATCGGCGATGGCCGATAATGGATGGGTGAGCGCGCAAGAGAACCCGGCCGGCTGGATCCACCTCTACTCGGGAAAGGTGCGCGATCTGTACGAGCCCGCCGACGTCTTGACCGACGTCGCCGGCGCGGGAGACGCGATGCTCGTCGTCGCGAGCGATCGCGTGAGCGCCTTCGACTTCGTGCTCTCTCCCGGCATCCCGGGAAAGGGTGAGATCCTCACGCAGCTCAGCCTCTGGTGGTTCGACGAGCTCGACGTGCCCAATCACCTTGTCGCGAGCCATGCGGAGGGCGGCCGCGGCCGTGCGGCCCTGCCCGACGATGTCGCCGCTCGTTCGATGCTCGTGAAGAAGCTCGACATGTTTCCTGTCGAGGCCGTCGTGCGCGGCTACCTGACCGGGTCGGGATGGAAGGAATACCAGGAGAGCCGCAGCGTCTGCGGCATCCCGCTTCCGGAGGGGCTCAACAACGGCGATCGGCTGCCCGCGCCGATCTACACGCCCGCGTGGAAGGCGCCCATGGGCGAGCACGATGAGAACATCTCGTTCGAGCGCACGGTCGAACTCGTCGGCGAGGATGACGCCGCCGCGATCCGCGATCTCGCCCTGAAGATCTACGCCGATGCCGCGGCGATCGCCGAGACGCGCGGCCTGATCCTTGCGGACACGAAGTTCGAGTTCGGCCGAGACCCCGAGACCGGCGAGATCACGCTCGCCGATGAAGTTCTCACTCCCGACTCGTCACGCTACTGGGACGCCGAGGCGTGGCGAACCGGAACGACACCCGATAAGCGGATGGCGAGCTTCGACAAGCAGATCGTGCGCAACTGGTTGAGCGCGAACTGGGACATGTCCGGCACGCCGCCCGAGCTGCCGGCCGATGTGGTCGAGCGCACGTCCGCGCGCTACCGCGAACTTCTCGAGCGCATGACCGCCTAGCCTTCGGCCGTTCCGCCGAGGTCGCCGCCGGACTCGGCGCTCTTCTTCTCCGCCGTGCGACGCCCCATCTCGACGGCGGCGATCGAACCGCCGATTCCGAGCGCGAGGGCCGTGAGCGCACCCTTGGCGCCCCAGCGCGCCTTGCCGAACAGCGCGTCGAACGAGGCCTTTCCCGGGCCCTCGGCGGCGAGCGCGGTCAGCACCGCGATGAGCACCGCGTTGTACTCGAAGCCGCCGTTCGAGTTCCAGACGCCGTTCTTCGCGTGCACTTTGCGAATGGCGGTCACCATCGAGGCGATGAGGCCGCCCGCGGCGAGCGGGGTCGCGGCGCCGGCGACGATGGCGGCGCCCGCGCCGGTCTCGGCGAGCGAGACGGCGAGCGCGTTCGTCTTCGCCGGCTCCATCTCGAGACTCTCCATCATCTTCTCAGTGCCTTCGAGGCCCGGCCCGTTGAACGAGCCATTCAGCTTCTGCAGCCCATGCCCGACGAACAGCCCTCCGACCACGACCCTGACGATCACAGCTCCCCAGCTCATTCCGTGCCTCCCTCGTGCAGCGCGATGAATCCGTGTGCTCGGAAGCGTACGTCGACCGGCTGCCGCAGAAAAGGGCTTGACGACCTTGCGGGAATGTTGTCGCTACAAGTATTGTTGAGGATGACATGACCACAACACTCGATACCTCCTCAAAGCTCGCCGCCGACACCGCGATGGGCCCGGTGACGCTGCTCGTCGCGAATCTCGACACGATGACCGCCTACTATCGCGACGCCATCACCCTGCAGGTGATGTCCGCCGCAGACGACTCCGTCACGCTCGGCCGCGGGGGAACCCCCGTTGTGATCCTGCAGCATGCGCCGGAACTGCAGCATGCGGCATCCGGATCCGCCGGCCTGTTCCACACGGCCATCCTGTTCGAGTCGCAGGCCGCGCTCGCGGCCGCGCTCTACTCCGTCGCCCGCAGCGAACCGGGAACCTTCACGGGCAGCGCCGACCACCTCGTGAGCCAGGCGTTCTACTTCACCGACCCCGAGGGCAACGGCGTCGAGCTCTACTGGGACCGCGATCGCACCGAGTGGAGCTGGGTGCACGGTCAGGTCGAGATGGCGACCCTCTACCTCGATCCGAACGCGTACTTGCGCGAGCACCTCACCGAGCTCGCAGCGACCACCCCGAACGACAGCACGCTCGGCGGCGCCGTCGTCGGCCACGTGCACCTCTCGGTCGGCGACACCACGACCGCGCGCGAGTTCTACGTCGACACGCTCGGCTTCGACGCGACACTGGCGATGGGCAACCAGGCCCTGTTTGTCTCGGCCGGCGGCTACCACCACCACATGGCCATGAACGTGTGGAACAGCCGCGGCGCCGGCCCGCGCATGCCCGCGCTCGGTCTCGGCCGCATCGACATCGAGCTGCCCGAGAAGGACGGCGTCGGCGCCCTCGACGAACGACTGCGCCACCACAAGGTGCAGACCCGCGACGACGGCCGCTCGCTGAGCTTCGACGATCCCTGGAACAACCTCATCACAGTCACCACACGCGCCTAGCGCGACAGCGACCTCCGGTGCGCATAATGGGCACGGGAGGTTCGCTGTGGCTCTGGATCCGTACTTCGACGAGATGTATCGAGCGCGCCGACACGACATGATCGTGCAGGCGCGCTCGATGGTCACCGGATCGCTGTCGAAGCTCGTTCCCCTGCGGCGCCCGGCCACCCTCGACCCGGTCGACGCCGCCCAGCGCGCCAAGGCCGCCGCCCGCCGCAAGACGCCCGGCTGGCAGCGCCGCAACGCGAAAGCGTGGGACACCAAGCTGTTCGGCCGCGTCGGCGTTCCCGGCCCGGAAGTGCCGACCGAGGATCACACGATCGAGGTGCCCGGCTTCCTCGAGGTGCGCGTGCGCGTATACCGGCCACTGACGGATGCCGCCGGGCTTCGCCCCGCCGTGCTCGCGTTCTTCGGCGGCTCGTTCCAGCTCGGCGGCCTCGACTGGACGAGCATCGACGCGGCCTTTCGATCCCGCACGGCGGACTCGGGCGTCGTCACGGTCGCCGTCGACTACGCGCTCGCCCCCGAGCACCGCTACCCGGCGGCCGTCGAGCAGGGCTACGCGGCCCTGCACTGGCTCGCCGAGAACGCCGCCGAGCTCGGCGTCGACCCCGATCGCATCGCCGTCAACGGTACCTCGTCGGGTGGGAACATCGCCGCCGCCGTGACGCTGCTCAACCGGGCGCGTGCGTGGCATCCGCTCGCACTGCAGCTGCTCGAGGTGCCCGCCCTCGACCTGACAGGCGGGCACATCGACAAGCGGCCGCTCCGCGAGATGAAGATCCCTCTCCTGATGGCTCGGCGCGAGCTCGTCGCCGTCGCGAACGCCTACCTCAAAGACCGTTCCCTCGCCCACCGTGCGACTGCTTCACCGCTGCTCGCCGACCACCACCGCGGCCTTCCTCCCGCCGTGGTGCTCACGGCGGAGTACGACGTGCTGCGCGGCGACGGCGCAGCGTACGGCACGGCCCTGCGCGAGAGCGGCGTCGACGCGAGCGTCGTCGAATACAAGGGAGCCACGCACGACGCCGCCATGTTCCGCGGAGTCGTCCCGCTTGCCGAGCGCTGGCACCGCGACGTCGTCGCAGCCCTCGGCACCCTGCACACCCTGTGAGCCCGACCGCCGAGCGTTCCGTTCTCTAATTTCTGCAGATTCTCTCGACACGCCGCGTCCCGGCCGCACTTCCCGGCGTGGCGAAGCCTTTTGCAGAAATCAGGGGTAAGGCACTGCGCCAGCGTCAGCGGGTCACCGACGAACACATCGTCACCCTCCGTGCTCGCGGAGGCCGCCCGCCTTCTCACTGCGCCCGAATGAAGCCCTTCTCGCGGGCGGCGGCGACGGCTTGCGTGCGGCTTGAGACGCCGAGCTTCGTGAAGATGTGCACGAGGTGCGATTTCACGGTCGCCTCCGAGAGGAACAGCTGCTTTGAGATCTGCCGGTTCGACAGGCCGTCTGCGACGAGCTCGAGCACTTCGGCCTCCCGAAGGCTGAGGGATTCGGATGCCGCGTCCTTGCGCGCGGCCAGTCGCCCCGCGACGCTCGGGGCGAGCGCGGTCTCCCCCGCCGCGGCGGCGCGCACCGCCGTGATGAGCTCGGCGGGCGGCGCATCCTTGAGCAGGTAGCCGGCGGCACCGGCCTCGACGGCGCCGAGGATGTCGGCATCCGTGTCGTAATTCGTCAGCACGAGCACCCGCGGCGCATCGTCGCCCGAGCGGATGCGGCGGGTGGCCTCGACGCCCTGCACGCCGCCGCCGAACTGCAGGTCCATGAGCACGAGGTCGACGCCGGCCGCCGCGCGGGCGACGGCCTCGTCTCCCGTCGCGGCCTCACCGACGACCTGCATGTCGTCCTCGGTGTCGAACAGGGCGCGCAGGCCTGCCCGCACGACGGGATGGTCATCGGCGATGAGCAGTCGGATCACGCGTCGTCCTCCTCGGGAGCGGGGATGGTGGCGGCGAGCGCGGTGCCCTCGCCGGGAGCGGACTCGACGATGAGGGAGCCACCGAGCTCCGTGACGCGGCGCCGGATGGCCGTGAGCCCGAACGAGGGGCCGCGGCGCGCGAACGCTCCCGCGGGATCGAAGCCGGTTCCGTCGTCGACGACGTCAAGCGTCACGGCGTCGTCGTCGATCGTGAGGGTGAGGTCGACGACCGCGGCGTCGGCGTGCTGCTGCACGTTGGCGAGCGCGCTCTGCGCCACGCGCAGCAGGGTCGTCTCGACGGCCATGGGCAGCTGACGGACGTCGCCGACCGGGTGGAAGCGCACTTCGGTCGCGCGCCCGCCCGCGCGCATCGTGTGTTCGGCGGATGCCGCCAGTCGCCGCAGCGCTCCGTGCAGCGTCTGCTCGTCGAGAGCGGGCGGTGTGAGCTCCCGGATGATGCGCCGCGTGTCGACGAGTGCGTCGGCGGCGGTCTGCCGCGCGAGCTGGATCTGCTCGAGACCCGGCCGGGCGGCATCCACCCGCTCTGCCGCGTGCAGCAGCAGCTGGATGCTCGACAGGCCCTGCGCGACGGTGTCGTGGATCTCGCGAGCGAGCCGGTCGCGCTCGGCTAGAACGCCGGCCTCGCGCTCCGCGACGGCGAGCTCGCCGCGAGTGGCCTGCAGCTCGGCGATGAGCTTCTCGCGCTCGGTCGCCTCGCGGTGCAGCGCTCCGTAGCCCGCCGAGATCGCGAGGGCCACCGCCGCCCCGATGACGGGTCCCACGACGCCGCCGACGCTCTGTCCCGAGTGGAAGCCGAGCATGGCGATCGTGAGCGTCGTCGAGACCACGATCGCGACGACGCCCATTGTCGCCGGCAGCAGGTGCAGGAAGAGGAAGAAGAGCGGGAACACGATGTACGCGGCATCCACCGTGACCATCATCATGGCGATCCACAGGGCGGTGAGGACGCCGACCCAGGCGAACGACACGATGTTCACGCGGCGCCCCGTGAAGCCGCGCACGTGGGTGACGGCCGCTCCGCCGAGGTAGACGACGAGCATCGCCGTGCCGAGCACATGCACCGCGATCGCGTGCGGCGACGCGATGACGACGGCGTGCACCATCGCGAACACGATGAGCACGATGAGCAGCACGTGCAGCGCCCAGCGCAGAGCCGTGAACACGGGCGTCAACGCGGAATGCCTCACCGATACCTCCTGGTCTCTCTCTGGGAGCCTATGCGCCGGTTCCGGGCAGCGGTATCCGTCGAAAGTTGGCCGCCGCGGGCACAGTAGACTGGCAGCATCCTTGTCGCGCGTTTCGTTTTGGAGTCCCCCGGTGCCCACACTCGTCGTTGAAGTCATGCCGAAGGCCGAATTGCTCGACCCGCAGGGCAAAGCCGTTCACGGCGCGCTCTCCCGCCTCGGCCACGCGAACGTCACGGGCGTGCGCGTCGGCAAGCGCTTCGAGATCACGGTCGACGAAGTGAACGACGCCGTCATCGCGGAGGTCGCGACGATCGCGGGCGAGATCCTCTCGAACTCCGTCATCGAAGACGTCGTCTCGGTGCGAGAGGCCGACGCACGATGAGAATCGGCGTCATCACCTTCCCCGGCTCGCTCGACGAGCGTGACGCGCAGCGCGCCATCCGCTTCGCAGACGCCGAGCCCGTGGCCCTGTGGCACGGCGAGCACGATCTCAAGAG